>NZ_NHYN01000001.1 GCF_003288845.1 Helicobacter monodelphidis | reverse complement strand
ATTATCTTTTGATGAGATAAGATAAGATTTTCAGCAAAGATTTTTTCCTCTTTTTCCCTTTCTTGTTGCCTTAAAATGCTTTCTTTCTCGAGTCTTAAAAATGCGATTTTTTTCTAATCCTGCTTCTAATAATTACTATAAGGTTAAAACTTATAGTGCAAATTCCTATAGAGAAATGCCTAAAAATTCAGATTTTCCAAAAATCTCTGTTTTTGGGCTTAAAGCAGAACCTAGTTTTGAAAAACTTATTCCCTTTTCGTCTTTAATTAGTGATTCTGTGGTAATTACAAAAAATTATTTTTTAATCTCAACTTGGGAAATTAAAGGCATTAACTTTGAGGCAGAAGAAGACGATGAGTTAGATACAAAAAATGATCTTTTGAATATGTTATTTAAATCTTTTGCTAATGAGCCTGTGAGCTTTTATTTTCATAATTGTAGATACTCCATTGAAGATAGGCTCACTTCAAAATTTAATAATGCTTTTTTAGAGGAGATTGATAGAAAGTATTATGAATCTTTCAAACAAGGGATATTAAGAAAAAATGCTTTGTATCTCACTTTAATTTTTGATCCCCTAAAGGTCAAAATAGAAAAAACAGCTTTTATGAAAAGCTCTTTTGAGAGTAAAAGAAAGATGATTAGCCTATTTCTAATGAAATTTGGCGAATTTACAGATAGGCTAGAATCAAACCTTAAAGATTTTAGTCCAAAAAGGCTAAAAACCTATTTAAAAAATAATAAAATATACTCTTACCAACTAGAATTTTACAATTATTTAATTGGTGGTAAATTTAATCCTGTGAGAGTATTATCAGCTCCAATAGATCAATATCTAAATGGCAATTTACAAAATATACAATTTGGACACGAAACAATCCAGCTCAACAGTAATCATGGAGAAAAAAGATTTGCTCGTTGTATTGAAATTAAAGATTACACCAGCGAAACTTTTGCTGGAATTTTAAATGTTTTAATGTATTTAGATATTGAATATATCATCACACAAAGCTTTTCACCAATTTCTAAAATAGATGCTAAATCTGCAATTTCTAAGCAGAAAAAACAACTTATTGCAACTGAAGATGATGGATTTTCCCAAGTGGCACAGATTGATGACGCATTAGATCAACTTACAAATGGAGAGATTTCCTTTGGTAAATATCATTTTTCAATTCTTGTTTATGGGAACACCTTAGAAGAATGCAAAAATAATGCAAATGAAGTTATTACAAGAATGAATGAGTTAGGATTTGGTGTAATTTTAGCAACAATAGCACTTCCTGCTACTTTCTTTTCACAATTGCCAACAAACTTTGCCATACGCCCACGCATTAATCTAATCTCTAGCCTTAATTACTCTTCTTTAATTGCTTTACACAATTTTGCAATGGGTAAAAGAAATAAAAACTGCTGGGGAGATGCAGTTACGATTTTAAAAACACCAAACAAACAACCTTATTATTTCAATTTCCACCAGAGTTCAGGTGCAAGTAAAAATGACTTTGGCGACTTCTTTTTGGCAAATACTTTAATTTTAGGGCAAAGCGGTGGCGGTAAAACAGTCTTTATGAATTTTATTGTTAATCAAATGATGAAATATGCAAATAAAGACACTTTCCCTGATGATGTTCCTGAAAAAAATAGAAAATTTACAGCGGTTTATTTAGATAAAGACAAAGGAGCTTTGGGCAACATTCTTTGTGCTGGTGGTAGATATATTAGTATTGAAAATGGTAAGCCAACAGGATTTAATCCTTTCATGGTTGAAACCACACAAGAAAACATAAGACAACTACAATCCTTAATGAAGCTTTTAGTTACTAGAAATAATGAGATTCTAACAACTAGAGAAGAAGAAATGCTTAATAATGCAGTAAATTCCATTATGAAGGGCTTTGATAAAGAGGAGAGAAAATTCCCTATTTCATTATTACTAGAAAACCTAACAGAAAATGTTGATGATGATAATTCTCTTAAATCAAGACTAGCACTTTTTAAAAGAGGTAAGCAATTTGGCTGGGTATTTGATAATGAATTTGATAATTTAGATTTTCCTGATGATATTAATCTTTTTGGGATTGATGGGACTGAATTTTTAGATGATAAAGATGTATCAGGAATTCTAAGTTATTACATTCTTTGGCGTGTAATGAGCTTAACTGATGGTAGAAGGCTTTGTATTGATATTGATGAGGCTTGGAAGTGGCTGGAAAATGAAATTGTGCAAGAAGAAGTCAAAAACAAATTTAAAACCATTAGAAAGCAAAATGGCTTTTTAAGGCTTGCTTCACAAAGCTTAGAAGACTTTTTAAAACTCAAAAATGCAAAAACACTCATTGAACAATCTGCGACAATGGTTTTTCTACCAAATCCAAAAGCTAAAGATGAGGAATATGTTGATGGTGTTGGTCTAAGCTATGACGAATATATGATTATTAAAGGATTTGATCCTGCAAAAAGACAATTCTTAGTCAAAAGACAAGACGAAAAAGCTATCTGCACTTTAGATTTAAGCTCTTTAGGCAATGAGAATCTAAAAATCTTATCCACTGGAACAACTTATATAGATATCATAGAAAAAATCTTTGCCCAAGAAGATAAAAGCCTTGATGAAAAAGTCGCAGAGCTTAAAGAATTTTATAGGAATGAGTAACCAATGAATGATAAAGAATTAGAAATTTTTAATCTTTGTGAGAAATTATCAGAACTTTTAGGAGATAAGGAGGCTATTGCTGATTTAAAAAGACTTTATGAAAGACACCCTGAAATGTTTAAAGATATGAGAGAGGTTGGGGAAGTGATAAATAATGTAGTCAAAGAACCCGATTTGATTATAAATAATCCAAAAGCTAAAAGTCAAAAAGATTTTATAGTTGCAAAACAAACATTAGAAATTAATAATAAAAAAATGGGTGATATAGGAATTAGGAATGATAAAGGAACAAATGTTATTTATCATACTAACAAGCAAGATAAGCGAAACTTTAATCGTTTTATTAATAGAGCAGTTTCTGGTGAAGCCGTCCACTCCCTTCACACTCTAAGTCAAGATGCTCAGATGGGCGGTGATGATAAATCATCTGGTGTAAATACACTTTCAGAAACTACTTCCCAAATTATACCACAAACGAATCAGAATCTCACAAAAGATTCTAAAGATTCCAAACAAATAGACTTTATAGAGAAATTCAAAGAATTTACAAATAAAAAGAATATACAACAAAATAACTCTCAAGACAAGGAGAGACAATGAGTGAAAGAGATTTGATATATCCTGAACACAAACTAAAAAGAGGGAGTTTAAAAGATGTGTAACACAAACATTGTTAATATCAATAATCAAAAGATTAGTTTTAAAAATAAGGACAACCAAGTCTTCTGCACAAGCTTAGATATAGCAAGAGTATTTGGGAGAAGACACGATAATGTATTATCTATAATAGATAATAAAATAAAAAATCTACGCAAAATAGGCGAGAACCAATATATTCTTAATTTTAAGGAATCATACGAACATCGTAAAATAGAAGGCTTTAAGGGTATTACAAAATATCGCTACTACCAATTAAACAGAGATGGCTTTTCACTAATTACTATGGGTCTTACAGGAGCTAAGGCATTAAAATGGCAAGTTCAATTCATTGATGCTTTTAATCAAATGGAAAAGCTCTTACAACAAAAGATTGCCAATCCTAGTAAATACTTAATGGATTTAATGAATCTTATCTCCCCAAACTTGCCACATGATGACTACAAGGTTAGTGTGATTATTACTAAAAATCCTTATTCCAAAGAATCTAAAAATGTTTTTTCTTTGGATTATCTTGTAGATAACCGCACACCAAAAGATCCAACCTCAAATCAAAAGGAGTTTAACAATGAATAATGTCAATTTAATCGGCTATTTAGGCAAGGATTTTGAAATAGGTAACACAAACAGTGGAAAGCTTTATGCAAAAAATTCTCTTGCCATTACTAAAAGGTGGAAAAATGAAAAAGGTAATGATGAGAGTAGCACAACTTGGATTCCTATTGTGTTGTTTGGTAAGAGTGCCGAAAGTGCTTCTACACATATCAAAAAAGGTTCTCAATTTGCGTGCAGTGGAGAATTATCCTCTAGTAAATATCTTGATGAAGCAGGAAACACTAGAACAATACTAAGTGTGATTGTTTCTAAATTCTATTGGCTAGGCAAAAAGGATAGTAAAGATACACCACAAATCACACAAGAGCCACCAAAAGAACCGCGTGTTGAATACGAACACCCAACAATCAATATAGAATCTGAAGAAATTCCATTTTAGGAGATATTTATGAGAAGTTTGAAATTTTTAGCCACAAGGAAAATCCATTATGCCCCAACAAGTAGGGAAAAAATGAGTCTTAACCGCAGTTATACTAAAAAACTCACAGCATCACTTTTTAGTTTATTCCTATTTTCTAATATTACATTTAGTACTGGAATTCCTGTTGTAGATATTACTGCAAATACACAAATGATGGCACACAACATTCAACAAATAATGGAATGGGCTAAAGAAGCTTTAAGGTGGTTAGAAACTGTAGCACATTATCAAAAACAAATCCAAGCTTATAAAGATGAATTACTTTCAAAAACAGGCGTAAGAGATTCTGTTGCCTTTATGAAAGATATTGAACAAATTTATTATGATTTTGCTGAATCTGGAAAAAATATACAATCTTTTTATAACGATGTATTAAGAAATCCAGAACAATTTTTAAGCCAAAAAGGCAGTGAAATTTTTAACAAATACACGAGCTTTGATAGATGTAATTTTGATTATATGACGCAAGAAGAGAAAAATATTTGCAAAGTGGATTTAATCACCTATGCTGCTCAAGTAGAAACGTATAATCAAGCTTCAGTACAAATGGATACAATTAGTGAAACACTTCAAAAATTACAAGATAAATTGGTTAATACAAAAGACATCAAAGAAAGTGCAGATATTGGTAATGCGATTCAGCTAGAAGTCGCAAAAGTCCAAATGGTCAAAAATCAATTAGATTTAGCAAATGCTAGTTATGAAAACCAAAGAAACATTCAAAAAGATATTGCAAAACAAAAATATTCTAAGTCGTTTAACTATGAATTTAGCAATACGCAAGAGCTTATGGAAAAAGCCAAACAAGAATCCAAATTAAGCTGGTAATGATGAATAATTTATTTCAAACCTTAGGCAAAAGCATCCAACAAATCATTGATACAATCAGACAAGTCGGCGCAAGTGATAAAGTCGCAGAACTTAGCGTTTTATTCTCTATCATTATTACGCTTGTAATTATGCATAAAGGCTTTGAAGTCTTAGCAGGTAGAAGCCAAAGCCCTATTAGAGAGCTTACTTGGGATATAGCAGGAAAACTTCTCGCAATTACTTTTGCATTAAATCTTGGAGGTTGGTTAGATTTAGCAATTTCTGCAATGGATGGAATTTATGAGTGGGCTGGTGGTGGTGCGCAAATGTATAAAAACTTAGATGTTATGTTTGCAAATACCATAAAATTAGCAAATTCAATTTGGGATAAATCAAGTGGTTTAGAAATTATTATGGCAGTTGCCGCAATGCTACTTTGCTATATTGGATTTTTAGTCGCTATCATTCCCACATTAGCGATTTTAGTGGTTACAACATTTACACAAACAATGCTTGTAATTTCTGCTCCTATTGTGTTTTGGCTTTTAATTTTTAAATCTACAAAGAATGTTTTTACACAATGGATTGGACTTTTGCTCTCTAATACTTTGGTGATTTTACTTGTAGGTTTGTTCTTAAAAACTTTTATGACTGAATTGGATAGCTGGACAATTTCATTATCCCAACACACAAAAACTGGAAGTGAAGTGTTAGCAACAGGTATTTTCTATGTAATCTCCTCTTTGATTTTAGCAATTATGATTTTAGCAACAAAAGCTTTTGCTGAAAAAGTCGCAAATGTATCAATGGATGGGGTAATGGGTGGGGCAATAAGTAGCAAATTAACTCCTATTGGTCAATTAGCTGCAAAACCTACAGGATGGGCTGCTGGTAAAACTACAAGTGCAGCAATGGCTGGTGGAAAAGCAGCTGGTAGAGCCGCATATAGTGGTGCAAAAAGAATGTATGAGAGGATGAGAAATGAAGCGTAATTTTATTTTTATGTTTATGTTTGGTGTTTTCTTGAGTGCTTGTAGCACTCATCAAGGCAAATATGATGAGCTTTTTAATAGTCAAAAAGATTGGAAGCCTATTAACGCAGATTTTAATCAAGCTGCAAAGGAATCTAATGATTCTAAATAATATTAGGGTTATTAATTGATACAGAAAGGATAAATATGTCAAAAGATGATTTGGGTAAAGAGCTTGAAAAACAAGGTTGGATTAGCCTAGAAGACAAGATTAAGCAAGTGGAGCAAGGAGAGTTAGCAAAAGAGGATAAAAAACAATCTCACTTTATGGATAAGTTTAATAGCTTTTTCAAAAAGCAAGAAAAAGCTATTGGTAAATCTCTTAATCAGGAAAAAGAACGATGAGGAGTGATTTTAATACCGCTTTAGATTATGAAGCAAGCTTTAGATATTTGATTGAAACAAGCAATAAAAGAGCGTGGCTTGTTGCTTTTATCTCTATTTTTATAGCGATTCTTTCTATTGTTGCTGTTGTTTTACTCACTCCTTTAAAAACCATAGAGCCTTATGTAATAAGAGTAGACAACACCACAGGAATGGTTGATATTTTAACCATACTTGATGAGAAAGAAATTACAAAAAATGAAGCTTTGGATAAATATTTTATTGGGACTTATATTAAGGCTAGAGAGGGATATTACTATGAGCTTTTGAATCAAGATTATTTGCTCACTCAATTAATGAGTTCTGAAAAGGTTGCAAATGAATATAGGGCTTGGTATGAAGGAGATAACGCAAGAGATCAAATCCTAAAAAATTCTAATGAAGTGAGTGTGCAAATTTTAAGCATTGTTTTGGGGGAAAGCAATGGCGTTAAAACTTCAACCATTAGAGCAATCATTGCTACAAAGAATCTCAATACAAGAGGAATAACACAGGCCACAAAAGTCATTACACTAAGTTATGACTATATCTTAGCAAAAGCTAGTGAGGAAAACAGAATTTTAAATCCTCTCGGTTTTAAAGTTTTAACATATCGAGTTGATGACGAAGTGGAAAGATGAAAAAAATAATTCTAATTAGCTTACTTTTAAGTAGTTTTGTATGGGCTTTAAATATTCCAAAAACTTCCATATACGACAAAAGAATTGCGTATGCAGTCTATAACGCCAATGATGTTTTTCAAGTAAATGCTAAAAATGGATATGTAAGTGTGTTGGAATTTGGTATTGATGAGAGAATTATTAATACCGCTACAGGTTTTGCAGAGGGTTGGGATTTAACAGAAAAAGATAATCTTTTATTTATCAAACCCAAAGCTTATCAAACAAAACTTGTTCACCAAGATGAAAACAGCATGGGGAAAAGTCAATCTTCGCAAGAATTTGTGTTAGATCCTAATCCAAATGATTGGAAAACTAACCTAATTGTAACCACAAACTTAAATGCTTATGTATTCGATTTGAAGCTTGTTACCAAAAACAGTAACACCACTTACAAACTTAGTTTTTCATATCCGAAAAAAGATTATGAAGTAGCTAAAGAATTATCTGAGGTGCAAGAGCAAGAAAGTATCCGAACCGATTTAAATAAAAATACCATTCCTAGAAATTGGGATTTTTATATGAAAGTCAATAAAGGCAGTGAGGATATAAGCCCAAATTTTGCCTATGATGATGGCGTTTTTACTTATCTTGGATTTGATAATACTAAAACATTCCCTGCAGTTTTTATATATGAAAATGGCAAAGAAAGTATCTTAAATACACACATCAAAAAAGATGGCAATTATGATGTTTTAGTGATTCAAAAAACTGCTAAACAAATTCTTTTAAGAAGTGGAGATAAGGTTGTTGGAATTTTCAATAAAGGATATGCAAAAAATCCATTACGCAAAACAAGGGAAACTTCTAATGAGAATATTCAAAGAGAAGTTAATAAAAAAGGCAAGAAATGATAAGAATAGCACCAGCAGAATTATCATTTAGCACAAAAATAGTAAGGAAATAGAGAATATGCATAATAAAGAACAAGATGCTTTAAACAACGATTTACAAAATCATACAACAGAATTAAATAGCCAAAAAGATTATCTTAAAAAAATACAGGGTTATGGTATCTTTGCTGTTGGTGCTTTATTGCTCATTGTGTTAATGGTTTATTTTGTGAATTCCTTTTTTAGCAGGAGTAATGTTATTGAAGAAACACCAAAAGAAGACAACAATATGGCACAAAACATAAAACAAAAAGAATTTGCCCCACCTCCTCCACAAAAAACATTTGATGAACTCATAGCACCAAAACCAAAGCAGACAGAAATGCCCATTTTTGAACCAAAACTCCCAAAACCTAGAATTGTTAAAGGCATTGGAGCAACTATTGTTACTTCATCAAGTAGCGGGAATTTTGGAGATGGGACTAAAGCTGGTATGGAATTTGGAGAAAAACAAAATACATTATTTGAGTTTGGACAGAATGGTGCTGGTGTTTTACAAAAATCTAATAGCCTGCAAAGTGGGGGAGATTTTATAGGAGAAGTTTTTACGCCAACAATTGCAAAATTGAGTGAATTTGATCAAAACTTACTCCTTCCTAAAGGCACTTATATAGGTTGCGCCTTAAAAACAAAACTGATAAGTTCCATTAAAGGCGGTATTGCTTGCACTGTTTCAAATGATGTATATTCCGCAAATGGCAATACACTTTTGATTGAAAAGGGTAGCACAATTACAGGAACATTTAATGCAGGTCAAATTGATGATGGAATGGATAGGCTTTTTGTAATTTGGCAGGAAATTAGAACACCTAATAATATTATTATTCCTGTGCATTCAGGTGCTACTGATGAGCTAGGAGCTAGTGGTATGCCCGGCTGGGTAGATCATCATTATCTTAAACGTTTTGGCTCTGCTATTTTACTTTCAATGATTGATGATGGAATGGCTATTTTAGCCGATCAATTAAACAAGAATAATGGTAGTGGCAACAACTATTACAATTATAGCGAAAATACAAGAGACAATACTAATGAAATTGCGAGTACTGTTTTAAAAAAAATGATTGATATAAAACCTACACTTTACAAAAATTATGGTGATTTAGTCGGTGTTTATGTTAATAAAGATATTGATTTTTCAAAAGTTTATAAACTTACAAGGAAAAAGAATGTCAATCACATTAGATAAATATGCACAGCAATATTTTGGGGAATTTTTAAGAGATGATAGCATTAATGAAATCTGCTACAACGGGGATGATAAAATTTGGATACAAAATTCCAAAGGACTTTGGCAATCTGTAACTACTGAACTTGATTTTGAAAGAACAAACCATTTTGCAACTGCAGCTGCTGCCTTTAAAAAAGATAAGATTGATGTATCTCGCCCAATTCTTAGCTGTATTTTGGTAGGTGGAGAGCGTATGCAAATTGTCATTCCCCCTGCTACAAAAAATGAACATATTTCTATTACCATTAGAAAACCTAGTAAAACTCGCTTTAAAATGGAAGATCATGTTAAAAATGGTCTTTTTGAAGATTTAAATCCTAATTCCAATGAAATGAAACCAAACGATGAGGAATTAATTAAGCTTTATAAAGCAAAAGAATACCAAAGTTTTATTTCTATGGCTGTTAGGTTTGGCAAGAATATCATTATTGCTGGTGAAACAGGTAGCGGAAAAACTACCTTTATGAAAACTCTGATTGATTTTATAAGCCTTGAAGATAGGATTATTACTATTGAAGATGTTGAGGAGATTAAATTCTATGAACACAAAAACTTCGTGCAATTATTCTATCCTTCTGAAGCAAAAAGCACAGATTTTTTAAATTCTGCAACGCTTTTAAAATCTTGTTTAAGAATGAAGCCCGATAGGATTTTATTAGCAGAGCTTAGGGGTGCTGAAACTTATGATTTTATCAATGTTTTAGCAAGTGGTCATGGAGGTAGCATTACAAGTTGCCATGCAGGAAGCCCTGAAGAAACATTTACACGACTTGCTTTAATGACTTTGCAGAATCCACAAGGGCAATGTGTACCTTTTGAAATCATCCAAAAAACTCTTAAGGATTTAATAGATATTGTTGTGCATATCCATGCCCATCACGGAAAAAGACGTATCAGTGGTATTTATTTTAAAGAAATCGAGAATATCAAAAAGGGGCTTTAATGAGTAATAAAGAAAAAAGAGGCATCTATAATGTAACTTTTAATGATAAGAACTCTACACCTATCAATGCAGAATTAGAGGCTATTGAAAATGCAATCATTGATTATGTAATTCATTATGTGAAAGGTTACCATAACATCAAAAGAGATATAGGTTTAGGTGCAAAGCATATCAAACTGCATTTAGAAAAAAATAGTGAGGGACAAATCACACTAGAAGAGCTTTTAAGTCTTGGGAATTCTATAAGAGAATATTTAAAAGTGTTTAAAGAGCCTTTTATAGATGAAAAGGAAGCGAAAATTTACGAATGGGAAAATAATAAAGGAATTAGATTTAGAGCTATTACTGATAAGATAACAGGTGGTTATTTGGAGAGACTAACAAAATCTTATCAAAGGGGAGGGTCACAACCGCCACTATCCCCCTCTGATGAAATAATTATAACCTTTTATTCTGATAGGAATCTTAATAAACAAATGGAATTCAAGAATCCAAAGGTTGAAGAGTATTACGCACAAGAAGCACAACAAAATAAATCCGTAAGTGATTTTAAAACAAAACTAGAAGAGTTTAATACCAAAAATAATGCAAATAATAAAAATTTGGAGAGGTAAAATGCAAAATAATAAAAGTATTCAAATTATTTTCCTTATTATAGCAAGCATAATTCTTACATACTTGCTCACCCCTATTCTGTTTTTCTTTTTGAATAAAGTAAAAATAGCACAAGCTCTAGAAATTTACAACATTAATTTTACTTTTCAAGCAATTAGTAATGGTTACCCAAAAATATGGCTTTCTTTAGGTATTACATTTGGAATTTGTTTGATTGCTCTTACTGCTTTAGTGTTAATTTTAAAAACTAAAAAATCGCAATTTGGTGAAGCTAGATTTGCCAATAATAACGAGATTAAGCAAATGAAGTTATTTAATGATAGAGGCATTATCATCGGAAAATATAAAGGCAAATTCTTAAGATTTGGGGGTCAGCAATTTGTAGCGTTAGGAGCTCCTACAAGAAGCGGTAAAGGTGTAGGTATGGTTGTGGCTTATTTGGAGAAGGGTTATTCTTTGCAATCGGCTATTTTTTGTGATACAGGCTTTGAATTTGATGAGATGATTGAGTATATCCAAAAAATTAAGGATTATCTGAAAACAAATTTTTCTACAAATCTTGTCATTTTAGATTCAAGCCATATCATTGAAAAATGGGCGTTTGAAAAACCGATTATTCGTGGAAAATACGAAGGTAGAAAAAGAGGATTCCCAAGAACTTTAGGTGTAGATTATTGCACAAGAGAGGCAAAAATCAAGCCAATCAGAGAATTTGTTTTGAACTTAAGTAAGAAGAGATTCTCAACACAAATGTTAATAGGCTATACCGCTAATGAAGTGCAAAAAGGTAGAGTGTCTAGCCTTGATTATGCAAGAGCAGTTTATCCTTTGAATGAGTGGGGTTGGAATGAGCAAGAATGTGGAGACTTTTTGAAAAAAAGAGGCATTGCTAATCCGCTTTACGAGCATTTTCAGCGGACAGGTTGCTATATGTGTCCTAAGCAAAATAAGCAAAGCTTAAGGAGTTTGTTTTTTCATTATCCAAAGTATTGGGAAAAAGCAAAGCAATTAGAAGCTAAGGCAATGGAATTGAATTGTCTGAATAAGACACTAAAAATAGGAAAAAGTCTTGTTGAATATGAGCAGGAATTCAAACAAGAAGGAAAGCCATTGTTTGCTGAATATGACGAGATGGAGTATGAAGATGTCTGTTTTTGCAAATAAGAAAATGATTAAGGAGTGTGAGTAATGAAGATAGAAATCGTGTTATGTGTAGCTTTATATTTGTTTGCAGTTTTTTTCCTTATAGGTTGTGCTAAACAGCCAGAAGTCATTACAAAAGTGGAATTTGTAGAAGTAAAAGTGCCAGTAAAATGCAATGTTGAACTTCCACCAAAACCAAAAGCAAAAAGAGATTTTAAAAGTGCACAGGAATTAGCAAATTACTACGCTATTTTGGAAGCAAGATTGAAGGAGTGCGTAAAATGAACGAAACAGAATTCAGAGAATTAAAAGCACAAATTAATAGGCTAGAATCAGAGGTAGTTACTTTGAAATCAGAGTTGAAGAGTGCAAATCATTCACTTTTTAAAATAATTAAAATTGTAAAAAATATTCATTTTAGGCAATTTTTTGAAAAAGGTAAAAAATGAAAACACTTATCACACAAGAAAGAATAGAATTCTTATACAACGAAGCAAAAGAAAGCAATCAAGAATTTTTAGAAGAATTCAAAATGCACAAGGATTATTATAATGGAAAACAACTTCCAGATGATGTTCTAAGTGTCTTGAAAGAAAGAGGGCAACCGCCTATTTTTGAAAATATTTATTACAAAATTGGAAATAAAATCATAGGTTTTAAGTTGGCAGGAAAGCAGGATATTAAAGTCGTTCCACGCAAACAGGAGGACAAAAATACTGCAAGTTTGATGAGCGATTTGCTCAAAAGCATCACAGATACCGAAGAGTATTCACTAGAAAAACACGATTGTGATATAGATTTACTTTTAGGTTTAGGTGTTTGGGAGGTTTGTATTCGTGAGTTAGAAGAAGAAGATTCTGTAGGCGTGAAGTTGCGAGAAGTGTTTTTAAAGCATATTCCGACAGAATCATTCCTATTTGACCCTACTTCCTTAAAATCTCATAGTAATAACTTTGCAGAGAATATCTACAATACAAAGGAGTTTCCACAAAGATGCTAGTGTAATAAATCGGCAACATCCACGAAACAGAGCAACATTAGTTAATTAAAATTAATTTTAATATATAGTTATTAATTAATAATATATAATAGTTACTATTAATTAACAAATGAGGCACAAATGAAACTAAAAGATTTTGATTATAGAATATGGAATAAAGAAGCAAATGCCTTTATGGAAATGCATGTAGAATTTGAAAGAGGTAAAGTCAATCTCATTCCGATAAACGATGACAGGTTAGAAATTGAACTCTGGACAGGGTTTTACGATAAGAATGGCAAAAAGATTTATGAAGGGGATATTATAAGTTGTGATACATTCCCTTTTGTCGTTGCTTTTAAGTATAACTGTTTCTATGTCTTAGATACAAAAACACAAGAGATAGTTGAAAATCTTTTTATTTATACACAGCAAGATTCTTTTTGTGTTGAAGTAATAGGTAATATTCATGATAAAAGTTAATTTAATTAACTTTTAATATATATTAATAATTAATAGTATATAATAGTTACTATTAATTAATACAAAAGGACAATGTGATGATTATATCTGTTATAAACAAAAAAGGTGGTGTTGGTAAAACTCCTTTTGCTTTTTCAATTGCTAAAGATTTGGGATACTTCCTGCAAAGCAATGATAATTCTATTATAGAACAGATTTATCCACAAAAAGCAAAAATTTTACTGACTCCAAAAAAAATAGATAATTGCGTTTATGATTTTGGTGGTTTTGTAGAAAAGGGTATATTGGAAATCGTTAAAGAAAGTGATTACATTATTGTTCCTTGCACTAGCGACTATAATTCTTTACTGAGGACATTAGAAACTTTAAACGAAATAGGCAATAGTAATAAAGTTTGTATTCTAGTTACAGATTACAGAGATGATAAAGAAAAAAATCAAATCTGTGAAACGCTTGATAGTAATTTTACAGACTTGAATCTTTTCTTTTTTAAGTTTTCAAAAATTATCAGAAATTCAACAAGTAGCGGAGCTTCTTTTACAGAACTCTATAATGAAAATAATCTTTCAAGATTAAGCTACACAAATTTTTTCAATGAATACCAAAAGCTTTTAAGTTTTATTACAAAGGAGAAATGATATGGAGAAAAAACCCTTTACAATTGCTGAAGCTCTAAATTCTGATCCAACCTTGCAAAAAACTTATGGAAAGGCGGATAAAAAAAATTCTTCAGGGCGAAAATCAATAAAAAAAGAATTAAGGAGAGAACATGTAATAGTGTGTAGGCTTAATCAAAAAGAACACAACATCTTAAAAAAATTAATGGAATTAGACTTGAGTAGCGAGAGTAGCTCTTATATAAGAAAGTTAATTTTGAAAGAAGCTAGGGCTTTAAACATTCTTGAAAAATAATGTTAAAATATCCTTGCAAAAAACAAAATTACAAGGATATAAATGCGAAGAACAAAAAAGCAAATTGAAGATGAAAAACTTTACGGTGGTCGGACTCTATTTGACTTTATAGAGTTAGAATTTACAGGAGGGCGAAATGAGCAACAGAATAGAGAGTTATCCAAACATAGAGAGATTACGAATGATCTTAAACGAAATAGCATTTCATCAGATACATCAACTTTGGGTAGACAAGAAAATTCCACAATACAGTCTAATAATACTAGAGAGATGGGCGGAAATTTATCCCAACACAATCAAAGCTCTAGGAATGTCAGAATTAATGACACTAGCACTTCCACAAGCGGAAATGGAACTAGAAATTTTAGAGAGCAAGGAAGCGGAACAGCAAAGAATACAGGGAATCACAGATATGGAGATACTAGCAGAAGCGCAAATCAATCTCAATCATTTCATAGCAGTAAAACCACAAATTTATTCTCCTTTGTTTCAAGAGATGATGAATCAGGACAAGAAACAGACGCAAGAGGAAACAATCAACAATCAATATTGGGGACTACAACAAGAAATGATGGATTTGAAAGAAGAAGCTTCAAATCTGAAAAATTAGATTTTATAAGTGATGATGAAGTCTATCTTGGTTCTTTAAAAGATAGATTTCAAAAAAATATTCAGGCTGTTAAAAAATTTATCTGAAATAGTCAATAAAGATATTGGTTCAATAATGTTAACATTTGCTGATTCTTACTCAAGAGCTAGAGAGGACTATGAAAAAAAACAACCATCATTTTTTAAACAAAAACTGAATGATTTCTTCAAAAAAAAATTAAATAAAAAACAATTTGATAAAGAAATTACAGTGGATAAAACCCAATCTTTAAATAGATAAAAAGATAAAATATGCCACAAAAAAGAATTTATCTTTATGTTCCGTTTAAAGACAAAGAAAAAGCAAGACTGTTAGGAGCAATGTGGGACGATAAAGAAAAAAAATGGTTTGCCCCAAAGAAGTTAGACAAAAATATTTTTTCGCAATGGTTATATCCAAGACAAAAAAAATCGTTTTCATTTGATGAGCAAGAAATACTTTCTGCTTTTAAAAATGCTTTAGAAAATCATGGATTAATTATTGATGCTTCACCTATCATGGATGGAAAGATTCATAGAGTAAAAACTATTACCGATAAGGGTAGAGAAAAAAGCGGAGCTTATAGTGGTTTTTTAGATGAATATCCTGCAGGCTTTATTCAAAATTTTAAGACAGGCATTAAAGAGAATTGGAAAATGCCTTTAGAGCTAAAACAAGATATTACTAATTATCAAGCTCTTAATCAAAAAAAAATTATAGCCCCTACAAAAAATAAGGAACAAGAAATTTTAGAATTGCAAGAAAAAACTGCTCTTAAAATTGAAGAAGAATATCAAAATGCACACTGGGCATATTCTAACCATCCATACTTAAACAAAAAAGGATTCAATGAAAATTTTTATCTTAAACAAGATAATAGAGGGTCTCTGCTTATTCCTCTCAAGGACGAAAATGGTAAGATATGGTCAGTCCAAAGAATCTTCCCCAATGGAGATAAAATTATCGGAATCATAAGAACCAAAGATGAAAAAGAACAGGGTATAGAATATTCCGCGAAAAAATCAGGTTGTTTTCATATCGTAGGAGCTAAAAATTTGGAGTATTGCAAAGAATTTATTATAGCAGAAGGCTTTGCTACTGCAGCAACAATTTATAAAGCACTCAACAAACCTGTAATTATGGGTGTAGATGCTGGAAACCTACCAAAAATTGTTGAAGTTCTGAAAGCTAAATTTCAAAACACTCCTATCACTTTAATAGCAGACAATGACAAAAAAAGAGAATTACAAGGGCTTTCTAATATTGGAGTAGAAACTGCAAAGGAAATCCAAAAAAAATTCCCTGATATTAAAATCATCATCCCGCAAATCACCAACAAAGAAGCGGAAAAAGGAATGAGCGATTTTAATGATATTTATTTAAATAAAGGTCTTGATGAAGTGAAAAAACAGCTAAGTATGCCTGATTTTCACAAAAAACTTGACACCTTTAAATCTGATCACATTGCATACAAAGAACAAGATATTACAAGGTAATTTTTGTATATATTAATAAACAATAATATATAATAGTTACTTTAAATTAACAAAAAGGTAAAAAAAATGAAAAAAGCGGTTAAATTAGGTTTATTAGGTGCAATTATTGCTGGTGTATTTTCTGCTTGCTCTAGTGAGCCAAAATCTGTGGAATATTATTCTGATCCAAAAAATGCTAAGGAGTTGGAAGCAAAAGTTACAGAATGTAAGAAAAAGTTTCCAAAAAATAGTGAAAAAACATCGAAAGAGTTAGAAAAATCTTTAAATGGAAATCCTAGCAATGAATTTTTAGATTGTGAAAATGCTCATAAAGCAAACAATAGAAAATCCGAACCGCAAGAAAGTATGATGGAAACAATGCAAAGGCTTAGAGACGAGAAAAAGGAAAAAGGATTTACTCTAGAATAATCTTTAATACTGCCATACATTAGTAACTATTAATATATAATAGTTACTTTTAGTAATTAATAATAACTAATGTTATACAGAAATTAAAAAGCTTAGCTCTAGCTCTTCAAGACTAGAATATCCATTCTCGTTTGCTAGTTTTTCTAAATCTAAATAAGCTTGTTCTGTGTCATCATTGATTAATCGATTGTATTTTTCTGTCTTTTTCGAGTTGCCTTCTTTGTGGAGCTACAGAATCCTTATATTCTTTTCTTGCCCGTATGAGTTCTTTTTCTCTTTACTCATATACTTCTTGTGTTATAGCTTCTTTTGTGGTAGAATGGACTTTGGAGGTAGGCTAACATCTAATTTAGATGCGGTCTTTTGTGCTTGTGGGACTAACGATTC
The DNA here is from genome assembly GCF_003288845.1 of Helicobacter monodelphidis. Taxonomy (GTDB): domain Bacteria; phylum Campylobacterota; class Campylobacteria; order Campylobacterales; family Helicobacteraceae; genus NHYN01. The sequence goes on along the minus strand of NZ_NHYN01000001.1, from coordinate 183,505 downwards.
GCCTTGTAGATTTACTGCACTCTCTACCCCTTTGAATATGGATGAGCAAATATCCAAAGTACCATTTTCTTTGAAACTCGATCATTGCCTCAGTGTTTCCAATTTATAATTGGAATAGTTAAGTACATACTCCCTTTTGGTTAATGCTTAATTTTTTTATTGCAAAAGATTTTAACCAATCAGGCAAAATATTATTTCAATGGTAACAAGTGACTCACCTCTCACTTTAGAAGTAAGAATTTTCTTGCTTAAGAGTTTATCAATCAGCAAAACAAAGAGGATTAAAGCTCAAAATATACTGCCCCACAGATTTAAGATTGGGATTATTATAACCCAAAAAACTAATATGATTTCTGCGTGCACTTTCATAATCACCCATACTATCACCAATTAAAACAAACTCCTTTGTATCGTAAACAGAATTTTGTACAATCTTTTCCACCCACTGCACCTTTGGGGTAGGAGAACCATAGATACCCTTAAAATAACGGCTAATCTGTAAAAAGTCACATAAAGAACGCAATTCCTCTTGCTCTGACCCTGAAGCAATATAAAATTCCAAATGAGAAAAATGTTCCTGAATGTAGCTTATAGAATCTATAATCAATAAAGAAGAATCAAAAAGCCTTTCATGCACAACGCGATGAAAATCAGATAAAATTTTTTGCTTTAATGTTTCTGGACAAGGCTGCTTAATGATTTTTTCAAAAAAATGACTAATCTTGACAAACCTTGAAATACCACCATTTTGCAAATGATAACACTTAAATTCTTCCAACGCTTCTTGCGAATATTCTCTTAACGCATATAAAAATGCCTCCGTTCTTACAGGTAATGCATCTAAAATCACACCATCAAAATCCCAAATCACTGCCCTAAATTCTAGCATAAACTATCCCCGCACTAAACCATCTTGCACAGGCACAAAAACACATTCTTCAAGCTGTGCAACTTCCCTAAAAATACCATTATGTTTTTCAAAACGCGTAATAATTTGCTTATTGTTCTGTACGATAGGAGCAATTAAAATTCCACCTTCTGCAAGTTGACGGGTTAATTCTTCAGGAATTCGCGTGGCTGCAGCAGAAAATAAAATCCTATCATAAGGAGCAAATTCTCTCCAACCCCTTTGCCCATCTTCAAAACGCGTATTGATATTTGTGATTCCAAGCAAACGAATGCGTTGCCTTGCCTCCAATAAAAGTTTTTCAATCCGTTCAATACTAAAAACACGGCGAATCAAAAAACTCAAAACAACAGCTTGATAACCACTCCCACATCCAACCTCTAAAACACTATCTGCACCCTGCGTTTCCAAATAATGCGTCATTTTTGCTACCGTTAGCGGAGAGCTAATCCACTGATCACCCGCTAGGGGTAAGGCATCAAGCTTAAATGCAACATTCTTCATACCACTTGAGATAAAAAGTTCTCTATCCACATTTGCCATCGCCTTTGCAACTTCAGGTGATACAGGAAAACGCACAAGGATTTCCTCGACCATACGCGTTGCTTTAATAAAATTATTCACTCGATAATCCTACATTGATATGTTGACGAACCTCTTTAACCTCCTCTAAATCCACTTCCTTTCCAATCAATTCTGCATCATTATCTTTGGCAAGAATCTCCCCAAATGGCGATATAATCGCACTACTTTTTGCCATTTTCTCATTTGCCCCATTACTTAAAACGACAAAACATTGATTGCTGATTGCAAGAGCCATTCCTAGATTTTTAAAGTGATGTTTTCTTTGTAAAGCCCATTGTGCTGGAACAAAAATAATATCTACACCCCTTAAACGATTCCATAGATGCGTAAAACGTAATTCAAAACAATTAATCGCACCACAAGAAATTCCATCGATTTTAAAAGGGAGAATCTCGCCCTCACTACCCTCTTTAAAATGAAAATGTTCCCCACCTAAAGGAAAAAGTTTACTTTTAGATTGCTTATGGATCAACTCCCCTTGATGAAAAACCTTGAGATTATTATAAAACCCCTGCCTTTGTTTTTCTATAAGGGTTAAGATAATAGTACGATGAGATGATATTTTTAAGAATGTATCTGTCGCCTTTCGTCCAAACTCGTGTGCTTCTTCCATACGCTGATAGCAAAAATTCGTTAAAGCAACTTCAGGTGCAAGAATAATAGAACCCTCTGGCGTACGACTCGCCAATGCAATGAAGTGGTTAAGATTGTATTCAAAACTTTGGTGGGTTTTAAATTGCAGTGCATACAAATGTTTAGAAATCATCAAAATTAATACTCCCTTTTGCGTAATTTGTTACCTTTCCTTCAAAGAAATTTGTCTTTTGCTCATTAAAGCTACTGAACTGCTCCACCCATTTTATCGGATGTTTTGCATTGTAAAGTTTAGGTAAACCCACTTTCTGCATACGTTCATCTGCAAGATATTGAATATAAGTGCCAATAATTTCTGTTGTTAAACCTAGAATCTGCCCTTGCGTAATATACTCCCCCCATTCACTCTCTATCTTCACCGCCTCACGGAACATTTCGACCACCTCTTCGATTAATTGGGGTGTAAATAAATCCAACCGCTCTTTGCGCAAAGAATTAATAAGATTTTGAAATAATAACAAATGCGTAACCTCATCGCGTTGAATAAAACGTATCATTTGCGTACTACCCAACATTTTTCCACTACGTGCAAGTGTATAAAAAAATGCAAATCCGGAATAAAAATAGATTCCTTCCAAAATTTGATTAGCAAACATTGCTTTGAGCATCGATTCATCCGTGGGATTCTTTGCTAACTGCTCATAAATATTGGCAATATAATCATTTTTACTCTTCAGCATCATATCTTTACGCCACATTTCATAAATTTCATCGGTATTAACAGAGATAGATTCAACCATTACCGCATAGCTCTGTGAATGCAAAGCCTCTTCAAACGCTTGACGCACCAAAACAAGATTAATTTCAGGGCTAGTAACATAAGGATTAATATTGTCAATCAGGTTGTTTGTTTGTAAAGAATCCATAAAAATTAGCTGAGCTAATGCACGGTCATAGCCAAGCTTTTCTGAAGTTGTTAAATTACTATTATAATCTTTTTTATCTGCATTCATATTTACTTCTTCTGGAAACCAAGAGTTCGCAAGCATTACTTTCCAAAGATTATATGCCCACTGATACTTAATTTTGTTTAACTCAAAAATACTTGTCGGATTACCTCCAAATATTTTGCGTTCATTCACGGTTTCATTAGAGTGGGGATTATATATCTTTTTTCGCTGTAGCATTGAATTTTATACCTCTGGATTTTTTAAATAAAGTGCAATTATAGACTATACTTACTTGAATATTGCTTTGTTTTCAGTCAACCCTGTAAATAACCCCACCACAACCAAGCTAAGGAATGAATCAAAAATAATCACAAAAGTGGGGTCATATCTGCTAACTACTTTCCTTGTCTTGCTTCTGAAATCATATGTTCAATAACCTCAAACAATTCTAAGCTACTTTTTTCAGCATTCTTAAAATTCTCGACAACCTGACTTGCATATTGTAAAATATCCTTATCTTCTTTCAAATAAGACAAGGTTTGTATAATGCTGCTATGCACATTTGCATGAGGGGATTCAATCTTTGGATAAGAAGGCGTATGGCTAAAGTACTGCTTACCCTCACCTTGCTCACACCATTTTCCTAAACGACAATTGTGGTGGTCGCTTACTTCTTTATATTGGTTTGTAAAGATGGCAGCATAAGCATTTGCCTTAAAAACAATATGGTCAAGCTTTGCAAGATTTGCAAACAATTCATAGGTTACAACTTCATTGGAGATTTTAATTAGATTTGCATTACCAACCAGCTGCTCTAGCACTTCATTAAAGCTACCAAGAGAATCTGAAGTTTGTTGTACCTGATGTTCCATACTTTCACTATTACCCACCATCTCACTAGAATTCTGTTTTAAAATATTGATATGTGCTGCGACTTCATCTGTCGCTTTCTGTGTTTTTTCAGCTAATTTTCTCACTTCATCAGCCACCACTGCAAAACCTCTTCCATGCTCTCCAGCTCTTGCAGCTTCAATAGCTGCATTTAAGGCAAGCAAGTTTGTTTGATCTGAAATATCTTTAATCAAATTCATCACTGAAGTGATTTCATCAATATTCTTTGCAAGGTCATGTGCAATATCACGCGTACGCAAAATCTCACTAATCATATGTTCAAGAATGCGTGTCATCTCTTGAGTACGTTGTTCAATAGATTCTACCACAGATTCATTATTTAAATTCAAGTGATTAATCTGTGTAATGCTTTCAATATTTTCTACAAGATGCTTTTGGATATTTTGTGCATTCTCTACAACCCCCATCACCATTAATTCATTTAATGCAATAACCATTTCATTCTTAGATGCATTCCGATTTACTTCAGCTGAAGATCGTTCAAGTTTCTCTTGAGTCTCCTTACTTTGTTGGAATAAATTTCCAATACGTTCTGCAAAACGATTAAAACTCATCGCCACGCGTCCAATTTCATCATTTGCATTGATTTGAATTTGAATTGTTGGGGTATCGCTTTGATTAATTTCTTCAGCAATTTCTTGTAGACGTGCAACACGTTTTAATACAACCATTTTCATTGCCACAAAAATCGCTATAAAAAGTAAAAAAAGCAGTGCGATAGTAATAATCATCTGTGAAAATAAAGGAGCGTGTGCAAGATCCAATTTCTGTGTCAAAAGCTCTTTTTTCAAACCGATAAATGCCATAATATCTGAAGAAGAATGGAGATTAAAAGAAGTAATCAAAAAATCTTCTCCCACACTTACCCCCTCTTCAAATTCAGAATGCTTTTCATTTAAAAAAGGTGCACTCTGAAAAATTGCAACCTGCTCTAATGTTTGTTTGGGTTGAAATTGTGGATAATTACTTAGTGCAGAGGTTTTAACACCAAAAACAATATCAATATCTTGATTACTTTTCAAACGTTCAAGCACAACCCGCAAAGGAAAGCTTAATTCAATTGCACCCACAAAACGATTTTTTTCCATCAATGGTGCAATAGCACGTACAAGAACACCCTCATCATTTGCACCCAAAACAACTTGACTAACAGAAGAATTTATCACAGAACGTTCGAATTGATCAGCAACACGAGATCCACCCTCATTCAAACTATCGGCAAGTAAATTCATCCGGGCATCAAATAACTTAATATGTGCATCCAGTTTTTCTTGAACCTTAAATAATTCAGCAAGGGCAACAATAAATGCATATTGCATTTCCTTATCTTGTTGCTTTATAAGTGTTCGTATTTCACTAATATGTGCAAGACCAATTACACCGCTATTAGCAATACTCATCGCACTTTCAGTTGCCGTATTAATTCTCTCCTGTAAAGCTGCTTTCTCAATTAAATAAAAATTCCTACTTGCTTCAGCAGAAGTATAGAGATAATGCAAACACACAGCTAAAATACTCATTATCACAAAACATAAAATAGGAACCTGAATCTTGGTTTGAATCGAAACATTCTTAAACATAAGCTAACTCCTTCCTTTTTAGATCCTAAGTTAACTGAAAACTTTGAATCAAATCTTTTAAAATTGTCTCAAAGCTTAAAAAATCAGCAATATTCATCCGCTCATGAACTGAATGTGGATACTCAATACTTGGACCAATGGAGATAATTTCAGATACCCCCAACGCATTCTTAAGAATCCCACATTCAAGCCCCGCATGGATTGTAACAATTTGAGGCGTAATACCATGTTGTTGATAGATGATTTTAGTTTGTTGCAATAAATGTTCCTCCTTATTTTCTGCCTCCCAAGCAGGATAAAAATGTAAACTTTCCACATCCGCCCCATAACCTTTCGCCCATTTGCTTAATTTCTCTTGATATTTTTTCAACTCCTCTGTTGCATTGCCTCTTAACATACTCTGAATCACAATATCCCCATTATCTTCATTAACAACCCCTATGTTAGCAGATAAAACTACCTCATCAGCATTATTTTTTCGTTGCACGCCATTCACAACAGGTAATGTCAAGAATTCAAGCACTTTTCTTAGGTTTTTCTTGTAGTGTGGTTGAATATTTGCTTTGTGTACCTCAAAATACTCTGGCACTTCAGGCATTTCTGAAGCAAGAAAAATTGCTTTTGCAGATACCGCAATCGAATTGCGTTTTTCGCCCCCCTCGATAGCTATAGTTGGTAAATCATTTTCATAAAGAAACCTTGCAAGCTCTACGATAGCATTTTGTATACCCTTATGAATATCCACTCCACTATGCCCGCCAACAAAGCCTTTTGTTTGAATTTCATAAACTTCCAATTGTTCCTCCAACTCTAAAAGTGGTAACGAACGAAAGCTAAACAACAAATCAACTCCACCTGCACAACCAATCGTGATTTCCCGCAAAATTTCACTATCCACATTCACAATTTGATTTGATTTAGGCTTTAATTTCAAATGATTAGCACCAATCATTCCAATTTCTTCATCATTTGTAATCAAAATCTCAAAATGATCTAATTCTTTCATTAAGTGTAAAGCAACGCACAATGCCGCCCCATTATCCGCTCCTAAAGAACTATTTTTTGCCTTGATATATTCACCCTCAATGCATACTTCCACAGCATCTCCCACATGCACCATATCGTAATGTGCTTGAATACAAATTTTTGGCTTTCCCTTAGAAAGTAATAAATTCCCAGCTTCATCTTCCTCACACTCTACACAAATAGAGTCAGCATATCTCTTTAACCATTCCCTCATTTGTTGGGTTTTTCCACTTGCATGAGGAATTTTACAAAATTCCAAAAAAAGTTGATACCCATAACTTTTCTCTAAAGACATTTATTTCCTTTCAGTGTTTATAGTTGATACTCTTTTGCAAACTCATCTATCTTACCATGAAACCTTGCAAACACCCATCGCTTAGAAAGATTCTCCTTACCATAAAAATCAAGTACCTCGCTAAAACGACAAAAAATACCCCGTTGCAACCATTCTTGTATTTCCTCATAATTTTGCATTTCATAGCCCAAACTTTGCAAAACTAAAAAACTATAGCGATCTGCCACCATAACATCACGCCCGAAGGCATAACATAAAATTGCATCAGCCGTCTCAAAGCCAATTCCTTTTTGTTGCAACAACCATTCACGCGAACAATCTTGCTTCATTGATTCAAAATCCCCAAAATCATCTAAAATAGAACGACAAAGCATTGAAAGTCGTTTTGCTTTCGTGTGGTAAAAACCAACTGGCGAGATTCTTTCTGCTAGAGAGTCCACATCTAACAAAACAAAATCTTCTGGAGATTCCACAAAGCACCCAAGATTCTGCATAGCAATTTTTACCTTTTCATAACGGCTATTCTGCACCAAAATTGCTTCAATAATTGTGGCAAAACAATCACTAGGAGTCCACCAAAGCTCCCTCTCTCCTTGATAATTATCATTTAAATATCCAATATTTTTCAAGGCACAAAGCAACTCAAAGCTATCACCAATCTCCAACCCTTCCAAAGGGTTCTGCCTTTTAACCCTCCGCATCTGTAGCATTATATAACCCTAAACTCCAAATATTCTTAAAAATCTATTTTTTGAAGCAATATCTTTTGCAAATGCTGTAATGGGCTTTTCCAATTATCAAAACACTCTTGTGGATATAAATGTAAACTCTGTGCATAAAAAGGAGATTCAATCCCTTGTGCACCATAACGCCAATCATAATAATAAGGTAATAAAACAAATGATTCAACGCCAAAACTTGCAGCTAAATGCAAGATTGACGTATCAATTCCAATCACGGCATCCATTCCCTCAAGTGCCTCTTTTGTTTCTGCAAAATCCTTGAATCCACTCCCTAAATCAGGAATTTTATACTGTTCTAAAAGATTTCTTTCTTCAATATCAATACCAACCTGCAAAGAATAAAAATCACATTTTGAAAGCAGAGGAGAAAGCCCATCAAGCAATTCAGGAAGTGTCAAATTCTTTCCTTCTGATAAGGGATTTTCTTGATTACTACGCCAAAAAATTCCCACTTTCTTACAAGATTTCTCAAGAATTGGGGGGATTAAAGACTGAATTTCTGCATTAGAAGTCATTTTCAATGCAAAAGGTAAGGATAAAAGTGAAATTCTCTTAAATGTTCTTTTTTTTAATTCATCAGGAACAATAGAACAAAAGGCTATAGGACATAGGTGGGGTGCCCTTTGGTTAAAATACCGCTCAAAAAGCGGTAATAGTACGGGTTGTACAATCACCAACACTTCAGAAGCAACTTCTCTTAAAGGCATCAGAAAACGTGCAAACATAATTGTATCTCCTAAGCCTTGCTCTGCATAAACAACAATCCTTTGCTTAGCTAATCGGCTTGCAACTTCTAACGTAGCTAAAGACTGGGGTACAACATTCAATGATAACCGCTTTTCATATTGCTTAAAACCCTCTTTTATTTCCCCAAAACGCAACAATAAATGTGCATAATTAAGAGCATACAGGACATTAGAGGAGAAAGAAATAGCTTTTTTATAATATTTTTTTGCCTCCTTAAAATAAGACGAAGAGTGAATGGATGCCTTACTTAAAGCATTTGCATAATTAAAAAAGAAAGAGTGATCATCTTTGTTGACAACGGGTTCTAATTGCTTATAAATTTTTAAAGATGATTCAATATCTCCCCGCTTCAGATACAAACTTGCAAGATTCATACCTGCCACATTTAAACCCAACCTTAATGCTTGCTCATAAAGTTTAATCGCCCTTTCTACATCAGATTCAACAAGAACATTTGCGAGATTAAACAATACATCTGCATCATCGGGTGTTTTTAAAAGCACCTTTTCATAACAAACCACCGCATCGGCATTACGACCTACATCGCGATAAACACGTGCAAGATTAAATTGTAGATTCGGTGTGGCTGGATTTTTAATGCTCTCCAAAATTTCCAAAGCCTTTTGACTCTCATTACTACGACGCAAAAGCTCTGCGATATTCACTAGATAGGTTTCAAAGCCAGATATTAAAAAGGCCTGATTAATGTATGTTAAAGCTTTTTGAAGATTCCCTAAACCATAATGTGCCAGACCTGATAAATTCCAAACCTCATGATCTTGCCCATCCTGACTCAAAATCACATCACAACAATTCACACAACGATTCAAATCGCCCACACTATGATACGCCAGCGCCTGCTCATATAATTTCTGCAATGATTCTCTTCGTACCAAATTTTCCCCCTCTCGCCTCATTTTTGTTATTATATCAAAAAATGTGTTACAATCTCACTTAAGTAAAGTTTTTTATCAGGAGAAAATATGAAGCAACTTATCCTTGTAGAATCACCCACAAAAGCAAGAACAATTAAAAATTTTCTTGGAGAAGATTACGAAATTATCGCTTCCAAAGGACACATTCGCGACCTTCCCAAGCACGCTTTTGGTATTAAAATAGAAAATCAACAATTTATTCCAGATTATGTTATTTCAAAAGACCATGCCACAATACTTTCACAGATTAAAGAAGTCGCTAAACATTCTAAAAAAGTTTTTATCGCTACTGATGAGGACCGTGAAGGTGAAGCTATTGGCTATCATATCGCCATTGCTATTGGGCAAGACCCATTAAAAATTCCTCGCATCGCTTTCCATGAAATTACAGAAACAGCCATCAAGAATGCTTTAAAACACCCAAGGCAAATCGCAATTAATATGGTCAATGCACAACAGGCAAGAAGGTTACTTGACCGCATTGTAGGCTACCGTTTATCTCCCCTGCTTTCTGCAAAGATTCAAAAAGGTTTAAGTGCAGGGAGAGTGCAAAGTTCTGCACTCAAAATTATCATCGATAGAGAACGAGAAATTCGAGCATTCAAACCTATTATTTACTACCATATCGCCGCATTATTTGAACAAGAAATAGAAGCAGAAATTATGGAATATATGGGCAAAAAAATTGAAAAAATGGAGATTCGCTCCTTAGATACAGCAAAACAGATGATTCAGCAAATAGAGAAAAATAAAGATTCTTTCAGAATTCATAATATCGAACATAAAAAACGCAAGATTTCACCCCAACCTCCATTTATGACAAGCACATTACAACAAACAGCCTCTACACAATTGGGTTTTTCTCCTGCAAGAACAATGAGTACTGCACAGAAACTTTATGAGGGTGTTCCCACACATCAAGGTACAATGGGAGTCATCACCTATATGAGAACCGACAGCCTAAATATTGCCAAAGAGGCAATAGAGGGTGTAAGAGAATTGATTTCAAACACATTTGAACCACCTTATTTACCTGTAAAACCACGCATTTACACAACAAAATCAAAAAATGCACAAGAAGCCCACGAGGCAATTCGCCCAACAAATTTAAGTTTCACACCAGATATTGCAAAAGGCTACATTAGTGGCGATGAACTCAAACTCTACACACTTATTTATCAACGTTTCATCGCTTCTCAAATGACGGATGCTGAATTTGAGCTACAGAATATCACCTTTAAGAATGAATGCTCTACCTTTAAAGCGAATGGACGCAAGTTACTATTTGATGGATTCTATGCTATTTTAGAAAACACCGATAAAGATAAATTGCTACCAAATCTTAAAAAAGGGGATTCTATAGCACTTTTAAAAGTAAAAAATGAAAAAAAACAAACTGAACCGCCGGCAAGATTCTCTGAAGCTTCACTCATTAAAATGCTTGAATCTCTTGGTATTGGGCGTCCTAGCACCTATGCACCCACAATTACCCTACTTGTCAGCAGAAACTACATCACACTTAATCAGCGACAAATAGTGCCAGAAGAAATTGCATTCAAGGTTACAGAAATGCTAGAACAACATTTTAGTGAAATTGTTGATAGTCATTTTAGTGCAAAACTTGAAGAAAAACTTGACTTAGTGGCAAGTGAAGAAATGGATTGGCAAAAGGCTTTATGGGAATTCTATGAAGATTTTGATAAAAAAATTAAGCAGGGTAAGACACTCATTCAAAGTCAAAAAATTGCAACACCGACTGGCGAATATTGCCCTCAATGCGGTTGCGAACTTGTTGAAAGAGATGGTCGTTATGGTAAATTCATTGCCTGTAGTGGCTATCCAAAATGTAAATACATCCAAAATTCTCAAGAGCATGAGCAACTTTCATATGGTGAATGCGAAAAGTGTGGAAAGCCCATGGTAGTTAAAATGGGGAGAAATGGGAGATTCATTGCCTGTAGTGGCTATCCAAAATGTAAAAACACAAAACCCATCATTGGAGAAGCAAATAAGACAAATAAGATTCTTGAAGTTAAATGTCCAAAATGTCAAGGAAATTTACTTGAAAGATTTTCAAAAAGGGGGGCATTTTTTGGTTGCTCTAACTACCCAAAATGTGATTTTATCAGCAAATACCCTCCTACAAATAAAAAATGTCCGTCATGTCAAAATGGCTTAATGGCAGAGCGTACTTTTCGTAAAAAGGAAATTTATGAGTGCGTATTGTGTAAATATAGAGAGGATAGAGAGGGGATATAGGAACTATAATCCCCTATACCCATCGTCATCTAGTTAATGCGCTTTGCAAAGATTAAGATTCTATGTTATTTTCTTATTCTATAAATAAAGCTACTTTATCCACCTAAAAAGCTTTTTGATAAGCCCTAATCGCCCAAAACAAACATAATAAAAAAGAATAAGCCCAAATATAAAAGGTAAGGCAATAGCAACAAACTTAAGTCCCTTAAACATAAAATCTACAAATACCCCTCCTATATGCTCCTTAAATCTCTTCCATTCTTTTGATAAATATGATTCTTCGTTTGTGGTATCTTGTCCATATTCATTACGAATATCTAAACTCATCGTAGCATAATCTACCTTATTATCAAAACCTCTCAAACGCCCCTTCATACCTTCAATTTCATAGGTGATTCTATTGATTCTATCTTCAATTTCGAGAATCTCGCCTATATTTTTAGCAAACTTAAGATAATTGCGTAATTTTTCTAATAAAACTTCGCGGTTTTTTACTCGGTTATAATTATCAAAATAGGCTTCGGTAATATCTTGCGTATTTATATTTTTTTCAATGACCTTATCTCCTTCCTCAATAGAGACTATAAAACGCTCAAGTAATTCTTTTGGGATTCTTGCTGTGAGATAGCAACCATTATCAAAACTTCGCATATTTTCTATATATCCACCCAACGAAGCTACTTTAGATTCTATATCAGCACAGGATTGAGGCGCACTTTTAGATTCTAATCTCATATTAACATTCACAATAAGTTTGCGTTCATTGAGAGCTTGACTTAACTCTGTGGTGATATGCTCCTTGTTTAGAGAATGAGGAGTTTCTAAAGATGCTACTCTACTCATTTTTGCCATAGGAACAGAACTCTCCATCATAGAATCCCTAAAATCTTCCATTTCCATTGATAAGCGACTTGTCTCGTCTGCATTGGAGGATTCTTTCATAGTATGTGTCTCGTCATTAGAGCCACAACCTGCAAAAAATACTATAGCTAATGTGATAAGAAACACAAAAAAATTATATCTCATTTATCTCCCTTCAACTCCTTTTTTGAATAATAGTAGCATAATATTTCTAAATGTTTCTAAATGCGCTTATGTAGGATATGTAAGAACTCTAATGTAGAATCTTGCTTTTGGATTCTTTTTGAATCTGCCTTAAAGCGTTGGTGTTTTTGATATACAAATTCATATTTTCCATATTTGCTAAAAATATCTTTTATTTGCTCCAAACTCAATAAACCCTCATCATTATAACTTAAGAAAATATATGTAAAATTCGCATTTTTAATAAGAGAATCAAGCTCATCATAGACTTTAGATTTTTTGCACCAATTTGATGTGTGATATTTCCCTCAAACCTGTTTTGCCTCGTGGGATAAAGTCATCATATAATGCAATCGTGTTGAGTAAATGATAATTCGCCCCATATTCGCGTGCATTATAAGGAGGGTCAAGATAGAGAATATCACCGCTGATTTTGTGAATAAGTGTGCTAGAATCTTCGTTAAACACGATATGGGTATTGTCATTACACTCAAAATACGCAGGAGTAAGTATAAGTTCTTTTTGAGCAGATGTTTTCAAATGCTTCAAAAATGCTCCATAGACTGAAGCTGTATTTGCCACTCTATCGGCAGATTCTAAAAGCGAGGCAAGCAGAAAATAATATTCCTTATCATTGATATAGCAAGTATTTTTCCATTGTTCAATTTGAGTGCGAATCCCATCAATTTTGCTTGCGTTAAAATCACTAAAATATTGTCTTTCTTTGCTTCCACCTAGTGCATAATTTTGATAAATTTTTGATTGCAAAAGTGGAGTTTTTTGCGTATCATTAAGCGTAGCAATAAGCTCATCAATCCTCTTTAATTGTTGATGATTTTCTATGTAATTTTTTGCCAAAATGAAACTATAATATTCTCTATCATTTGCAATAATTTGCTTCACTTGAGTTTTGAATAATCTCCCTACTGCCGAAGTTCCAGCAAATAAATCACAAAATTTATTTTCGTGCAAATATATATTGATAATGATATTCTAAAAAAGATTCTCGTCCATGTATTTGCAGGTTATGTATTGTTTGTTTATCTGTAATATTAATTGAAGCAAGATAATCTCTTGTGCATCTATCCATTTGTTTAGAAAATAATATTTCTTTATCTTTTGTAAAAGTAATTAACCCTACGCTTTTATCAAAAAGCTTATCAAATAAAGGTGAGAGTAAAAAACCATTATAAATATTTAATCTTTCACTATTATTACAAAACACCCAAGGTTTAATATGTGAGGCTATAAGTAATTTTTTATCCCTTATATGTGTAATGGGACATTCTGCGAGAGTATCAATTAATTTATTTCTAAAATTCTGCTGACCAACACGCACATTTTGTAGAGATTGCTTTTGTGTAAGCTGAATGCTTGTATCTACTGCTTGTTCTATGACAATCTGTTTGTCATTATTATTCTCTATGTCTTGTATAGAATCTTTTAAAGCATAGACGCCATAAGCAATTCTCATGATTTTCGGATTTCTCTGACAACGTTCCTGTATTGTGTTATTTGGTGTTTTACCAACTATTTTACTCTTATCTTTATAATTCCAAATATGTTGATATAAAAACTGGAGCGACGCTATTCCATGATTATCTAGCATTATTCTTTCTATTGCCTCATCATAAGTCAAAATTCGCTCCTCAATCTGAATCTCTCATCACATAAAATCCAAGTGGTTTTATCTCACTATGTTTATATACATCACCGATTACTACCGCAAAGTAGCGATTTTTATCGAGGAATTTTAATGTATTTTGACAAGTTTGCAAAAAGATTCTCATAAAGTCATTTATCTCGCTCATTTGGCTCAAATCACAAGGTTTGTTGGTAAATTTTACAATATCCATATATGGCGGGTGAAAAAGCATAAACTGCACACTTTTAGCACCAATAGTCTCTAAACCTTGAGTGATGAAGTTATCAGTCTCTGCATTATTTGTATTATCACACATTCCATAATAAAATCGCCCTCTCACAGAATCTTGCATTTTAGATTCTATATTTTGCAAAATCCCCTCATTAATATCCATTCCTATACATTTACGCCCTAAATTCTCGCACTCAAAAAGTGTCGTGCCACTCCCTAGAAAAGCATCTAACACGACTTCATTACTTTTTGTATATCGCCTTATGAGTTCATTTGGGATTTGAGGGATAAAATTCCCATGATAATTATTTTCGTGCTTACCACCTTTGGCGCGATTTGGGATAATCCATAGCGAATCTGTATTTATATCGCACTGCTTCCACGCCCATAAATCCAAATCATTGTGCTTGATGAGATTATCCTTATTTTTATGATTGTTGTATTTTTTCAATCACGCTATTGAAGCTTTTACTTGGACGCATAATAGATTCTGCCTTTGTGTCATCAAACTTATAATATCCACCAAAATCTACATGTTTGCCTTGTGTAGAATTAAACTCATCACGGATTTTAACTTCATTATCGTTTAACTCCTTAGCTATCGGTGCAAATTTCTCTGCCATCATACTATCTTCATTCTGCTCTGCAAGGGCATTAGCGAAATACATCGCAAGATAAAAGTGGCTTGTACGATTATCATCTTCACCCACTTTGCGTGATGGAGCTTTATTATTATTAAGCCATTCTCCAATAGCACTATCAAGTGCGTTAGCAAGAACCTTTGCCTTTTGATTGCCATTTTTTTGTGCATAAAACTCAAGGCTTGCTTGCAAAGCAAGAAACTCTCCCAAACTATCCCAACGTAAGTGATTTTCTTCCACGAGTTGCTCGACTTGCTTTGGAGCACTTCCTCCAGCACCCGTCTCAAACATCGCCCCACCATTTAACATAGGCACTACTGATAGCATTTTCGCACTTGTGCCAAGCTCCAAAATCGGGAATAAATCTGTAAGATAATCTCTTAACACATTGCCCGTAATAGAGATACAATTTTTGCCCGCACGAATGAGTTTGAGAGATTCCAAGCACGCTTCTTTGGGAGCTAGAATCTTGATATTTTTACCTTTTTCTTGCAGTCGTTGCTTAACTATATCTATCATTATGGCATTACTTGCACGTTTAGAATCTAGCCAGAAAATTGCCTCTTCGCCACTAATTTCACTGCGCTCAATACCCAAATCTATCCAGTTTATCACTGCGTCATATTTTGCTTCATTTGCTCGATAAATATCATTCTTGCACACTTTATGGGAAAGTAACACAGCACCTTTAGAATCTACAATGCGGAATTCCCCATCACTTACTGCAACAAAAGTCTTATCGTGCGAACCATACTCCTGTGCCTTTTTTGCCATTAAACCAACATTGCTAACGCTACCTAATTGACTTGGTTCTAAATTACCATTTACACGCAAATCCTCCAATACCGCTTCATAAATTGTTGCATAAGTTTTATCAGGAATTACAGCATTTGTATCGCATTCCTTACCGTCTTTATCCCATAATCTCGCACCATTCTTGAGCATTGCGGGCATTGAAGCATCAACAATCACATCACTTGGGACATGAAGATTAGTAATCCCCTTAGCTGAATTAACCATCGAGATTTTTGCACTTTTATTCATTATTTCATTATATTTATTGATAATTGCATCTTTTTGACTAGAAGATTCCACCTTTAAAAGCAATTCGGACACGCCATTATTCGGATTAACGCCTAATCTATTGAATTCATCACTAAATTCAGTAAAAAGTTCACAAAAATACGCCCTTACCGCATAGCCAAACAAAATGGGATCGCTCACCTTCATCATTGTAGCTTTAAGATGAAGAGAAAATAAAATATCCTCTTTCATGCAAAGTGCGATTTGTTCCTTGTAGAATGCGTCCAATTTTGCAGTATTCATAAATGTTGCATCAAGAATTTCATTTTTCTCTAATTTTAAACCTTCTTTCATTATGGTTACATTACCTTGATTATCAACAAATTCAATTCTAGCATTACACTCCTCTTTAATAAAAATTGCTTTTTCATTATCAAAGAAATCACCATCCTTCATATAAGAGACGATTGTTTTAGAATTTTTACTAAAATCTACCACACGATAGGGATTTTTCTTTGCATATTCTTTAACAGCCTTTGTAGAACGTCTATCAGAATTACCTTGACGAAGTACCGGATTCACCGCACTCCCTAGTACTTTTTGATATTTTTCTTTGATAGCCTTTTCTGTATCATTTTGTGGCTCATCAGGAAAATTTGGCACAGGATAACCCTTACCTTGAAGTTCTTTAATTGTTGCCTTAAGTTGCGGAATAGAGGCTGAAATATTAGGTGTTTTAATCAGATTTGCATCTTTTGTTTTAACGAGTTGCCCTAAAGATTCTAATGTATCTGGTACGCGTTTTTGTGGTTCAAGCAAATCTGGAAATTGTGCCAAAACTCTGGCACTAAGTGAAATATCTGCCGTCTCCACCTCAATATTTGCGTGTTTTAAAAACGCCTTTGCTATAGGAAGAAACGAATAGGTTGCCAATGCCGGAGACTCATCAGTAAGCGTATAAGTGATTTTCATAAAGTGTCCTTTAAAAAAGAATTTGAAGCAGAATGCTTTTGCATAGAGTATAGCAAAAAATTTTTATTTTTCACAATATATGACAATGGGAGATAAAAGTTTTTGGGTAAATGTCTAGTTTTGTAACATATACAAATTCTAAAATCAATTTTCTAACATTCTCTGAAATCTGTGAATTGCCCAACCATTAAAGATGATTTTGTTTCTTGATTCAATGATAGATAGCTAATATCTAGTATGACCCAGTTCTATTATAAGGGCTTATTTAACCGCTACATTATGTGGTGAATCTCTATGTAACTTCGCTTTAATACCTTCTTGAATTTTGGAAAACTAACTCTTTTTGTACCTTTATGAATGGTAATGTATTATGAAATTTAGGATATTTTGCTCTTTTTAGCAAGGAAATTATCGAATGCAGTTACAAACTGTCTTAATAGCATTTGTAAGCTTTGGAAATTACACTCTTTTGAATCGATATTGATTTTTTCTTTTAAGGATTATAGGTTGTTTTTGATTAACATTAGGATTAATTCCATACTTAGTAGCACTAAGCACTATTTGCCTTTATGTTTAATTTTTATATTCATATTTATATAACAAATAGCATAATTATTATAAAAAAGAATAATATGGGAGAAAATAATTATAAATTATGTGGATATATCTCAAACAAGAGAAACAGGCATAATCTAAAAACACATTTAATTTTAATATTTAAGTATAGAAAGAAATTATTACAAAGAATAAGGTTTTAGACGATATGATCTTATCATCATCGCGATAGAAAGTGACATTGACCACATTCATTTGATGATTCAGCATATTCCATACGAACCTTGGCTAAACAAAGTTCGTAAACTGCCTTTACAAAAATTTGTAAGATTGCTAAAGTTTTTGTCTTTTGGCATTTATAAAGCAGGCATCTTAAGCACCAATTGCCTCATAAATATAATTACTGATAGGTTCAGCCACACTGAATTTTGGGTATTCTTGTGCATGCAAAATAATCTGTGCAGCACTATGATTGTCATCATTAAAGACAATGGGGGCAAGGAAATTCACGCAGGAATTTTGAATAGGATTTTGTAAAATCATCACACAAAAAACGCGCACATTAGAACCACTATGCATATGAAGTAGGGTTTGAATAGAAGTGGGTACATCTAAAGAATAGTCCCTTTTAAGTGCATAAGGATTTACCAAACGAAGTTCAAGTCCACAATCACTACCATCACTTCTCAAGCCACGAATTTTTACAAATCGTTCGTCAATCTGCTCCAACTCCACTTTTGCAATCTGCTCTAGCCCGATGATTGGGCTTTTCATCTCATAAATCATTCCATCTCCTTAGTAAAGCTTCTTTTTGGCTTATTATAAATATAAAAGTATATTTAATAATGAAAGAAGCTAACAAAATTATACAATCTTTTTTCTAAAGCGATGCTAAACAGAAGCAGTAAAAATCTCAAATAATATCTTTAAAAAATTCATAAGCCATAATAGCAATTACAATCGCATAAAGCAACACAAGAGCATAGCGGTGTTTTTTAACATCAATAATATTTAGAAGATAGCTACCAATCATTGCCCCAATAATTGATGCAATCCCAACAATAGCCCCTTGCAAATAATTTACATACCCAAAATAAGCAAGACTTACAAAACCTGATGTAGAGGAAAAAATTATAAAAAATAAAGATATAGGGATAACTCGTTTAGAACTAATACCCAAATAAAGACTCAAAAGAGGAACAAGAATTAAGCCTCCGCCAATACCAAGTGAAATGGCAAAAATGCCAGTGATGCCACCGATTAACATCAAAATCAAACGGTGGGGGGTAAGTCTTGGTTGTAGTTGACTTTCGTTACCCTTAACCAAGAATCGATATAATGCAACAAGTGTAAGAAGTAAAAATATGCCTTCTAATATTTTAGAACTAAGAATGTTAACAACCAATCCGCTAAAAGCTGCACCAATAAAACCACCAATCCCAACCCATAAACCTTCTTTTATATTTAAATTATTATTTTTATAATTGACATATGAAGCACTGATGGATGAAAACATCATTTGCATAACAGAAATTCCTACAGCAAGTTTAATATCTAAGCCAAAAAGTGTCATCATTGGCACAATGAACGTTCCCCCACCAATTCCAAAAAAACCAGCCAACACTCCAGCACTTAACCCAAAAATCAGCAAACCAATAGTCATTAAAAATTCCATAACCCTCTCCTTTTAAAGCCCAAATTACAATATAAGAAAAAACATACTATTTTTATAAGTTACATACAGTAATACACAAATAATCCAGTCTTTTTATAAGGGTAATAAGATATTCAAATATAAAAATTTCTTAATCTAACCCTTTTAAACTTTCTAATTCAGCGTTGATTTTAAGTAGTCTTTCCTCTAACTCTATTAATGCTACGCGATTTTTTTGCAAAAGTTCCTTAGGTGCATTTGCCATAAATTTTTCATTATTGAGCATACCAAGAAGTTTATCTTTTTCTTTTTGACTTTTTTCTTGTTGCTTATGCAACCTTGCAATAATGGAACTTAAATCCAAACCAGCCTTAGGGAGATAAACTATACTAAATTTACCAATATCAGCAAGACAATTTTCCTTTTTTTGTGACACAATTTCTATGGATTCAACTTTGCTAAGTCGTGGAATAAATTGTTTTAGTAATGCTTCATCAATGGTTTTTTGTGGTTGAATATAGATAAGTGGAATTTTTTGGGCCGCAACATCAACATTTGCTTTAAGGCGACGAATAGAAATAATTGAATCAATAATCACACTAAAGCTATCTTCAATACTAGTTTCTTGGGCTGCTTTTCTAGGATAAGGCATAACCATTATGCTTTCCCTTTCTTCAAGTGGAATACCACTTAAAAGAGAGTAAGCATACTCTGTAATAAAAGGCATAAATGGGTGTAGCAACTTTAGAGATTCCATAAAAACTGCCCCCAATTCTTGAATTGCACTCTTGTCTGCCTTTGCCAATTCAATACCCCAATCACAAAATTCACCCCACAAAAAGCGATACAATGTTGTTGCAGCATCATTAAATCGATAAGAATCAAGTTGTTCTCTCACTTCACTGATTGCCACATTTAGACGACTTTTCATATAACGTCCTAACATGCTTTGAAAATTGAGAGAATCGATAGGGGTATATTTCTGATAATAAAGGAGCAAGAATTGTGTTGCATTATAAATTTTGTTGGTGAAATTTTTGCTGATATCCAATTGTGTACTACTTAAACGTACATCTCTTCCCATAGCACACAAAATTGCTAAAGTAAAACGCAACGCATCTGCACTATGACTTTGTATAATTTCAAGTGGATCAACAACATTTCCCTTACTTTTGCTCATTTTTTTACCATGCTCATCACGTACTAATGCATGGAGATAAATATCTTTAAAAGGTAGCTTACCTAATGTATGTTCTCCCATCATAAGCATTCTAGCTACCCAAAAAAATAAAATATCAAAACCCGTAATTAAAAGAGAATTTGGATAAAACTCTGCAATATCACTCCGATTCCAAAGTTTTCCCTCCCCAAAATCTCCATTCGCATAGCCAAGAGGGCTAAATGCCCAAAGTGCGGAACTAAACCAAGTATCCAATACATCTGGATCTTGAGTAAAAGTATCTTTTTTACATCGTGGGCATTGTGTTGGCTTCTCCTCCCTTGAAGCAAATTCATTTCCACATTCACAATAAAAAACAGGGATGCGATGTCCCCACCAAAGCTGCCTAGAAATACACCAATCACGCAATTCACGCATCCATGCGTCATAATTATTTTTCCAAATCGCTGGATAAAATTTTGCTTCTTGAGTATTGATTTTCTCGATTGCCCCAACCGCAAGTTCCTTTTTAATAAACCATTGTTGGGAAATATAGGGTTCAATCAAATTACCACAACGATAACACTTGCCAACCTGATTCTGATGATTTTCAATTTTTTCAATCATACCCATTTGTTTGAGTTTTTCTACAATCTTTCCCCTTGCATCTAAACGTTCAAGCCCTTCAAATTCTGCTGCTTGTGCATTTAGAATACCCTTTGTATCAAAAACTTTAATTAATGGGAGTTGATGGCGCAAACCAACTTCATAATCATTAGGGTCATGGGCAGGAGTAACTTTCACCGCACCGCTTCCAAATTCCATATCCACATAATCATCAGCAATAATAGGAATCTCTCTGTTAATAATAGGCAACCTCACTTTTTTGCCAATTAAATGCTTATAACGTTCATCTTGCGGATTAACCATCACGGCAGTATCTCCAAAATAGGTTTCCGGACGCGTTGTTGCAACAATCAAAACATCATTAGAATCAACAATAGGATAACGAATGTGATAAAGCTTCCCTTCATTTTCTTCATACTCAACTTCGATATCACTCAATGCACCATCGTGTGTGCACCAATTCACCATATACTCACCGCGTACAATCAATTTTTCTTCATAAAGACGACAGAAAACCTCTCTCACACTTGCCGCAAGTCCTTTATCCATCGTAAATCTAACACGATTCCAAGCACAAGAAGCCCCTAAACGACGCATTTGGGACAAAATTTTATCTCCGCTTTTCTCTTTCCACTCCCAAACACGTTCTAAAAATGCTTCGCGTCCTAATTGCTCTTTGGTAAGATTCTCATTCAAAAGTTGCTTTTGCACAATATTTTGTGTCGCAATTCCTGCATGATCGACACCAGGTTGCCAAAGAGTTTTGAATCCGTCCATTCGTTTGTATCGAACCATAATATCAATAAGTGTATGATTGAGTGCATGTCCTATATGCAAACTTCCTGTTACATTTGGAGGTGGAAGCATAATAGAAAAAACTTGATGATTATTCTGGTTGCTTATACTGGGTTCAAAATAATTACGTTTTTCCCAAATAGCATAGTAACGTTCTTCTATAAGATGAGGATTATAACCTTTTGTAGATTCTAATTCTTCCATAAAAATGCCTTATAATATGAATTAAAGTCACATTATAACCTTTTTTAGCTTACATTCAACAAGAGGTAACATCAACTTTGAAGGTAAGCTTTTTAAAAGAACTGCTTAAATAAATGTGGCAATTTCTTGAATGGATTTTCGCAATTGTTCACTTTGTGGCTGAATGCGATAGCCAAAGGCGATAAGATAGGCAATATTGAATGCCCCATCACGATAAAACTCTACTTCATCATGCAAAATTTTATCTAATTTATCCACTTCAAAGCCCTCAATTGGGCAAGAATCAATCCCAATATATGCTGCAGACGTCATCATATTTGCACTCGCAAGGTAAGTTTGCATCCTAGCCCAATCATCAACGCGTTCACCAAAAGAAGTGATAAATTGATTAAATCTATCCTTGATAGCTTGTGCTTTAGCGACATCATTTTGTGCTTTACGCAGAAAAGATTCTTCTAAATAAGGACTACCCTTTTTGAATGCAAAACTCTTACGCGAAAGTAAGATCATCAAATGAGAACAACTTGTAATTTGAGGTTGCCCCCAACATACGGGTCTAATTTTTGCTTTAAGATCATCGCTTTGAATAACCAAAAAATGCCATGGCTCAAGCCCAAATGATGAGGGAGATTTTTGTCCAGACTCTAAGATGATACGAACATCTTCATCACTAATTTTTTTGCTTTCATCAAAGAGTTTACATGCATGACGAAAGCACATTGCTTGTAAAAATAAATTCATCTATATTCTCCTTTATCTGTATGATTTAAATGATTGAGTACATCTTGCATTTGCATATTTCCTGCTTCACGTTTAGCAATAATGTTTTGTGCAAAAGATTGAATTTGTTGATTCTTCGTGTACTGAAGAATGGTTTTAGAGGCAATGATAATCCATTGCTGATGAACTATCATTGCCTCTAAAAAATCTCTATCAAAATCTTTTGTTACCGGAAATTCTATAACAGATTTCATTATCTCTTCATTGTGTTTTTTATTGATACTAACAAATCGTTGATATTCATCATCAGAAATAGAATGATGTATTAAGCCACTTTTCAAAATTGTATTTAGATTCTTTAATTCTTCCTCATGCTCGTGTACAATTTCTTGAGTAAGGGTAATTAAGGTTTGATTCTTACTTGCTTCTATGAGCATTTTTGAAGAATGAACAATACCTTGATAATGTGGAATCAAATCTTTAAGATAGTCCTCATCTACACTTCCGGAACGCGATTGAGATGCAGAATATATGGGGCTATACATTGCCTGTATAATTCTTCTACTTTCAGCTGTTTGTTTAGAACTGACAGGCTGCATAGGCGTTGCAGATAAAAAAAGGGTGGAAGTTAAAAGTATAGTCGCTAATTGATAACGCGTCATTATTGCAAAACTCCTGCTTTAACTCTAAGTTAGATTTTATAAAAATATTGTCTCTAGCAACTAAACTAAAAACAAAAGTGAACCTAAAGAATAATAGAGAAAAAGAGTTAATGAAAAATAAACAATTAAATTTATTATTTTTAACACTTAAATACTCCAATATCATTTGCTTTCAATGTATAAAAAAATAATTCTATGTTTATATTACAAACAAAATATGGTAGCCTTACCTTAATAAAGATTGCAAAAGTTCAATTAAAATTGCCATGAAAGCCAAGTAAACAAAACATTTCCCCAATTTTTTACATTTGGGATGCCCGGCACATATGCCATTTGAATATAGACATTTTGATAACTAAAACCAGCTGTTGGGAGCGGAAGTGGAAGTGGTATATAGCGATACTCATAACGTTGTGTAATTCCAAGTGTATAACCAATAGCAACCTTCCAATACTCTTTTGAATCCAAAGCAAAGTAATATTGTGAAAGATAACCATACATTGTCTGAAATTTGTTATGCGAATCTTTGAAAGCAATTGCATATAAGCCATAAAGACGACGGTCTTTAGCTATTATTTTACTCACTCCAATCCCCCAAGGTAGCTCTGTGTAAGACTTTGCTCTCGCGTCATAAAAGAAACGATTATGCCAAGTATTAAGAGGAATAAGAAGTGTAGTATCACCCTTATTATAAATTTTTGACAATAACTGCATAAACGATTCTTCTTCTGCAAATAAAAGAATGGAGGTTAAAATAAATATCTTTATAATTCTTGCAAACAACATATCTAATCTTGTTATCTCCAGTCCTATTTCTGAATCTTCATACTCAAATCTACAAATTGGGCATGGTGAATCATACTGCCTATACTGATTGCATCAATATCAAGACTAGAATAATCAGAGAGATTCTCCAAACAAATCCCACCACTAACTTCAATTTGAATATGAGGGTAATTGCTATTACGATACTCTACACACTCCTGAATCTCGCTCACACTCATGTTATCACACATCACTATATCCGCATTCGCAAAACAAGATTCTTTAAATTCTTCTAAATTTTCTGACTCTACTTCAATAACTATTCCCCAAAATTTACTCCTAATCTGTGCAATTGTTTGCTTAAGATTTACAATCCCCATACGATGTGTATCTTTCAACATCACACAATCATCTAAACCAAAACGATGGTTAATGCCCCCACCATTACGAACAGAATATTTCTCAAATTCACGCAACAAAGGTCTCGTTTTTCGCGTATCTAATAGCTTAATGCGGGGATTATTTAATGCCCTGACATAAGAATGCGTCAATGTTGCTATACCACTGCTATGCTGCAAAATATTTAAAAGCGTACGTTCAATTATCAATACATCACTAAAACACCCTTCAACTTGCAATAAAATATCGTTTTTCTCAAAATATTCTCCATCTAGTTTGTGCATTACATACTGAATTCCATAAAACTCTAACAATGTTTTCGCATAAACTTCTCCAGAAAATATCCCTTTTTCTTTAGCAAGAACACTACCTTTAATTCTGTGATTTAAGCCTAATATTCCAAAAATATCATGCCGTCCGACATCTTCTTTGATCGCAGATTTTACAAATTGCTGAATGTCTTGCTGTAATAACATTATCCCTCAACCTTTGTAGAATTAGATTCTAGCTGTTGCAGACGATATTCTATAAGCTTTATTTGTTGACTCATCTGTGCAGTTGCTACAACTTGATTTACCATAATCCACAAACCAACACTGCCCAAAATCAATAAAACAAGAATAGAAATAAGCGAAATTTGAATCGCTCTCTTACTTTGATTAAGTGCCTCTTTCATAATACTCCTTCCGAACAAATTTAAAGATTTTTAATAATGCAAGCTGTAACAAAAAAAGACTTGCCGCAATCAAAATAATTGTTGGACCTATGGGTAAATTCATATAAAATGAAATATATATACCTAAGACCATAAACATAAAAGAAAGTAAACTACTACAAATAAATGCCTTTTTTAACGAATTACATATTATTTCACTCATATATGCAGGAATACTAAATAATGCAATAAGAAGGATTAACCCTACTGATTGCATACTCATTATAACACCTATTGCAATAAATAATAAAAGGATAATATTAAACCTTTTAACAGGAAGATTCTTAATGGCACAAAAAGAAGAATCATACGAAACAGATAATATTTCATAATAATAAATATAAATAAATGCAATTAAGACAAGATTATAAACCAACAATACCCATAAATCTTGCGAACTCACAGATATGAGAGAGCCAAAAAGATAACTCATTAGTTCATCGCGATAACCCGGCGTAAAATCTGCAAAGATAATTCCTATCGCCATTCCAACAGCCCAAATCACACCAACCAGAGCGTCTGTTCTTTCTCTATCTTTCAGCATCAAGTAGCCCACAAATAAACTCACCACAATGACAAAAATGGATGCACCGAGCATAATTGGCACACCGAGAAAAAAAGCTATCCCAACACCTCCGTACGCACTATGAGCAATTCCTCCTGCCAAAAAAATCATCCGATTGGCTACACAAAGCATACCAACAATACCGCTACAAATTGCCACTAAAAAGGCTGCAATAAAAGCATTCTGCATAAATTGAAACTCAAAAATTTCCATACTTATCCACCAAAGCTACATCGCCCAAGTTACCAGCCATTGTAATGCAAATTTGTTTAGTTTTCAACAAAATACGATATTCCCCCTACCCTCAAAATCTTGATCAATTCCCATTTTTAGATAAATATTAGATTTAAGTCAATAATTCTAAAAGAACGCTCTTAAGCTGTTCCTCACCAATCGGTGGAATAAAAGATGCCTTAACTCCCAAAGAAAAAGCGAGTTTAGAAGTTTTTTCTGGACTCTTACCATAACGACAAATCAGATAACATATGGGTAGCTGCTTATTCTTACTTTTATAAAATTGTACAATATCCTTATAAAACTGATAAAAAATAACCCTCCCAATCGCATCTTCAAAAAAGATAACATCAAGTTTTTCTGCATTCTTCCAAAAATGCAAAAGCTCTGTAGCATCATACACTCTACATTTTACATAAGAGTCTATAGATTCCAAAAGCATACTTTCATATTTAATATTTTCCTTATCGCTTCCCACAATTGCGATATGAATCGCATTTTCATCTTCCATTTGCGAACGATAATTCAATAAAGTTGCATTCTCTGCTTTTGTTAATTCACTATCAATATTTCTTAGATAGTATTCCATATATGCCTTTGAAGAAAACGCACCAACAATTTTACCTTGCTCAAAAAAATCAGTAATTACCCTCGAAGCCCGTGCAGCAATCCATAATGTCCTGTCAAATAAATAGGCAAGACGGTCAACAAGCTCATCGTATTCATGCAAATAATGTTCACTGATGCGTTTGAATGCAAAACCAAATGCCTTGTATTCACTATTCCAAATTTCACCCTTTTCCCGAATGCGTTTATCATATTCCTCTTTTAGGGCAGAAATATTATGGACATGGTCAGTACTTAAACTATTCAACTGTTTATATTTTTTTTGTAACTCAATCCGCAAATCAGGATTTGGAACATAGCGAATTCTATCTTTTATTTCCTCCATTTGGCTTGTAATTGACGATAATTCTTTATGATAGATAGAAGTTTTGAGTGCAATTTGCTCTAAACGATCAAGTGTATTCAGATAACTTGGGTGTTGCATTAAGTAAATTTTTTCATATTGGTAATCCATACCTGCCGTAACATTCCGCTTAAGAATCTTTTGCAATTCTAATGCGTGAAACAATGTATCATGAGCTTTAATTAAATCCCTATCATCTCGCAAACGTACATCCAATTCACAAAAATTATTATAAGCTGTCAAAATAAACCTTTTCATCATTTCAAAGCTCATCTTGCGTATTCTACCCTCACGTTCCATTGATTGCAAATATTTCTGCTCATCTTGAAAGTACTGATTGATACTATCTTCCACGCCCAAAGGTTGGCTTGCAGGAGGAGAGGCGTGAATATTGTGGTTCACCATTACGGATTCTAAAGTCGTCAGAATATGTTTAAGTCTCTCTAGCTTAAGTGGTAAAGGTACAATTAAATCAAGTGGGGCGGAAACAAGTTCGTTAATTACTTCCTCGGGTTCATTTGTGCATAACGCGACAGGGATACTCTCATCAAATTTTTTAACTTCTTGTATAAAATAAGCCTCATCTTTAATGTACTTATCGCCCAAAGTGAGAATAACACAGTCAACCACGCGTGCTTTAAGATACATAAGTGCTTCATCTACCTTCGTGCGAACAGTAAAACCACTCAAAATGTCGCTCATATAAACTTCGCAATCTTTATATTTCGTTTCTCCATCACGCAACCATAAAATATTGCATTCCTTAAGACTTGACACGAACACTCCCTTAAAGACTTGATTTGTTAAAATAAATTATATGACGCCCATTATACTGATTTATCTCTTAAAAAATACAATAGGCATCTTTATTTTAGTTATTTTTGAGGATTTAATATCAATTTGTTAAATTTTAGGATAGAATGCTTCTCTGATTCTATCTCAAAGTCAATAAAGGCGTTCTGTATGCAAGCTACAAAAGTTATTCTAATTTGCCTTGAAAAAATCCGCACAGCTATCAAAACGATAATGTCAATTTTAGACACTGAACTCAACTTCTATGCAGCAAGTTTAAGTTTTTATACTATTTTTGCCCTCATTCCTTTATTATTAATTATTCTTTCAATCATTGCAACTTTACCTAACTTCAATCATCTTTATTTAGAAGTAAAAAACCTAATTCTTTCTAATCTCGTCCCTGCAAATAGTCAAGTTGTTTCTTCATATTTGGATACTTTCTTGCAAAATTCATCAAAATTAGGAGAACTCGGATTTATTTCTATCGCCATTACTTCTATTTTATTTTTCAAAAACTTTCAATATATTGCAGCAAAAGTTTTTCACTCAAAAGTTAGAGATTTCTGGAATTCTGTAACAGTTTATTGGACACTTGTAACTTTATTGCCTATTGGCATCGGAATATCCCTATTTTTAAACAGCTACATTCAGAACCTCTTAGATAAAAGCGGATTGGATTTGCATATAAACTTAATTAACTTCTTCCCCATGTTACTCACATGGCTTTTATTCTTTGTTCTATTTAAAATTTCAGCAAATAAATCCTTATACCTCTCAGTCTCTCTATTTTCCTCATTTATAGCAAGTCTAGTTTGGACAATTGGGAAAATTGTTTTTGTTACTTATGTTTTATATAACAAGGCATATATGACAATCTATGGTTCTTTTTCTATGCTCCTATTTTTTCTATTTTGGATTTACATCTCTTGGCTAATTCTACTTTATGGAATGAAGATTTGCGAAATACTTAACGAAGAATTTCAGCAAAGATGTCAAAAGGGCATCTTTGCTTTTAAAAAGAAGTTTTAAAATTTATTTCTTAGAGCGTTCCCCATTGATATATTCATGTTCAACAACAAGGTTTCCGTTTTTATCCCATGCTTTCACTGTGCCATCAAGTTTTCCACCACGATAATTTGATTCTTCCCATAATTGCCCATTATCAAGCCAAACACGTCTGGGACCATTTAAAATCCCATTTTCGTAATGTTCCTCCCTTTGCAACTGCCCATTACTATACCACAAACGGCGAATGCCCTCAATTTTGCCATTTCTATAAGAGGCCTCATTACCTAATTGCCCATTACTATACCAAATCTTTGCAACCCCATCAAGCTGCCCATCAGAAAAATAAGTCTCGCTCCGCACGAGGCGATTCTCATAAAACTCCTTCCAAAGCCCATCTCTCAAGCCTTCAGAGTTATATTGATTGATGGCTGAAGAACAACCTGCAACCAAAAGAGCTAAAGTTACCAATGGTATTATACGCATATTTCTATCCCCTTTCTTATTGTTCGCATTATACAATAAGAGTGCTTAAGACATTTCTAAAAATCTACCGCCCCCTTATTTTGTTCTCCGCTACAAAGCATATCGACACTTTTATACTTTTTTAAAATCATTAATAAAGTACTACAAAAACCTCACGCGGACCATGCACCCCCAACACAACCTGAAATTCAATATCTGCCGTACGAGAAGGACCTCCAATAAACAAAATATTTGTTGGAAGAATCTCTCCTGCTTCTAATTTAACCTTTCGTAATGCTTCAGGTATATTCCGCACAATACGCTCCTTAGATAGCAAAAAAATAGCTGTATTTGTCGCTAAGGAAAGTAATCTTGGAGCATTCACACTTGAAACTACATTAATGATACCTAAATTCGAAATACCTAAATTTGCCTCTAATAACGAACAATCACTCTGGAAAATCACTTCTCCCATTTCTTCACGTTGCTGATTGTAGCAGACCGATTCAACATTTAGTTGTTCTGCTTTAATATGTGACAAAGAAGATGCGTATAAAAGCCGATTAGGCTGAACTTTCTGTAAAATTTCTTCAACACTATTTTGCAATTCACTTACTTGGCTTTCAATCACAATCGCTTTATTTGCTTCTTGCCTTTTTTTATATTCTAAATATAAATC
Source organism: Helicobacter monodelphidis (assembly GCF_003288845.1). Taxonomy (GTDB): domain Bacteria; phylum Campylobacterota; class Campylobacteria; order Campylobacterales; family Helicobacteraceae; genus NHYN01. Next base: position 153,448 of record NZ_NHYN01000001.1, on the reverse strand, counting down.
CTCACCTTGAATCATAATGTCTATGTATTGACTCTTAAGTGCTTTGCGTGGATTCACCTCATCTGCGTACGCAATTTTTTCTAAAACTTCGCTTCGGCTATTCATAGATTACCCCTTGAAGATTCTTAACTTTACGATGTAGCTGCCCATTCAGGGTAGGAAAACTACGACAACTCGTCCATACCTTAAGTCCTGGAAGCTTGTTACTAAATTTCTCCAGCAAAGAGCTAAATATAGATGCACTACACAAAGTACTACGCCATAAAAACCCATGCGATGCAATCCATGCAAAGGTTTTCATTGCCCATTTTTCACTACGATTCAAAGATGTATTTTTTTGCCCCTTAATCGTCTTTCTGCCCTCACCTACTTTTTCACTCCTCAAAATCCTAATATTTTCGGCTAAAGGAATTTTTACAGGACACACTTCCGAACAACGTCCACACAAAGAACATAAATTTAAAATATATCCACAATTGTCCATTCCAAAGAGTTGGGGAGAAATTACTTCACCAATTGGTCCAGGATAAGTTGCCAAATAGGCATGTCCACCGATTTTATCATAAACCGGACAATGATTCATACATGCCCCACAACGAATACAATTTAGACTATTATACAACAGGGGATCGCTTAGAATGTGACTTCGTCCATTATCGAGTAAAATAATATGCGTCTCTTTTGGTCCATCTAAATCACCATTTTTACGCGGCCCTGAAATAATATTTTTATAGCAAGTTGTGCTTTGTCCTGTTGCACTTGGCACAAGCATTGTATCTAAAATTGCTGCATCTTCAAAACTCTCAATCACTTTCTCGATACCACAAATTGCAACATGCACATCACAAGCTGTTGTACTCATACGCCCATTGCCTTCATTCTCAATCAGCCAAATTGCACCTTCATCTGCAATAGCAAAATTCACACCCGAAAGCCCAATTTTAAAATCTTGAAATTTAGAACGCAAATGATTCCTTGCAATAGCATTTAAATCCTTAATTTCCTCCTTTTTTTCCACGCCTAAATGCTTATGAAAAATCTCGCCGACTTCAAAACGATTCTTATGGATTGCTGGCACAACAATATGAACAGGCGGTTCTCCATTTAGCTGAATAATCAGTTCTCCCAAATCAGTTTCAATCGCCTCAATATCCCTTTCTTTAAGGTATTGGTTTAAATGAATTTCTTCACTTGCCATTGATTTACCTTTAAGAATACGATTAGCATTGTATTGTCGCATTAAGCCTAAAATAATCTCATTTGCTTCGCTACCATCTTTTGCCCAATGCACAATGAAACCATTTTTAGTTGCATTGGCTTCAAAAGTTTGGAGTAATTCTCCCAAATTACTTAAAGATTTTTGCTTAACTGACCTTGCTTGCTCTCTTAACCCTTCCCAGTCCCCATAAGAATCCGCAATGAGTTTTTTACGATTGTTACGTAAAATCCCCATCACACTCCCTAAATTCTCTTTAAGCTGCTTATCTTCTAGCTTCCGACTAATTACCTGCTCATATTCTTCCTTAGAATGATAAAACTTCATCTTTATTCCTTTTTTTCTATTGTAACCCAATGCGGTCGGCTAAAAAATCATACAAATGATAAGCTCTAATATTAACATTTTGCTTTTGCATTGCCCCACTAATATTCATCAAACAACCTGCATCAGCAGAAATTAAGCATTCAACCCCCCTGGATTGAATATCTTGAATCTTTTTATTCACCATCACTTCTGAAATACCGGGCTCTTTAATACTAAAAGTTCCGCCAAAACCACAACATTCTTCCTCATTCTCTAGCTCAATCAACTCCACATTACACAAACTTCTAATCAATTGCTTGGCATAAGGGATAGTTTTCGCCGTTCGTAATGCATGACAATTACTGTGCCAAGTCACCTTTAGAGGTTGCCCCTTATCTTCATATTGTACACCCAGCACTTTACATAGATATTCTGAAAGCTCATAAACACGTTTACAAAAATCTCTAACCTCCCTATATTCTGGCCTCCCTTTAAAAAGTTCTTTATAGTCCTCACGCATCATACCCGTGCAAGACCCTGATGGAACAATCACAGGATAATCTTGATTAAACAAACGAATGTTATGTAAAATAATTTGACGCGATTCATCAAAATACCCCGAGTTATAGCTAGGCTGAGAGCAACAGGTCTGTGCCTTCTTAAAAACAACCTCAACTCCACTATTTCGCAAAAGCTTAATTGCATTCACGCAAGTATCACTAAATGCCACCCCTCCCAAACATGTCGCAAAAAAATAAACGCGTTCTTGCATCATCAGCAAAACTCCTCCAGTATAAAATCTTAAAGTCTATTGTATGCAAGAATAACTTAAATAGCAAAATGAAATTCACCAAAGAAGCATTTTAATAGAAAGTGTTACTTTTTTATCCACTTTCAAAATTATTTAACACAATTTTTATAAAGATTCTTCTTTCTTTCTTGAATGCCCTCATAAAAACTTGTATAATGACTCGACTCTACAAATCTAAAAAATCTTAAATAAGGGAGGTTAAGTTTCTCATGGAAGTTTTGCAATATTTACAAAACTATAATCCGCTTAATAATCAATGGGCAAGTGCAGCCGTTGCATTGCTACCGATTATATGTTTTTTTGTCTGCTTGCTCGTCTTAAAATTAAAAGGGCATTTTGCGGGATTATTAACCGTTTCTGTTGCCATTGTTATCGCGATTGTAGTTTACCAAATGCCATCTGTGTTAGTTTTCACAAGTTTCTTGTATGGTTTTGTTTATGGAATGTTTCCAATTGCTTGGATTATTATTGCTGCAATATTCTTGTATAAATTGAATGACAAATCTGGTTATTTTAAAATTCTACGCGACAGCATCATCGCAATTACGCCGGACCAGCGTCTACAAGTTATTTTGATTGGTTTTTGTTTTGGTGCATTCTTGGAAGGAGCGATTGGTTTTGGAGGACCTGTTGCAATTACTGCAGCATTGCTTGTTGGAATGGGATTGCGACCACTATACGCCGCAGGATTATGCCTTATTGCCAATACGGCACCCGTTGCTTTTGGTGCAGTAGGTATTCCTGTTATCGCTATGGCAAAGGTTGTAAGTGTTCCTGCTATCGAAATTTCAGCAGTTGCAGGAAAAATGCTCCCGCCTCTCTCTGTGTTCGTGCCTTTCTTTCTTGTATTCTTGATGAATGGTTTTAAGGGAGTTAAAGAAACTTTTCCAGCAGTTCTTGTTGCTGGTGTGAGTTTTGCAATTGTTCAATTTTATACCGCAAATTATCATGGACCGGAATTGCCAGATATTGCTTCAGCTGTTGTTTCCATCATTTGTACGGCGATTTTCCTGCGTTTTTGGCAACCTAAGAATATATTCCGCTTTGAAACAGAAGACGGAAAGGAGATTCCAGCACCAACACAACATTCTCTAAAAGAAATTGTCCTAGCTTGGCTTCCTTTTATTATTCTGATTATTGCGATTTTATTATGGACTCAAGATTGGTTTAAAAAAATGGTTGGTTGGGGAACCTTCAGTTTTGATTTTACTGTCCTCCAATCTATTATCCAAGTAAAACCTGTCGTCCCGGTTGATACCCCAGTTAAATCCATTTATGAATTGCCTATTATCGCATCAACAGGTACAGCTATTTTCATTACCGCTCTTATTACCATACCACTTCTTAAAGTTAAATCCGCAATGGCGGTAGAAGCCTTTAGTGAAACGTTCAAAGAAATGAAATGGGCAATTGTAACCATTGGACTTGTTGTGGGTTTTGCCTTTGTTTGCAATAATAGTGGGATGTCTGCGACACTTGCAACAGCCTTAGCAAAAACAGGTAATGCCTTTGCATTCTTCTCACCCATTGTTGGTTGGCTTGGTGTTTTCTTAACCGGAAGTGATACGAGTAGCAATCTCCTATTTGGTTCATTGCAACAACTCACAGCAAGACAACTTGGTATTCCTGAAGTCTTATTTCTTGCAGCAAATACAGTAGGTGGCGTTGTTGGTAAGATGATTAGCCCTCAAAGTATTGCAATTGCGTGTGCAGCAGTGGGATTGGTGGGGAAAGAATCCGATTTATTTAGATTTACAGTGAAATATTCCATCGGTTTTGTAATTTTAATCGGTATTGCTGTTTATCTTGCAGCCTTCGTATTTACGGGTATACTTACCTAATTCATTTTTAATCACAAGATTGCTAAGTCAATCTTGTGATTGCCCTTGCTACACAATAAGCACTGTTCCATGCAAAAGCAAGATTGAATCCCCCTCTTTGTCCAACGATATCAAGCACTTCACCAATTATAAACAGGTCCTTGTATTTTTTTGATTCAAAACTGCATATATCAATTTCTCTTAAACTCACCCCTCCGGCCATCACCTCCGCATATTTAAAATTGCGTACATTCTGAATAAAAACTTTCCACGATTTTATATCTTGAATTATCTCTTGTATTTGTTGTTTTGTGAGTGTCGATAAGGTACTAGAATCTTGAATTTTAGATTTTTTAAGAATTGCCAAAGAAATCTTAGAATGTAAATATTGATTTAGAAAAACAAAGATGGAACGTTGTGGAAACTTTTTACACAAATATTCGTATTCTTCTAAAACCTGCTGAACCGAATACATAGGAAGCAAATCGATAACAAGATAAGCAGGTCGCTGACAAGAAAGCAGATAAAAAGATAAATCTAAAATAACACTTCCAGAAAGCCCATAATCCGTGAAGAGTAAATCGCCACTCAAGGACACTATTTTCTTTTTCTTAGTACCTTCCCATAAACTCGCCACTACTTCCCTTCTAATGCCCACTAATTGTGATGATATTTTTGCTTCCATTGCGACTAATGCAGGTTTAAAACTCTCTAAACAAAAACCCATTCCCTTAAGAATCTCTAACATCTCCTCACCACTGCCAAGCTGTGGATATGCAATACCTCCTGTTGCAATAATCACTTGTTCAAATTCTTCACAACTTTTTTTGTTTTCTTTATCTTCAATATCTAAAATAAAGCCCTGTTTTATGGGCTGAATCAAGCACACTTTAGAATGCGTATTTACCCGAACATTTAACAATAAAGATTCAAAAATACTCATCAATGATTTTGCATCATAGGAAATCGGAAAAATGCGTCCATCAGATTCACACACACATTGAATACCTTTTTGGGTAAAAAATGTTTGCATATAGGAGGCATCAGAAAAAGGGGGATGTTGAAAAATATTCTGCAAAATTTCCGCACTCTGAGAATGATAATTTTGCTTCTCAAAAAAGCGATGGGTGAGATTGCAACGTCCATTTCCAGAAACAAGTATCTTGCGTCCTAATACAGCATTCTGTTCAAAAATGCTTATTTCAAAACAATGACTTTTTTGCATATCCAAAAGATGAATAGCCGCAAAAATACCGCTTGCTCCGCCACCCACAATAGCAATTCTTCGTTTCTTAGGAGAGATGCTCATACAATACTTTTACGCCTAGAAAAATCAACACAACTCCACCCACAATTCCTAAATATCGGGTCGGTAATGTCTTTAAAACACGACTCAACATAAATCCTATTAACACTAATACAAAAGTTATCAAGCCGATAAAAATTGCACTTTGAATAATCAAAAATTGTTGTGCAAATATAATCACACCTGCACACAAAGCGTCAATACTTGTTGCAATACCCATCATCAACAACATATTAATTGTGAGTGTTTGTGTTTTTATGCCACAAACATCATCGCAACCTTCATTCCAAGAATCTTTCATTACTTTTAAACCTAAGATAGCAAAAATAATAAAAGAAATCCAGTGGTCAATATGTGTAATCCAATCATCTAAGAATTCTGCAGTCACAAAACTCAATATAAATCCTAAAATCGGCATAAAACATTGAAAAATCGCTGCAGTTACAGCAATCTTGATCCCATTGCTCATTTTATAAGGCTTTAAAATTAGACCATAACAAAAAGCGACAACCATCGCATCTATCGCTAAAGCAACCCCAAGAAAAAAAATATCAAGATATGCAAAATTAAACATAAGTAACCTCTACAGATTCAGATTCGCCATTCCTTCTGTTGGAGAACTCGCTGTCGCAAAAGCTTTTTTAGGGATTCTACCTGCCAAAAAGCTAGAACGTCCAGCCCTCACTGCATCTCTCATTGCCGTTGCCATAAGAATCGGATTATTGGCACAAGCAATAGCCGTGTTTGTAAGCACTGCATCAGCCCCAAGCTCCATTGCAATCGCCGCATCACTAGCACAACCTACACCTGCATCAACAATAACAGGAATACTAACCGCCTCTTTAATAAAAGCAATATTATAGCGATTCTGAATTCCCAATCCGCTACCAATAGGAGCTGCAAGAGGCATAACAGCACTTGCACCCGCGTTCTGTAAATGCCTCGCCATAATTGGGTCATCATTACTATAAGCCAGCACACAAAAACCCTCTTTTGCTAAAACTTCACAAGCGTTCAAAGTCTCCAACACATCAGGATAAAGTGTCTTTTGTGTGTCACCGATAATTTCAAGTTTAATAAAATGAATCCCTGTTGCCTCACGCGTCAACCTAAAAAGCGTAATTGCCTCCTTTGCATTCACACAACCCGCAGAATTAGGTAAAAACTCAATCGCTTCATCTTTAAAATAATCTAACAAATTCTCCTCGTGGGGATTTGTAATATTCACTCTTCTCACCGCAACAGTAATCATCTGTGCTTCTGATGCTTTTGTTGCCTCTAATGTTGTCTGAAAATTCTTATATTTCCCGCTACCTACAATTAAGCGACTATGAAATTCTTTATCCCCAATTCTCAGTGTATCCATATTTCTAAAACTCCTTATTTTGTGAAAGTTGGTAGTTTTAGCATACAAATTCTTGAAAAAAGATTAAAATCATCTTAGATAAAAGATTTGCTTTCTGGCAGATTCAAACATTTTTTGGTAGAATTCCACAATTTATCCTTAAAGGTTCAATAATGATTCAATTTTTTCAAGAGGTTCAATCCTTAGATAATCGAGCATGTGCTGAATTCCAACTTAGCCATGAACTACTGATGGAAAATGCAGCAAATAATCTTGCAAATTTTATCCGCCATATTGTTTCCACAAAACAAATCAAACCACGAAAAAAAGATGAAAAAATTAAAATTCTTATTGCCGCTGGTCCTGGCAATAATGGAGCAGACAGCATTGCCCTTGCACGTATTTTGCAAGATGAATTTAATATTATTGTCTATTTACCTTTTGGCACAAAAAGTAAATTGTGCATGAAACAACTAGAACGTGCAAATGCATTAGAAATTGATTTTTGCACAAACCGTACTTCAAAAACCATCTCTGTGCAATATTTTTTAGACACAATAGAAAATATCAGCCTTCGCGAGTGGGCAAAAGATGCTGACATTATCATTGACGGATTGTTTGGTTCTGGATTAAATCGTCCATTAGACGATAAAGCTTGCGAGGTAATCGATTGGTTGAACAGTTTGCAAGGTATCAAAATTTCATGCGATATTCCAAGTGGAATCTCACATGAAGGTGATGTAATGTGGACTGCTTTTAGGGCTGATTATAGTTGTATTATGGGTGCTTGCACAGAAGCAATTTTAGCTGACCGTGTGAAAGATTTTATCGGTGAGATTCATATTTGCTCCTTAGGACTTTCACGCAAAATGTATGAGAGTATGGGAAAACCAAGCGGATTCTTGCTTGAAAAAACAGATTTAAAATTACCAACTCGTTCACAGTCACATACGCACAAAGGGACATTTGGACATTTAGTAATTTTAATGGGAGAAAAAGAGGGTGCAGCGATTCTTAGTGCACTATCGGCATTTCAATTTGGAACAGGTGTTGTTACAATTATTGGCGATTCAACAACCCATATTCCAAGTGAGATTATTCACTCATTTACACTTCCAACAAATCCAGCAGCAATTGCTGCTGGAATGGGGCTTGGGGACTTTGCATTTCAAGATAGACGTGGCGTAAGAGATACTCTTTTAAATCGTCCATGCCTTCTTGATGCAGATATTTTGTATCAAGATATTACTAAAGAAATTTTAGAACAAAATCCAAGAGTTGTTCTTACCCCTCACCCCAAGGAATTTGTTGCCTTAATGCGACTTTTGGGAATTGCAGATTGTGAAGTATTGGATTTGCAACGCGACCGCTTCCGATTTGTACGACTTTTTTCTCATAGCTATCCAAATGCAACATTACTACTTAAAGGTGCAAACCACATTATTGCACAAAATGATCGATTAGCAGTAAATTACTTAGGAATTCCGAGTCTTGCAAAAGGGGGTAGTGGTGATGTTTTAAGCGGGCTCATTGCAGCTCTTCTTGCACAAGGTATTGCACCTTTTGAAGCTGCCTGTAATGCTTCTCTCGCCCACACTCTTGCTGCAAGAAGCTTAGAATGTGCAAGTTATGCCCTCACACCACAGCGATTAATCGAAGCAGTTAGTCGTCTTGAACAAAGAGAAACAAAATAATGACAAAAATTGATTTACATAACCATACACATTACTGCAACCATGCCACAGGCACGATGCGAGAATATATTGAAGAAGCAATTCAACAAAATGTAGATTTTTTTGGTTTCTCATGCCATGCACCGATGGATTATGACGAAAAATATCGCATGAATTTTTGCGAAATGGAAGACTATTTGCACCAAATAGATATCCTTAAACAAGAATACATCGGTCGATGCCATATTTTATGCGGATTAGAAGTCGATTACCTTCCCCAGCACATGGATAACCGTGTTTTAAATGCACAAGTTGACTACCTTATAGGGTCTGTGCATTTTTTAGGGGAATGGGGTTTTGATAATCCACAATTTATTGGTGAATACCAACATAAGGATATGGAACTATGCTGGAAGCAATATTTAAAGACTTTGCGTGAAATGGCTAATATGAAAGCATTTGACATTGTTGGACATTGTGACTTGCTAAAAATTTTTAATCATCCCTTACCTCATTCTTTACATGGAGACTTACTTAGAACACTCAAAGCTTTCAAGCAAGCAGATATAGTTTTAGAAATTAATACAGCAGGTTTGCGAAAACCAATCGCTGAACTTTATCCCTCCACTCATATTTTAAAAGAAGCTTTCGCTCTACATATCCCCATTACCTTTGGAAGCGATGCACATAGCATAGACCAGGTTGGATTCAAACGCAATGAAGCATATCATCTCGCCTTACATATTGGATACAAAGAAGCTGCTAGCTTTCAAAATCGTTGCATCAAAATGCATTCCATATGTTAATACAATAAGTACACAATTAGAAACTCTGCAAATACAAATGTGTTTCTTTTCGTTATCTTTTCTAAAAATTCTTGTAGAAAAATATTTCCTTTCAGCTCATTTTAGCTTGAAAAATTGTAGGATTACTCTAGGTTTTTTAGCTTACACTTTTACGGAGATGAAAATATGAGTCATTCAGACTTTGCACACCCTTATTTCGGTGTATTTTTTTTACTAATTTTTACTGCTATTGCGTTTGGTGCGGCAGTTTTTCTCTTTCGCCTTGTTGGAAAGGCACTTTCACACAAAAGAGAAGAGAAGCTCAAACTTGCACCCTATGAGTGCGGTCCTCTACCCAACAAACAACCTAATCGTATTTCTGCACAATATTATCTAATTGCACTTCTTTATATTTTATTTGATGTAGAAATATTGTTTATGTTTCCTTGGGCGGTAGATTTTAAGGTATTAGGAATTTTTGGCTTTGTTGAAATGATTATTTTTATTATCCTGCTTAGTATTGGTTTTATTTACGCATGGAAGAAAGGAGCATTACAATGGCAAGGAATCAAGTAGACTGGTTAAAAAATGGAGGACTTCCTGTTCTGCTGACTACAGTTGATCATCTTGTTAATTGGGGGCGAAGTAATTCGCTATGGCCACTCACTTATGGGCATGCCTGTTGTGCAATTGAAATGATGGCAACAGGAGGTGGACGCTATGACTTTGACCGTTTTGGAACAATTTTTCGTGCCTCTCCTAGGCAAAGTGACGTGATGGTTGTATCAGGTACAATCACTAAGAAACACGCTGAATTCTTACGTCGCCTCTATGATCAAATCAGCGAACCCAAATGGGTTATTTCGATGGGAAGTTGTGCAAATACCGGCGGAATGTTTAACACTTACGCAACTGTGCAAGGATGCGACAGAATCATTCCTGTTGATATTTATTTACCCGGCTGTGCTCCCCGCCCGGAAACATTGCAATACGCCTTAATGCTGTTACAACAAAAGATTCGTCGCAACAAAGCAAGTGGTAAAATTCCTACAAAAAGGTTAATCTGATGGCAAAATTTAATAATCGTGCTGTCCGCTTTCTAGCAGACAAGCAAAAGCAATCTTATTACACTCCTCCTTTTTACCAAACACCTTCTTTGGAACATTCCAATGTAGAAGAAGGAAGTCATTTTGCAAATGATATTAGTGCCTTGTCACAAAAGGTGGAGATTTTGGAACATTATATAGAAGCGGGAGATTTGGTAGTTTGGGTGAATCATTGTTCGATTTATGCAAGCTTAGAAATACTCAAAAAGAACAAATATGAATCCTTGACTGAAATGAGTGCTATTGATTTTATTGAGCAAAAAGGTGGCTTTGAGCTCTTTTATCAATTAATTTGTTTTGAAAGGCACACACGCTTGAGAGTAAAAAGCTTCATCCCTGTCGGAACAAAAATTGAAAGTGTGTGTAGCCTATACAAATCTGCTGACTGGAGTGAACGGGAAATGTACGATATGTTTGGCATTTATATCAATCATCATCCTAATATGAAACGTATTCTTATGCCTGATGACTGGTTAGGGCATCCTCTACTAAAAACCTACCCTTTACATGGTGACGAAGCCGCACAATGGTATGAAGTTGATAAGATTTTTGGCAAAGAATATCGTGAAGTTGTGGGGGCTGAAAATCGTGACCCTGCATTAATTGAACGTTACGACACAACAAGGTTTGGACGCATTGGCTATGAAGTACCTTATGGTGAGGATAATACAAAAGAAGAAAAACCAACCCCTATTCATTATCAAGAAGAAGGTGGCGTGGCACTTGTTAAGCGATTAAAACCAGAAGAATCACGACAGCTAACAGAAAGGAAGTAAAATGCAACAACCTAATCGACTTATTCCTTATTATGAAAACCTGCATTTTGAACAGCAAGATTCCTCGATGATCATTAATTTTGGACCTCAGCATCCTTCTGCACATGGGCAATTACGGCTTATTTTAGAGCTTGACGGTGAAAAAATTGTAAAAGCAACACCTGATGTCGGTTATTTGCATCGTGGCATGGAAAAAATGGCTGAAAATATGATATACAATGAGTTTATCCCCACGACAGATAGAATGGACTATATCGCTTCAAGCTCTAACAATCACGCTTTTGCGATGAGCGTGGAAAAACTTTTAGGCATACAAGTTCCACGTCGTGCACAAATCATTCGTATGATGATTTTAGAGTTAAATCGTATTATCTCTCACCTCTTTTGGCTCGCTACCCACGCATTAGATGTGGGTGCGATGAGTGTAATGCTTTATTGTTTCAGAGAAAGAGAATGGGGTATGGACCTAATGGAAGACTACTGCGGTGCAAGACTCACACATTCAAGTATTCGTATTGGCGGTGTCCCCTTAGATATTCCTGATGGGTGGCTAAAAGCACTAAAGAATTTTATCGATAAACTTCCAGAAGAAGTCAAATTGCTTGATGGGCTTCTCAAGGAAAATAGAATTTGGAGAATTCGCCTTGAAGATGTCGGTGTAATTACTCCAGAATTAGCAAAAAGTTGGAGTTGTAGTGGCGTGATTTTAAGGGGAAGCGGTATTCAATGGGATTTACGCAAAGAGCAACCTTACGAGCTTTATAATGAAGTAGAATTCGAGGTGCCTTATAGTAATAGATGTGATAGCTATGGACGCTATTTGGTCTATATGGAAGAACTCAAAGAGAGTGCAAGAATTATCGAACAACTGATTGAGATGTATCCCAAAACAGATAGCCTCATCATGGCTGAATCTCCGCAATATCTCTCTGCACCAAAAGAGCAAATTATGACACAAAATTACTCTTTAATGCAACATTTCGTGCTAGTTACACAAGGAATGCGTCCACCTAAAGGAGAGATTTACTGTGCAACAGAATCACCTAAAGGAGAGCTTGGATTTTTAATACATTCACAAGGTGACCCTTATCCATATCGCTTAAAAATCCGTACTCCGAGCTTCTTCCATACGGGTTTACTACAGGATTTATTACCCGGACATTATCTTGCCGATGCCGTTACAATCATTGGTAACTTAAATATTATTTTTGGTGAAATTGACCGATAAGGAATACTAATGAAGCGATATGATTTAAGACATTTAAAAGAAAATTTTATCCCTAGAATGGGGGAAATTATTGATGGAATGCAAGAAGGAGAGGTCTCTATTTTTATGTTTGAAGTGGGGGATTTTTCACCCATTCAAAAAAGTGCTGATTTTATTCAAGAAAAGGATTGCACAATGATGAATTCTTTGCGTTTTAATGAAGTAGATTGGACGATCGTTGTTAAAAAGGGGAAGGTATGAATTCCTTCGATTATGTCGTACAAAAATCTCTTTTAGACGCTGAACATATTCTTCTTTTTGGTGCAGAACTTGCTGAATACAAAAAACAAGATTCACTAAAAGAAATTCTCAACCACCCAAATCTGATACACATTCACCCGTTGAGTACGCAATATTGCTATGAAGTAGGTGCAGAAGAAGGTGTGGTCGCTATGCTTATCCATACTTTCTTGCAAGGACAATACGCAAAAGAAGATAAAAGTTTTTTTGAGAATTTAGATATTGGTTACTTAAGTGCTGAGTCAAATCTTGCTGAAGAGGAAATAGATTCTCTTGTAAACACATTAAAAACCTCCAGAAAAAGCCTCATTATTGTAGGTAGAGATATTTTATTGCACCCAAAAATGATGAACATTCTTGCTCTTTTTGGTCGTATCTCTGAACAATGCAATATTCTGTTGCCTGAGGGTTATTATCTTACCCAAAATCCCATTCAAGAGATTGATGAAATTGGTGAATTCAACGGAATAGTCGTTTATGAAAGCTATATGCAGGAATCTCAACAAAACATCATATATGGTTCTGCTTTATTTGCAAATGCAGCAAGAGTTCGGCATGATGTTGATTGTTGCATTGAATTTGAAAAACAAGGAAAAGACAAGATTAAAGCCCATTTTCTACAAAGACAAGAAATGAATGGGGTAATTGGTATCCTCACTCTAAAACAAGAATATAGAAGCCTGAGTTCCTACCCCTTTTGGCGTGTAAAATTAAAAGAGGAGACGATTTATGAGTAAAATTACAATTCATATTGACAATCAAGCAATTGAATGTGAGGAGGGAGCGTATATTTTGCAGGTTGCACGTGAAAATAATATTTTTATCCCAGCAATTTGCTACCTTACTCAATGCTCCCCCACTCTTGCTTGTAAATTATGTATGGTTGAAGCAGATGGAAAACGCGTTTATTCATGCAACGCAAAAACAAAGAATGGAATGAAAATTATCACAAACACGGAGGAAATCGAGACTGAGCGCCGTGCAATCATGAGTGTTTATGATATTAACCACCCGCTTGAGTGTGGTGTTTGCGATAAAAGCGGTGAATGTGAATTACAAAACTATTCTCTAATGATGGGTGTTAGCCACCAAGAGTATGCTATCAAAGATAGTTACAAAAAACGCGATAGTTGGGGACATGCACTCTATGATCCTAACTTATGTATTGTTTGTGAACGTTGCATTACAGCATGTAAGGATCGTGTGGGCAATGCTTATCTTAAAACCATTAAACGCGACGCTGATGCACCTGATAAGTCCTACAAAGAAACAATGCCCAAAGATGCATTTGGCGTATGGAATAAGATGAGTAAATCTCTCATTGGTTTTGTAGGGAATGGGAGTTGCGAGGATTGTGGAGAATGTATTTCTGTTTGTCCTGTTGGTGCATTAGGTGAAGATCATTTTCATTATGTCAGTAACGCATGGGAGCTTGAAAAAATTCCAAGTAGCTGTGTGCATTGCCCTCTTGGCTGTGCCTTGTCCTATGAGGGTAAACATGGCAAAGTTTATCGTGTAACCAATGATTGGAATCAAAACTCTTTATGTGGAGCAGGACGTTATGGTTATAATATGCCACTCAATGAATCGAATCGCAACCCATTAAAACTTCAAGAAGCTACGAAAGCATTTGAAGAAGCGGACACTATCAGTTTTACAAATTTTATCACAAATGAGGAAGCCTATATTCTACAGCTCCTTAAACAATATCGTGGCTATAAACTTTACAATCCCACTGCCTATATGTTCCAGCAATTTCTCAAGACTTTCAAAACTGCTTACCATCGCCTGTATGATGGGGATTTAAAAGGTATCGAACAAAGCGACTGCATTATCACGTTTGGAACTTCCGTTCGCCATGATGTTCCGATTCTCAAATATAGCATTAATAATGCACTTAAAATGATTAAAGGTGCTACACTTACGACATTCCATCCCCTTAAAGATACTGCACTCACAGAAATGGCAAAAACGACACAACATTTCAACTATAAACAGGGCGAAGAGGAAAAAGTTGCTTGTTTACTCTTGCAACTCCTTATACCAAAGGCAGAGAATTCTTTGACTGTGAATACAGAGATAGAATCTTATCTTCAAGCACAACAAAGAATTAATAAGAAAGAGAAAATCACAAGCACAACTGATGAGAAGGGTGAAACTAAGGAGACTAAGGAAACTATCGAATCTTATGAGAGCCTAATTGCCACCTCTTTAGGATTAGATACACAGCAAATTGAAGTATTTAAAGCAAATCTTACCAAAGCAAATCGCATTACAATTATTGCAGGAAGTGATCTTTACGCTACCAAACAACATGAAAACATTGCAAAAATTCTAGTCGCATTAGAATGTATTACTGGTGTTCAAGTCATCTTGCTTCCTCCAGAGGGAAATGCCTTAGGTGTTGCTTTGATTTGTGATTTAGATGCGGAAAAAGGTCACAATAGTATCGGATACAACAAAGAAGGGGATTATCAACTTCTTTCATTACCTAATTCTCAAGAAACTAAGACGGCAATGTTGATGCCATCGATGTGGCAACAATTTGGAACTTTTACAACACTTAATAAGGAGGTTGTCCCACTATTACCGGCATTTGATTATTGTGGCTATGATTTAAGTGATATTGTTGCAAATCTTTTGGGAACAGTAGCACTCAAATATCGTAACGAAAAAAATTCGCTTGAAGATTACACTGCCCTATTACCGCAAAAATCAGGTTATCGACAAATTACATTACAAGAATTAGTACGTTTGACAACATATCATCACCAAAGAGGTTATATCCTAGAACAAGCAAGAGCCACAGACTCAAATATCGCATTAGATGTTCCGATAGATTCTGCGTTAAACCATCAGTCTGAAGGCGAGATTCTTCTTTATGGTTGCGACCCAGAGTCTCAATTTTCGGCTTGGAGTTATGCTTCAGATTTATTGCGTTCTAAAGATGGGCTTTATCTCTCGCCCTCTTATTTAGAAAAATTAGGCTTAAAGGAAGGTAGTCGCATCAAACTCAGCAATCATAGAGGTTGCTTAGAAACAACACTATATGTGGACAAAAAATTAGAAAGTGAGGAATATGGGGCATTGTCATTTGCATCATATATGCGTGATGAACATCCTATTTTTGAAAAATCTAGTCGTTTTGCAGTTGCAAAAATTGAAATGCTTTAAAGGAGGAGAATATGGTTTTTTATATTGTTGAAACTATCATTAAAGCGGTTCTTGTTGTAGCAATTTTAGCCGCTATTGCCGGATTCTTAACCTATATTGAACGCAAGATTTTAGGTTTAATGCAACGTCGATTGGGACCAATGTATGTTGGCCCTTATGGCTTATTGCAGATTCTTGCTGACGGAATTAAGCTCTTTTGTAAAGAAGATATTATTCCATCAAACGCGAATCGATTCTTGTTCAAGATTGCTCCTCTCATCTCCGCCTGCACTGCATTTATTGCAATGGCAGCAATTCCTTTTTTTCCGGAATTTAAAATTGGTGATCATGTGGTTCGCCCCATTATTTCAGATATTAATATTGGAATTTTATTTGTCTTAGGCGTGGGTGCAATTGGTGTCTATGGACCCCTTTTAGCAGGTTTATCCGCTGGGAGCAAGTATTCTTTAATAGGAGCAGCAAGAGCAACAATTCAACTATTGAGTTTTGAGGTTGTTTCAGGACTCTCAATACTTGCACCACTAATGATGATTGGTTCTTTTTCTTTAATTGACATCAACGCATATCAAAGTGACGGGTTCACTTCTTGGTTAATTTTTTCTCAACCTCTAGCGTTCATATTATTTATGATTGCAGGTTATGCAGAATTAAACCGAACACCGTTTGACCTCTTGGAGCATGAAGCAGAAATTGTAGCTGGATTTGCAACTGAATATTCTGGTTTGCGTTGGGGAATGTTCTTTATTGGTGAGTATGCCAATATGATTACTTTAGCCTTCCTTGTTTCTATTATCTTTTTTGGTGGATTCAATGATTGGGGTATCATTCCCGGTGGAATAGCAATTTTACTTAAAGTTTTATTTTTTATCTTTTTATTTGTTTGGGCAAGAGCCGCCTACCCCCATATTCGTCCCGACCAACTTATGTGGGCATGCTGGAAAGTGCTTATGCCTTTGGCGATTTTAAACGTTCTTATCACAGGTATCATCTTAGTTCTTTAAAAGGAGGAATCATGAATCATTATCGTTGCATTGATCAAGAAAAACCAAACGAACTGACATCATCACAGAGATTTGTTCGTTTTTTGAAACGATCCATCAAAGGAGAATTGTTTGTTGGTTTAGCATTAGTTTTAAAAGAATTTTTGAGAATGAATATTCACACCACGCAATATCCGCATGAAAGATTACCTATAAGCCCAAGATACAGGGCAATTCACGAATTATTACGACTCTTAGAGAGTGGAAATGAGCGATGTATTGGTTGTGGCTTGTGTGAAAAAATCTGCATTAGTAACTGTATTCGTATGGAAACAAGCTATGGAGAAGATGGGCGAAAAACAATTAGTGCTTACACAATTAACTTTGGACGTTGTATTTTTTGTGGATTTTGTGCTGAAGTCTGCCCAGAGCTTGCCATTGTACACGGTGGTCGCTATGAAAATGGTGGAGAACAAAGAGCAAGCTTCTCCTTAAAAGAAGATATGCTAACCCCTATGGATACATTTTTAGCAGGAAAACAAAAAGAATTTTTAGGGTTTGGTTCTTTAAGTGTCGATTGTGATTCAAAAATTAAGCAAACCCCTCTTCTTTATGTAATTCCAAAAGAAAAAGCAAGAAAAGAGGAGGAACAATAATGGAAATCTTTGCATTCTATTTCTTTGGGGCATTAAGTCTCGCTATGTTTTGCGTTGTAGTAACAACACAAAATCTCTTATATGCTTTAGTTGCGTTGGCTGCAGGTATGATTTTTATCTCACCTGTATTTTTCTTGCTTGGAGCAGATTTTATCGGTATTGCACAAATTATTGTTTATACTGGTGCGGTTGTTGTTGTTTACGCATTCTCACTGATGTTTTTTGATTCTAATCGGAATATCATTGAAAAAAGACAATCAAAAATTGTTCTGTATTGCTTAGGCACACTTTTTACACTCCTTTTATTAGCTGTGATGATCATCGCTCCCATTCTAACCTACGAACAAGCACAAACGCTAAGTGGTGGGGTATCACCTTTGCAGGAGGGTGTTCCTGATGGGCATATGATTGGCTATCAACTCTTTACGCAATATCTCATTCCATTTGAACTTGCCGCTATTATGCTTCTTGTTGCGATGATTGCTGGGATTATCTTGGCAGGAAAACGTATGGATCGCTCCTTAACTTTAATCAGTGACCAACAAATTAATGAAGAATTGCATACTCACGAAGGAGGTCACTTATGATTACCTTGAATCATTATCTGATTTTGTCTGCTTTAATTTTTTCTGTTGGACTAATTGGTGTTATAAGACGCAAAAATCTTGTTATGCTTTTTCTTTCAACGGAAATTATGCTAAATGCTGTAAATGTTGGCTTAGTTGCCGCTGCACGTTTCAGGGGTGATATGGCAGGGGAGATGTTTGCTTTATTTATTATTGCTATCGCTGCAAGTGAAGTGGCAGTAGGATTAGGCTTACTCATTCTTTGGTACAAACGTAGCGGTACGCTTGACCTTGATGCACTACAAAAGATGAGGGGGTAATATGCTAAGTAACATTACTCTTCTCTACATTGCGTTGTTTGCACCCCTTGTTGGCTCTTTATTTTCAATGCTTTTTAGCTCATCTAAAAGACATATTTTTGTGGGCGTCATCGCTTCCTTATTATTGCTGACTTCCTTAGGTGCAACCGTTCTACTTTTTGTTAATGCAACACTCAACAATGAAATTGTTCGAGCGACATTAATGGATTGGATTGTTGTTGGGCACATTAATCTAGCTTTTGGTTTTGTTGTTGATGGTGTAAGTGCTACAATGATGCTTGTTGTAACACTTGTTTCGAGTATGGTGCATATTTATGCGATTGGTTATATGCTCCACGATCGCTCTTTTAACCGATTCTTCACCTACCTTTCTGCCTTTGTTTTTTCTATGTTAATTTTAGTCATGAGTGATAATTTTATGGGCTTATTTATTGGCTGGGAAGGTGTTGGGCTTTGCTCTTGGATGTTAATTGGGTTTTGGTATGAAAAAGAGAGTGCAAACTTTGCCTCTAATGAAGCGTTTATTATGAATCGTATCGCTGACTTGGGTATGCTTTTAGGTATTTTTCTCCTCTTTTGGGTTTTTGGCACTTTGCGATACGAAGAAATCTTTGATAAAATGCAAAATGCAGACATAACCCTCCTAACCATCGCAGGTATTTTGCTCTTCATTGGTGCAATGGGAAAATCAGCACAATTCCCATTACACACATGGCTTGCAGACGCAATGGAAGGCCCCACTCCGGTTTCAGCCCTTATTCACGCTGCAACAATGGTTACAGCTGGGGTTTATCTTGTGATTCGTGCAAACCCTCTTTATTCGCAAGTTCCTGAATTAAGTTTTGCCATCTCTTGTTTGGGTGCTTTTGTTGCCCTTTTTGCTGCGTTTATGGCATTAGTTAATCGCGACTTAAAACGTATTATTGCTTATTCAACACTTTCGCAACTTGGATATATGTTTGTCGCAGCTGGGCTTGGTGCATATTGGATTGCATTATTCCACCTAATGACACATGCATTCTTTAAATCCCTCCTATTTTTAGGTGCTGGGAATGTTATGCATGCCATGCATAATAAGCTTGATATTCTTAAAATGGGTGCATTGTATAAACCAATGAAAGTAACAGCAATTTTGATGATTCTCGCTTCCATTGCTCTAGCAGGCATTTTTCCTTTTGCAGGATTCTTCTCAAAAGATAAAATTTTAGAAAGTGCTTTTGCTTATGGATATTATGGCATTTGGGTAGCATTAATGCTGGGTGCATTTTTGACAGCATTTTATAGCTTCCGACTTATTATGCTCGTCTTCTTTGCACCTAAAAATCACGAGGAACATCCGCATGAAGCATATTCTTATATGCTAGGTGCAATGACTCCTTTAGCAGTTTTGGCAGTTTGTGCTGGTTGGTTTGAATCAGATTTTCATCATTTGCTCGCACAATTTTTACCGGTAAATGATCAACACCTTGACGCTCAAATTATTTCTACACTTATTGCCGTAACTTCAGCTGTCGCTCTTTCAGGAATTATTATTGCACTCTTTATATATCGTAACGGACCTCTATCGAAAAAGTGGGAAGAGAAATTTATTTACAAGCTTCTCTTTAATCAATACTATATTCCATTGCTTTATGAGAAAATTTTTATGGTACCATATAAAGCGATTTCTCACCTTTTATGGAAAGGTGTGGAATTGAAAATCATTGATGCATCAGTTGATTTGGTAGCTCGTATTCTTTGTAAGAGTGGTGAGGGGTTACGCCCAATTCAAAGCGGGAATCTTTCAAAATCCCTGCGTTTAATGGCATTTGGCTTAATTGCATTCTTGCTTTTTTGCCTCATCTTTGTAATATAAGGAAAAATTATGGAACATATTTTAACGTTACTAATCTTTTTTCCTGCAGTGGCCGCACTGCTTGGGCTAGTAGTAAGGGATAATTTTAGAATTTATGGAATTGTTGTTAGTGCCATAGAATTATCTGGGGCATTAATGCTATGGAGTCAGTTTGACGCCACTAATTCAGCGATGCAATTTATCCACTTTTATCCTCTGTTTGGAAGTTTTGGAATTCACTATTATGTTGGTGTTGATGGCATTTCGCTTTTCTTAATTATCCTTGCAGCTTTCATCAGCTTGATTGGCTTCATTTTCTTAGGCGAACATCAACGTATGAAGCACCTTGTTATCTCCTTGTTATTCTTAGAAACTATTATGATTGGTGTATTTTGTGCGTTGGATGCGATGCTTTTTTATGTATTTTGGGAACTTTCATTGGTACCTATGCTATACATTATTGGTTCTTGGGGAAGCGGAGAAAGAATCTATGCTGCTGTTAAATTTTTCCTCTACACATTCACGGGTTCTATTATTATGCTTGTAGGAATGCTCTATATGGCATATCTCCATCATGAGGCAGTCAATGGTGCATATTGGAGTTTTTCTATCTTAGAGTGGCAATCCTTAATTATCCCATTTGATGTCCAAAAATGGTTATTCTTAGCATTCTTTGCGGGATTAGCCGTTAAAGTACCAATGTTTCCTTTTCATACATGGTTACCTTATGCACACGGACAAGCACCAACAATCGGTTCTGTTATTCTAGCTGCTGTTTTATTAAAGATGGGAACATACGGCTTTTTGCGCTTTTCTCTCCCTATGTTCCCAGATGCCTCTATTGCGTTTATTACACCCATTGCAATCCTTAGCCTCTGTATGATCATTTATGGTGCGATGGTTGCTTATGCACAAGAAGATATGAAACAGGTTATCGCTTATAGCTCCATCTCACATATGGGTGTAATTATGCTTGGAATTTTTGCAATGAATGTGGAAGGAATCAGTGGATCTATATTTTTTATGATCAGTCATGGAATTGTCAGTGGTGCATTATTTATGCTTGTGGGTGTCATTTATGAACGCAAGCACACAAAAATGCTTAATCAAATGGGTGGACTTGCAAGAGTGATGCCACATTATGCGGCTATTTTTGGAATTATGCTTATGGCAAGTGTAGGCTTACCACTTACAATTGGATTTGTAGGAGAATATTTATCTTTGCTAGGATTTTTTGCAATTTCTCCTGTAATGACGCTTTTTGCAGGAACAAGTATTATTTTTGGTGCAGTTTATATGCTTGTATTATTTAAAAAAGTCTTTTTTGGAAAAATCACACACAATGAGAACCTTACGCTTAAAGACTTAAATATGCGTGAGTGGAGTGCTTTATTGCCACTTGTATTTGTGGTAATTTGGCTTGGTGTTTACCCAAAACCTCTGTTGTCTCCCATCGATACCAGCGTATCCTTACTAATTGACAAAATGCAACTTAAGGCAACAACACAAGAAGCACGCGACATTCTCAATAAAAAACAAATACAGATTCTAAGAGGAGAATAATTATGTTGGAACCTATTCAAATTTCTTTAGAAACACTCAATGTTACCTCTCTACTTCCAATGGCTATTATCATTGTAGGTGCTTTAGTCATTCTTATTGTTGATGTCTGCTCTAAACAAAATAAATTTGATTCGCTCAAAAGTTTTTATGCCGCATTGTGTATTATTTTCATTGCCCTTGATTTAGGTTATATCCTTTATAATAACACCGCTATCAAGGGGATTGATTATGGCTTTTTTGATTTTATCTTAGTTGATGGCATAGCATTATTGTCCCATATCATCATTCTTATCAGCTCGGCATTTTTTATTCTTTTAACACTCACGCAAAAAAGATTTCATGAATTTGTTTATCCAGAATTCTACGCTCTATTCTTATTTGTTATTAGTGGCTTACAATTTATGGTTGCGACCGATAATCTTATTTTAATTCTTATTGGGCTTGAAACCTCTTCCCTTGCTCTCTACACACTCATCGCTATGCACAATCGTGAAACTGCATTTGAAGCAGCAATTAAGTACTTCAGTATGGGTGCATTAGCAGCAGCGTTCTTTGGCTTTGGTGCAATGCTTATTTATGTCTCAACGGGAGAATTTCAAATTTCTCGCATCATCTCTTCTGTCCATTCTCCAGAATTACTATTTGTGGGAATGTTATTCATTCTTGCTGCAATTGGATTTAAAATCTCTACCGTTCCTTTTCATACTTGGACACCCGATGTTTATGAGGGTTCTAATGCCCTAATGGCAGGCTATCTTTCAATTGCACCTAAAATTGCCGCATTTGTCGTTGCATTGCGATTTTTTAATATTTTCTTTGGAACAGATTCAAGCTTAGAGGTAGAGTGGATTAAGAATCTGCTTTATGTCCTTGTTGTCATCACAATCACACTTCCCAATATTATGGCGTTAATTCAAGAAGATGTAAAAAGAATGTTGGCATACAGCTCCATCTCTCATGCAGGTTTTGCTCTTGCTGCCGTGATGATTCACACTACGCAATCAGTGAGTGCTTTATTTTTCTATTGGAGCTTGTTTCTCTTTACAAACTTGGGTGCATTCAGTATGTTGTGGGTTGCTCGTCAAAAGGGAAATCAATGGCATACACGGTATGACCACCCCTACTCTCGCTTTTCAGGCATGGTTCAAATCATGCCTTTGGGTGCTGTTTTGATGGCAATCTTTATGCTTTCACTTGCAGGAGTTCCACCTTTTGCACTATTCTGGGGTAAGGCATATTTAATTAGTGCAACAATCAATAACGACCATATCATTCTTGCAGTGATTATGGCAATTAATAGTGCGATTTCTGCCTACTATTACTTAAAATTGGTAATTTATATGTTTTTAAAAGATCCTCTTGAAAAAAATTCAAGCGATTTTTTCCTAAAAAATGCTACAATACCGCTAAAAAGTATCTTGGCATTTTCTGCTTTTGCGGTGGTTTGTTCCATCTTCTATGTAGATGATTTATTAGGGTTTATTATGCCTTATGTGGAGTCAAGTAACTTCTAAAATATAGGGGATTGTATGCATTATCCAAAAATATTTGGGGTTTTGTTTATCGTATTTCTTTCATCTCTTAATGCCTTGGAGATTGATTTGAATAGTGGAAAAGAGGCGGGTAAGAGTTTCTCTGTCCTTAAAATAGAACATAATGAACCTTTTACTTGTCAGGAAACCTTTAATCGGTTTTCAGAAATTGAGAAAGTCGTTTGCACCATCAAAGGGGAGCTTGGAAGGGGCTTCTCTTTTAACCAAACTTTATTTTTTAAAATTGATGCATTTGCAGACAAAGAAAATAGCATTCTTGTTATCACACCCAAGAAAAAAGCACGTCTTTTCGCACTCAATCAAGACTCCAAACGTTCTACACCCATTATCAAAGAACGTCCTACACTTTCAGCAAGATGGCAGGTTGTGGGCTATGAGGACAAAATCCCATTCCTTAGCTCTCAAAACCCAGTAGGATTGAACTTTCCCATCACAATTCAAAGTAGCACAACACCTCATATCGGTGCATTAGATATTGCTAAAAAACCTTTGATTATCGATGAATCTCCAGATACGCAACTCTATGTTAGCATTAAAGGTT
Source organism: Helicobacter monodelphidis (assembly GCF_003288845.1). Classification (GTDB taxonomy): domain Bacteria; phylum Campylobacterota; class Campylobacteria; order Campylobacterales; family Helicobacteraceae; genus NHYN01. Next base: position 129,610 of record NZ_NHYN01000001.1, on the reverse strand, counting down.
TTATGGAAAGAGAATCATATGGAGAAGCCGTCAGCACAATTAATGACACACTTCTTCGTTACCCTGATTCTATTTTCAAAAAAGATTTACTTCTATTCAAAATTCGTGCTTTATTTAAACAAAATGATCCAGATATTACAGAAGAAATGATTTCACTCGCAAGAGGTTGGCTAAAGGCTTACCCGGCTGATGGCGGTGTAAGTGAAGTACTTTACATTCTTGCAAAGACTTATGGACAACAAAGATTTTATGAGGAGGCACGTTACTACTATGATAGACTCAAAGAAGAACATATAGGAGATAATTTTGAAATTCTTTCGCGTATCAGTCTTGCTGATGATTTGCTAGAAAGAGGGGATTCGAAAATTGCTCCACAGCTCTACATTAGTGCATTAAACGACGCAACCAATATTGACACAGCTTCCCTAGCTTCCTACCGACTTGCTGACTATTACATTACAAAAGACCAAACTGACCAATTTGATAATGCAAAAACTCTCCTCAATCAAGTTGTTAATGCAAATCCTAAATTATTCCACAACCTGCCTTCTCAAGCACTTCTTGACAATTTAGGGGCATGGGCTGAAAAAGGCTTTTTTGATCCCACTGGCAAAATTGCTGAAATTGTTTACAATGGCATTAAAGATGGAAATGACGATGCTTTAACAGAGGCTTTTTTACGAAATGCAGCTATTTGGTATGAAGGTGCTGCTGACTTTCCTAATGCAAATCGCGTCTATCAGGAATATCTCAAGCTTTATCCCATCGGCGAAACACACAAAGAGATGGTAAGGAGGGCTGATAATTTACTTTTTAGCTATAATGAGGGAAATGTTACTAAAAGGCTTGAAGACCTAGATCGCGTTATTGCCACATATCCAGATTCAGAAGAAGCCCAAAAAGCCTATGAACTCAAGGCAAATTTATTAATTCAGCAAGGTGATTTCAGTGATGCTGTTAACCTAGAAAAGAATTTGGGTGCAGAACACCCTACCGTTCTACAAGCGGCAACAGGTGCAGTAAGACGTTCGCTACACAACAATGATTGCACAACTGCTGCTTATTATCTACAACGTTACCCTAATCTTGACTTAAATCAAGATGAATTGCTAAAGGGCTTTGATTGCCTTGCTGAAGGTTCTTTTTTTGATGATGCTTTGCGTCTTTCAGCTCAAGCAGAACCTAATATTGAAAATATTACTCGACGTCTTGATTGGCTCTATCGCATTGCAACAACGCAACAACGCAAGGGAGATTATCCTAAAGCAATTAAGGCAGCCAGAGATGGTTTAGATTTGAATGATTCTCTTGCTACAGGAAAATACGATGATATTAGCTTTATCCTTATAAACTCTTTACTAAAAGAACAACGAATAGAAGAAGCAATGCAATATTTACCGCGTTTAGAAGAAATGTTTAAAGACGATGATCGTATGATTGAGATTCAAAAGGAACTCTTAAATGCAGCTGCAAAAAAAGATGATCGTCCAGCGATTGAGCTCTATGCAAAGGAGTTATTACGTTTACAAGAATTACACAAACGCCCAGAGTATTCTCCATGGGCTGAACTCACTTATGTAGAATCCCTCATTAAAAGCAATCGACTTGAAGAGGCATTAGCAATACTTAATCAATCAGAACAACTTCCGCTTAATGATGATGAGAGGGCAAAAGTACTTTACAACAAAGGTTCTGTAGCAGATTCTTTAACATTCACTCCATTAAGTCAAGAGAGTTATGAAAAATGCACACAAGTGGAAGGCAATAGCCCATACAAAAAACTTTGTGCCGATGCTTTGGGCTTACTCAATCAACGTACACAAAAGGGGAATAATCAACCTTTACCACCACCCATTCCAGAACAGATTGAACCCGCAACACCCCCAGAGGAACCTCAATAAACCCTAAGGAATCATATGGAAGAAACACTCGATACATTAGCTAAATATGGTTATATTATTCTATTCCTCTACTCCTTTGGTGGCGGATTTGTTGCTCTGCTAGCGGGTAGCGTTCTCTCTTTCATGGGAAAAATGGATATTTCTCTTGTTATTTTTATCTCTTCTATGGGAAATTTTATTGGCTCACAATGTTTATTTTTCTTTGCACGTTACCAAAAACAAGAAGTTCTTAGACAACTACAAAAACATCGCCGTAAAATTGCACTTGTGCGACATTGGCTAAAAAAATATGGGAGTATAGTTATTTTCATACAAAAATACATCTATGCAGTCAAAAGTTTTGTGCCTATTGTGATGGGTGTTGGGCAGTATCCCCCACTGAAATTTTCAGTCTATAATCTTTTTGCTTCCTTTTTATGGGGTGCTTCCATTGGTTTGGGAGCATATTTTTTAGGAGAAGTATTTGTACAAACTTTTTATGCTCTACAAGATCATCCTTATCTATTCCCAGTATTTGGGATTATACTCCTTGCCTGTTTATTTATCCTTGTCGATCGTTTCGCACGTAAAAAACATTAAAGGAATCCATATAAAAAAAATTGTAGCTATAATTACATTCACTTTCTGCTTTGCAGAACAACCAGTTAGCATCAACGAGCCACTTCTCCCACCCACACAAATCCTTGATATCCCCCTTCTTTCCTTAGAAGAACCTGTAAACAGTATGCCTGAAATTCTCATTCAGCTTGAGGAAGATTTACCGAACTCCCTTAAAGCTATCTCTCATGACACACAACAATGGGGCAACTATATCTATTATAGCGATGGACAACATTTTATTCAAGATAAGGGTTTAATCCAACATCAAGATGGCAGTTTTTCCACGCGGTATGGTAATGTTGATATCCATCAAGTTCCTACACAAAACTATCAAAAAGTTGGCAACAAAATCTACCACAGCATTGAATAAAAATCTGCCTATCCCACATACCCTAAAAAATAGGGCATACTTTATCATCTCTACTCTAAAAATTCTAAAGTAATAGAATACATACCCCCCTGTTGTCGGTATCCAACAATGTCACTTTACTTCTAAGCGAACATAAAAAAACTTTAACAAATATAAATATAATTGCATAAAAATTTGTACAACCGCTAGAACATCACTTTCTTCAAAATATTTCTAATCTCTTCCTTGCTAAGTCTTTCTTGTTCCAATAAACGTTCTTCAATACTTTTTAAAGCTACCTTAGAACTTTCAAAAAACTCCTTCATTTCATTTTTCGCATTCCCTAAAATCTGTAAGGCATCATAGCTATCACCAATAATTTTATCCCCCATGCCATATTTTTCTGCCATTTCTAATGCTAAAACTTTCGCTTTATTTAAATCCTCTTCACAGTTTGAATAACTCTCGCCGTAATTAATCTCAAGTGCAGTAATGCCAGAAAGTAAAATCTTAATTTTATTAAAAATCTCACTACGGCTCAACAGTTCTTTATCAAATTCCTTAATTCCCTCATTAATAAGAGAGATTTTCTCAAATTCCATCTCCATCCAATACGCTGCTAACGCTTTTGCCGCCTGATATGTAGCTAGAATCTTTTTCTCTTCGTCACTCACACTCAGTTGTTTACGTTTACCTAAAACAACCTTATCTTTTGAGGCAAGAACATCCTCCATAGTAATCTTGGGGCTTTTCCGCTTAATCGCCCTTAATGCCGCTTCATTCACCAAAGAAGCTAACGCCGCTCCACTAAAACCAACGCTTAGACGCGAAATTTCCTCTAAATCTAATTCATAACGTTTATTCTTTAAGTGCACTTCTAAGATTTTCACACGTTCATAAAAGTCAGGAAGTTCCACATAAATCCGCCTATCAAAACGTCCGCTCCTTAACAATGCCTCGTCAAGTACATCAATTTTATTGGTTGCACCCACGACAATCACGCCCTTAGAATCCTCAAAACCATCCATTTCCGTGAGAAGTTGATTAAGCGTTGCCTCCCTTTCATCATTTCTGCCACCACCCCTCGCTTTTCCGACTGCATCAATCTCATCAATAAAAATAATTGATGGAGCTGCCATCTTAGCACGACGAAACAAATCTTGAACACGTTTTGCACCCATTCCCACATAAATTTGTGCAAAACTTGAGCCACTTTGGTAAAAAAAAGGAATCCCTGCCTCTCCTGCCATTGCTTTTGCAATGAGGGTTTTTCCGACTCCAGGAGGCCCCATTAGCAAAACACCTTTGGGGAGTTTCGTACCAAATTGATGATATTTTTGAGGATTTTTTAAAAAATCAATAATCTCCTCCAGCTCCTCCTTGACCTCCTTGATGCCCGCAACATCCGCAAAAGTAACATCACACATTGTTTGAGAAATTCGCATATCAAGCCCTTCTCTATCCTCATAACTACGCGTAAGAATTTCACGATTAAAAGGCTGATGCTTCTTAGATTCTGTATAATGCCTCTCTTTAATAGGAGGTTCTTTTTTAAAAAAACGATAAAATGCAATACCTATAAAAATAAAAAATAAAACAATGACAACATCAAACAATAAAGAATAGCCATCATACTCTGGACGAATTTCCAAAGGTACACGCATTGTTAACTCACGGATAGGTAGGCTGATTTGTGGTGCTTTATAGAAAGAATCATTTATTTTTAAATAAAGATACCCCCCTTCCAAATATGCATAAGATGCTTGGTTCTGCTCAACAAGATTCACCATTTCTTCAGCACTGACAAGCTTTGCACGATCTTTATACAAAACATAACTCATCAAAAACACAGCAAATAATAATGTAACAATACCGATTAATAAATTCCTGCCTTTAGATCTTGCCATAATTATTTTTATCCTCCACTTGATAATTTGTGAGTTCTACCCAAAAACCCATTACACCATTTTCTAACACCATACGATTATAGTACTGGTCAAGTCCACTTAAACATTGTTGTGAAGAATTCTCAATCAAAATTTGTAAGGGGATTTTTTGGTTTTGAATATTCTTACGAAAAGCATAATTCTTTTGTGCAATCAAATCATTTACACGTTTGAGTCTCTGTTTTGCTTCATCTCCCTTTGTTTCTTGCATAAACTTAGCAGATACGGTATTGTCCCGCTTAGAATAAATAAAAGGGTGAATATGCGTCAAGGGTAATTGCTCTAAACGTTTAAACCCTTTCTCAAAACGTTCCTGACTCTCACCTGGATGTGCAATAATGTAATCCGTCCCCAACGCATACCCTTTATCTGCAATTTCTTCAAAAAGCTCCAAATCTTGCATAAAATAATTTTTACGATTCATTATTTTAAGCATCTCATCATCAGTGTGTTGCAAGGCAATATGTAAATGCTTAGCCATAAAGGGTTCACCCAACAACTCTTTAAATTCAGCATCAATTTGACTCGGCTCTAGCGAACCTAAACGAATACGTCTGACACCTTGAATCTTAGAAATATTCTTAATAAGAGTTGCAAGTGAGTCTGAAAAAATATCTCCCAAGCCCTTTCCGTAGCTACCCATATTTGTACCAGTCAAGACAAATTCTGTAAATCCAATATCACAAAGTAAAGCAATTTGTTCATAAATTTTCTCTTTTGATTGGGAACGTGCTCGCCCACGCACAGAGGGAATAATACAATAACTACAAGAAAAATCGCAACCCTCTTGAATCTTAATAAAAGCACGACTTTTTCCAATCACCTCAGGTACAATCTTAGAGTCAACCAATTCATTTTCTTTGCATTCAAAAATGCGTTGCTCTTGCATTAAAATATCATTAATTTTCTCTCTAAATGCATGTGAAAAGACACCAAAAACAAGTCCATCATTATAAAGTCTTTCACCTTGCGTATGCACACCACAGCCACTCAAATAAACCTTCTTTCCTATCGCATTTAAACGACGTATATAGCTCCTAACGCTACTATCAGCCCCATTAGTTACAGTACAAGAGTTAACAACGACAATATCTGCTTGTTCTTCTTGCTGTGTAACAGAAAAATCCCGCAGACAAGAACGCATAATTTCTGTATCAAAAACATTAGTGCGACAGCCAAATGTTTTAAAAAACACTTTTTGGACACTCACAATAATTCTCCTGAATGCGTTGAACTAGCACCTGTTTGATATGTAGGAGTGGTTTGAATTGAAGGAATATTTCCATCTCCTTTTTCCCCATTTGAGGAATGGACAGTTGTTGTTGGATAAGCAATTGTAATATCTTCCTCGCGATTAATTGCATCAATAATTTCGCCTGAGATTGTACTCCTCAATGGCAATGCAGCATAAGCATTTGTCTGATACCATAAAGAAACACGAATACCATTGGATTCTAGCATGGTAAAAACTTTGGGTTCTACATTTGTATTGCGCAAGGAATAACGGTCTCTTAAAAGATTGAGCTGCTTACGCGTAATATCTGTATATCCTTTTGCGTAATGCTTTGCAATATCCATGCAAATCTGCACCATTTTTCTGTGATTTGAATCAAAAGTAATTGTAACATCAATTCCATCCCAAACTGTTTTCATACTACCATGCGTATAATTTGCAATCATTGTTGTAAAAATATAATTATTGGGAATAAAAATAATGCGTCCTGCACGACGATGTTCTGAATAGGTCAATAAAGTAATACCCTCATGAATTGTAATACGCAACATCGAAATATCCAATACATCGCCAATAAATGTTGCACCATCTTTCACAACACGAATACGATCGCCGACATGAATTGAACCTCCAGCCACAATCACAATCCAACCCAAAACAGACATAAATAAATCTTTCATCGCAATTGCCAAACCAGCTGAAGCAAAACCGAGCACAGTTACAAGATAGGTTACATTCTCTAAATAAGCAAATAGTAAAATAAAGATAATAATGGTAATATTCACAAAATTGATTAACTTACTCATCGTATAAATACGTTCATTATCACGAATATATTTGCGGATAACCATTTTCATCAAAAATGCAATAAAAATTGAGATAAGAATAACAATCCCAACAATCCCGCCCTGAATAAATTGCTTCTTAATATCTGCCGTTAGAACAGCCGTTAAATCCTCTACTTTTTTGCGATACAAATCAAGGGTTGTATTAAAAACACTATATGCCGTCTCTAATTCAGTGAGGGCATGCTCTGTGAGACTAATCTCCTCTTCAAGTGTATGATTATTACCTAAAATATTTTTGTCAACACCCATATCAACCAATGCCTTAAGAAGTTTTTCTTTCTTCTCAAGCTCATCAACAAGCACAGCAAGACTATTGTAGTTATTACTCAACCTATCTAATTCCTGCCTTAATTGCTTAATATATGAAAATCCTTGTAAAATAAGAATTGGATTCGTAATATGTGGAACTTCGGTTGTATCCTCTGCTGGTTGCATTAATTCTTTAAACGGAGATTCTCTATATTCAGCAAGAAGCATTTTTTGTTTTGTTAGGGTTTCCTCACGACGTTGCAAAATTGAAAGCTCACTTTGTTGCTGAATAGACGGTTTAATGATTTTTTTAAGAGCATCCAATCGTTCTTTTGTGCTGACTAGTTCCATAGTTACATCATAATAAGACTTATAATTTGCATATTTTTTCATCCATAAATTATTCTGTTGATTCAAGCTTCTATTGATAGTTTTAAGTTGTAGAAGAATTTGATTTTGGGAAAGCAAAGTAGCTGCCACATCCATATCTCCCACTTTAGAGAGATTCTGCTCCTCTGCATAAAGGTAAATCGCTCCCAAAAATAAAACCACAAAAACAAAAATTAATCGTCGCAAAACTCCTCCAATGTCCGCATAATTTCTGCTTTTGAAAGGTGAGTGCAAGGAATAAAGCGACCGATATTATGCGGAAGAATAAATCTAATCTGATGATTCTCATTTTTTTTATCCAAAAAAAGTGATTGATAAAAACTCTCCATGCTCGGAATTTTATAATAAATCGGTAAATCATTCTTCTCTAGTATTTTTTGGATACGAAATTCCTCATCAACACTCAAATACCCCAATTGTACTGCCAAGCGATTTGCCATTATCATACCCATACTTACCGCCTCGCCATGCAAATATTGCTTATATTGTGTCTCTTTTTCAATCACATGCCCAAAAGTATGCCCATAATTCAAAGCCATGCGCACACCTCGTTCTAATTCGTCTTTCACAACGACCTCTTTTTTAATTAAAATAGCACGCATAATTGCTTCAAGCAAACTTGATCCCTGCAAATTCTGCATACTAAGCCACTCAAAAAAATCTTTATCAAACATCACTGCCATTTTGATAATTTCCGCAATGCCCGAAGATTTTTCACGATGGCTTAATGTTCCTAAGAAAAAAGGATTCACGTAAACGGCTTTTGGTTGATGAAAAAGTCCAATTAAATTCTTACCAAACTTATTGTTAATCGCTGTTTTTCCTCCAATACTTGCATCAACTTGTGCAAGAAGTGTTGTGGGAATTTGCACAAATGAAATTCCACGCATAAAAATTCCTGCTGCAAAACCTACAATATCACCAACTACACCGCCGCCAAATGCAATCATTGTCGACTGACGGTCTAATTTATGGATAAAAGCTGTTTCTAAAATCCGTTGCACAGATTGAATATTTTTATATTCTTCGCCGTCTTCTAATACACACACAAAACATTCTTTCGCATAAATACACTGCAATAGTGTACGTAAATGAATCCCTGCAACCTTGCTATTTGTAACAACTAAAACACTTCCTTCAAATTCTAATTTTTGGGGTAACTCACCAATAAAAATTGGATAAGATTCATTTTTACATTCTACATCAATCCGCTGCACCATTTCCTCCTCATTTTCCAATAGGAATAAATAATTTATGTGTTGCAATAAAATCCAGACTAAGTTTACCTAAGTTTGTACTAAAAGGACCTAAACGTCGTTTTGTCATTTCCTCTGTAAAAGGAAATATACCTAAGATATTTGGATTCTCAATTAACCAAACAATAGGATTATCCATAGAAGTTGTTTTTACCTCTAAGCCTACATCAAAAATTTGCGCCATACTTTCATAGTGTTCAGTCACTTCCGTATGATAATGATCATCAGGGGCAAAATCATAAAGAATTAATGAATATTTAAGTTGATTAGAAATATCAAAAGCAACCGAAGAAATCTTTTCACTTTCCCTTATTTTTGGGCTAATCAGCACAGCAGAACTGACAAAATCTTGCAATCTCCCACACCCTAAACGTAAAAGTGGAATATTTAAATTAAGTAAAACCTTGCGGACATGTCGTTGCATAAAGAAATGGTCCCGAAACAAAACAAGCCCACCGCCAAGTCTCTCATAATCTTCTTTAAGAATTTCAACAAAGGGTTGCCTACGATACTTAATAGTAATTTCAACATGGGATTCTTCCTCCACTTTCTTGCGAAGTGAATGCAACAATTCAGGATAAGTTGGATTAAGAACTTGAATATAAAGTTTCTTTGCCTTAGAATGCTTCAATAAATATAAAGATTCTTCAATGGAATGAAACAAGACATTAGAATCCTTTAAGCAGTCACAATAAAGAATTAAATTTCTTCCAAAAGGAAAAGGAAATTGTCCTAATTCTTCTTTAATGCTTTTATACACCTCTAGCAAAACGCCTGGATCACCAACTAGCAACAAAGCATCATTAGGTTCAATGATGATGGAATATTTTGCAAACATCATACGTCCATCACGATACAAGGCAACAATTTTATAGTTTTTTTGCCTAATAGAACCGATAGAGCGATACGCAAAAGAGCTACCAAATGGTACACTAACTTCCATAATCTCTCCACCTCCAAGCCCAATATCTTTTGCAATAATTGGAATGTTGGGTACTCGCTCAATTAAATGTGTTGCAATTAAAGAACTTTCAGTAATAATATTAAGATTCTTATCTTCTACATCAAGCTCTCCGCCTAAGAAAGTAATTGCAATCCTTTGAGAATACTGCCTTAAAATATAATAAACCGCCTTTGCTTCAGCTTGGTCACTCATTACAATAAAGGCATCTAAAACCTCCCGGCTTAAAAGACTATTTAATTTTGAAGCAGATGTAGGATCAAAATGATGAAAAACTAATTCGTCTTCAATGCATAAAAAGTTCCCCACCCATTCTTCCTTGGAAACAACAATATAACTATTATGTAAAACACCACGTTTTAACAAATTTTTCAAAAAGTCTTGTGCAACAACTCCATCCACAATCAGTAATATTTTTCGCAAGATAATCCCTCTTAAAATACAACAGTAGCCTCTTGCAAAAGACTATTCATTGTTTCAAAAGCATTACCTACCTTACCAACTTTCAGCTGTTCTGTTAATCCAAAGAACTCTAAGCAAGTACTGCAAGAATAAATCTCAACACCCTTTGCTTCTAAAAGACATAGACATTCTATTGTGTCTTTATTTTCCTCTTTTGTTGTCAAAAAAACACCTTGGTTGACAAAAATAATCTTATCTGGTATTCTATCTGTATCAAGCAAAGTCCGCAAAAAAGTCCGCAGTAGTTTCTCACCTAAAGTATTCCGTTCACCCAATACATCATTTGTAACCAGAATCGTTGTATTATTTTTTAGCGAATTTCCTGTGATTAATGCGACATAACTTTCATCTTTAATGATTTTGATATGATAACAACCATCACCTTTTTCCTCACTACTTGCCTCATACCCTGCCTTTTTAGCGAACCTAAGAATATTCTCATTAGAAATTGATGAATTTGCAGTAACATATAAAGTTCCATTACTCATATCATCTAAAGCACGTTTTACACGAACAACAGGCTCTGGACAACCCAGCCCTTGAACATCCAAAAAATATTCATTGTCCAGCATAGATTTAAACCTCCTTTTGTGAAATATGGAATTCTGCTAATTGTTGCTGAATTTCTAAAGTTTTTTGATCTAATTCTTGAGAGATATCAAAAATTTTCTCCATTTCCTTAACGATATTTTGCAAACAATCTGTAATTTGCTGATTTCCCTCCAAAAAACTCTGAGAATGGGCTTGTAATTTTTGTGAAGATTGTAATGCACAATCACTCATTCCTGTAACTTCATTCATAGAATCTGCAATATTATGTGCGTGTGAAGTCATATCTCTAGCAACACTAACAAGATTAAAGAAACTCTCTGAACTATCTGCAATTTGTGAGCTAACACCTGTAATTGCTTGTGAGATTGTGTTGATGATAATATTCACTTCATTCAAGCTTTTTTGTGTCCTCTCTGCAAGACTCCTTACTTCATCACTCACAACAGCGAAGCCTCTACCATGTTCCCCTGCCCTTGCAGCTTCAATCGCCGCATTTAAGGCAAGCAAATTCGTTTGGTCGGCAATATCAGCAATAACCGTTAAAACCCCTTTAATATTCATTGCATCAGATTCTAGCTGTTTAACATTCGTTAAAACACTTTCTTGCACACTTGCATTTACTTCTACCATTTCAGAAAGCTGATTCACTAGTTGAATGATTCCTGCAAGGTTTTCGGAGGCTTCCAATGTTCTTTGTTTTGTATCCTGTGCCATTTTATTATTCATCAACACAGAATCTTTCATATCATGCTCTAAAATTGCAAGTTGTTCGCTTAAAGTTTTACCTTGTTTAGTAACACTCAATGCCTCTTCTGCAATTTTAAACATATCACTAGAGATATTTGAATTTTGACGACTCCCCAGCTGAACATTCGCCAATACCTTTTTAAAACTTTCCAAAAGCACATTAACAGCCTTTGCAACATTACCCATTTCATCACTAGAATAAATAGAGATTTGCTGATTTAGATCTTTTCTCTCCGCAATGTTTAACAATTGAGATTCAATACGGTCAATCTTACCCGTAATTTCACGTACAGTCCCAACACCCAAAACAAAAATAAATAAAACAACTAAAACAGCTAAAAGACCAAATAATTGAAACGCAAATTTACTTTGTGCATACATATCCCTTACGGATTGCAATAAGTTTTCAGCAATATGATCTTCTACCTCCTTAAGGATATTAATTTTATTGGTAATAGTTGTAAACCAGTATGTCCCCTCTACACCAAAATTACCTTCAAGAAAGCGGTCCATAGCAATTTTACGCATACGTTCTACTTCCGCAAAACTATTATCTTGACTCTTTTTATCATACATATCCAAAATATCTTTTTGGACATAATCCCTAAAATTACTCAAATAAGCATTTTGGGCAACAACCAATGCAAGAAAACGGTTATAAATACCCGGTGCAAATTGATTTGCACCAAAAGTATTAGAAAGCACCGCTCTTTCCTGTCCTGCATTTTCCTTAGAAAGGAGAAAATTAATATAAGCCACCAAATCTTTTGTAATTTGATTATTTGTGCTTTCGTTTGCAACTTGAGAAATTGTATCGATAATCTTTGCGATTGTGCTTGTATAATAACCAAGAATCTGATTAATATTCACATTCAGACTATCCACATTTTGTCGAATTTCTGAAATTTTCGCTAATTGGGTTAGAGATTCCTGCAAAGAACTTTGCAAACGGGGATGCAAGGATATATCAAATTTTTTTAAAAAATTCTCCAAAGATTCCATTGATTTCTGCGTATCTACACGTTGTTTTGTCAAAATGTTCTTAAAGGACTCACCACCCTTGCTCCCCAAAAATCCAGAAGATGCCCCTCTTTCTTTTTGTAACTCATGAACAACGGCAGAAAGCTGCACAGAAAGAATCACACTTTCTTGCAATAAATCTGCACTTTTTTCATCCTTGTAGTACTCTGAAGTTATCCAATAAGACAGAAAAATGATAGAACAAAGAGGAATGAGTATTAAAAACCTCATCTTTGTCTTTATTTTTATACCCGAAAAGAAAGCTACGAATCTATTCAACATATTTTCTCCTTTTTCTGAATATTATTTTGGTCAAATATCTCTTAAGGCAGAATCAATAGCATCAACAATATCCTCGATATGCTCAATACCAATACTTAAATAAACAAAATTTTTGGTTATGCCTATTTGTTCTTTTTGTTCATTAGTCAGTTCCGTATACATCGTGTCAACAGAACAAACCGAAGACTTCACACACCCTACATTCATTGAACATGAAAAAAGACTTAAGCATTCCATAAACTTTTTTCCATTCCCAATATCACCTTTAAGTTCAAAGCCAACAATACTTCCAGCACCAATCTTAAAATTTTCTTGTGCAAGAATATCCTCTTGCGAAGAATGCAATCCAGGATAAACAACCCTTTGTGTTTTTGGGTGATTTTTTAAAAATGCAACAACCTTTCTTGCATTTTCAATATGCCGTTCCATGCGCAAGTGCAATGTCTCCAAACCTTGCAATATCAACAAAGCATTAAAGGGACTAAGACAAACCCCAAAATCACGCAATAAAGTTGCCTTTGCTTTCATAATAAATGCAGAATCTACTAATAAACCCACAGAATCCAACTCAGAACAATTCTTGCTTGCAACAATAAGAGGAAACTTATATTCCCCGTTCTCCTGATACATCCAGTCAAACTGCCCACTATCAATAACCAATCCAGCTGAACTATTGCCATGCCCACCTAAAAACTCCGTTGCAGAATATACAACAATATCTGCACCAAGCTTCAATGGCTGACATACAAAAGGCATTAATGTATTATCGATTATGAGAGGTAAATGTGCACGATGTGCAATTTCACCCAAAGCAACAATATCTGTAACATTCAACTTTAATCTCCCAATCGTCTCTGCATAAATTGCTTTTGTTTGAGGAGTCAGCAAGGCAGAGACAGAAGAGATATTACTAGAATCCGCAAAATGCACCTTAATCCCAAACTGCTTGAGTGTGTGCTTAAAAAGATAATGCGTACGGTTACAAAGACCATCTAAAGATATAACCTCATCCCCTGCGGATGCAACACTAAGAATCGTGGCAAGGATAGCAGCTTGTCCGTTCGCAAAAGCAAGGGCACCCACTCCTCCATCAAATACAGACATACGTTGCTCTAAAATACTAGTTGCAGTACTCATATCTTTCGTTTGGTATGAGGTAATTTGATAAGATGGATCACCCCTTATCTGCGTTGTCTCAGCACATTCACAACCAGCGTGAATCAAATTGGTTTCACTCTTATAATGTTTCATTAACAGTACCTCTCAATCACTATGCAATATTGGTATAAACCGCCTGAACATCATCATCATCTTCAATTCGGTCAAGCAATCTTTCGATTTCCATCAACTGTTCTTGCGTATATTCTACGGGATTGTTAGCAATGCGTTGCAAATTCGCTTTAGAATAGCTAACATTGATGGATTCTAATCCTTCAGACAACATCCCAAAATCAGTATAATTGGCATACAAATAAAGAAAATCCTCTGAACTAGAATCCATTTCCTCCAATCCAAAATCAATCAATGCCAACTCCAATTCTTCCAAATTTACTGAAACAGTAGCCTTAGGAATTTCAAAAACAGCTTTTCTGGAAAACATAAATTCAAGCGATCCATTCTGCAAAAGTTGTCCACCTAATTTATTTAAATAACTTTTAATATTTGCCACTGTTCTTGTCGGATTATCCGTTGCACACTCAATAAACAACAAAGCACCATGTGGGGCTTTTGCCTCATAATTTATCTCACTAATTACAACCCCATCTTTTCCACTTGCACGTTTAATAGCTGCGTCAATATTATCCTTTGGCATATTTTGTGCCTTCGCTGTCGCAATTGCACTCCTAAGTTTGGCATTCATTTCCGGATCACCGCCACCCTCTTTTGCCGCAATTGTAATCATTTTACCTAATTTTGGGAATAACTTAGACATCTTATCCCATCGCTTTTCTTTAGAAGCCCGACGATACTCAAATGCTCGACCCATGCATTTCCTTTGATTGATTCTTTTTTCACTGCTAATATGGCGTATTATAACCTAAAATAACCATTTTTTACATTAAATTGACTTGTTTGTATTTTTTAGATAACATTTACTAATTTTATTGTGTGTGCTATAACTAAGACAACACGGACGATAAAATTTCAGCTCAACACAAGGATAATAAATGTTAAGAAAAAGTCTTCTTGCTTTAGTTGCGTTAGGAACGCTAACTTGGGGTGCAAATTTGGACACCACAAAAACAAAAATGACATGGACAGCATACAAGTTTTATGACAAAACTCCTGTCTCTGGAACTTTTGGTGATATTAAATATGATTTTGGTAAAGTGCCTACTTCTATTGAAGGTCTAAAAGGTGCAAAAGCTACAATTAATGGATTAAGCGTTGATTTAGCTGATGAAACAAAAAATCAGACTGTGAAAGAAAATTTCTTTCAACAATTCAAATCTCCCGAGATTGTTGTTGTTATTGACAAAATCACAGCTGATGCAAAAAATAAGAATAAGGGGAGATTAGAGGCAACAATCACAATGAACGGTAAGAGTATACCAGCTTGGTTGCCTTATGAAGTTAAGAAAGATAAATTCTATGCACAAGGCGTAGTAGATTTCAATGATTTTGCACTCAATTCAGCTCTAGCAAAATTGCACGAATCTTGCAAAGAATTGCACGAAGGAAAGACTTGGAGTGAAGCAACTATTTCTGTAGAAATTCCCATCAAAAAATAGCCTACTCCTAATCCCTAAGACAATTATACAACTTGGTGTCAATTTGTCTTAGGCTACCTTGCCCCTTCAAAAATTTGTGTCTTTTTTACAAGAATCCTGATAATAATATAAGCAATAAGAGAAAAACAAAAAAGCCATGTAATCTCCATATTAGGTATTAATAAAAACGCCTTTTTAGCATACATTTCAATAATATACGAAACAAAAAATAATGAAGAAACCAAACCAAATATAGAATTAAATTCCTTTCTTATGACCGTCTTAAGAGAAAACTCCAAATCAGGCTTACGATACCTCTGAAATGAGGGGATAAAGCATGGCGTATACAGCGTCCACTCCTTATACTCATCACCAAATTTTTCAGATAGGAATTTTTCTTCTGCAAAAATGATACGTTCATAATAAAGCCAAAATAACAATGTAAACACAATCAATAAAAATATATTCCCAAGTAATATTAAGGGTGATAACATCATCAAAAAATTTCCTAAATACAATGGATTACGACAAAGACTATAAGCACCTGTCGTATTCAATGAAGCAGCCCTCTGTGCTTTAGTGTTTCGCCCGGAAGTATCTTTGGCAACATATCCTGCGACATAAATACGAATCGCCTCACCTAAGAATCCCACAATTATTGCGATAATAATCAAAAAATGGTTATATTGTAATCCATCAGAATCCGCAACCCACTTCCATTCTGCAGGTGAATCACCAATCAATAAATCCTGCCCAAAAAGTAGCATTGTTAAAATAAAAATCGGGACAAGACACAAAGGAATATAGCTTCTATAACGAAAACAAAAATTTCCCTCCTCAACCAAACGATCATGTAACATTTTGAATCCTTTTTAAATTTATAAAGTATGAATTACAGCCATTTTTTTGCTTTGAAATACAGTAAGGGTGCAGCAATAGAAATAAGCATTGTCACCAAAGCAATCCAATATCCATACTCCCATTTCAATTCTGGCATATTTTCAAAATTCATACCATAAATCGTACCAACAAGTGTTGGGGGCATAAAAGCAACGGTCACAACAGTGAAGAATTTAATAATTTTATTTTGCTCAATCGTGATCTGACTTGAAAATAAATTTTGAATATTATCAAGCCCATTCATATTGACATTTGTAAACTCCACTAAAGAATTTAAATCCTTTGAAACAATCGTTAAATCTTTTTTCAAATCTGCATCACCCTTAGGGCTTTTCAATAAAGACATAATTGCACGTCGCTTATCAAATAAACTATCCCTAAGGCGCAAATGAAATTCCTGCAATTCTGCCAACCTTGCCAATAATTCTTCGTATTGATAACGTTGGCCAAAGACTCCACTGCGTAAATCACGCATATCTTTCGCCGCTTTTTCTAACAAATCCGCATCTAATTCAATGCGGTATTCAAAAATCTTACCCAACACATCAAAACCATCAAGGAACTTTTTTGGACTCGCTAAAACACGATTCTGAATTTCATCAAAAGTACGAAATTCTTTATAGCGAATCGTAAAAAGAATGTTTTTGTGACATAAAAATGTAACAGTTTCATTTTGTAAAGTACGATAAATATCCCAACCATCTTTAGAGTGTGCCATCAAAAAGTAAGTGTTGATTGTAATATTCTCACTATCTTCCCAATATCTTGAACTCTCCTCAATCTCCTCTCTTTCTTCCTTGTTAGGAATATCTAATGTAAAATGCTGTGAAATATATGCAATTTCAGCAACACTAGGATTTAAAAGATCAATCCACAATACTGTTTCAGTTTGCTGGATGGGAGCAGAAGCTACGCTAAAAGTTTCGCGCAAAACAAGCCCTTCGCGTCTTACAAAAACATTCATCATCGCAAACTCCTTGTCAATTAAGATTAATGGATAATAAAATTATAACTCAAAATTCCTAAAGCTTTTCTATTGTTTTTAAAATCTGTTCAATCTTTTGGCGTGGATTTGGTGTTTTATAGATTGGACGCCCAACAACAATAAAATCACTCCTTGCATTTTTTGCATCCGCCAAACAACCCACGCGTTTTTGGTCATCAATCCCTTCATTGAAAGGGCGAATGCCGGGCGTTAGCGTTAAAAAGGAAGAGTCAATCTGAGTTTTGATTTTCAAAGATTCAAAAACAGAACATACCATACCATCAACACCACTTAAAGCTGCAAGTCTTGCCATTTCTTCCACTCTCGACGAAATGCCACCTTGCCCATAAATCGTTGCAAACTCTGCTTCATCAAAACTAGTTAAAACAGAAATTGCAAAAATTAATGGCCGTCTTGATAATGGCTTTAAACGATCCATTACCGCATTCATACCCAACGCACCGCTACTGCTATGTACACTCAACATATCTACAATATCCAAACAAGCAACCTCATACGCCGCATCTGCCATTGTGTTAGGAATATCATAGAGCTTCAAATCTAAAAAAATTCGAAAAGAAGAATCAATTTGCTTAATCTCTTGCAAAAATGGAATTCCATCACGGATAAAACTCCTTAAGCCAACTTTGAGCCATACTTCCTCAAACCCCTTTGCTTCCTGGACTAAAGTAATATTCTCCTGTCTGCTTGGTAAATCTAAAGCAATGCACAACCTCACTATTCTTCCCTCCTTGATGATTCTTTGTACTCTTGTTTGGGAATTCCATCAAGTACGCCATTAATAAAACGTGGTGCATTCTCTCCACCAAAAACTTTAGAAAGCTCCACCGCCTCATTGATAATCACCGCTCTATCTGTCTCTGAATAAAGAATCTCAAAAGTACCCAAACGCAATATAGCACGTTCCATTTCACCCAATTTATTAAAATCCCACTCCTTTAAAGCTTGCTTAATCACCTTATCAATTTGTTCTAAGTTTTGTAATGTCCCATCAAACAAAGAAAGTGCAAATTGTTGTTGTCGGTTTTTAATATGCCTTTCCTCAAGAATCTCAACCGCAAATTTTCTAATCTCCTGATTTCCAGTATGATACGCATATAAAAGAGCGACAACAGCCTCCCTAGCCTGAGTACGCGTTGCCATTTATGCCCCAATATGACGATACAAATCAATCAACTCAATCAAAGAACACATTGCTTCAAAACCCTTATTTCCTGCTTTTGTTCCTGCCCTCTCAATGGCCTGTTCAATGCTATCTGTTGTCAAAACTCCAAAACTAACGGCCGAACCATACTTTAAAGTTGTATTTGCAATACCTTTTGTTGCCTCTGCACTCACATAATCAAAATGAGGAGTAGAACCACGAATGACCGCACCCAAGCAACAAACACCTTCATAATTCCCCTGCCCCAAAAGCCTTTCTAACACAAACGGAAGTTCAAAAGCACCTGGAACTAAAATCAAATCCAAGCTATCATCATCACCTCCATGCCGAACAAAGGCATCTCTCGCACCCTCGACTAATTTATCCACCACTAAATGATTAAATCGACTCGCAATAATGGCGATTTTTTCATCTCCATTCAGATATAAACGTCCTTCAATCTTTTTCATCTATTCTCCTTATCTAGTGAAGTGAACGCTGAACTTTAAGTAATGTTTCAACTAATTCTTGTAAATCTTGTGGGGTAATCATATTTGCACCATCACTCAATGCTTCAGACGGACGCGGATGCGTTTCCATAAAGAATCCATCCACTCCGATAGCTACAGCTGCTCGGCTCAATGGTGCAACAAAATTAGAATTTCCCCCGCTCTTCCCTTTTGCAGCTCCAGGCATTTGCACGGAATGTGTAGCATCAAAAATGACTGGTGCAAATTCACGCATAATCAGCAAAGAACGCATATCTACCACCAAATTACCATACCCAAAACTACTTCCACGTTCAGTCAACCAAACCCCAAGATGTTTAGAATCTTCAAAAACAGGAACCTGCAAAGAAGGTTTCTTTGTTTTGAGTGCTTTAAGGGTGCTGTATTCCATATCTGCAGGATTCATAAATTGCCCTTTTTTGATATTAACAATCACACCACTCTTTGCCACCTCAACAATCAAATCCGTCTGACGACACAAGAAGGCTGGTATTTGAAGAACATCTGCAATTTCAGCTGCCGGTTTAACCTGATAGCATTCATGGACATCAGTCAAAATCTTATAGCCAAAGTGTTTCTTCACTTCCGCTAAAAGCTCCAAACCTTTTTCAAGCCCGGGACCGCGATAACTCTCAAGGCTCGTACGATTTGCCTTATCAAAACTCGATTTAAAGTAAAATTCAATGTCTTGGTGAGAAGCAAGAGGGGAAAGAGATTCCGCCACTTCAAAAAGAATATCTTTATTTTCAATCACACAAGGTCCAGCAATTAATATCATATCCTATAACTCCTATTGATGATTTAAAGGCAAAAATGCCTGATTTTCCAAATCATAACAAAAAATCTCCCCACTCTGGATAATGTAATACCACCCCTGCAAATTCAATTCACCTTTTTTTAAACGTTCCTTTACGCCAGGGTAAGTTAAGAGATTATTAAGCTGCTGCTTTACATTAAGTTGCTCCGTCATCCAAAGTCGCATCGCCTCACTTGGAGGATTAATCTTTAAAATCTGCTTTTTTACGCTACTAAGCAATTCTAACCAATGAAATACGTTTGGCACTTTTTCAAAACTTTCCTTAGGTGCATACAAGGCAGAACAACCACCACAATTTGAATGCCCACATACAATAATATTCTTTACTCTTAGAATCTGCAGGGCATATTCAATCGCCGAAGTTGTCGCCAAAAATTCATTTGCCTCGCGATAAGGTGGAACAACATTTGCAATGTTGCGAATCGTAAAAAGCTCACCGGGCTTTGTATGGGTAATTAAGTTAGGAACAACGCGCGAATCAGAGCAACCAATAAAAAGTGTATGCGGTTGTTGCCCCTTGCTTAATTCACCAAATAACTCCTTATGCTCTTCAAAAATCTCTTCCTTAAACCGCACAGCTCCACTAGACAAATTCTCTAGCATACATAAACCTTATTGCACATCTTGAATACTCTCTGCTCCCATCGTCTGCCCCACTTTACTCTTAAATTCATCACGATTCTCATTGACAGCAAAGAAATATAAATCAGTTCGCCGATTCATCATTCTACCTTCATAGGTTTGGTTGCTTGCAATAGGGTCAAATTCACCATTTCCACCAGCTGAAAGAATCTGTTCTGAAACGCCATGCCCAACAAAAATTTGTGCAACATGAACACCCCTCGCCACAGAAATTTCCCAATTATCACGATAAGTACCACGATCCTCTGGATCATTATCACTATTTCCCACAACCTTAACCTGATAAGTCAAGCCAAGCTTTTTAATCTCTATCGCTAAACGTTCCAAAAATAGCTTACCATTTGTGCTGGTAATTTCTGCCTTCCCCTGCTCAAACAAAACATCATTTGCAATACGGATAATAAAACCGTCTTCGGATTCTTCCATTCGCACCGCTGGCCCTTCTGAAAGCTTTGTCATCTCACTAAACTCAGTGATCATACTTGCAAAGGTATTCAGTGCTGTAGGAGAATCTACATTCTGTTCAATCGGTAAAGCAATAATGTCCTTTGGTGGCGTAATCTCACTATTGCGTCCTAATTCTAAAACACCCAATGCCCCCTGCACAGAACCAATAGCCTTATCTACCCTCTCTGTTACAAACACAGCCATAGAAAGTAAAAGGATAAAGAATGTTAAAAGGAGGCTCATCAAATCTCCAAAAGTCCCAAGCCATAATGGCACACCTTCAGGGCATTCACAAGGTTTACACTTTTTCGCCATCTTAATTTTCCTTACAATAACCAAAAAATTTCAAGCTATTCATATCTATATTCTACTATAATTCTAGCAAATTTTATAGACTTTCAGGAGATTTCTTGCAAGATTTTATTTTAGGTGTAGTGGATTTTATTGGTCATTTAGGTTATTTTGGTATTTTTGGAATGATGTTTTTGGAAAGTAGCTTCGTGCCTTTTCCTAGTGAAATTGCAATGATTCCTGCTGGTTACCTTGCATTTAAGGGAGAAATGAATTTATTTTTAGTTATTATTAGCGGTATTTTAGGTAGCCTTGCTGGATCATTATTGAATTATTATCTCGCTCTATATGTTGGACGTGAAATTCTCCTTAAATATGGACGATTCGTAGGATTCAAAGAAGAAACAATGGTAAAAATGGAACGATTTTTTGAAGTTTATGGTCCCATCTCCACATTTAGTGGTAGATTAATACCCGTTGTGCGACAATACATTTCACTTCCTGCAGGAGCTGGAAAGATGAATCTTGCTTCATTTTGCCTCTATACTTCTTTAGGTGCTGGAATTTGGGTAAGCATTCTTGCAATTTTTGGTTATTATATTGGTGGAATCACTGATAGTGGTTTAGGTTTTACTGAAATTATTGAAACATTCAGTAGCCCATCACACAAACTCACACCAAAGGAATTAGAATTAAAATCTTATGTATATTGGTTAATGGGTATTTCATTAGGCGTTGTTGTGTTGGTACTTGGACTTTATATTTTATTTCACCGCAAAACAAAATAATCTAGCCATTTTGAATATTTGCATAAAAAAATTAATAGACTCTACTCATTTTAATCTACAAAAACTTCTCAAGCCCCTATTCCACTCTCTTCCAAAGATTTAGTAATAAAAATACGGAATATGAATTTTAGCAGTAAGCTAACGCAAAAACAACATTTTTAGAATTCATCAATTACACAAACTAATCTTGTCTGCAAGAATCGGAGTAGCGGGATTTGAACCCACGACCTCACCCACCCCAAGGGTGTGCGCTAGCCAGGCTGCGCTATACTCCGTCAAAATTTTCAAAACCCACTCACAGCGATACATTCTAAAAAATTAATTCGGGATTGAAAGTAGAATTGGATGCGGAGGAAGGATTTGAACCAACGACCTCAGGGTTATGAGCCCTGCGAGCTACCACTGCTACCACTCCGCAACAAAAATAAATCCATAGAAATAAGAAATATAGTTTCAAAAAATAATGGCTGGGGTAGAAGGATTCGAACCTCCGAGATGGCAGGACCAAAACCTGCTGCCTTACCACTTGGCGATACCCCAATAATACCTGTTATTCCCTAAAATGGAGTCTTTACTTCTTAAGGAAGGAGAAATTATATCTCATTTCAAGTTCTTTGTCAAGTATTTCTGATATAATTCCAAAAAATTTTTATAGGAGTTTAAAAATGCCATTCCAAAGAGTCAAAGAGGCTATTGAGGCAATCAAAAATGGAGAGATGATTATTATTATGGATAATGAAAATCGTGAAAATGAAGGCGATCTTGTCTTTGCCGCAGAATTTAGCACTGCCGAAAAAATTAATTTTATGGCACAGGAAGCAAGGGGATTAATCTGTGTCTCTATCACGCAAGATATTGCCAGTCAACTTGGGTTAAAACCAATGGTAAAGAAAAATAATTCTAACCACAATACGGCTTTTACAGTATCCATTGATGCGAAGGAAGCAAAAACAGGCATTTCTGCATTTGAACGCGATCTGACCATTCGTTTAATGTGTAATCCTCATGCAACATCCGATGATTTTGTAAAGCCAGGACATATTTTTCCTCTTATTGCTAAAAAAAATGGTGTACTTGTTCGCGATGGACACACAGAGGCAAGTATTGATATTTGTGCATTAGCGGGTTTGAAACAAATAAGTGTAATTTGTGAGATTATGAAGAAAGACGGTAGTATGGCGAGAAGAGGTGATAAATTTTTATTAGAATTTGCTAAAGAATATCAGCTAAAAACCCTCTATGTCTCCGATTTAATCACCTATCGCCTTCGATTCGAGCAACTTTTAGAATGCACTTCACAAACAACAAGCTTTTTTTTAGGAACACCTTGTAAAAGATTTGATTTTTGTGATTATTTTTCAAGAGTCCACACTGCCCTTGTTTTTGGAGAAAAATCACAACAGATATCTTTATTTAAATTTCATTATATACACTCTGATATAGAGCTATTAAGCAACCAAGCTGAATTTGAACAATTAATGCACTCCATTAAAATACTCAAAGATTCAGGTGGCATACTTGTTTTTCTACAAATGTCACCTTCTTGCAATAAAATTCAAAACACAGGTATTAAGGCACAAATTATTCGCTACTTTAATATAACTGATTTTAGTTTATTTACAGATGAAAATCATAAAGAAGATGAATGGGTAAACTTCTGTGAATTTGGTTTAAATCCCATAAAATACACACAAGATAACCCATAGACAAGCTATACTTAAACAAACATAAGCTACAATTATAAAAATGGTATCAACTTTAAAGGAGTCATTGGTGGCATCTTTAGAAATAGTCAATTCAACCCATCTAGCGGGTGAACCTCCCAAAAATCAACAAGAAGCAAGAGTGATTGCTAATAAAGCACTGGACTATCTGCAACAAGGAAAGAACGAGGAGGCTCTGGCTTTATTTCTCAAAGCCTTAGAGAGTGATAGCGAGATGGTAATGGCACTTTCTGGCACAATCGAAGCTTATATGAATCTTGGCTATAGTATCCATGCCTTAGAATATATTCCAAAAGCATTGGAATTAGACCCAAACAATCTAGGCATCAATTTATTATATGCAAAAATTTTGATTGAAAGATATCGTTACAATGAAGCAAAGAAAATTTGTGAAAGATTATACAAAAGCTACCCAAATGACCCAAAAGTTATGGTGGTTTACTTACAATATCTACTTTCGGTGAATTCCTACAAAACGGCCAAACAGATCTCTGAACGTCTTTTAAAGATTAGCAAAAGTCCGTCCTCTTACAATAACACAGGACTCATATACCTTGAATTAGGTGATATGAAGACGGCAATTGAGCTTTTTAGGAAAGGGTTTTATCAGTTCATTAAACACCCAATTTCAAATTCTAAACCACCGGAACCTTTTATGGAGGTTTCTTTAGCAAAAGAAGCATTATTAGACATCAAAAGAGCTTTGGATTCTCTAAAAATTCCTTTCATTTTAGTAGCTGGAACATTATTGGGGATTTATCGCGATGGCGATATCTTGCCTCATGATAAAGATATTGACTTTGGGCTTCCTTGGAACACTCCGCGCTTAGAGCTTATCAACGCCCTTAAAGCCTATGGTTATACCTGTACATATAGTGAAGAAGAAATTATGGGTAGCAAAGGATTATGGAATATCTCTGTTGCACACATTAAGTATGGGATAGGGATTGACTTCTTCTTCATACAACCAAGAGATGATGGTTATGTTTATTGGGGATTAGATAAAAATGGTAAAACTTTTTTAACGCGTAATAAAAAATTTGGGCGCTCCACCATAGAATACGTAGGAGAAACATTCTACATTCCAGATAATCCAGCAGAACATCTTGAAGAAATTTATGGAGAAGGGTGGGGAACACCTCAAGCAAATTATAATACATTAATATTGGGGGCAAATATTGTTGATATTAGTGGTGTAGGGATTGCTCTTTGTTATAATCACTGTTTAGGCAATATTTGCGAAGGACGCTACAAAAAAGCTCATGGCTATACCATGCAACTTTTAAGTGTGCACAATGATCCAATTTTAGAAAAAGTTAAATTGCATATCGAAGAGCATGTTAATGACCAACAATGGTATGAACCCATTCCAATCAAACAGCATCGTACAGACAATACAATCTTCGGCTTGAATAAATAAAACGGTAAGGATAGTGCTTGGAGAAACCAAACACTAAAACTGCATCAAAAAAACAAGCGAAACACCACCTTGCCCATTAGGCACAAAAGTACTGATGGGCTGGTTTTTGTTATAAATACCTAAGGTTTCAGCCAATCCACCTTTCTGTAAAACTAAGGAGATAGGATCCATCACTCCCAAAGCGACATTACCGAGCAATCTTGAACCAAAAAACTCATTATTATTAGCCTGGATATAACGTGTTGTATGATAAAAAATTTCCCCGACCATCGAACCTATCGCCGGCGTAATAACTAAATCTTGCCAACTAGGGACTTCCGCAAACGCTTCTATACCATATTCCCAAAAAAATGTTGATGCAAAAGCACTATACACAAAAGATTCAGCCCAACTATAACCCGCAATACGTGGCTGCATATAATAAATAGCACCCCAGTAAGGGTGAGTTACCCAATTTAAAAATAGGTCATCTCTATCCACAACAGGTGCTTGACGCACATTCCTAACATAACGTTTTTCGATAGAAAAAATTAAATTCTTATCCCAATTAGTAAAGCTAGAGGGCAATATATACAAAAAACCAGCAATTGCAACCGTTCCTCCTAGCAATACTCCACTACCTGCCAAAACATACCCCTCTTTGCTGGAAGGGACATAATAGTTTGGATGAGACTGCAGAGATGATAATTCTTGAACATCAACTTCAGTAATACTTGGAGGGAGTTTGTGGTTTTGTGCATAACAGCAAATTAAAGGTATAAAAAAATATATGAAAAATCTTCGCAACATCCCATTCCTTTGCTGCTTTTAAAGTTAAATAAGAACAGCACAAACCCCCAAAAAGAATAGAGGTTTGGCTACATCATCAAGGTTAATGAGAGTGGCGAATTACATCATTCCACCCATTCCACCCATTCCACCCATTCCACCCATATCAGGCATTGCAGGTTTTTCTTCTTTAATTTCACTAACTGTTGCCTCTGTTGTTAAAAGAAGGCTCGCAACAGAAACTGCATTTTGTAACGCAATTCTTGCTACCTTCAAAGGATCGATAATCCCAGCGACAAACATATCAACATGCTCACCACTCGCTGCATTAAAGCCAAAGTTTTCATTGCTATTTCTTTCAACTTCATTTGCAACTACACCTGCATCAAACCCTGCATTTTGTGCAATCTGCTTAAGAGGTGCACTAATTGCTCGTTTGATAATATCATAACCAACCTTTTCATCGCCCTCTAGTTTCAAATTGACTTTCGCAGCTGCACGAATCAAAGCCGCTCCGCCACCAATTACAATCCCTTCTTCAACTGCTGCTTTTGTTGCAGAAAGTGCATCATCAACGCGGTCCTTCTTTTCTTTCATTTCAACCTCGCTTGCTGCCCCAACTTTAATCACAGCAACACCGCCACTTAATTTTGCTAGTCTCTCTTGTAGTTTTTCTTTATCGTAATCACTAGTTGTAACTTCAATTTGTTTACGAATTTGTGCAACTCTTTCACTTACACCCTTTTTATCACCCTTACCATCAACAATCGTTGTATTGTCTTTATCAATAACAATTCTTGCTGCTTGCCCAAGATGCTCCACACCTGCAGATTCAAGGCTTAAACCAACTTCCTCACTGATCACTTCTCCGCCTGTTAATGTCGCAATATCTTTGAGCATTTCTTTGCGACGATCGCCAAAACCAGGTGCTTTTACAGCAACAACATTCAGTACACCGCGCAATTTATTAACAACCAAAGTTGTCAAAGCTTCACCCTCAATATCTTCAGCAATAATTAATAAAGGTTTACCGCTTTTCATTGTTGATTCCAAAAGAGGTAAAACATCTTTCATTGAAGTAATTTTTTTATCCGTCAAAAGAATATAAGGATTTTCTAAAACCGCTTCCATCTTATCGCTATTGGTAACAAAATAAGGAGAAATGTATCCTCTATCAAATTGCATACCTTCGACAACACTCAATTCATTTTCAATACCTTTTGCTTCTTCCACAGTAATCACGCCATCTTTACCCACTTTTTCCATTGCGTCAGCAATAAGTTTACCAATCTCAGCATCTGAATTTGCAGAAATTGTCGCAACTTGAGCAATTTCCGCTGGACCACCGACTTTTTTAGAGATTTTCTTCAATTCATCAATTACTGCGGTAGAGGCTTTATCCATTCCTCGCTTCACTTCAATAGGACTTGCACCAGCAGTAATATTTCTTAATCCTTCTTTAAAAATACTATATGCCAAAACTGTTGCTGTCGTTGTTCCATCACCTGCTGCATCTGCAGTTTTACTTGCCACTTCCTTTACAAGTTGAGCACCCATATTAGGAAGTGCCTCAGCTAATTCAATTTCCTTTGCAACAGAAACACCATCTTTAGTAATTGTCGGTGCTCCAAAAGATTTTTGAATCAAGACATTTCGTCCTCTTGGTCCCATTGTTACTTTAACTGCATCAGCAAGCTGTTTAACGCCATCATAAAGCTTATTGCGTGCATTATCTGAAAAATTGATTTCCTTTGTTGCCATAAAATGCTCCTTATTATTTTATTATTTAAATGAATATTCAGTGATTAGGCAAGAACACCTAAAACATCTTCAAGTTTCAGAATTAAATATTCTTTACCCTCTAATTTAATTTCTGTTCCGCCATATTTACCAAATGCAACTTTATCTCCATTTTTAATCCCATGCTTCTCGGAGATATGTTCACTTACAGCCCTAACTATGCCTAAAAGTGGCTTTTCTTTTGCATTATCTGGAATGATGATTCCAGAAGCTGTTTTAGTATCCTCTTCAACTCTTTCAACAAGAATACGTTTTCCAAGTGGTTTGAAATTCATTGATTCCTCCAAAAAAATATTATGAATTAGTGAATTGTTAAATTTTTAGCAATCACTAATCTTGAGTGCTAATTCTAGCAGAGTTTTTAGAATATGTCAAGAGATTTTTTATGTAAATATCAAAAGAGTTTAGTCAACATATATTAATATTATTGCATTTATATTACTAATAAAAACTGATTTAATACATAAAAAAATATTTAAAAAAATTATAGAGTCTTATCAATGGATTCTTAAAGACTATACAGAATCCGTAAAACACGGACTCATCAGTGAGAGGACATTTTAAAAATATTAAGAATGTGGATTTAAAATATTTAGGTATACAAGCGGTTGTGAATCACCCAAACGCTAAAGACGCTTGGGCTTCTTGCTTCAACGATAGATAGCTAGTATCTAGTATGTTTCCATAGTTTGATACTCCGCTAGAGCTATCTCCACAAGCGTAACTTCGGGTAATCCCTACCCTAGATTTATCTAATTTTATTTTATATCTATCATCAACAATGCCTAACGCGTAGTTTCGTATATTGATACTAGCATTGAGGTCTCTATGATGTTTTGTATTGCAAAATGGACAATTAAAGCAATCGGCTAATAAGGAGTTCGTATCACCCTACCCTTATCCAACGACTGTGTATCTCTAGCAGATTGATTCTGTGCAACCTTGACACCATTACTTAAAATCCCATCAAGAATCTTTGTTGCACTTTCCCATCGCTTCTGCTTTGAATTTAACATAACTAAAATAATATCCTTTTTACCCTTTTTTGCTCTTGCAATAAGACAAGGACCCGCCTTAGAGGTATAACCTGTCTTAACACCAACCGCATATTTATTATCCTTTAATAAACGATTGCTTGTTTTTGCAATATAGCGACGTTTTGTATGATTTACAGGACGAAATGCATGATAATTGACTTTAACGATTTGATTAAATGTTCGATTCTTAATCGCATATTCAGCAAGAATCAATAAATCTTTTGCGGTAGAATAATGATTGCCGATATCCAATCCAACGGCATTTGTAAAATGCGTCTCACGCATTCCAAGTTTTCTTGCCTTACGATTCATCATCTGCACAAAACGTTTACTGCTCCCACCAACAAAAATACCAATAGCTGTTGCAGAATCATTTGCCGAACTAATTAATGCGGATTTAACAAGATCGCGTAAATAAAATTTCTCACCAACTTTTAAACCTGCTTTGGTTGGAACAGCCCTTGTTGCCTCTGATGTGATTGTAACAACCTTATTCATCTTACCACTTTCAATTGCAAGAATCGCTGTCATAATTTTTGTCAGACTTGCAGGACGCATACGTTGACTTCCGCCCTTTGCATACAAAACCTTTTTACTGCTCAAATCTTTCACAATTAACGAAGAAATATCACTCTCAAAAGGCTTCACAATAGGGGAAATACCTCCCCATACCAAGCCATTCGCTAAAAGAAAGAGCCATATATACACAATCCATCTCATCACCAACTCCCAATGTAATGCAAATGTTTACTTTCCTTAATTATAGCAAAAATTAACGCCTTTTTAGGATATTCTTTTTATATTTTTGTATGATTTAACAAAAAACGTTCCAATATCACCAAAGCCGCTAAACTATCTAGTTTGCCATCGCGTTTATCCTTAAAACCAACCGCAACCTCTTTAGAACTCCCCCATTCATCAACATAAACGACAGGAATGGATATTTTCAGCAAAGAAACAAAATGTTCACAACGTCTCTGGTTTTCATCTGTACTACTTGAATCCAAAGAAATTCCTAACACAAGTAATTCTGCTTTTTTTTGCTCTAAAACTTTCCTACATTCTTGTGCAGCTTGATGACGATTAATGCGCAAAATTGGCTCTAAAGGAACGCAAATATTCTGATAACAAAATGCTACACCAATTCGTTTTAAGCCCAAATCAAAAGCAACAATGTGTTGCGTCACAGACATAGCTCAACCCGCCCATTCACAATTTGAATATGCCCCATTAATTCCTCATTTAGCAATCGATCACCAAAAAGCCCCAATGCCTCATCGTAGCTTGGCATCGTCGCACAATATTGATAGAAAGGGTCACACATACTTCCCTTACTCTCTATATCGTCCAAAATACAAAAATCTGTTTTAAATTTTTGAATCCATTCATCAATATCAAAAATACCTTCCGCATATCGATTATGCAAAAGTTGTTGTGTTCCTTTACTTTCATTTAAACGATGAGGTAATACAAATAACGGTTTTTTTAAAGTTTTCGCAAGATTTGCAGAATGCATAGAACCGCTCTGTAAATCAGCTTGAGGAATAACAACCCAATCAGCAATTGCAATAATTAGACGATTGCGTTCCAAAAAACTCCAACGATGTGGCATATAATCATGAGTATATTCACTCACAAACAAACATTCTGTAGCAATCCTTCGCAACTCTTGAACATTTGTAAGAGGATAATATGTTTCAATACCTGCGGGAGAAAAGCAAATTGTGCGTTTTTGAGCACCTTTATGTGCTAAAATATCCACCCCAATCGCACCTCCACTCACAATGACAGCCCCTGCAAGACTTAACCTCCTTGTCAATTCTTGTGTTAAAGTTCTCGTGTAAGGATTAGGTTTTCTTGTCCCCACAACTGCAACCAAAGGAGCATTTAAAAGATCCAAGCAACCGCGTACATAAAGCTGTCGAGGTAAGGTACGCAATTTCGGAGCTAGTGTAGAATTCAAAAGAAGTTTGAATTTTTCTTGAATAGCGTGGGGCAAATCTGAAAAGACAACTGTTTCAAATGCAATATTTTCAACCGTTTTCATTCATATTCAACATGTTGTTGTTCAGGATTATCTAATAAAAATATAACAATCTCATCAACAAATTTATGAGAACGATAGCCAACAAAATTACCTTCTTCTTGAAATTCTTTCATTTCCTCCTCAAGATTATGTTGCTCAATTAACGCCTTTAATGCATCATCTCTTCCATATCGGTCAATAAAACGCTTCAAAGTTACACGCCAATTAATTCTGCCTTTTGAAATCTTATTTTCGATTTCATGCAAATAAGCAATTTTCAATAAGGAGGCAATGCGGTCAATCCAAAAAGGGACTTCCATATATGCACCAAACGCAATCATTGTCCCTTTTGGCCTTCCAGCAAACGCCGCCTCCTTCGCCTTCTCAAAAACAGTCTCAAATTTTTGTGCAAACTCTTTAAACTGGCTCATGGAACGTAATGATTTATGTTCCTCAACAATCGCATAAGCTTGCGTAATATTATCTGTATCAATTGCATTCAATAAATATCGCTTCTGCTGGATGATAATAATACGTTCAGTCGCACTACGTTTAAAGCTAGGAAAAATTTGTAAAAACTTTGCAATTTCCTCTGCACGTTCAAATGCCCCATCCTGTTCTTTTTGGAGTAAATCTCCCATACTTTTTTCACCTAATAATGTAACTTTTTTAAAAAGTTCTGTTTCACGCAAAAAACCATATTGATTAATCAGTGAAAAATAACCCTTAAAATCCCTTGCCTTAATTAAATCTTCAGCCTGCGTAAAGACTTTAGAATTTTTTAACATTTGTGAAATAAGTTCTTTTTTTACAGAAGATGCAAAGGGCTTTAAACAGGCCTCTGCTTGACGAAGATTTAATGTCGGATTCTCTTCAAGCATCTTTTTTGCCTGCATAAAAGAACGATTCCAAGCAGCTTCTAACTGCATAAAAGCAAGAGTATTAACCAAAAACTTGTTGGTGAGGGTCAAATCATACGCTTTCACATATTCTTTATTTTTCACACATTCAGCAAATTCTCTCACCGCCCCCTGTTGCATCAAATAAAAATCAAATTCTTGTGCTTTACGCTGGTCATATATAAATGGCTCGACAAGTTCTGTCGCCTCTTGAATTTTTTTACCATTCAAAAGCTTCACAGCATTTTCCAGAATCTGTGGCCAATCCTCATCAAAAACTTTCATCAATGGGTGAATTGTCAAAAATAAATTTTGCTCAATCATCTCCCTTGCCTTCTTATATTCCTTAACTCGAATTGCCGCCTCCAGTTCAACTTGCCCACGATTATAATCAACAGCTAACATTGTCCCATCAATCGCACCAACAAACAAGAATTGTTCACTAAAAAAAATACTATTGATGCCGGGCGTGTCCGCACGAAATTCCAATAATCTAGAATTTGTTGCCAAATCAACAATATAAAGAGATTCACCTCTTGTTCCAACCACTGCAAACCGTTCATCAGGACTAATCGCTAAAGCACTAGGCCAAATACTAAAAATATTCTCGCTACTAATCAAATCACGATTAGCAATATCATAAACTAAAGAAGCACCATTCCTTAGCACCATATAAAGGCGTTGATTATCATCAAAAAAATCTGCCCTTTCAACGACATCAGGTGTCTTAATTGTGCAACGAAATTTATTTTGCACCATATCAAATACAATTGTTGTTTTATCAAACCCAGAACACACAAACAACTCCGAATCCCTTGAAAATTGCATCATAGAGATATAATCAAATCTTGGTAACAAAGAACCAAGCAAAGTAAAGTTCTTTGCATCATAAATAAATGTCCTACCATCTTGTCCACCAGTTGCATAGTAACGCCCATCGGGACTGAATGCTGAAGATTCAATATCGGCACTATGTTCTTTAATGATAGATTTCTTGGTAATATTGTCACCCATCTCAAGAATTGCCGCTTTTTTTGTCCCGACAATAGGTGCACAAATTAAACCATTCTTAGAAGCACTAAAGGCGTGAGAATAGCGATGAGGAGGTTCTGCATTCTTACTCACATGCATGGAATGTTCTTGCACCAAAGAATTAATATCATAGGAACTAATGCAATAAGAATTATCTACACTCACAAGCAAATGATCACTTTGCTGAAGTGCTAAAACACTGCCATCAACATTGAATATAGAATAAATATCTTGCTTCATTTCAGGTAATGCCATTTTATTGCTCCTTTATTATGGTTTGACAAAACAATTCATATACAAAAACAAATTCAACCTCTGACTCTAATATCGGTATTTCCTGCAAAACATCAATTGTTTCCTTATAAGGATGCCCAATCACCAAAGCATAGCCACGTTTTTTGGCAAGATGGATAGCAGACTGTAATTGTTTTTTAATCGAGTTTCTTTCCCTTACATAATCTAAAAATACATCACGTCCCAACATTGCTATACCCAACTCATCAGAAACATTCATTGCAGCACTCTTTGGGGTTGTCCGACTATCAATAAAAACTATCCCTTCTTCTTGTAATATTTTTAGTAACTTTTTCATAGATGCATAATCTGCACTAAAACGACTTCCTGTATGATTGTTAATAAAACGTACTTCAGGAAAATCCTGCTTAATTTCTTGAATATAGCGACTTATTTTCTGCACACTATCCCCCACCATCAACCATTTATATTCTTTCTGATAAAAAGATTCCGCCTCCAGAGGTAAATGTACCATATAAAAAGGAAAATTTTCTTTAAGCTCATAGCTTTTCAGATTAAAATCACCCTTAGGCATAATAGAGGGTGTGAATTTCACAGGAATTTTTTTTAAAAGCGGAATTTGTGCAGGATACGCAATATCATCAATAATAATTGCAACGCGTGGCGGTCCTTTTTGGTAAGGACATGGAGATAACAAGTATTCCCTTATAGGAGGGGAATTTGGAGGGAGTGAAGGGGTTGTTTCTTGAGGTAAATTGGGTAAATATATATCTTTTCTGACTTCAACTTCTAAAAGATTTAAAAAAAAATCAGAGTCCTTGGAGGTGATAGACTCAGATTTCTTAATTATCTGTATGCGATAAAATAAACAAACAAGTAATACAACCGCACACCCAGCACCCACCAACAAAATAATGGAGGTTTTTAAATTATTCTTTTTCTCCATCAATTTTTCTAACCTTTATTGACTATTTTTTTCAAGTGTAATTTCAACTTCAAGAGTGTCAACATTATGGTTTTTAATTTCAATGCTCTGAGTGTTTGTATACCGCTTGATGACTTCAATAATATCTTTTTTCATCGCTTCAAAGTAAGGAGGAGGCGTATTGATATCTCCATTTCCATCCCTTTCTCGTGCAATAGTGAGCCTTAATCGTTCATGTGCTATATTTGCACTTTTTTTATGCCCAAACAAACCACCCAAACCCATCATGAAAATAACCTTTTTAAGTGATTCAAAAAACCTCCCTGCGTTTTAAATTCTGCAATTGGAATCTCTTGACCCAAAACTCTTTTTGCAATACGGTCATACGCCTCACCAGAAATAGAACCACTATAAATGACAGGTTCGCCAGAATTTGTTGCACTAATAATTTTCTCATCCTCAGGAATCACACCAATTAAAGGCAATGCAAGAATCTGCAAGACCATATCTGTATCCATCATCTCGCCCTTTTCAATCAACGCTGGACGCACACGATTAATAATAATATGCTTCTTAACCTCCTCGCCACTTTTTGCCTTTTCGCTTTTTGCATCAATGATCCCAATTACCCTATCCGCATCGCGTACGGCACTCACTTCAGGGGTTGTAATAATCAACGCTCTATCTGCCATAAATGCAGCATGCTCAAAACCGCTCTCAATACCCGCTGGAGAATCGATAAGAATATAATCAAAATCGCCTTTCAACTCCCCAAGTAGCGTCCGCACTCTCTCCTTATCTAAAACATTCTTATCTTTACTTTGACTCGCCGGTAAAAAATATAAATTCTTTGTCCGTTTGTCATTAATTAAAGCTTGAGATAAATTACATTTTTTTTCCATTACATCAATTACATCATAAACAATGCGATTTTCCAAACCTAAAATCATATCTAAATTGCGTAATCCAATATCAAAATCAATTGCTACAACCTTTTTGCCCTCACGTGCAATCCCAACAGCTAAGTTTGCACAAGTCGTGCTTTTTCCAACGCCTCCCTTACCAGATGTAATAGTAATGACTTCAGCCATTAAGCGGCTCCTTTTAAAATCTTTAATTCTCTATTTCAAGCAATTTTAACACAAAAAACCTCACCTAAAGCTTATATTTCTTACCATTTCTCATAGATTCATTTGGTAATAAAACAAAATTTAATCAACAATTTCAAGAATTTGTTGCACGATATCAGCAGAATCTAAGGAAGCATCAATCATAGCATCAGCACACGCCTCATATATCGGAATACGTGCCTGAAATAATATTCTTGTCCTTTCAATATCCTGAAATAATGGACGCTTATCACATTCATCTTGACTTAAACGTTGCAATATCTGCTCAAATTCCATCTGCAAATAAAATACCTTTCCTGCCTGATTAATATTCTCACAATGTATGGGTAAGCCACCACCCGTCGCAACTACTGCACCCCTTACACTCGTTTTTAACCATTGAAACAACTCTTTCTCAAGGTTTCTAAAATAAGGCTCGCCAAAACGAGCAAAAATTTGTGCTATCTGATAACCTACTTTAGATTCAATCAACATATCAGTATCAAGCAAAAATAACCCTCTTTCCTGTGCAAGCAACCGCCCCACAGTAGTTTTTCCACTCCCCATAAACCCAACTAAAATCAGATTTTGTTTAGAGCAAAATGACCCAGAATCCATCTTTTTCCGGAGAAATTTGATACTGATATTTACCATCAAGAGTTAATGTAATACGATAAAAGTCCTCATGTGTTTTAATATCAACAAATTTGAAATAGGGCAATGCCGTCTGAAATGTCTTATCAAAAAAATACCCGCCTTGTTCTTTAACAAGATCAACAATAATCTTAGGAGGTGCCCCTAAGGGAACATCCTGACGAATCAAATAAGGTGTTTGTAAAAATAACTTTTTACCACTCAATTTGAAAACAAATTCTTGATAAGGTTCAAATCGGTCAACACCAGGCGTTGGGTCGGGACGCTTAATCACTTCCTTACCTCTTAAATCCTGTAGTTCTTGCACTAAACGCAAAGGAAAATGCCAATCAATATCGCCATCTAAAATCACGCTTTTTTCAGCCATCGAACCATCAATATTTTGATAACCAATCACAACTTTATTGATTCGTCTCGCTGTTGTTGGTAAAGAAATATTTTGTTCTTTGAAATAATTAGGCTTGTATGTCGGCGAAATAATCGCCCCATCTTTAGGCTTCAAAAGAGGCTGAAAAGGATCTCTCGCACTCTCTGTTACAGGAGGTTTAAAATCCACAGGTGCATTAGCAACAGACTTTGCAGGTGG
Source organism: Helicobacter monodelphidis (assembly GCF_003288845.1). Classification (GTDB taxonomy): domain Bacteria; phylum Campylobacterota; class Campylobacteria; order Campylobacterales; family Helicobacteraceae; genus NHYN01. Next base: position 93,323 of record NZ_NHYN01000001.1, on the reverse strand, counting down.
GGGTGCTGGCAATGTGCCTTGAGGTTCTGCTGCCCATAAAATTCCTAACCCTATTATTGAATATGTTAGAATGCGTATACATTTCATCATTAAACTCCTATCTCAAGGTTCTAAACCTTTTAATTCAAAATATTCTTTTTGTAGCTTTGCATTATCACTACGCAACCGCTCCACTTTATAAAGTAATTCTGTTTCCCTTTTGCGTAAATCCAACAAAACCTCCAAAGAATTTGCTCCAAAAAAGAGTGTTCCAATATAAATGCCTAGCACCAAAATTGCAAGTAAAAGGGTTACCCAAAAAAGGAATAGGGAGGAATTATCCACTTTTTTGGAACTTTGGGATTCCTGTTTTTTTGCGGTTGTTTCCACACTATCTCCTACTTAAAGAGTTTTATTCCAAGATATTCACTTCTTGAAATTTCCCTCTCAATCTCAATCAAGCGATTATATTTTGCAATTCTTTCGCTCCTTGCAGTGGAACCAGTCTTAATCTCTCCCGTATTCAAAGCCACTGCAAAATCAGCAATAAAACTATCCTCACTCTCACCACTTCGATGACTCATAATACAACGATATCGATGTCTTTTTGCTAAAGAAATTGCTTCAATAGTTTGAGAAATTGTACCAATTTGGTTAGGTTTAATCAAAATAGCATTCGCAATACCTTGATTGATTCCCTCTTGAAGAATCTGTGTATTCGTGACAAACAAATCATCTCCAACAAGTTGTACACGATTCCCTAACCTTCGGGTAAGAATACCCCAACCTTCCCAATCATCTTCACTTAGCCCATCCTCAATAGAAACGATAGGATATTTTTCAATCATCTTAGCATAATAGTCCACCATTTCCTCATTGCTTAGAGTGCGATTTTCTCCCGCTAGATGATATCTCCCATCATCTTGTACGAATTCACTACTCGCTACATCTAATGCGATAGCTAAATCTGTTCCAACTTGATAACCAGCAGCCTCAATTGCACGTAAAATCATCTCAATTGGCTCTGTATTATTTGCAAGATTAGGTGCAAAACCCCCTTCATCTCCAATACTTGTAATATGTTTGCTACTATGCAAAATTTTTTTCAATGCATGATAAACTTCCGCACTTGCCCGCAAAGCTTCACTAAAACAATCAAAACCAATAGGCATAATCATGTATTCTTGAAAATCAACTGTATTATCAGCGTGACTGCCCCCATTGATAATATTTAGCATAGGCACAGGTAAATTAAACGCTTGAGCACCACCAAGATAGCGGTAAAGAGGTAAATTCAAACTTTTTGCGGCGGCACGTGCCACTGCCATCGAAACACCCAAAGCAGCATTCGCACCAATATTTGAAAAATTATGTGTACCATCTAGCTTAATCAATTCATCATCAATTCTGCCCTGTTCCATCCCACAAAGCCCAATCAGAGATTCTTGAATGCGTACATTCACATTTTTACAGGCATTTAAAACCCCCTTTCCACCATAACGTTTTTGGTCACCATCTCTTAATTCAACAGCCTCTCTTTTTCCTGTGCTTGCACCACTTGGAACAATCGCCTCACCTATCGTCCCGTCATTTAACTCCACAACCGCCTTTAAAGTTGGATTTCCGCGACTATCCATTACTTCATAAGCATTCACTCTAACAATCTTCATTCATTTATCTCCTCATCTTTTTCATCATTTTCTTGATGGCTACTTAGTGTAATATCATCACTTGAACCGATAATTTGAATAATTTTTTCCTTAATTTCTATAGCAACTTCTGGATTCTCTTTTAAAAATTTCTTTACATTTTCTTTACCTTGCCCTAATTTGGAATCCCCATAACTAAACCATGAACCACTCTTGTCAATAATATCAAATTTCACGCCATAATCCACCAACTCACCGGTTGCACTAATGCCTTCTCCAAACATAATATCAAATTCTGCCTCACGAAAAGGTGGTGCAACTTTATTTTTAACCACTTTTACTTTCGCACGATTTCCAATCGGGCTATCACCTTGCTTAAGCGTAGCAATGCGTCTAACATCAAGGCGAACACTCGCATAAAATTTCAACGCATTCCCACCTGTTGTTGTTTCTGGACTACCATAGCCCATTTGTCCAATTTTCATACGAATTTGATTAATAAACACAACTGTTGCACTCATCTTATGTGAAATACCCGTAATTTTACGCAAAGCCTGACTCATCAAACGTGCTTGAAGTCCTACATGTGTATCTCCCATATCGCCATCAATTTCGCTTTTTGGTGTCAATGCCGCTACTGAATCCACAACAATCAATTCCACTGCCCCACTTCTTGTTAATGTCTCCAAAATCTCTAAAGCCTGCTCCCCAAAATCAGGTTGGGATACTAAAAGATTCTCCACATCAACACCTAGCCGTTTTGCATAACTCACATCAAGTGCATGTTCTGCATCAATAAAAGCACAAACTCCACCCTTCTTTTGACATTGTGCAATTACATGCAAAGCAAGTGTTGTTTTTCCGCTACTTTCTGGACCATATATCTCAATAATTCTCCCCTTAGGAACTCCACCAATTCCAAGTGCAATATCAAGCCCTAAAGAACCTGTGCTAATTGAATCAATCTTTTCTGCCGGTTTTTCACCTAATCGCACCAATGTTCCCTTTCCAAAGGCTTTATCAATTTGTTTAATGGCTAAATCAATGGCTTTACGCCGGTTTTCATCTAATTCCACATATGCTCCTATAAAATTTTTGTGTGATTTTAACGCAAATGAGTTAAATTCACGCTATGATTTGAAAATTTTTTTAAGGAGATTTTATGGAAAAACAAATAAGTGTCGCACATTCACCAGATGCTGATGATGTCTTTATGTATTATTCTCTTGCCTTTGGCTGGATTAACCACCCCTCTTTTCGCTTTTGTAACTATGCCTTAGATATTGAGACATTGAATCAAAAAGCTTTAAATTCAGAATTTGATATTTCAGCTATCTCCTTTGGACTCTATCCAAAAATTAGCCAAGAGTATAGCTTACTTAGAACAGGCGTCAGCTTTGGTGAGGGTTATGGACCAAAACTTATCAAAAAGAAAAAAACAATATTAAAAAAAAATTTCAAGGTTGCTTTGAGTGGAGAAAATACAACAAACGCCTTACTGTTCAAAATTGCTTATCCTGATTCAAGAATTTATTACAAAAATTTCTTAGAGATTGAACAAGCTGTTTTAGAAGGTGAAGTCGATGCAGGAGTACTCATTCATGAATCGATACTGGAATTTGATTCTTCCTTAGTTGTAGAACGCGAAATTTGGGAAATTTGGAAAGAATATATCAAAGAAGACTTGCCTCTACCGCTTGGTGGAATGGCTATTCGTCGCTCCATTCCTCTCAATAACGCCATTCTACTCGAACAGCTTCTTACAAAAGGTGTAGAGGTTGCACATAAAAACCCATCTTTACTAAAAAAAATGCTCTACGAACGAAACTTGTTACGTGTAGAACAAAACCAACTTAACACCTACCTATCCCTGTATGCAAATGCCCATTCCATCACACTTGATTCATCTCAAATCAAAGCCTTAGACAAACTCTTTGAACTCGGATTTACACACAAATTTTACCCCCAACGCATTCTCACAAAAGATTATCTCTTGCCCATAGAGTATCAAGAGTTAAGAAATTCCTAAAAATTAAGCCTCGAAAGTCTGAATTAAAGATTCTTGTTGTGTGCCATTTTTTGGCATACTCGCATTATAGCTTTTTAATGCTTTTTTAATATCAGCTGAATCTGCAAATAAAGAATTCAGTGCATGCTCACCCTTTGGCTTGACATGAGAAAAATTCCCACTCACATTCTCCAAACCTTTCGTCAAAGCTGTCTGTTGCCCCCCACTTAATGCAAGTAATGCATCATTGAGAGTTGAAAAAAATGAATCATAATTTCTTGCTTCTGGAGATGCCTTTGCATCTTGCATTCTTTGTTCTTGTGCCATTGCAATAATTTCTTGAGTCGCCCCATTTTCACGCATTCTGTTTGCACGCAAAGTATCCAATTCTTGCGTTAAAGCACCAAATATCTGCCCAATTTGCATTGCCTTTGCGTCATTCACATTCACTGGTTGCTGTGCTTTATCTTTTCCTTGAAGTGCCTCATAAAGATAATCAACAAAATTATGACCGGAATTCACCTGTTCTGTTTGCTGATTTAAAACTTTATCCGCTCCTGATTGTAGCGGATTAACTACCACAATAGGATTCTTGTTATATAAAGGTGTAAAATTGATAGACATCACTGCCTCCTTAAGATTTGAATCTATGTTTTGAAGTACTTCAGCAAATAGTGTTCCAAATATTTTCTTATATCAATCACTTAAAAATAAAACCTAATTCCAACCTTTGCTGCACCTCTTTGAGGATATAAAGAATCATTAAAAAATAAATGGGAATAACCGACCAGTAAACTTAAATTAGGCGTAAAAGCGAGATTAATTTGACTCTCTAAAGTCTGTCCCATCACGCCATAAGGGTAAAGACGATATTGATATTCTCCCACAAATCGCAATAAGCTTTCTCCACCAATTAATGTCCCCAAAGTGCCATGCAATGATACTAATCCCTTCTGATATTGGTCATAAAAAATATAAGGCTCAACCATCGCATACAACAACAATGAATCTATAGGTTCATATGCATAACCAAAACCAACCCCCATATAAGGTGAGAGAGTTGAATGCAAAAAACTTCTATCCGCACCTAAACGTACACGATAGGAAAAAGGCTGAAATAAAGCACTAATCGGGGCAATGGAACTGATATTTAAAAAACGCAAATCCTCCAATCGTGCTTCTTTTTGTAATCCACCATAACTCAACGCTAGCCGCAAGAATTCAATCTCTGTCCCTTCCAAAAACCCTTTCTGAAAATCACTACTATCATGGTAAGCCAATCTAGCCTCAATCCCTCCACGCAAATTTAGTTTTCCTGATTCTTTCTGTGCAAAAAATGTTGGTGCAACACGAATCGCACGATGTCCATACAAGGGAGAAAGTTTTGTGCGAGGTTTTAAATGTTCGCCTTTGCCTAACTTTGCCCTTTCTTTTCCTAAAGAATGAACAATATCTATGTATTCTTCCTTAGATATTTTACTTGCAATATGATAGTATTCACTCAATTCCATACCACCTTCTAAAAAGAGTTTCAAGGAATCTTGATTTAATGGAGGTATAGATTCGATTGTCTTTTTTCCCAATGCAATTTCACGCATTGACGATAATTCTTTCGTATTAAATTGTTTTTCATATTCCTTAATCACTAATCGCTTACTGGGACGATAAATCTCTTCTAAAATAAGATTATTCTTCTGAAAGGCAAATAGAGTTTCTGGAGGATTCACTTGATAGAAAAATTCATCTCTCAACCTTAATTCCTCTCTACCGCTCTCAAGCAACCATAAGATATTATAAGAACAATTTTCATCAAAAAAATAATAATCACTAAAGGTTGTTCGCACTTCCCATAAATGTTCAAAAATTTTTTTTGTTTCTAAGCGCGAAAAATTCAGCTTAAATTCCCAAATATCACGACTTTCTGTATCTCGATACTCTTTTAAGGCATCATAATAAGGTAGAATAGAATATTTTCCATTATACATTCCAAATAATCCCTTAAAGGCAAATAAAATCCCATTCTCCGTATCAGCATCAGCATCTGCTGCATAATTAATTGCATGCGTTAAAAGTCGACTCTCAAATTCTGAATCAAAAAGTAAAAAAGTATGTCCAAACATAGAGGCAGGGGAATTAATGTGTGCTGCAGGAAAAACAATACTAATGCTAGTCGGATTCACATATTGAAACATTGCATTGAATTCATAACACTCAATTTCTGGTAAATTCTGCAAAGAAAGCCAAGAATTCAAAAAACGCAATCTAGCTGGATAACGACAAATTGCATGGGTATCATAAGGGTGTGTGGAAGGCTTACGAATCAGATTGTATTCGGGCTTAAGGACACCTCGCTTAGGTGGAATATAAAAAGCTTTTAAGGTTGCAATCATCTCCTCTTTTGGATTATTCTTACCTTCAGTGCTCAAAAAAAATTCTGAATCGTCAATTTGACTTTCATTGCCAACATAATGCAAAAGTGTCCGCCAATGTGGCTTTTCATAAAGCTTCTCATCAAGGGCACTTGTAATCGCCTGTTGCAAAGAAGTTTCAGCATAAACAATAGAGAAAAAAACAAGGATAATCAAATAACGCAAAGGTTGTTCTTTAGAGAGCATTTGTGCAGAGAACAGAAGTAGCCTAAGCTACCATCCCCCGCCCTATAGAAGCTAAAACTTAGTTAAGTGTGCTGATATTATCTAAAACACCATTCATTTCAATACCACTATGCGTATAGATAGCGATATAATTTGCCTGAAGGCTAGATTTGAATTCTTCAGCATCAGCGACTGCAAGAAGCTCAGTTAAAGTATCCAAACTCTCCCCACGCCCTGCCGCAATCTCCTTATGAAGGCTATTCATATTTGCCGCAACAAACTCTTGCACTCTCTCATTCATTACAAATTTTGATTTTTGACAATTAGAAGTTCCTGAAGTAATACCAAAACTTTGGATTCCAAAAGTTACATTTGTTGTCATTTGTAACGCATAAAGTACAGCAGAATTTGGATTTGAAATCACAATGCTCCCAAGGCCACAACCTGTATTTGAATTTGCACCTGCGAACACGGCACCACTCAAACAACCAAAAAATGCTAAACCAGCAATCCATTTTTTCATAAATTTCTCCTATCTAGTTAGATTAATAACGAAAATCGAGATGCCATTTTAGGAAAAATACCATAAAATTTTACTTAAGCTTTTTGTTTAATTTTCACCAAAAATATGGTAGAATATGGTGTTAAAGATTTTTTTGTATTCTATAACTAAGGAAAATAAATGAAAAGCTTATTTGTGTTACGCGTTACTTATACCGCACCCATTGAGGTAATTGACAAGATTCTAAGTGAACATAGACTATATTTGAAAAAGGGTTACGAAGCAGGATTCCTGCTTGCTTCTGGTTCTCAAATTCCACGCACTGGGGGTGTTATTATTGGTCAATTCAAAGATAAACAAGCGGCAATCGCATTCAGCGAGGCTGATCCTTTTGTGCAAAACAATGTCGCAACCTATGAATTTATCGAGTTTACACCCATCTTACACAATACATGCATTCAAGGCTTTGTTAACTAAGAACCTTAAATGCTAGGGGCTACCTTTACCTAAGTGAAGGTTTTATTTTTAGGAATGAGGAATATTGTAAAGGTCTGTGCTTAAATAACGTTCTCCTGTATCACAAAGAACTGTTACAATATTTCTATTCTTAAACTTCTTACCAATTTCTATTGCTGCCCAAACATTAGCACCAGAAGAAATTCCGACGAGTAAGCCCTCTTCCTTTGCTAAACGTCTTGATGTGGCAAATGCATCTTCAGAACGAACTTTAACAATTTCTGAAAACATACTTTTAACAACAACGCCCGGCACAAAACCAGCACCAATTCCCTGAATCTTATGAGGAGCAGGGTTTCCACCCGAAAGCACAGGAGAATCAAAAGGTTCAATAGCAATAATTTTAACTTGTGGATTTTTTTGCTTAAACACTTCACCACACCCCATTAAAGTTCCACCCGTTCCCACTCCAGCAGCAAAAATATCAATCTGTCCATTCAAATCTTCCCAAATCTCTAAAGCTGTTGTCTCACGGTGAATCTTAGGATTAGCGGGATTTTCAAATTGTTGAAGTATAAAAGCGTTAGGAGTGCTTTCTGCTAGCTCTTGCGCTCTTTGCACTGCACCCTTCATCCCCTTTTCTGGCGATGTCAATTCAAGTTTTGCACCCAATGCTAAAAGGAGCTTTCGTCTCTCTAAACTCATTGAACTAGGCATTGTTAAAACCAATTTGATTCCCATTGAAGCACACAAGGCAGCCAAACCAACTCCTGTATTACCACTTGTGGGTTCAATCAAAATCGTTTCTTGGTTAATTTTTCCACTCTCAAGCCCATCACGAATCATTCCTAAAGCAATTCTATCCTTGACAGAGCTTGTCGGATTCATAAATTCACACTTCCCAAAAATACTTGCACCACTTTCTTTTGAGGCAAAATTCAACTTTACTAACGGCGTATTTCCGATCAAATCTTGAAAGCTATTTGCTACTTTCATTTTTTCTCCTTCATCTACATAAAAACTCCAAATTTTAAAGAAATAATAATTTCTCTCAATTTAAGTGTGTAGATTTTACAACATATCAAAAATATTGTCAAGCAACAAAAAGCAATCATTATTCAATAAATATACTTCTGTAAACACTTATTATTAGGAAACTTTAAATATTAAATACTCATACATTAGTTAAAATATTTAAAATGATAAAAATTTGGGAATTCAACAAAAAGAATGCTACAATTATATTTACAAAAAGAGAGGGTTTTTTACCCTATCTTTAAAACATTCTAAAAAGGAGTTTTCAATGAGTTTTTTTGATTCTTACACTCAACATGTCAATGAGCGTGCAAAAGATAATGTTCCAGCACTTCCCCTTGATGCTACACAAACAGCAGAGGTAATTCAGTTATTGCTACAGGGCGATAGTCGCACACAAGAGCTAAAAGATTTATTATCAAATCGTGTTTCACCGGGTGTTGATGAAGCTGCAAAAGTGAAAGCTGAATTCTTAAACGATATTGCACAAGGAAAAAAGACTTGTGCTGCATTCACTAAAAAAGAGGCTATTTTTCTACTTGGAACAATGCTTGGCGGATATAACATTGCCCCACTTATTGCCGCACTTAAGCTGGATACAGAACTAGCACAGGAAGCCGCAAACGCATTGAAAAAAACCTTGCTCGTCTATGATGCATTCAATGATATTGTAGAGTTATCAAAAAATAATAAATTTGCTAAGGAAGTTTTAGAAAGCTGGGCAAATGCAGAATGGTTTAAAAATCGTCCTGCACTACCCAAAAGCTTCAAGGTTACCGTTTTTAAAATTGACGGAGAAACTAATACTGATGACCTTTCTCCTGCAGCTGATGCTTTTACAAGAAGTGATATCCCACTTCACGCACAGGCAATGCTAAAAGCACGTACAGAAAATGCACTAAATAGAATTGCGGAATTAAAAAAGAAAGGTTATCCACTCGTTTATGTCGGCGATGTTGTTGGAACAGGAAGCTCCAGAAAATCTGCATGTAACTCCCTTGTGTGGCATATGGGCGAGGATATTCCTTACATTCCTAATAAAAAAAGTGGTGGAGTTGTTATCGGAAGTACCATTGCACCAATTTTCTTCAACACTTGTGAGGATAGTGGTTGTCTGCCTATTCGTGCTGATGTGAGCAAATTGCAAGAAGGCGATGTAATTGAAGTTTTTCCTTATGAAGGTAAAATTACAAAAAATGGTGAAGTCGTGAGCCAATTTGAATTATCTCCAAATACTCTTGCAGATGAGATTCAAGCCGGAGGAAGAATTAACCTCATCATCGGACGTGGCTTAAGCACAAAAGCGCAAGAAGCATTAAACAGAAAAGAAGACAACATTTTTGCAAAGCCCAAGAATCCGGATAAGCAACCCAAAGGCTATAGTCTTGCGCAAAAGATGGTTGGAAAAGCTTGTGGCGTTGCTGGTGTCGCACCTGGAACATATTGTGAACCGATTGCAACAACGGTAGGAAGTCAAGATACGACAGGTCCGATGACAAGGGATGAGATTAAGGAGTTAGCATCTTTAGGTTTTGGGGCTGACTTTGTTTTGCAAAGTTTCTGCCATACAGCCGCTTATCCTAAACCTGCTGATGTTAAAAACCATGCAACACTTCCACAGTTTATTAGCTCTCGCGGTGGTGTCTCTTTGCGTCCAGGTGATGGTGTAATTCACTCTTGGCTCAATCGTATGGTTCTACCAGACACTGTTGGAACTGGTGGAGATTCACACACTCGCTTCCCTATTGGTATTAGCTTCCCTGCAGGGAGTGGTTTGGTTGCATTCGCAGGGGTAACAGGTTCTATGCCTCTTGATATGCCAGAATCTGTTTTAGTGCGATTCAGTGGAAAAATGCAACCGGGTATCACATTAAGAGATTTAGTGAACGCTATTCCTTACTATGCTATCAAAAAAGGTCTGCTCACTGTTGAGAAAAAAGGAAAGAAAAATATATTCAATGGCAGAATCCTAGAAATTGAGGGATTGCCCGACTTAAAAGTAGAACAAGCTTTCGAATTAAGCGATGCAAGTGCTGAAAGAAGTGCCGCTGCTTGCACAGTTGCTCTCAATAAAGAACCCATTATTGAATATTTAAAATCTAATATTAGCCTGATTGAAGCGATGATTAAAGCGGGTTACGAAGATGCAAAAACACTTGCAAGACGTGCACAAAGAATGCAAGAATGGATTAACAATCCGATTTTATTAAAAGCTGACGATAACGCAGAATACGCAGCAGTTATCGAAATTGACCTAAATGAAATCACAGAACCCATCTTAGCTTGCCCGAATGATCCAGATGATGTAGCAACTTTAAGTGAAATTCTTAAAGATAATAAACGACCACACAAAATTGATGAAGTCTTTATTGGAAGCTGTATGACAAATATCGGACATTATCGTGCGTTAGGTGAAGTTTTACGCGGTGAAGGTATGGTACCAACAACACTTTGGGTAGCACCCCCTACAAAAATGGATGCAAAAATGCTGACAGATGAGGGTTATTATGCACTCTTTGGCGCAGCTGGTGCAAGAATTGAAATTCCTGGTTGTAGCCTTTGTATGGGAAATCAAGCAAGAGTTAGAGACAATGCTATTGTATTCTCAACTTCCACAAGAAACTTTGATAATCGTATGGGTAAAGGTGCACAAGTTTATTTGGGTAGTGCAGAACTTGCCGCATTATGTGCAATGTTAGGCAAAATTCCAACAAAAGAGGAGTATTTATCACTCATTCCTAAGAAAATTGAGGGTAAAAGTGAGCATATTTATCGCTACTTAAATTTCAACTTGGTTGAAAATTTTGAATTAAACTAACACCTCTGAATCAATATTTGGGCTTGGGAAATTCCCCAAGCCCACCATAGCTTAGAATTTATTTTTGAATTCTACCAAAACTCACAACATAAAAAAAGATACGCAACAAAATGCGGAGCTTCTTGCTACTGTAAGGAAAACAATACGCCATCGCCTGCAAATAAGGAGGTAATAAAGAGATGAATCTGGAAGATGGCTTCAATAAATAAATAATCTCCTCTAAATGCCTCTGATCAGAATAAAATTCATACTTCACTTTCCTTAAAAATTGTTGATAATAGACATTTAAAATAAGATTATTAGTAATAAGAGGTTGCGTAGCAATTTGCTCTAAATATGTAATAATAAGAAAAAAATTTTGAAACCCTTTCTTAACTTGTTCATTAGATTTATTCTTAGAAGATGATTCTATATTATAAGTATAAAAATACAAAATATCCTCAATATTTAATGCCTTCCTAGCAAAAGGAAGAATACAGGCAGTAAAAAATGCATCTTCAAAAACACTTAACCCGTGAGGAATTTTACCCAAAGCCTCTTCCATAAAATTTATTGCTTGAAGCAATATAGAAGTTTTAAACCATTTTGTCTGCTGTGTCCAACGTATACCTGCCCAAGTTTTGGGATTAAAAACTTCATAAAAAATCTGCTCTCCCTCAAGAATACTTCCATGCGGTAAATGTGCAAAAGTTTTAGTTATTTTTTGCCCATTAGGTTCATAAGTAATCCTGTTGCCATAAACAATATCCACTCCAGTGCGTCTAGCTTCCTCTAAAAATCGCTCACAAGCATTTTTTTCTAATTTATCATCAGCATCTAAAAAAACTACCCCTTCTGCTAAGGCAACTTGAATACCCTTGATTCTTGTAGCTAAAGTTCCTAAATTTTGTGAATTGTTAAGAATCCTAATACGTGAATCAGAACGAGCATATTGCTGTACAATCTCTCTTGTCTTATCTACACCACAATCATCAACAACAATTATTTCAATATTCTGGAGACTCTGTTGCAGACAAGACTCTAAGGTGTTGGCAATGAATCTTTCTGCATTGTATGCAGGAATAACAATAGAAATATCAGGCACATTTTCCATACTCTACCTCCATTTACTCTCAATTATTTAGGGGTATATTATACATTATCTTTCATTTGAGGTTATTAAATAATATTATTTAAGATTTATTACACATAGAATAACATCAATTTCCAACAACTAGAATATTAGAAATAATATAAGTCTATACAATAATCATTCAAAAAGGTATTGAACAGCTACCGTTCCTTTAAAAAAAAGCTTCGCATCTTTAAAAGGCAACACAAGATGTGGTATCCCACTGCTATAAGGTTGAATCTCATAAGGTTGGTAAATAAAGCCGATACCATCATATTCCAAAGTTAAGGTTGTTGAAATATTAAATTCTGTAGCCTGAATAAAAGGCTTATACTTTTGCAAATAAATATTCCATAACTTTTCTTTTAAAACTGGAGATTCTTTATCCATTAGAGATTCAATATCAATACGATTACCTTGATAATCAAATATAGTAGCATTTTCCGCAGACTTACCATGTGCACCACCATTGTAAACATTGCTACCCTCTTGCACCACCAATGTTTTCCCGTCAAAATAAGAAATACTATTGCTTATGGTTATCTGATGGTATTCCTCTTCTTGAGTAGACGTATTTGTATTTAACCCTTGCTTTAAGATAGGAATAAAACGTTCTCGCATATTCTCACAACTAAAACTCATATTATAAAAACGATTCAAAACTTCTTGTATCTCTTGGTTTGGGGAGCAAATCGCCGTATAACTCATACCTATTTTTTTACTCAAATCATAACGCATATTAATTTGCTTTGTAGTGAATTGTGTATGCAATGTGGGCACAACAATTTTACCATTTTTCAATATAATACTTTCAAATCGCCCCTCTTTAAAATTACCATTCAAAAAATCTCCGCATAGAATATGTACCTCCTTAGGCAAATCCTTACGTGCGAGATTTTTAATTTCCTTGTTGACAGGATTACAACGACTCCTACCCTCAATAGGAGATTCAAAGCCACCAAATAAAAAACCACCATCTTGCGTTGTTGCAAGATAAATTTTCGCCTCATTCACACCCTCAATTTCATAAGTTGAAAAAATATTACTATCCCATTCTGAATCTACCACTTTTTTATTATCAACAGATTCAGAATCAGCCGCACAAAGAGATACTATTACCATCATCAGAAAAATAAATATTTTTTTCATAAAAAACCCTCAACTTTAATTTATGGTTGGAATTATAACATATCTTTGAATTTATAATCAATTATTGACAAAAACATCTCACTAAATTTATGAATATATTAAAAAATAATAAAGAAAACTGTAGTTACTAATGTTACGAATATGAAGCAGGTTAAGGGATTGCCTCCATCTCCTTAGCCCATCTCCTATGGAAAACGCATAAGAATAACGGTACAAAAAAGCACAGAAAATAAACAAAGTGCAAACGCTGCACCTAAGCCTTGAGCGATTTCCTTTGGACCTTGTCGTTCTTGAGTCTTAACAGTCTTAAAAGTAGACTTAAAAACATGTCCTGCCATCATGACCTCCTAGTCAATTAATAAGCCTTTCCTTAGGCTTTTGCTAAAACTTTAGCGATTTCCATTGTAGCACTTTTTCATTAACAATGCAACTCTCTAAAAATTTCAGCAAAAAATAGAACAGTTTTAGATTTTTCCACCCTCAATTACAATATCATCAGCCTGAACATCATCAGTAAAGTGGCTCTTTAATGTTTCTTCATAATTTTTATGAAAGAAATTTTCATCGGCAAGTTTAACAATTAAATCATCAACAAATTGCTTCAACTCAGTATTATCTTTTTTAACCGCTCCTGCAATCACATCTTTGTCGCCTAACTCCTTAATCGCTACCTTAAATTCCGGCTTATCTTTCACCCATGCAAAGAGTAGAGTATTATCATGACTCAAAGCGTCCCCTCTTTTATCAAGCATTGCCGCAAAAGTTTCTGTATTCTGGTCAAATTTTAAAGATTGGATATCTGCATGATTGAGAGTAAAGAAGATATCGGCTGTTGTGCCTTTATTGAGAATAAGTGTCTTACCCTTTAAATCCTCTATGCTCGTAACTACAGAGTCCACAGGAACAACAACACCCAAAGCAACCTTCATATAAGGAAGCGTAAAAAGCACCTGTTCCTCTCTCTCTTTTGTCTTTGTGAAATTTGCAAGAATCAAGTCAACTTTGTCAGATTTTAAAAATTCGATACGATTTGCTGCCTCCACCAACACAAATTCTACTTTATTCTCATCTCCAAACAATTCTTTTGCAATACGTTTTGCAAAATAAATATCATAACCTTGGTTTGCACCCCTCTCATCAACATAACCAAAAGGTGGTTTATCACCAAAAACACCGATACGAATTACACCCTTTTGTTTTAGTATATCCAATGCACCTTGTGGAGCTACTGCGGTTGTATTCGTCTCTACATTCTTAGATTCCTGCTTAGAAGTAGAATCAGAGCAAGCTGAAACAAAAAACGCAACAAAGATACCTAAAGCCATTATGATTTTTTTCATTCTCAAACCTTTATGTGATTCCTAATGAACCATTAATGATTGTTATAATGTTCCACAAAACACTATAGAAGTGTGATTCTACATTAAAAATAAGGATAAGTCAAGAATTAAATTTATTTTATTGCTAAAAAATATCCTATAAAATAGATTCTCAACAGCCAATCCATCATCTTCTTAATGGGATAGGAGGATACCATTCTACACCTGAAACATTTTTTTCTAAAAAATGGCACACCTCAAGCAATAAAGGATCATCATAAACACTAAAAAGCTGCAAAGCATAACCATGAGCCTTTTTATAATCACCCTTCATAATCCTACCTAAAATCTGGTTTAATGCATAAGGCACTTTTAGATGATATGGGTCATCTAAATTCTCACCTACGATAAAATAATTGCGATTTCTAATGCGTTGATTCCAAGCCTTGCCATAAATAGCTTCGAGGTGAGTTGGTGTATCCTCAGGAATCATAAACTCTTCACCCAAATATTCAATCTTTCCAAACTTGAACTTAGGAAAAGCAACGGCAATAACTTTATTACTCCTAGCAAATCCTGTCAATAAACGATTATTGTCTGGCTTAATAAAACTCATCTCAACGCACATTTCAAAGGGTGGAACACGAACAGACAAGCACCATTGTGCCCTTAAACTCTGAATGTGTTGTTCTGATACATTAAAAGTACAACCCATATCCTTTAATACTTCCATCAAAACACTACGATTAACATTCCAAGGAAGCATAATATCAATATCAGAATCACCTGGAAGCATTTTGCCATCCCTATAGATTCCAAGTAAAGTGCCTTGAGCAAGACAAAATGGAACTTTTATTGCGGTAAAGATGCGTTTAACCTCTAATAGGCTAACCCTCAACCATTCTTGTTCAAAATATCCCTCTGTTACCTCTTTTACCTCAAATGGAGAATGCAATAATAGCTTTAATCCCTCCCTAAAATTCTTAACAGCAACTTCTAACTCTCCAATATTATACATTGCTATTCCCGCACAATTATAAATTGCAGGAGTTTTTTTTATCAATGTTAATGCATGTGCAAGTTCTTTAACATGTTTCGTCTGCTCAAAAGCAAGCAAATAATCAATATATAATTCAATTTCTCTGATACTACTTGGTTTTTTTTGTTCATAATGCTCCTCAAAAATCTCCTTTGCCTTTTTAAATTCTCCAACTTTTAATGCCATCATTACATACATGTAGAGAATGTGGCTAGCATTTGGAGAATATTTAATTGCTTTTTCAATCCAACGAAAACCTTCCTTATGGCGATTCATTGCAAAAAAAGTGCCTGCAAGCCCCACTAATCCATCAACATAATCTGGTGCAATTTCTGTCAAGTGGGTAAAAAGTTGCAAAGCTTCTTTGTATTTTCCTGCACATAAATATTTATGTGCTTCTTTAGTGATTAAGACGAGTTGTTGAGTATCTAAGAATTGAGTGCTTAGATTGCCCCCCCCCCGAAATGGTATTGCCATATTGTTTACTCATCTTTCCTCCCCCATTAATATTTTCTAAAAAAGTCTTTTGCCAAAACCTGTTTAAAAGCAGTACTATAATCCTGGATAATAATCTCAATATCCTTACCAATCCCCTCTGCTAAATTCACACGACTATCATAAGCAATCCCAACAGGATATTCAATATTGTAAAGATTATTAAAATAAAAATTTCCTTCTATACGTCCATAATAAATATCAACATCTGGTGCAACATTGAATTTAGAAAGATACACAAAAAAACCAATATCAATTGCCCCTTTTTCCGTCATATCTTTTGCAACCTTTGTGCCCTTCTCATTTGCAAAAAACTTACCAATACGTGCTTGAATCTCCTCATGAATTTTATCCCTAACTTCTTGCCTTACCTCCACGCCATCAAGAAAAAAGCGTAAAGAGTATCCAATTTCAGACTTTGCCTGATAATAATCTAAAATATCACTCAAGGTATTTTTGCAATTCTTGATAATTTCTTCCTTTGTTACCCTCTCGCGTTCAAAAATATAAGGACCAAAAGCAAAATTTAACCCACTCTCAACACGATTATTGCAATTTGTAAGCCACTTTTGCACAACCCAACTTTTTTCAACCTCTTTTGCAAAAGCCGTGCCCCACAAGCATAAAAAAATAAATAAAATATTTCTCATTCAATATTCCTTAATTACGGTTTTTTTAAAATACGACGAATTGTTTCGCTTGCAAGTTGAAAGCCAAACGACCCGGTCACTCCTTCAAAGCTCCCTAAATTCTTGCAATGGGGTAACTCCGAACTAAAAACAACCTTAAAATCTCCTTTGAAGCCTGTTTTTTTTAATTTTTCCCTAAACTTACGTGCAAAACGATCGCCATAGCATTTCCATACAGAATCCACACGAATAGCAAGAGGATTTAGACGCTTTGCACTACCCATAGAGCTAAACAAGCGACGATAACCCCAGTTTGCAACCTCTACCTTTGCATCAATATCATCAATACAGTCTAAGATAATAGAATAATCATCAAGGCAAAGAGATCCTAAAAATTCCTTGTCAACACTTTGATGAATCGGTATTACCCCTTTATAAATATGCGAAAGAACCTCCACTTTAGATTCCCCAACTGCTTCACTTCCAATTTGACGATTTTGATTTGTTACATCATAATAATCACAATCAACAATAGTGATACGTCCTATCCCACTACGATACAGACAATCTAATGCAAAACTTCCTACTCCGCCAACGCCTAAAATCAATACCGAAGATTTTTGTAAACGTAAAAAACCTTCATCACCCATTAAAATACGTGTACGCGAAAAACGATCTTCTATAGCCACCGCTCCACCCTTTCCATATGGCCATAACTTGTTAAATTAAGCTTTAAGGGAGTAATGGCAGCATACTGACTGAATAATGCCTTAAAATCTGAATTATTTCCTTCTCTCTCTTCCCATTCTAAAGGATGCAAACCCAACCAATAATACTCTTCACCGCGTGGGTTCCTATGTAAATGAGCATCATTTCCATACAAGCGGTACCCTAGCTCACAAACCTTATATCCCTTAAATTCAGCAATAGAACAATCAGGGATATTCACATTCAGTAAATGGCGTCCATCTAAGGGAAAACCTTTCGTTAAAATTCTTTCTACCAACTCATAGGCAACCTTTTTTGCCAAAGCAAAATCACCATGATAATACCCATTCTTATCTTGAAGCATTTGCGAAAGAGCGATAGATGGAATACCAGCAATGCAACCCTCCATTGCTCCGCCAACCGTCCCTGAGTAAGTCGTATCCTCACCCATATTTGAACCAAGATTAATACCGCTCACCACAACATCAGGCTTCTTTGAGCATTCATACAATGCATGCAGTGCCAAATATACACAATCAGTAGGGGTGCCATCATGCAATTTATAAAAATCATCATCAACCTTAATAAAATGTAGGGGCGATTTTAATGTTAAAGAATGCCCACACGCCGACTTCTCACTCGATGGTGCGACAATCAATATCTCTCCAAGAGGAGTTAATGCCTCTTTTAATGCTAGTAATGCCGGTGATTCAAAACCATCATCATTTGTAATCAATATCCTTTTCACAATAAACTCCTTATCAATGCTAAAAATATGTCAAGAAAATATCATCAAAAAATGTTTTTAACGGGGCATATTTTTGCTGTGAAAACTCCTGCAACATATCTAAAATCTGTTGTTTTATCTGCTCTAAATGATTCTGACTTTCCTCTAAACCTAACAAATTAACATAACTATTTTTACTCACATCATTATGCGTTGTCTTACCCGCCTCTTCCGATGTTTGCAAAGCGTCAATCATATCGTCATGAATTTGAAAAAACAAACCAAGCTTTAAGCCAATTTGATAAAGATTTTCACAAAAATTAGCATTCTCACATGCAACAATCGCACCCATTTTTAGAGATGCAGCAATCAAAGCACCAGTTTTCTTTTGATGCAGAAATTGCAATTCAGCAAGAGTTAAAGGTTGACTCTCAAAATGGCAATCCAGAGCCTGCCCAAGCACCATTCCATGCACTCCGCCATTATAAGAAAGTTCCGCAATTAAAGCAATCTTAACAGAATCTGGCAAGGGAGATTGAGAAAGTAAGTAAAATGCATAAGTGTTCAGCCCATCACCCGCTAAAATCGCTAACGCATCGTCATAACATACATGCAAAGTAGGATTACAACGTCTTAGCGATGCATTATCCATTGCAGGTAAATCATCATGAATAAGTGAATAAGTATGCAAAACTTCAATCGCTAATGCCGGATAAAACATATCCAATCGTTGCTCCTGTTGCTCTAGTAAACTTGGGTTCAATGCAAGAAGCACCCCCAAAAATAGACGAGGGCGGAACCGCTTCCCGCCATTCTTCACCATCTGCCATAAAGCAACCTCATAATGAGGATGGTAAGAGGAAGCATTTAATTGATGGTTTTGCAAAAAATCTTCAAACTCCAACAAAAGAGTATCAAGTTTAATCACGCAATAACCCTCCCCATTGGTCATCCTTTTTTTTGTTTGTAGTTACAAAAAACTGAAAACCATTCCTATCAATTAAAAATCTCATAGGTCCTTTACTTGCGACAGAAATAATCTTTGCACCTTCCACAAAATCTGCAGGCATTTCCTGGTTATTTAAACGCAAAATTTGGTCACCCACTTGAAGATTCTCAAATCCTGCACCCTCTGGCGTATCTTCAATAGCTGTAACTACCCAATCTGGAGTAAATCGAACACCTAAAGCTGAAAGATAGTGATGAGGGAGGAGCATTCCATCAGTACGCTGAAAAACTGCTGTACTGATATCTTCTAAATTGCCATTACGAGAAATTTTAATGGGCACTTCAGTGTTAGGTGTCAACTCATAAATACTTTGCAAAAATTCATTAAAACTTGTTACGGGTTTTTTATTGAATTCTATAATAATATCACCAGCTTCAAGCTTAATGCCTTCAATAAAGGGTTCAACATAATCAACAATAATTTGCTCATCTTTCTCAACAAATAACGCACCAATTGCACCATACACAAATTGATCACCATCTAAAAATCGTTTAAGATAAGAAGATTCAATAAAACCATCACCTGTCCCTAAACCATAAAATTGATAGCAAATAGAGGTAATCACACTATTTTGTGGAGTCGGGGCACTAAATTGTGCATAATCTAAAAAACCATTCATACGCCCTGTTACCTTGCCTGTTTCATAGTTAGTCGTTGTCCCCACACCTAAAATACCCTTCATTGATTCTTCGTTTAAATCTTTCATTTCCAAAGGGACCATTTTCTTTTTGGCTTCTAACAAATATAATCCCACAAATGGATCGCTTTTAATGATATGAAAGCCATTAGGTGCTTTTTTACCAAAATAGAGCAATTCATTTTGATTAATGGCTACTGCATAGCTGTTTCCCACTTTCTCCATAGAAAGAGAAATACGTTCAGCACATCGCGAAAAATCAGCTGCCCACAAAAAATTTCCTAAAAACCCACAAACAAGAATGGTGACTATAAACTTTTTTATCATATTTTACCCCTTAAAGCTAGTTGCAACCAAATCATCTAATAACCCCATCGTTGTTGAATGGCGGTCAGCTTCAACACTTCTTAAGACATCATTGACTGTACTAATGAGTAAAATCTGTAAAGATTCTTTGTCT
The DNA here is from genome assembly GCF_003288845.1 of Helicobacter monodelphidis. GTDB lineage: Bacteria > Campylobacterota > Campylobacteria > Campylobacterales > Helicobacteraceae > NHYN01. The sequence continues at coordinate 72,999 of NZ_NHYN01000001.1, read as the reverse complement.
TCAAGTAAAGAATCATCAAGCACAATATCAACAATCTCACCCTTACCATTCGCACTAACACTCACCAAGCCACCCCCACCTTTTGCAGTGAACAGGCGACTCTGGCTTTGTTCCTCTATCTCTTTACTTTTGTTTTGTAATTCATTCATCATCGATGAAAGCTGTCCCATATCAAACATATTTTTCCTCCTTATTTGCAGGGCTTATCTTAAATTTTCTTTTCATTTCGAATACATACAATATGATTATTATCGTCAACAAAAACAATTTGGGGACAAAACAACACCGCTTCCTCATACTCAAAAGAAGCATACGCAATAATAATAACCTTATCACCAATAGCAACTTTCCTTGCTGCCGCACCATTCAAACAAACTTCTCCACTTCCTGGTTTACCTGTAATCACATAAGTTGTAAATCGCTCACCATTACAAAGATTGACAACATCAACTTTCTGCCCTTCTAAAAGCTTTGCTGCCTTTATCAATTCTTCATCAAGAGTAATCGAACCCTGATAATTCAAATTTGCATCACTCACAACTGCACGATGAATCTTACTATAAAGCATTTCTAATCTCAAGTCCACTCCTTTGACAAGATAAACTGTAATTTACATAGCACAAAATATACCATCTTAAAACACTTTAATATGATCAAGTGAAAAATCTGGAGAAATATGGATTTTTAAAGAAGGAATATAACGTACTAATGCATTCAAAAAAGGGCGATAAGAAAGCATAGAACCGCTCAAAATAACTTCTTGTAACATAAAATTCTCTCCCATATCACGCAATAAATTCCCATAAAATTCTGCCATACTCTCTACAACACCAAAAGCTAAGGTTTCTTTATCTACACCAGCAAGAGCAAAACTCATACAAGAACGTAATATTAACAGATAAGATAATGCCACACCACCATTTTTTGCATAAAGTTTATAATCAATACGTGGTCCCTTCTCACCCAAAAAATATGTTGCAAACTGTAGCATTTTATTTTTTCCCTCAGACAAACTTGCTGATGGATCATACAAAACTTGGTAAATCACACCTAATACATCAAATAGATTTTCACTATAAGTTGGTTGACGATTTTCTGCAAGCATTGTTTGAATATGTGGAAATTTTTGAATAAAATTTGCAATAAGTTTTGCCCCCACAGAATCACATTGAATCTCTTGCAACCATAAAGAATTTTCAAGTGGAAAATATATTTCAAGAATCTTCTGTAATCGTTGTTCATTGCAAACAGCAACGATTGTCGGAACTTCATACCCCATATGTGCAACCATCAATGATGAAGGTAAATTTGGATTTTGTTTCAAGAATTCCGAAAGATAATGCGGATAACTCATCGACATACAGGGTTTAGACAAATTCAAAATATGCCCTTTTTGTGAAACTGCAATCCATAAAGGTTCTAGAGAGATTAATTGATTAGACACAAAAGCATGTGAATATTTCGAAAGCATTTCGTCGATTGGCATTTTCTGCACAGAACTTAAATAAACAATATCCACTTTTAATTCAATGAGAAAATGGGCAAGAATCAACAAAGTTACATCATAAGGCAGGCAAACAATGTCGTCATCAAAACTCACGCAAATGGGAGATATTAGCGAAGGAGGTTGAGGCTCTTGATGTTGCTTTAAACCTTTTCTAGGAATACGCATTAAAGGTTTCTCCCATGAAGCAAGAGCATTCACTTCTGCGGAACAAACACGAAAAAATAACTCTAAAGTTGCGATATCACAAGGCATACTCCATTCTTTTTCAGATTCATTAATACTCAATACCTTAGCACCATATAAAGTATGGATATACACTTCCTCGCCTAATGCAACTTTCTTTGCTAACGCATAAAAGCTTTCCGCCACAACACCTTTATTAGGTTGACGAGCTGAAGAAAGAATCGGAACATTTTCGAGGTAAACATTACCTTTGTATGGAAACTCTTGAAGTTCATTTAGATGCATTTTAATGTCTATATTCATTGCCGGTAGAAGACGTTGCTTCTCTAAAGTAAAATGTGGAAAATCTAAAGTTTGATAAGGTTCAAAAATAGCATCATCGTCAAGAATCTGAATTTGCTTAAAAACAAAAAAAAGAGATAAAGGAAAAGTTGTTGCCAGTACATCACTTAGAATCTTTACCTCATTTTCTCCTCCCAAAACACGCAAGATAAACTCTTTTTCCGCTGGTAAATACTCCATACAAAAACGAATTGAAAGATTCTTAATCTCTTTAAAAAGTAAGAATTCCAAATATGGATTACGAAAAGGGGCAGAAAAAATAAAGGCTAATTTTACCTGCTTCATTTCAAAAACCCCTAAAAGTAGTCTGTGCTAATTCCCTCAAAGGGTAACAAGCAATCTTTTTAACCTGCACTCCCCATTCTTCTAAAACCTTCACGGCAAGATCCTCCATCATCTCTGCTCCATGACAAACCGCGTCAGAAAGCTCAAAGCTTGTTTCACTACCAATGACTTCTGGAATCACGCCAATGATTTTAACTGGTGGAAGGTCACCATTAATTTCTGTCATTTTCAAAGTTTGGAGCATTTCAACTTCATGGGCAGAACCCTGCCAAGTAATTGCAAGCGGAATGTCATTAAAATCAAATGCATAAACATCGCCTATACGAGATTCATTACCCACATTTACACAATCAAAAATCAAGACACGTTCATAAGAAGTAATGGTTGGAATTAAGAATTGTGCAAGAGTACCACCATCAACTATATCAACTTGATGTTTTCCTTCAAAACAATAATTCTTAGCAAAGAGGTGGGCAAGATGCACCCCTACCCCCTCATCACCAAAGAGTATATTACCAATACCCAAAACAAGAATCTTCACAGGCAAACTTTAATTAATGAGAATCTTTATCATAGCGATAACCACCTGCCATCGTATCTAATCCACCACCAGGATAACGTACAGCATTCCATGTAGCCAAATAAATATGCAAGGGAACAAAAATAACAAACACCCAAGTTGCATAATGGTGAATCAAACGCACAGAAGATAAGCCCCCAAGCATCACCTCAACGGGCTTAAAAATTCCACCAATAAAACCACCCAAACCCTCATGATAAACATTTGCATACAATGTTAAGCCTGTAATACACATAACAAAAATTAATAACATAATCATAATATAGGTTACTAACTGAATAGGGTTATAAGCACCCTTTTGATGTGGATGATGTCCAATCAACAAGTATGCTTTGATAATCGCAATCCATACTGACGGCTTCAATACATCATCAAAAGTAAGCCTTTCTTGTTTAGCCCCCTTAGAAAAAAAGAAGATATAAACTCTAAACAAGGTAACGCCAATTAATGCAAAACCAATAATCTGATGCCAACTCCTTATTAATGCATACAAAAACCCAGTTGGTTCAGCATTTTGCACTGGAATAATAAAAGGATACCCCAAGTAAAAACCTGTTGCAATCAAAAAGAAAATACACAAGGCACGCAACCAATGTAAAATACGCGTCGCAACACTAAATTCCACATGCCGTTTAAAAGTTTCTGTTTTCATTTATGCCCCCTTTAAACAAGAACCACCCATTGTAACAGGATCAATGCGATATTCCCCTAATTCATTCCCTTTTATATCCATCATATGAACTGCACAAGCAATGCAAGGGTCAAAGGAATGGATAATACGGATAATCTCTAAAGGTTGGGATAAGTTTTCAATTTTCAACCCCATCAATGCAGCTTCATAAGGTCCTTTATTGCCTGCTGCATCGCGTGGTCCAGCATTCCAAGTAGAGGGGACAACAGCTTGATAGTTTTGCACAACACCATCCTTAATGCGTACCCAATGACTTAACATTCCACGCGGAACAGAGCCAATATAACGCCCCTGATATTCCTTGTTTTTATCAATCACATAAGGTGCACAAGTGCGTTTATCCCCACTCCTAATTGTTTCTAGCAGAGAGTTAAACGCTTCAAGCCCATAGTCTGCAGAAAGCTTACATTCTAAAAGTCTACCTGCCGTACGCCCAAGTGTTGTAAACAAGGCCTCTAAAGGTAAACCTGTATCTGCCAAGAATTGGGTGGCAACTTTTTTAACACGTGGATTATCAGAAGCCAATCCGACAATAATTGTTGCAAGAGGTCCCACCTCAACAGGCTGACCATCATAACGTGGAGACTTAATCCAAGAATACTTACCTTCTCTATCAAGCATTTTAGTCTTAACTAAATTCCCATCAGCACCAATACTTTCCCCATCCTTAAAGCCTGTATAATTAGGTTCAGTTTTACCATCATAAGGATGCAATGGCTCATTATCTCGATACCAAGAATGCGTTGCTTCCTCCGTAATTTTACCCTCATCAATCGGATGTGCCTTAGTTAAATCATCGGCAAAAACAATACCTGTACTATAAAGATACTCTGTAGCATTAATAGGAATCTCTTGATAGGACATAAAATTCTTTACATTCACGCCACCCATCACGCTCGGTTCATCTTTATACACTTCAGCCGCCATCACAACATCTGCATAATATGCACGATTAATAAAATCTGAAACATAATCAAATTTACTTTTCCAATCACCTAGACGACTTGGATCCAAAATATCCCTTACGCAAGTTACGCCACCAACGGTTAAACTTTGAGGGTGAGGTTGCTTAGAACCAAAAATAGCCATCATTTGAGCAGCCACGCGTTGCACTTCTAATGCACGCAAATAATGTGAAAGTACAATTAAATTTTGTTCGGGCGAAAAGCGATAAGTCTTATGCCCCCAATACGCATTTGCAAAAGGTCCCAAACCACTTTTTCCACCCGCAAAATCCGCCACTCTTTTTTGTACTGCCGTAAGCTCGTCAGCACCGGTTGCAATTGGGCTTGAAGAATAGTTAAAAGCAATTTTACTCGCCAAAACAGGGTCTGCCTTAAGTGCTGAAGTAATATCACACCAATCTAAACCATGTAAGTGATAGAAGTGAACAAGGTGATCATGGAGTACTAGAGAAATATTCATTAATGCCCTTGTATATTGGGCATTTGGAGGAATCTCAATCCCTAAAGCATTCTCAACCGCTGTAATTCCAGCCTTGTAATGTGAATAAGTGCAAACACCACAAATGCGTTGTGTCATAAAGCCCACATCCCTAGGGTCACGATTTTTAACAATTGTTTCAATACCACGCCATAATGTCGAACTTGAAAATGCATCTGTGACAATATTATTATCATCAACTATCACTTCAATGCGTAAATGTCCCTCGATTCTTGTAATTGGATCAACCACGATATGCTTTGCCATTTTATTCCCCCTTATCTTTAAAAATCGCTGATAAAGCAGCGTGTGCTGCAATTCCTATAGCCGCTGCACTCAAAATAGCAATACCTATCTTATCTGAAGTTTTATCCGCACCTTCACCCCCAAAAGCAGTTTGAAATAAATGATTTGCCATAGGCTCTTCAAAGGGTCCCATCTTATCCCAAAATTGCGGTTCTGAACAGCCAATACAACCATGTCCTGCCGCAATAGGCCAACTTGTATGACTATTAAAACGCAACTTAGAGCAGTTATTAAATGTATAAGGTCCTTTACAGCCAACCTTATAGAGACAATACCCCTCCTCTGCCCCTTCATCGCCAAAACGCTGAACAAACTCACCCGCATCAAACCTTCCTCGTCTTTCACAAAGATCATGAATTCTGTGTCCATACGCCCAAATTGGACGATTAAACGCATCTACAGGTGGAAGAGCATCAAAAAGAAGAAAATGCAAGACATTCCCAACAATATTTTTCTCACTCGGCGGACATCCTGGCACGTTAATAACAGATTTTGTAATAATCTTGCTTAATGGTTGTGCGGCAGTTGGATTAGGATTAGCCGCTTGGATTCCGCCAAAACTACTACATGCCCCAATCGCAAAAATAGCTTTTGCACCCTCAGCAGCCTTACGTGCATTTTCAGCACCCGTATGCCCTAACGCACCAATCGTCAAGCAATGCTCTGTACTACCAGAAGGAATGCCACCCTCAACCATCAAAATATACTGCCCATGATGTTTTTTGATAGCTGATTCTAAATTCTCCTCTGCCTGCCAACCTGAAGCAGCCATAATCGTCTCATGATACTCAAGGGAAATATAATCGAAAATCAAACTATCAATACTAGGACCATCAGAACGCAACAAACTCTCGCTACAACCCGTACATTCAGCCATATGCAACCATACAACCGGCAATCTATCAGCAATTTCAGCAGCCTTAGCCGTCAATGGAACAAAACTAGCCGGTAAAGCCAAGGTCGCTGTCATTGCTGTCGCCCATTTCATAAAATCTCTTCTTGAAATTCCTCGACTTTGTAGCATTTGAGAAATACTTGCATCTTTATGTAAAGACGGAAGCTTTTCTAACTCATCTAACCGCTTTCGCGTTTCTTTTAGCAATCGCTGTTCTTTTTCATGTGATAACAACATTGATGTCTCCTTGCAGAAGAAATAAATGCCTAACTTTAACATATTTTTCTTTAAAAAATTGACTATCCCTGCGAAGATAAATATTTTTTCACAAGAATAGCATCATTCATTGGAATTTTCTGTTCACCAACCAATTGGTATTCTTCATCACCCTTTCCTAAAATCAACAATACTTCATCATCACAAAGATTTTCAAGAGCCTTTTTAATTGCTAACGGACGGTTAGGTTCAATATTACATTTTGAAATATTATGGATACCGCTTAAAATATCTTGGATAATTTTTTGTGGATCTTCACTACGAGGATTGTCGCTTGTTAGATATATTTTTGTGGCGTAACGCTCAGCTACTGCACCCATTCTCGGTCGTTTACTGGGATCTCTATCTCCACCCGCACCAAAAATAACAACTATCTTCTGGTGCAAAAATGATTCAAAAACTTGTCTCATTCCATCTTCTGTGTGTGCAAAATCTACAATAACAAGGGGTTTTTGACTCACACATTCCATACGCCCACATACACCACCAAACACTTCGAAAGTCTCCAAAATTTGTTCCAGTGGTTTTTGTGTAAGGATGTGAACTGCCGAAACAGCGGCTAATAGATTGTAAAGATTATGTCGCCCATGCAAAACAGAGAATAGCGAATAACTTTTATGTCCATACTGAATTTGTGCTGAAATTCCATCTTTCAACGAATATGCACAGGCACGGTAAGTCGCATTACTTTCAATACCATAGGTACGCGACTGCATAGATTGGTATACAGCCTTTTGCTCATCACTATTGATGAGCTTTGGTGAATCATCACTAAAAAATGCATTCTTAGTAGCAACATAATGTTCTAAATTTTTATGAAAGTCTAAATGATCGCTCGTAATATTTGTCAAAATTTTCAAAGCAAATTCTAGCCCATCAATCCTTTGTTGAACAATTGCATGAGAACTGACCTCCATTACAAAAAAATTACATTTTTCTTTTTTGGCAAATGCAATATGAGAATAAAGCTCCAAGAGCATAGGGGTTGTAAGCGATTTTTCTTTGATTTGTTGAAGGTTCACAAAAAAACCTCGTGTTCCTAAAAGAGCAACACGAAATCCTAATTCGATTAAAATAGTGTAAATGGCAGCAGCAGTTGTAGTTTTACCATTTGTGCCAGTGATTCCTATGATAGGCATATTCACATCAAGATACTGCTGTAACTCTAAAGGTGTTAAAAAAACTTGACAACCCTTTTTTTTTGCCTCCTCTAAAAATGAGGAAGAATGATGCGTAAGAAGAAATGCCCCATCTGAATCAATCTCCCTTGAATCATCACTTATATATTGAAATTTCTGAGCACTGACCGGTATCTTCATAAGACTTCCATTATTTTCTTGTAAATCTCTCCCATTCTTGAATCTACAGGCACCTTCATGTTAATATCATCAAGGTACAACAAAGCCATATGGACAAAACCATTATCAACGAGACTCTCAATAAATTCAACAAATTCATCTCGATGTGTGAGGATAATCCTTGTGCTAAAAATCATATCCTCGCATGCTTCTTTAAAGCTTCCACGATACTCAACATGTTTTTTAAAGTCACTATACAAAACGCCATCATTCCTATCAATATTCAAAGAATTAATCAAATGTGTCATCGCCGCCATTTCACTTACATTACCATCAAAACTTTCAACTAAAGAAAGTAAAACTTTATCAGCCACGAAACGGCTATTGCGTTTTAAGAGTTGATAGTAATTATAAAGTGCCTTACTTTCTGTCTCAAAATCACTTGCTAAGTCTGCAAGCAAAAGCCCAACTTTACTCTCTAAATCTTCTTTTCTTAAAATCATTGCATGAGAATACTGCCTCATTGATTCTTCATAATCCCCCTCCAAAAAAGCGGCTTCAGCACGTTTTTTAAGGGAACTCAACAATTGTTTTTGACGAATTCTTATAGACTTCTCCATTGTTGCTCCATACCATGTGGGACATTGACGATTTCAATGTCTGGATGTAATTCAATTTTTAATGCTCGTTCAATACCATATTTAAGAGTAGTCGTACTACTTGAACAACCCTTACATGCCCCATCAAGACGAACATAAACCTTCCCTGAGGCAATACCAATCAAGGTAACATCACCCCCATCAAGTGCCAACTGTGGCCTCACTTTATCGAGGATATGCTCTACAGGGTGTCGCAACTCTTCATCACTAAATGGCAACATTAAAATACTCTCCTTAAAAAACTTCATACTCTCCGTAAATCCGTAAACTAATCCATTTTAAACAATTTTTACTTTTAAATAGCTTACATTACAAGAGAACATTGCTACAATCGGCATTAAAATTTAATTATTTAGTAGGCAACAACCATTTTTAAGGTATGTTAAACCCTAATAAATGGTAAAAACAAAAATTATGCTCTGTTTGCTAAACTTAAGCCACATATTATGGAATATTGGATAGAATGATTGTTCAACTTTTAATATTAGGGGTGAGTCAATGACTTTTACAAATGCATTTAAAGGCTGTTTGGCTGTATGCCTTGCTTCAAGTTTTGGATATGCAACTGATATCGAGAAAGCAATTAAAAACATCGAGGTAGATGGCTTTCTGCGTTATCGTTTAACAGACACACGGTTTGAAAATTTCAATTTCATTAAAAACAACAATATGACCGGTTCAGCATCGACATATACTGCTGGAAATGGTGCTGCACATAGTTTTCGTGCAAATGCAAATTTTGCTACTCCTGCTTACAAGGGTGTTGCAATGAATCTGGGTATTATGTACAATAATAATACAACCACAAACAATGGGCTTTATGGTACAGGTTTGGGTGCAGGTGAAGACGGAGATTTTGGGGTTAGTACATTCTATGCCTCACTATTTTTGCCTTTCGAGACAAGAATCAATGCAGGAAAAATGCGTCTCGATACACCAATTAATGACTCTCTAGATGATCGCGGAACGGGTATTTATCTCACAAATACTGCTGCACAGGGTGTTAAGATTAATGCTTTTGCCCTTGATACATGGTCGCTTGATGACGGAATGATGGGGCTTACGAATCTCCCAGCTGGTGGAGCAAGTATTACAAAGGCATTTATTGGAGTTGGTGCAGATGCAGATATACAGGGCTTTGGTGCAAGAGCTTGGCTAATGAACATCAATGAAGTGATGAATTATGATATTTATTTAAACCTCTCTTACACTCATCCTTATTTCCACTTGAAGGCAGAGTACGCAAAAAGCCAACTTCAAGATAGTCTATTTAATACAATTGATCCTACAGCCCCTATCTTTCAAGACCATTCGTTGCTTACCCTTGAAGGTGGTGTGAAATTCAAACCTGTTGGGTTGCGTGTAGGTTACATTACTTCTGGAAGTGACGGATATAAGGTTGCATTAGATAATCAAGGGACATTCCAAATGGCTGGGCAAATATGGAACGATTATAGTATTGCCGATGTCAATTATAGCCCATTGGGTACACTTCCAACAACGCAGAAAAAATTGAATGTCTTTTATGGTTCTGCAAGCCTAACATTCCTTGAGAATGACGCTTTAGTTATTGCACTTGACTATGTAAATGGTAAGAATGAAGATAAAACCTTGCATTCAACCATTAAATTTCAAGAGATTACTCCGACCATCTCTTACCAGTATAATGCACAGCTAAATCTATTACTCTATTATGCTATGCTTTCTGCATCTTTAGACCAAGATGTAGTTGCTACCGATTATGCAGATGCAACAGAAAATCGGGTACGTTTTCAAGCTATCTACAAATTCTAAACATAATTTCCCCCACAAGAACACCCTAACTTATGGGGGAACTGCAAATTTTACACAATTTTCTAAAATAATTTACCCAAAATCTATGATTTTTATTGCATTCTATCAATAACTAAAGTATAATACTCCCTGAAGCAAGTCTTCGACCATTTATTTTTAAGGAGTTTACAATGAGAATGATTAAAGTATCGCTAGCGGCTGTTACAATGCTTGGGTTGTTTAGTGGCGTAAGCAGTGCCCAAACCATTGAAGAGGCGATTAAAGGAACAACTGTAAACGGCTATTTACGTTATAGAGCGAATAGCGATGATTACAGTGATCATCTAGGGGTTAATGGTACTCACACAAACAACACAACCCATCAATATCGTGCATTTGCAGAGATTCAAACTGCACCCATCAACAGCGTATCATTTAATTTAGGAGCGCTCTATATTAATGAAGGTGCAACAACAAATACCGGTGTTTATGGTACAGGTTTGGGTGCAGGTGAAGACGGAGATTTTGGGGTTAGTACATTCTATGCGACAGTTGCTCCACATCAATATACAAAAACAACAATTATGCTAGGAAAACAAATTCTTAATACCCCTGTCACAGATGCCGGAGATTTTGACAGAGGGACAGGTATCCTTGCTTTAAATCAAGATGTAGCAGGGTTAACTGTTGCACTTGGTGCATACGATACTTGGTCTCTTAGTAATATTACGGGCTACAGTAGCGATCAGTCTGTTACAAAATCCATTTATGTTCTAGCTGCAATTTATAATATTCCGGATATGTTAACTGCACAATTATGGTACTTCAATATTAAAGATGTTGCGGATATGGTTCTTTATGGTGAAGTAGCTTATGATCAAAAGTTTGGTGTGGCTGGAGCTAGAGCATCTGCAACTTATGCAAGATCAACTTTAGGTAGCCTCTTTGCAGGACAAGAGAAAGATAATGATCTTCTCAAGTTAAATGTTGGTGGTGATTTCTACCTTGGTGCAACAAGCCCTATCGGTTTAGATGTTGGTTACTTGATGAACACTGCACCCGGATACTCTGCTTTGGTGGATGATCAAGGAAAGATGATCAACTCTGTGACAATGGGACAAACCTGGTGGCAAAATGCTGGAACAGCATCCAGTATTGGTATCGGTCGCCGATTAACTGGAGTCAACAGCACACCTATCATGGAAGGCGGTGAAGATAAACTTGGCGTTCTCTATGCAAGTGTCGGAGCAAAGAATATTGCAGAAACAGGTTTAGGTATTCATTTAACTTATGTTCAAGGCTCTTCAGAGTATAGCCTCAATGGCGTAACTTCAAGTAAAAGAGATTTTACAGAAATTGTTCCTTTGATTAACTATGCTTTCGATAAAAAGCTTTCATTCCAAACATACTATTCTATGCTCTCAACAGACATTGATACAACAAGGCTTGATGCAACAACTGGAGTTGCAACTCCTATTAAAGGAACAGAAAAACGCAATCGCTTCCGCTTTGAGACTCTCTACAAATTCTAAGATTCTTGCAATATTATAGAATAATGCCCTCCATTTTTGTGGGGGGTATTGTTCTTAAATTATTTTTATGATAAAATGACCGATAATGTAACAATTAAGGAGATAAATTGAGGACACATTTATGTGCGGAATTAGGAGTTTCTGATATTGGTTTAGAGGTTATGTTGTGTGGATGGGTAAACAGCTACCGCGACCATGGTGGAGTTGTTTTTATTGATTTACGCGATAAAAGTGGTATCATTCAGCTTGTAGCAGACCCAAACGAGAAGGGAAACAATGCAGAAATTGCAAAGAATGTCCGAGATGAATTCGTGCTTATCGCTAAGGGACGCGTGAGGTTAAGGGGGGAAGGGCTTGAAAACCCAAAACTCAAGACAGGTAAAATTGAAGTATTATTAGAAGAATTAACTATTGAGAATCGTAGCTTGACACCGCCAATTGCTGTGGGTGATGACAGTGTAAGTGAGGAATTGCGTCTTAAATATCGTTATTTAGATTTAAGAAATAAAAAAGCTTATGAAACTTTTGCTTTACGCAGTAAAGTGGCTATTGCAACAAGAAATGCTTTAGATAAGATGGGATTCTTAGAAGTTGAAACACCTATTCTCACTAAACAAACCCCCGAAGGGGCAAGGGATTATCTTGTACCAAGTCGCATACATTCGGGGGAATTCTATGCACTTCCCCAATCCCCCCAACTCTTTAAGCAACTTTTGATGATGTCTGGTTTTGATCGCTACTTTCAAATCGCGAAATGCTTTCGAGATGAAGATTTGCGTGCAGATAGACAACCTGAATTCACACAAATTGATGTGGAGATGAGTTTTTGCACACAAGAAGATGTTATAAAAGTTTGTGAGAAACTTTTAGGAGAAATCTTTATTGCATGTGGACACCAAATACCCGTGCATTTTCCACAAATATCATACCAAGAAGCAATGGAAAAATATGGTTCTGACAAGCCTGATTTACGATTTGCAATGCCTCTGTACGAAGTGAAAGAATGTTTTTTAGATTCTAGCAATGAAGTGTTCTCCTCCATAGCTAAAGACACAAAAAGTCGCATTAAGGCATTAAAAGTGGAAGGTGGGGATTCTTTTTATACACGTAAAACACTGAGTGAATTAGAAAATTTTGTGTGCAAATTTGGTGCAAAGGGACTTGCCTACTTACAATATAAGGAGGGTGAGGTTAAAGGCCCTTTGCGTAAATTTCTTACCGAACAATCTTACAAGCAACTTGAATCTGTCTTATCCCCAAAGGATGGTGACTTAATATTCTTTGGTGCTGGAGACAAAAAAGTTGTTTGGGATTATATGGGTCGTTTACGTTTAAAGATTGCGGAAGATATGCGATTATTCAACCCTCAAGATCTCTGCTTTTTATGGGTTGTAGATTTTCCTATGTTTGAATACGCTGATGATGGCTCTTTAAGTGCCTCTCATCACCCTTTCACTATGCCAAAAAATATTGATGCTGAGAATCTTGAAGACATTTGCTCTATTGCTTATGATGTTGTGTTAAATGGAGTAGAGCTAGGTGGAGGAAGTATTCGTATTCACAAAGATGAGATTCAATCTAAAGTATTTAAAATTCTTGGAATCTCACAAGAACAAGCACAGGAACGTTTTGGATTCTTGCTTGAAGCATTGCAATATGGTGCACCACCGCATGGAGGTTTTGCAATTGGTTTTGATAGGCTTGTTATGTTACTTACACAATCAAAAAGTATTCGTGATGTCATCGCCTTTCCAAAAACACAAAAGGGGATATGTCCTCTTACGGATGCACCTAGTAAAGTGGAAAATACATTACTGAAAGAGTTGCATTTGCGTGTAAATGAAAAAAATCTTAATTAAAAGGAACACAAAAAATGGTAAAGAAATTATTTTTAATCATTGGAGCACCTGGAAGTGGCAAAACGACAGATGCACAGCTTATCGCAGAGAGAAATCCTCAAAATATAGCCCATTACTCTACCGGTGACTTATTACGTGCTGAGGTGGCAAGTGGTAGCGAACAAGGTAAGTTGATTGAAAGCTTCACTTCTAAAGGAAATTTAGTGCCTTTAGAAATTGTTGTAAATACAATCATTCGAGCAATTAAGAATGAAGCCAAAAATGTGATTGTGCTAGACGGGTATCCGCGTAGCATTGAACAAATGGAAGCCTTAGATGATATTCTTAAAGAAGAAACTGAAATTCAGCTTGTGAGTGTAATTGAGGTTGAAGTAAGCGAAGGAGTTGCTAAAGATAGAGTTCTTGGACGTGCAAGGGGGGCAGATGATAATGTAGAAGTATTCAATAATCGTATGCGTGTTTTTCAAGAACCCCTAAAAGAAATTGAAGGCTTTTACGGTGGTCAAGAGCTATTGACAAAGATCAATGGAGAGCGGACAATCGAAGAGATTGTGGACGAAATGGAAGCTTTTATTAAAAGTAAAATCTAGGAGATAAGAATGCAAATTGATAAAATTCCTGTTGGAGATAACCCTAATAAAGTGAATGCAGTTATCGAGATTCCTTATGGTTCAAGCGTGAAATACGAGGTAGATAAAGAAAGTGGTGCTATTGTTGTGGATAGAATGCTTTATAGTGCAATGTTTTATCCCGCCAATTATGGCTTCATTCCACAAACTTTAGCTGATGATGGCGATCCCATTGATATTCTTGTATTAAATTCTATTCCGCTTCAAGCTGGTAGTGTCATCAAGTGCCGACTCATTGGGGTTTTGATAATGGAAGATGAGAGCGGAAATGACGAGAAACTTTTAGCCGTCCCTATTAGCAAAATTGACCCACACTTTGATAATATTAATAGTTATGAGGATTTTCCGAAAAGTTTTCTTAACAAAATCAAGAATTTTTTTGAAACTTATAAGATATTAGAGCCTAATAAGTGGGTACGCGTGAAGGAATTTCAGGGCATTGATAAAGCACAGGAGCTTTTAGATTTGGCAATAAAAGCTTACAAGCATTGATTATGTATTTCCTTAATTGACATAAGCCCTATTCGCAATCTAAGAAAAATCCAAATATGCAAGTATGATGACTGCATAACAAAAATGGAACATTAATTGCAATACTTCATAAAAAATTGGAAGGATAACTAAATGAAAAAGGTTATAGTGTTGCTTTTATTGATGATAGGCTTAAATGCGGACAATGAAGGGTTTTATGCCTCTGTAGGCATAGGTGCAAACAAATATTCGAGCAAAAATCAGGATTCAGATGGGCGCGACAAAAATACATTAACATCCGTCACAGGTAAGGTGGGTTATGTGTGGGATAGATTCTATCGATTGGGTGGAATTCTTGCATATGATGGCGGTTCTGGAAGCCATACGGGGGATTCATTGCCCATCTTTTCTGAAAAAGTTACGCAAGAAGAACAAAAAGGATTATCTAACACACGCATTACAGGAGAGGTACTTGGGAGCGTGAATCTTTTTGGAAGATCATATTTTAGCAAGGAAACTTGGCTTTATATTAATCTAGGCTTGGGAGCTAATAAAGAGAAGGGCGGATACACACCGATGGAAACAGACATGCTTAAAGTCTACATTCCTATAGAAATCGATGGGGAAGTCCGCGTGAGTCGCAGTGTAGGCATAAACTATCTACTTGGATACGCTTATATGCCGATAGCAAAAATGGATATTTCAGGCGAAATCCATCGTCTTGTCAGCTTTGTTGATGGAGCAGAGATAACATTTAAAGATGGTCATAGAATTAAGGCGGAATTAGGCATTTCATACTATTTTGAAAATACAACAAGCTTTTTTCTTAAAGGCGGTGCAGAATATTGGATAATGGGAGAATCTCCAACATACAATGCTCTTTCAGTAATAACTTACCGCTATGTTAATTTTTATTATCCCCATCATGAAAGTTTGCGCGTGGGAATGCAAGCTGGATTCTCATTTTAAGGAGGCAATAGTATGCAAAAAATATTACTAGTCATTGTTTGTTTAAGTGTAGGTTTATTTGCTGATGTCAAGAAAGGTTTTTATCGCTCTGTGAGTGCAGGAATTGGACAATATCGCTATACAGAACCAGGTCTTATGCGTATTTATGATACAACGCTATCCATTGATGCTGAATTAGGCTATGTTAACTCAAGTAATTTGCTTAAAACTTCGATTCAAGGAAGTGGAAACATTGGTATGGGAACATACACTGGACGCATTGTCAATATGCAAACGGGTGCTTACAAGCCACATACTTACAGTACTTTTGATAGCTTTTTTGATGCAGAAATTAAAGAAGGAATCAACCTACTTAAAATTTTTAATGCAAGAAATCACACACTTTTCTTAAATGCTGGTGTGGGCTATTGGTATTTTCGCGATGATAAATACGATGTTCCTCGTTCTCAAGAGTATTTTTACATTCCAGTTGGGATTGATGGAGAATTTGGGCTAACATCAAGATGGAATTTAACATACTTAGCAGATTTTAAATTTTTAATCTTAGGAAAAAATCGTACACTGCTTACACGTGCATACTGGAGTAAAGATTTAAAGGTTGATCAAAAAAATGGTTATGGAGCAAAACTTGCATTAGGTTTGTCTTACAAACACTCGAGAAACCAAAAAAGCTTTGTACGACTCGTTGCAAGACATTGGAATATTGATGACTCAGAACTCTTGGAAAATGTTACATATGCAAACTCTGCGATAACACAAACTTTCTACGAACCAAAAAATCATACTCAAACAATCAGTTTGCAATATGGGTGGGAATTCTAGCTTAACATTTGAGAAATCTTTGAGTATGAAGCAAGAAGAACTAGAACAAAAAAATCGTCTTGAAAAAAAGCTCTACACGCTTACGCACAGGCCATTTTTTCAATTAGCACTTTTTCTCAGTACCTCAATGACGGTTTTAGGAAGTATTGTTATTGCTCCGACTATTCCGCAGTTAGAAGCACACTTTCACGATGTTGCACATATTGATATCCTCGCAAGACTAACGCTCACTCTACCAGCCCTCTTTGTTATGATTTTTTCTCCCATCAGTGGCTATCTGCTTGACCGATTCGGAAGAATTAAATTTCTCATTCCTTCAATGTTTGCGTGGAGTATTGGAGGTTCTATTGCTATTTTATGGGATAATATTTATTGGATTTTATTTTCTAGAGCAATTTTTGGAATTGCAACTGCTTTTGTAATGACTTCTGCATCTGCACTGGTTGCAGACTACTATAGTGGCGAGGATAGACAAAGGGCATTAGGGTTACAAGGCTTTGCAGCCGCGTGTGGCAGTGCAACTTTTATGGTTTTGGGTGGATTTTTAGCACATTACGATTGGCGATACCCATTCTTTGTTTATGGGTTTGGTATACTCATTGCCATTTTAGCAACATTTTATCTCTTTGAACCTAAAACTAAAAAATACACAACAGCACAAGAAACGAATCAAACTTTTACCGTTAGACCATATCTTTTTATTTATTTTGTTGGTTTTATAATTATGGCCTCTTATTATGTTTCACCCACACAAGTACCATCTTTTATTACAAACCACCTCCATGAAAGTCCAGATTTAATAGGAATCTCTATGTCTGCTTCATCTTTTAGTTATGGCTTAAGTTCTCTTGCATATATAAAAATCCGTAAAATCTTAAGTGCTAAAATGATTTATGTTTATGGATTTTTACTAATGGGAGTTGGGTTTTTACTAATGTATATTTTTTGTAATATTTATATTATTGCCTTTGCTTTGTTGCTCACTGGGCTTGGCGGAGGTCCTATTATGGTCAACAATTCTTCTGTTTTACTTTCAGATACACCACAAAAAAATCGTGCGAAAGCCATGGGAATATTGAGCTCTCTCATCTTTTTTGGACAATTTATTTCACCCATTCTTTCACAACCTTTTGTACGTAATTACGGTACTATCAATCTTTTTTTAGTTGTCGCTTTCATCTTATTTGTAATGGCACTTCTCTCATTTATTAAAAAGTAGAACTCCTCAACTAAGAAAGATTCAAGCAAAGATATTTTAACTCTAAATAATCCTGTATGCCATATGTAGAACCTTCTCGCCCCAATCCACTTTGCTTTACTCCTCCAAATGGTGCAACTTCTGTGGAAATTAATCCACTGTTAATTCCTACCATTCCATACTCAAGTGCCTCTGAAACCCTATAGATTCTTGATAAATCCTTTGTGTAAAGATACGCCGCTAAACCAAATTCTGTGCAATTCGCATATTCAATGACTTCATCTTCGCTATCAAAAGAAAATAAGGGCGCAAGAGGACCAAAAGTTTCCTCCCGACTTACTATCATACTTGCATTCACATTTGTCATAATTGTGGGTTCAAAAAAATTTCCACCCAAACTTGCCACTTTTCCACCAAGCACCATTCTTGCCCCCTTACTCAACGCATCTGCAATATGCTCCTGCACTTTTGCTAATGCCTTTTTGTCAATCAAAGGACCTTGCGTAACACCTTCATGTAAGCCATTACCTAATTCTAACTTCTGCACCTCAATACTTAAAGCTTGCACAAATTCATCGTATATACCCGTTTGGACATAAATACGGTTAGCACAAACACAGGTTTGGCCACTATTGCGGAACTTAGAAACAATCACTCCCTTAACCGCCTCTTGAATATCTGCATCATCAAAAATAATAAAAGGTGCATTTCCTCCTAGCTCTAAAGACAATTTTTTAATCGTCTTTGCCCCTTGTGCCATTAATTTTCTTCCAACCTCTGTAGAACCAGTAAAAGAAATTTTACGCACAATATCGCTTTCACACAATACTTCAGAAATCATTGAAGATTGTCCATTCACAACCTGCAATACAGATTTTGAAACTCCTGCTTCATCCGCAAGTTTCATCATTGCATAAGCACTCAATGGTGTTTGGGTTGCTGGCTTAACAATCATAGAACAACCTGCCGCAAGAGCTGGAGCAACTTTTCTTGCTATCATTGCAACAGGAAAATTCCAAGGTGTAATAGCTGCACAAACGCCAACCGGTTGCTTAAGCACAAGTAATTTTTGTTGATTGCACACACTCTGTAAAATATCCCCATTAATACGTCGACATTCTTCAGCAAACCACCGCACAAAACTTGCGGCATATAAAATTTCCCCCATTGATTCCGCTAAAGGTTTACCCATCTCTTCTGTTAAAATTTCAGCTAAATTCCGTTGGTGCTTTAGCATTAAATCATACCAATTCCACAAAATATCAGCCCTCTGCAGTGCCAATAAAGCCGCCCATTGTTTTTGAGCTTTTGCAGATTCAACAATCACATCTTTCAATTCTTCTTGCGAAATATTTTTAACATAGGCTAAAATCTCATTTGTTGCCGGATTCTCAACCGCAAAGAATCCCTCTTTTCTTTCCAAAGAGATACTATTATGCTGAATGTATGAATAATCCATCTCACACTCCTTTTTAATTAATTGACGACCCATTATACATTACTTTAGCCTCTAGATATGACTCTTAGCTTTATCAATGATAATATGTTTATGCAACAATAAATATCGTAGCATTATAAAGAAATCTTTTCGGATAACTTCAAATAACGACTAGAGACTCCCAAAAATTCAGATTTATTGACAAGCACAGAGAAATTACAAGCCTCAAAGCCTCTCTAAAGTGAAAATATGCTTACTTGAGGACAAGACTAATTCACTTTCTAAAATTTCTTATTCTGTACATCATCTAAAATTTTCTCTGCAATTGTATTGACTTGTTGTGTAATATCATTAGTTGAATTTGCAATTACCACACTTTCTTGCGTAATGTTTTCAAGTTGTGCAACAGATTCATTGATTTGGGAAATACCTTGAGTCTGCTCTTTAATCGCACTAACCATTTCATTAATGCCTTGTACCAACACATTAATATTTGCCTCAATTTCACTCAAAGATTTACCTGTTTTTTCAGCCAAATTCCGCACTTCATCAGCTACAACCGCAAAACCTCTACCGTGTTCCCCCGCCCTTGCAGCTTCAATCGCTGCATTTAAGGCAAGCAAATTCGTTTGGTCTGCAATATCACGGATAACACCCACAACATTCCTAATATCCTCTGCTTGTTTAGTCACTTCAAGAGTTTTATCAGATACATTTTGCATAGATGCACTAATTTCTTCCACAGCAGCAGCAGATTGTTCTAAAGAACTTGCCTGACTCTGACTACCCTCAACCAAGCGTTCCATTGACTTTTTCAGATTCTCGCTTTGAATATTTAAATCCTTAGCAAACTCTGAAGAGGTAACAAGCATCTTTTTAATTTCTTTACCAAGTATATTAGTAACAACCTCAACGCGTCCTTTTGCATCTTGTACCTCTGTTGTAAAATCTAAATTCACATAAGAATCAAATACACGTGTAATTTCATTTGTATTGCTTCCAATCTTTTCTTCAAGCACATCAAGCATTTTATTTAAAACATTTTTTAATTCTATTAATTGTGGATTTGAAGGTATTCTTACAATTCTAGCTGTTAAATCTCCCTGTTCAATGGCTTGTGCAGTCTCAACAGATTGTCGCACAGCTTCTTCATCTTGCTCTAAAGATTTTTTTGTCCTTTCAATATTCTTATTCAATCCATTTCCCATAGCTCCCAATTCATCATTAGCATAGATACGAATCGTATGTAGTTCTTCTCCCTCATGGTTAATGTATGCAAAAAATTTATTGAGGGTAGCTGAAAGAATCTTAATGCGGTCAGCAATAATTTTTTTCACACAGAAATATACAACAGCCACAACAGCTAAAATAAAGATAATAGAACTCATCAAAATAATCATTTGTAAATGAGAGAGTGGGCTATAAATCACATCTTTAGGTGCAGTAACAATCATTGTCCAGTGCATATTAAAGCGCCCATAGCCAATATCAAAAGACTTTGTAGCAGCTAAACTTTGAAGGTCATTTGAAAAAGTTGTATATTCAAACACACCATCTTCTTTATCACGAATTGCATTTGCAAGGCTATTTGTCGTTGGGTGATTATTAACATCAATCAAGTTCTTCCCAAGAATCTTTAAATCATTATGCACTGCAATTGTATTTGAACCTGTTGCAATGAATCGTACATTGCCTTCATAAATATCAAAACGCGAATCAAGGAGAAAATCGGATGCCTCTTTCAAATCAATAACTGTACCAATCACCCCAACAAGATTCTTTGAAGCATCAAAGATAGGAAAAGCAATATTAACGCCAAAAAACTCATTATTATTGATTTTAATTTTAACAGGGTCGCCAAATACAGGCTTAAGTGTTTGAAGCACCCTAGCAACAGCAGGAAAACGTATCACTTCATCATTACCCTGCAATCTTTTTACTCCTTCTACTCCACTAAAAGTATGGTCTTCTAGTAACATAACAAACTTTCCACTTCCTGTCCTATAATCAGAATGTGCATCAATATATTCAGACGGAGCATTAGTCAAGTAGAGATAACCATAGTGTGACCATAAACTATTTGCAAGCATATTTTTTGTAACACTCTCCAAATCAGCAACAGATGCCGTATAGCCACCCTGCAACCTGTGAGAAACAATTTCGCTTGCCATCGTTACCACAGAAATCATCTCATTCAAGTTGCCTTCCATATAGTTGGCATAACGAGAGGCATTTGAATGCAAAATATCTTCTGTATCCTTTAAAATTGTTTTACTTACCTGCATAGACACAGTCAAGCTAAGAGCAACCACGCCCAAAAGAACAACTAAAAAAACGACAAAAACAAGTTTTGTACCAATCTTAAAATTACTAAAAAACTGCATTAAACTCTCCAATCTTGTCAGTCAAAATAATAAACGCTTATTATATTTTATAATAACTAACAAAAAGTATCAAAACAATCTTTTTAGCCTATTTTTTTAATAAATTTAAAAATTAATCAAAGTTTTTGCAAATTATTCATTATTTTATGATACAATTTCTCCACACTACATAATGAAAGGAAAAAACATGCAAAGAGTGAGTGCTTTAAATGGTGTTAAGATTGGTGTAGCTACATTGTTAGCAGCAGGTTTGCTAGTAGCTTGTGGGGGTGCAAAAGAAGAAGCTGTAACAGCTCCTGTTCAAGAGGAAGTTGTTGTTTCTCCGTTAGAAGGTAAATGGGTTGTTAAAGAGGTTTATCAGCTTGACAAGAAAAAGAAAAAGCCAACTCTTAGCAAGGTTAACCTCAAGAATGTTAAGAGTGAAATGTATCTTGAATTCAGTTCCGCTGAAGGACAAGTGGGTGCTGCGACAGGTTGTAACACCTTAGGTGCAAATTTTACTTATGAGAATGAAAAATTGACATTAGGTCATCCAGCTCTTACGCAAAAATCATGCGGAAAAGCTGTGATGAATGTAGAAAAAATTATGACTGATGGGCTTGTCAATGAGTTGAATGTTGCTATTGCGGAAGAGAAAACTCTTACGCTTGACAATCCAAACTTCAAGCTTGTTTTAGAAAAAGTTGCAGTTGCAGAAGAAGTTGCTCCTGCTGAACCTGCTAAGAAATAATTCTCAGTTACTCTGCCCTAAATGGGGCGGGGTACCCTACTTTCTATTTAACTGCATAAAAATTAAAAAAATGATTTCAGGGAAACAAGAACACGTTTGCTTGCCTCTATCCCTCCACCCCTTCCTTTGTCAACCACCAACAGAGAGGTTTCCATACGTGGGTGTAATGCATAGCTGAATTCTGCAGAAGTCGTTGAAATAGAATAAACATTAGCATCATCTCTCCAACCACCACTTTTTGGATTCAAGCGATAAAAATGACGTTCCCAAGTTACATTCACACGGAAACGATGAGCAAACTTTGTACGCAAAGAACCTGCGATAAAGCTTGAGTCTGCATTATCTAAACTCCCCATTCTTGCATTCAAGGTTGGACTTAAAAATTCAAAAAATGGGCTAACATAATTTGCACCAATCCAAAAACTATTTAATTTTAAACTTTCTTTTTCTTCCTCGACAAGGATACCCGTTTTCTTATCAGATTGGTAGCTCCCATCTCCAGCAACAATTAAATCAACATCAGAACGTGGAGAGTAGACAAAATTGTGCGTCAGTGTTACAAGCGTATTTGTCCCACCATTAATTGAATAATTATTGTAAAGGTTACCTGCTCGGAGTAATTCCTTTTGTGATTGAGATACTTTTATTGAAGTTTTATTTTTCACGCCATAATCACGATTTTGCCTTTCTGCAAGCGTAAGAGGACTTCCCCAAACTACACAAAAAAAGCTAACATACAGGAAAAGTCGCCTAACCAAAACTATATACCCTCTTTTTAATATTAAGCACAATTATACAAGCTTTGGAATAAAAGGAAGATAAATCACTGCAAAGCTTTACTAAGGAAAGAATCTTCTTTTTCTTTAGGATAGCTAGCACCTATTTTGCCCACCATCGCTGTCTGAATCTCCACTGCCTTTTGCTCTTGTTGTCGCTTGTACATCTCTCTTCTTTCATACTCTTCAGGAGAAAGAGCAATCTTTGCCTTGTCCTCATCAAGAAGAATTGCAACTTCTTTGAATGACCTCCGGTATGATTCTGCTAGATCTGGAAAATGGGCAGACAACAAATCTGATCCTTTAGACGACTGGGTTTTACCACCACTTAACTGATCCCTAAAACTTGAAAATAACCCGCCTTGATAATGTTGAGAACTAATCATCATCACTCCTTTGTAATATTTATTTCAAGCTTTCAGCAAGAAATATTCCAATCCAAAAAACACTCACCTTAGATATAAATTCAATATAGAAAATTTATTTTTAAACTAATAATAGAAATTAATAAGCATTTTTATTTTAATTTAAACTTATGATGATACAATTACAACTGTCTTTGAAGTTGGGATAGTTTCCTAATTTTATTTCTACTATCTAACCCTGAGGAGTTAAGAGTGCAACTACATAATCTTAAATGCGGAGAAAGTGCAATGATTACAGACATTACGGTGGAAGGAGAATTGCTTGAACGATTCCATTCTTTTGGTTTATCTAAAAATCGCACACTATCTGTCATCGAACGATCGTTAGGTGGAGCAACAATCGTAATTAATCTTGGTTCTAGCTCTGTGATTATGCGCCAAGAAGAGGCAAAGTATATTGAAGTCCAAAAAGTAGGTGTCTAATGACAAAAAAGATGATTCGTGTCGCATTAGTTGGACAACCTAATGTGGGAAAAAGTATGCTCATTAATGCGATTTGTGGCTCAAATATGCGCGTTGGTAATTTCTCTGGTGTGACCGTTGAGAAATCCTATGCTTACACAAAATTTCGAGATTACACAATTGAAGTCATTGACTTACCGGGAATTTACTCACTTGAAGGCTACACAGAAGAAGAAAAGCTCACGAGACAATTTCTTTCCCAAAATCAAAATGAATATGATTTGATTCTAAATATTCTTGACGTCACAAATTTAGAGCGCAACCTTATGCTCTCCTCCCAACTGCTAGAAGTACCTAACAAACGTTTGATTCTTGCGTTAAATATGAGTGATGAAGCCGAAAAAGAAGGAATTGAAACAGATATTGGACAAATGCAATCCCTTTTAGGCATAAATGTAATCGATGTTTCAGCGGTTACTAAATTTCATTTGGATCGTTTACTGGAATTAATTGTGGAATCTTTTGAAAAAGATACTCCCATTGTTTCAAAACGTACTTATTCTGACCAAATCGAAGAAGAGATAGTACGAATTGTAAATTTTATTGATGATGTAAATGCTAAGGAACTACATGATATTCCACTAAAATCGCGCGATATTGCGATTGGTCTGCTTAAGCGACAAGAATATATTTATAATTTTTTACAGGATAAGCCTATTTGGCTAGAACTCTCTAAATATCTTAACCAGGCATTAGAAAACCTTTACCAGCATTATGAGACACGTAATATGACAGCTATTTTTAGTGCTGATGCACAAAACTTTGCTTCTGGATTATGTGCAAAAGTACACAAAAGAAAACAAAGAAAAGCTACAACAATTACGCAAAAAATTGATTATATTCTTATTAATCGTTTTTTAGGATTACCGATTTTTCTACTTTTTATGTGGGTTTTATTTTATATTACCTTCGATTTAGGTTCCATTCCAATGGACTACATTGAAGCATTTTTCGGTGCTATTGGCGACTGGGTCAAAGAAAATATCCAGAATGAAAACATAGCCTCAATTATTGCCGATGGTGCAATTGGCGGTGTGGGTGCTGTGGTGATGTTTTTACCTAACATTATGATATTATTCTTAGGAATTGCAATCCTAGAAACAACAGGCTATATGGCAAGGGTTGCATTTTTACTTGATGGTATATTTCATCGCTTTGGCTTACACGGAAAAAGTTTTATTCCCCTCATTACAGGCTTTGGTTGTTCAGTTCCGGCATTTATGGCAACAAGAATTCTCAAAAATCGTAGCGACCGCATTCTAACACTTTTTATTGTTAATTTTATGAGTTGTGGAGCAAGACTCCCTATTTATGTCCTCTTTATTGGTGCATTTTTTCCAGAAGAGCAAGCAGCAAATTGGCTGTTTGGAATTTATATACTTGGGGCAATACTTGGTTTAGTCGCTGCAAAAATATTAAAACTCACAACTTTTAAGGGTGATGATGAACCTTTTGTTATGGAAATGCCAAAATATCGCCTACCAAGCCTAAAGCTGATATGGAAGATGGTTTGGGGTAAAGCATTAATGTATCTAAAAAAAGCTGGGACATACATTCTTGCCGCCTCATTACTTATTTGGTTTGCTAGTAACTACCCCTATGATAAAGAAACTGTCCAACAAATCCAAGCACAAATTAATCTTTTGGAAAATCAGATTTCTGCTCTTCAAGAAGATTATGAAACAGACAAAAAACAAGATTCCGCAAATCTTCCAAATGATGAACTAAATGCCCTCCAAGAAGAATTAGATACGCAAAATGCTCATTTAAGCACGGTAAGATTAGATGGTAGCTATCTAGCATTAGTTGGGAAAGGTATTGAGCCATTCTTTGCACCATTTGGTTTTGATTGGCGTCCATCTGTTGCACTTTTGAGCGGTTTAGCAGCAAAAGAAGTAGCAGTAGCTACAATGGGCGTTCTATATTCCTTAGGAGATGAAGTTGATGAGGAAAATGATTCTTTGCGGAAAGTTCTAAAAGAGAACTTTACTCTACCATCTGCTGTAGCTTTTATTTTATTTGTGATGCTTTATAACCCATGTCTTGCAGCAACGGCCGTATTTGCAAAGGAGACTGGTAGTTGGCAGTATGCATTTTATTTATTTGTATTCACGACACTTGTCGCATATCTTGTTGCACTAATTGGTTACACATTCGCGAATCTCCTGTTTTCGTAAAAATATATGGTTATCATTGACACTAATGATAACCACAAGTCTATGGCAGATAGAATCTTCGTAAAAGTATGTCAAAAACAAAAGAATATTAAGACTATGCGATACAAAGATTCTGCCTTAAACATTTTTTTTTAAAAGCCAATAAAGCATGCAAGAAACCTTATAGGATTTTTTAAATATTAATGGTTGAAATGTCAGTAAAGTAAACAATAATATATTAATATAAAAGACTCTCTAATATGTCCACTACTCCTCTTTTACCTATGGAAATTTGCATATTAGCAATATAATCTATTGCAAAAAGTATAAAATAAAAAGTGTTGAAGAATTCCAAACAATAGAAATGAAACATATAAGACAGAAATAATAAATTATACGACTTAATACATTTATGTTTTTTAAATGTGGCTATTAGATAGGATTTATTTGATAACCACAAAAACAGGAAGCTTAATTGCTATTGCTTTATCAAACATTTCTATAGCAATGAATACAAATATTACCTTTATAAGGAAAGGTCAAATTTACACTAAAAATTTACCAAAACAACCTAAAAATAGACAGGGATTTCCAGACAAAATAGAGCCAAAGAAAGAATGCTATATCAAAAAGCACCCTCTTCAGATACCTACGGCACACAAAACAAAAAAGGACTCTGCTGTGTTCCCACCCTGAAGTATTACTTTTCAGCCTCATTGCATAGGTCTAAAGAGAGCGTTCAACCCAATACAAATTTTAGGCTCAACGCTACCTTTGCTACAAAATTATACCTATTTTTTTTTAAAACGACATAAATTCGATTATTTTACAACATTTTTTAACCTAAAATATTTACACAACGACGCCAAATTTCCCTAAGAGAATCACGCCAAGAATGATTAGTTTTAAAAATTTCCAACTCCCTTAAATTTGGCATTTTCTGTAAAAAGGTGGGAGTTTTTAAGAAATGGTTTTCACCCAAATACAATGTATTCAAATTCTCCATTGTAACCATCTCCTCAGGGAGACTCTCAATAGCATTAAAACTCAAGCCAAGCTTTCTTAATTCCTTTAATTGTGCAATTTCTTTTGGAATTTCACAAATATGATTACTATCTAAACTAAGAATTTGCAGAGAATAAAGGTAAGTAATTTCTAATGGAAATTGATATAAAAGATTATCACTTATATATAAATCTTTTATATTTTTTAATTTTTTTATTCCATCAGGAAGTTGTGTTAAATAATTATAAGAAAGAATTAATTTTTGTATTGATTTTAACTCTCCAATTTCATTTGGAAGCGTATGTAGGTGATTCTTTTTTAAGCCAAATTTTTTTAATTGCTTTAATGCCCCTATTTGGGGTGGTAATTCATTAATTTGATTATCGTTAAGCCATAATTCCTGCAAGTAACTTAGGTTTCCTATTTCTTGAGATATATTTCTTATTTTATTATGTTCTAATCCTAGTTTTTCTAAATTTGTTATTTTAAAAATGCTATTAGGAATCTCCTCAATACCTGTATCCCTTAACCATAGAACACGCAGATTCTGCAATTTTGAAAAATCAGTTTCCAATACCTTAAGGGGATTACCGCCAACTCCAAGTTCCTCAAGCTGACTAAAATTTTGGATATATAGCGGTAGCTTTGTGAGAAGATTATTATCTAAACCTAAAATCTTAAGCTTTTTACAATATTTCATCTCTGATGGAAGTGTTGAAATCTTATTGTTTCCAGCATAAAATTCTTTTAAATTGATTAAGTTTCCAATCCCTTGAGGAATTTCTTGAATTTGATTATCCTCGACACTCAACAATTCAAGTTTTGAGAGTTGGGATAAATTTTTTGGTAAGTGCGTAATATAATTACCATAAATTAATAATTCTTCTAGTGGAAGTTCTGTAATATATTCCGGAATGGTAGTCAATTTATTTTTGCAGCATGAAAAAGTTTTCAAGGATTTTAACTGCCAAATCTCATCTGGAATTTGTGTAATTTTATTATGATTTAGCCATAAACATTCAAGAGACTGAATCTGAATAATAGAATGAGGAAAATGTTTTAACTGATTTTTATCTAAATCAAGATGATGTAAATTCTGTAATTTCTGCAAAGATGGAATATCCTCAAGAAGATTATCAGCAAGAATTAATGTCTCTAAAAATAAGAGTTCATTTAACTCACTTGGTAATGATCGTAGATAATTCGCCTCCAAATACAATCCTTGCAATGTTTTTAAGTGCTGAATCTCTGCAGGTAAAGTCTGAATCTGATTATAAGAAAGCCAAATTTCTTGGATAGATTTGAGCATTCTAAAACCATACGGAAACTCTTGCAGGGCATTATGTTCAAGCATAATCTCTTGCAATTCATCAAGGTAACCAATTTCTTCTGCAATAAATTCAATACGATTATGTGTTAGCCAAAGAATATTAAGTTGTTTAAGATTCTGAATTTCACTTGGAATATATGTGATTTTATTATGTTCTAAAGATAATTTTTTTAAGGAAGTTAATCGAAAGACAAAGGATGGAATTTCCTCTAAATTATTATAAGCTAATGATAAAACTTCAATATTACCTATAAAATTTAAATCATTAATGCTACATAAATGGTTATGCGTCAAATTAATTTCTTGGATTGTAGGAATACTGTGCAAAAATGATGGGAATTCTTGCAAACAATTATGGGAGAAATTGAAAAACTTTAATGCTGTAAGCATTTTAAGTTCACTAGGCAAACTCTGGATTTGATTATGTTCAGCTGAAAAATATTCCAACGCCCTTAGTTCCTGAACCTCTATTGGAATGCTTTTAAGCTGATTATAAGAAATATTGAATTGCTCTAATTTATGCAACCCTCCAATCTCTCGTGGAATTTCTTGAATCTGATTATGTGCAAGATGCAACATTTTCAAATTTCTCAACTTAGAAATTTCCTTAGGTAATTCTTGAACTAAATTATAATCCAAATCAATTTTTACAATCATCGAATGGATAATTTCTGCAGGAATTTGTTTAAAAAAATTATGATGGGCAGAAAAGACTTCAAGAGGAATATCCCGTAAGCAAGAAGGTAGCTCTGTAAGTTGATTATTATCCACTTCCAATACAAGCAGTTTTTTCAAATTCTGAATGTTGGACGGAATGCTACTAATTGAGCAATTTTCAAGAAATAATCGTTCTAAAGTGGTAATCTGGCAAAGACATTCAGGAAATCCATTCAGTAAATTGCAATCCAAATCCAAAAATTTTAAATCCTTGCACTCTCCCATCCTGTCAGGTAAGGTGGTAATTTGATTATAAGCAAGAGCAAGGCTCACTAATCTAAAATGGTGAATATTGTCTGGAATGCTAGAAATTTGATTTGCTGCGAGTTGTAAGTTCCTTAGCTCTTCTAGCGTAACCAAGTATTTTGGAATCTCTGTAATATTATTTTTCGCAAGACTAAGAGTATGGAGTTGATTGAGAAAAACGATATCATGCGGGATAGTCTGGATATGATTGGCATCTAAAAAAAGTTCCTCCAATTGAATACATTTCTTTAATGATGATGGAATTTCTTGAATAAAATTAGAAACCAAATGGAGTGATTTTAGGTTTTTAAGCTGGTAAAGATGGGCGGGTAAGGTCTGGATTTGATTGTAGGATAAATTTAGTTCACATAAATTTTCTAAGCAACAAAGAGCATCAAAATTTTGTATTTTATTGTAAGATAAATCTAAATCTTGGATACTAGAGCAACAAGCTATATCTTTCAATTCTGTAATTTGATTATGACTTAAACAAACGCTAACCAATGACGAGGATTGAAAAATGCAATCATCTAAAACTTGGATAGAATTAGATTCTAAGTCTAAAAAAGCTAATTCAGGCATTTGTGCAAGACATTCAGGGATAGTCTCAAATTGATTCTCCCCTAAAGCTAGAGTTTCTAAATTCTCTAGCTCGACAAATTCAGCAGGAATACATTTTAAGGCATTTGCACTACATTCCAATCTCCTTAATTGCTTAAGTTGTGCAATTTTTGGAGAAATGTGTGTAATTTGGTTGTTTTCCATACAAAGCATTTGTAATTCAGGAAACTCAAAAATAACTTCTGGAATTTCCGTAAAATAATTATTATCTAAAAAAATAGATTTCAACCAAGAGAGATGATGTAATTCTTGAGGTAATTCTGAAATCCCCAAAGATGAAAGTCGCAATACACTTGTTTCTTTTGCAAGAAGAGCGTAAAAATAACTAGAGTCATCAAGATTCAAGCATTCTGCCCAATCAAGTAAACTTTTTTTCCAATTTTGCCCCTCTTCTTGAGATTGTATAGGATACGACGACTGGCTTTGCAATTGCAGAGAAAATTCCTGCAAGAAATAACGATACATCTCTGCTTTTGTCATCGCACTATAAGCCTATTTGCCGAATTGCTTCATACAGCACAATTGCAACTGCAGTGGCAAGGTTAAGACTCCTTGCTTGTGGTTGCATAGGAATTTTAAAACAACTTTGCTGATAAACTTTATAAATTTCTTGTGAAAATCCTTGATCTTCGCGCCCAAAAAAAATAAAACTTTCCTCTTGAAATGAGGCGGAATAATAAGACTTACTCCCCTTTGTTGTAATAAAAAATTCCTTACCACTAGGAGGGTGAGCTTCCCATAATTCCTGTAGACAAGCCCACTCAAAAAGATCCAAATGCTCCCAATAGTCTAACCCACTACGCCTAATTTCTTTCGCATTCAAGTGAAATCCCAATGGGTGAATAAGGTGCAAGGCAGCACCCCCACTCACACAAAGCCTCCCAATTGCACCTGTATTATGCGGAATTCTAGGTTCAAAGAGAACGATATTAAGACGAGATGATCTCATTAAAGTTTTCTTTTCATATCCCCATGAATGAGAACTTTTAACATCACCGCAAAAGGTTTTGTATTGATTCTCACCATACGCTTAAACTGATAAAGCATAACAGATTCATACACATTCAACATCTCTTCACTCCAATTTTCTCGTGTAGGCGGAGGTTTTGTTGCTGCTACAAGCCTTTTAATATGGAGATACATTTGACGCTTTTTCTCGTTTTGTTCCTCTTCTTCTTTTAATTCAAGCGGACTTGGATTAACTTTTTCCTTTTCTTCTGAAGATTCAGCTTGTCGCACTTGTAAAGAATTAGATTGTGGTTGCATAGGCAAAGACTCTTGTGTGTGAACTTCATTTACTTCCTGCTTAACTTCTGATTCTTCCTGTGCCAATTCAAACAATCGCTCACTTTCTGGAGAAAATTCTATAGAATCTTCATGCATCTTAGCTCCTGTTTGATATATAGAAATTGCTTTAGAACGATAATTAGCCATCCCTTCTCCTAAAAAATAACCGTTTTATTATTGTAGATAAAAATACGATAATTTAATGCAAGCATCAACGCACGTGCCAACACAATTTTTTCCACATCTCTTCCTGCTTTTTGTATTTCTCGAACACTATAAGTATGGTCTATTTTGACAACATCTTGTGCGATAATAGGTCCTTCATCTAAATTCTCATTGACAAAATGTGCTGTTGCACCAATAATCTTAACCCCTCTGTGATATGCTTGTTTATAAGGGTTTGCCCCCACAAATGCAGGAAGAAAAGAATGATGAATATTAATCATTTTATTTTTGTAATGCACTACAAACTCTTCGCTCAAAATCCGCATATACTTTGCCAAAACAAGATAATCTGCACCTCCCAATTCGTCAAGTTGTTGCAATAACTTAGTCTCGTGTTGTTCTCGTGAAAGCCCATCGCTTAAAACCGCGTAAAAGGGAATTTCAAAACGCTCTGCTAATTTTTGCAAATAACGATGATTGCTGATAATTGCTTTAATATTGCATTCCATCTCCCCACTTTCATAGCGCAATAATAAATCACCAAGACAATGATTCTCTTTTGTGCACAAGATAATAATATCTTTACGCTTACATTCTTCTAAGAAAATCATACTTCCTTGAGGAAGAATATTTAATAATTGTTGCTTGATTTCAGGAATTTGCTGATTCAAGCCTTGTAAACTGCACTCTGCACGAAAAAAAAATAACCCTTCTTCCTTATCAACATATTCACTATTTTTTTCAATATTCAAAGAAGCTTGATATAAGATAGAAGTAATTTTATAAATTAACCCCAACTCATCACGGGCATGGATCAATAACACATACTTTTGGAGAGATTGATTCATGGCACACTCCTTAAAATAATATTTGCAAAAATTTGGCTTAAAGAATGGCTTACTTGGCTCAAATAATCATCAAAATTCTTTGATTTACCTCTCCAACTCTCCTCACCCTCTTTAATTCCTGCGATACGCACTAAAGCTTTTTTAGCATCACTCTTCGTGCCAATTGAATCAATCAATCCAAGACTTAATGCACTTGAAGCATCAAAAATACGGCCTTCAGCATAATCTTTATAATTTTTACATGGAATTTTTCTTTCTTGACACACATCTTGTACGAACATCTGATATTGTCGCTGAATAAGATTATCTAATTCCTCTTTTTCATGTGCTGCCCACTGCCTTGTGAATGTCCCCACTTCTTTATAAGCTCCCGCCTTCAACACTTGAGGCTTAATTCCAATTTTTGCCATCAATTCACTAGCATCAAGCCCTTCAAAAATCACACCAATTGACCCAACTAACGCCCCTTTATTCGCATAGATAGAATGGACGCCCAAAGAAGCATAATAACTTCCACTTGCCATCACACCTTCAGCATACGCAACGATAGGCTTTTTTTGGTTAAGTCTTTTGATTTCCTCATACAATTCAACGCTAGGTGACAAAGCCCCGCCTGGAGAATCCACAACAAGCAACACACCTTTAATCGCCGAATCTTTACTTAATGTCTGTATGCTTTCACTCCATACATTTGCGTCAAGAATAGGACCTTTTAGCTCCAAAATAGCTAAATTTGCACCCTTATCAATATCTGTTCGCATACTCCCTATCACGAAAACCAACAAAATCAAAACAATAAAAGCCTTAAAATAGCGCGTAAGGACTGCAAAAGGAAATAAAATGCAAACCCCAATTACTCTGAATACTTCGCCCAAAATTACTCCTTAAAAAATTTCTTCCCCGCCCAACCACATTCTTTGGACTTCCTGTGCATACAAAAGCCATTGTAAGCTTTCTTTGCAACTTTGTTCAATATCTTGAATCTCAAAAAGCGAAATATCTGCATCTCGGCCAACTTCCAAAATACCATTATTCAATCCTAATGCCTTTGCTGCCCTCCTTGTTACACTCAAAAGCAGTTCATCAGCCAAAGGGGCTAAGGGGGCAGAATTTGCAAACAATAAAACACGCAATTCTTCCAACAGAGATAAAGAAGTATTTGATGCTAAAGAATCTGTTGCAACAAGAACAGGCACAAACCCCCTCACCCAGTCATATTGTAATAAATTTCCACCCAAAAGCCGATTAGAACGCGGACAAGTTACAATACTCCCATGACATTGTGCAATCTTTTGTAAATGCTCATCTTGTGCTTGCGTACAATGGACAAAAAGTACACCTTGTTGCAAATCTTCAAAGTAATTTAAGAATCCAAGTGGTGAATAAAAACTTTTTTGCACTGCGGGATTAATTCTAGCATAAAAGTTTTTAAAGTAGCCATTGCTCTGCTGTAGCCATTCCTTTTCCTCTCTAGATTCTAAAAAATGCACACTCATTGGCATATTGCATGCTTTTGCCTCTTGAACTGCTTTTTTAAGCAAGGTCGGCATCACAGAATAGGGCGAATGAATGCCAATACCAACTTTAAAACGTTCATTTTGTAATGTAAGACTTTCTTTAACGCGTTGATGAAAACTATCCCAAATTTCATCACACTTTGCTTCATTTGTGCCAATCAGTTCACAGAAATAGACAACATTTAAAGCTGAATCTGCTAGAATTTCCTTATCCATTCCATAGGAGCTAATAGCTCCAATACTCCCAACACCACTTTTCAGTAATGCCTGGATACTCTGCAACATTCCAACACCAACCTTTTCATCACGTTTTGCCATCACGCTATCAAGCCAATTCCCAAAACTTCCATATTCAAAGCCTTGCTCACTGAATTCAAGATGGGTATGGGCATTGATAAGAGCTGGCATAAGAATGCTAGATTCAAAGAATTGCCCTTGCCCAAATTCTTGACACAAAGCATCATAATCTCCTACACCGATAATGTGATTATATTCAAATGCAACTCCCCCTCTTGTAATAATACGACATTCCTCATTGCAAGTAAGAAGTTTACTTGCTCCAATGACTTTTACCATTTACATCTCCTTTGCAAAATAAATCCCCGATTCTTTGAATTTTTGCTGAAATGACTCATTGTATGCAACCTGAATCGCACTAAAATCCTCTTTTTTAACCCATACGCGCACAGCAAGCTCTACACCCTTGCTCCCCAAATTCACAACCCCAATAAAAGGTTTTGGTTCTGTAAGAATTTTTGATTCTTCTTGCAATAAAGAATAGATAATTTGCTTTACTTGTTGGATATCACTTCCATAATCTAAAACTAAAGTCCAATCAATACGACGCGTCGGACTCTTAGAAAAATTGATAATACGGTTACTTGAAATCATTGAATTCGGAATAGTAACACTGCGATTATCAGCCGTCAAAATCAATGTATGATAGAGGTTAATTTCAAGTACATTTCCTGTAATATTATTAATCTCAATACTATCACCATACCTAAATGGGCGAAAAATAATCAATACAATACCGCTGGCAATATTAGATAAAGAATTCTTTAAAGATAGTGCAATAGCTAAACCTGCAGCCCCTAACACTGCGATAATAGAAGCAGTTTGAACGCCTAAGGCAGAAAGTGCTGAAATTAAAGAAAAAATTAGCAACAGCAAAAATAAGGTTGTAGAGATAAACTTTGCTAAAATAGCTTCACTGAATTTAATAACTGCTTTATAGGCATATCGCCTCACAAACAATGCTATTAGATACCCCACAATCAAATGAATTACCGCACTAAGAATGCGTGGGGTATAGAGCTTTAGCCACACAACAGCAGCTTCTTCAAAAGTTTGCACGTCAATTAATAAAGATTCTAACATTCTCCCTCCTTACAATAAACACATTTTCCACCCAAAATATTCATTATGACATCACCTTGCAAAGTTTTTCCATGATAAGGTGAAAGAGGGTTATCAATTTTACGCGACAATTCTGTATCGACAACAATTAAATCCGCATCTTTCCCCACAGCAATTTCCCCTTTGTTAAGCTTAAGGATAGACGATGGATTATAGGAAGCATAACGCAAAACTTCAGACAAATTAAACATTTTTGTGCAAACAAGCGTTGTGTAAAGTAATGAAAAATAATCTTGCAAAGATTCAACACCAAAGGCTGCCTCTTCAAATGCTAAATCTTTTTTCGTAATGCTAGAAGCAGAATGCAAAGAGGTGAGAACATCAATATGCCCATTTTTCAAAGCCTTGAGTAACTTTAAACGTGTCATTTCACTCTTGAGTGGAGGAAGAATTTTTGCAGCCGTATTATAATGATTACATAATTCTTCTGTCAGGGCAAGATGATGGATAGAACATTCTGTTTTTAAACCTTGATTCTCTTTTTTTGCACGTCCAACAATGGTTAAACTCCGTTCGCTACTCATTGAAAGGAATAAAAATGGATTCTCCATAAAAACGCCCACTTCGGCAATTTTTGCAACTTCTTTCACCTCACTTAATGTTGGAATGCCAGGCAAACCAAGCTTTGCGGATAAATATCCATCATTCATCACACCATTTCTCCGCAAATTTTCATCTTCACAACGACAAAAAATAGGGATATTGAGCAACAAAGAATATTCACAAATTCGTCGCATCAGATTACCATCAATAGAAGATTCTATAAAAATAGCCTTACAACCCTTTTTATGCAGAATAGATAAATCACTCAAACGCCCATCTTCCGTCATTCCATAGGCAATAGGATAAATATTTAATGGAAGAGTGCTACATAAATGACTAACAAATTCTACGCTAACTTCAGAATCAATACGTGGAGTAGAATTGGGAAGAAGTGCGATACTACCCACACCACCCTTTTTTGCAGCCTCTGCAAGAAAAATTAAACTATTATGTGTCAACAAACAATCACGTGGGCAAACATGCAAATCTACAAGCGATGGGATAATGTATCGCCCTTGCAAATCAAAAACTTCTTCCGTTTTATATGATGTCAATTCTGGACCAATGGCTACAATTTTATCTTCTTTGATTCTAATATCAGCTTTTAATTCTTGTTGATAATCGCATAAAATTGCATTTTTTAACAACATAACTATCTCCTTATTTTAGAGTGGATTCTACTAAAAATGCGGAAAGATTATTCATATAACCTGTCGCAACTAATATTCCCATGATAATCAATAATAATCCTGCTAAAATCTCAACAATGTTGAAATAGCGTTGAAATTTCTGAATTAATCCTGCAATAGAACTGATCATTATTGCACTAATCAAGAATGAAAAACCTAAACCTAACGCGTAACAAACAAGCAAGATAAATTGCCTCTCGTCAGCTGCAACAAATGTTATAATTCCGCTTAAAATAGGACCAACACAAGGACTCCAACCTAAGCCAAACGAAACTCCTAACAAGAAAGGGGTAAAGAAAAAACTGAAAGATTGGAGAATCTTTCCTTTGGAATTTTGTAAATTTAAAAAAAACTTTTTTTCATAATACAAAAAAGGGATTTGAATGATATGCATCATATGCAAACCGAATAAAATCAAAATTCCACCTGCAAAATATGCAAAAATGGGTTGTTGTAGAAAAATAGATAAAATCCTTGCCATTGTAGCTCCAAGAATCAAAAAAACAGTACTAAAGCCGAGAATAAAAAATAAACTTTGCAAAATAACCCTCAAGCGAGAATATAGATTCAAAGAACCCTCTTGCTTCATTTCATGAATGGAGATCCCTGAAATGTAAGAGAGATAGATAGGAAGCAATGGAAGGATACAAGGGCTTAAAAAAGTAAGAATGCCCGCAAATAAGCTAATTAAAAAAGGGGCGTTTTCAAAACCAACAAGCATTACATTCTCTAATTCTGTAAACATAACTGCAACACGCTCTCTTTCTGCTTCAAAAATTCTATCAAAGAAGCATCAAAATTATAGCAACGAATATTTAATAATGCACACTTTGCAAAGTTTTTACGAAATTTTAGGTATAATGCGATTTTTAATCTCTGTTTTTAGAATTCTTGCCACTCAATTCCATTTAGAACACTTAAAAATAGCGGTTAATGACTTTAAAAAAGGTGGGTAAAACACAATGCATCATCAAGAAATACTCCATTCATTTAATGATTTTAACTTCAAATCACAACTTTTAAAAGGTATTATCGAGGCGGGTTTTAAAATTCCCTCTCCTATTCAAATTGAAGCCATTCCTTATGTATTGGGCGGACACGATTTAATTGCTCAAGCCCAAACAGGTACGGGAAAAACTGCGGCATTTGCCCTACCTATTATTCAAAACCTTAAAAATAGTGGTAGTATTGAAGCGTTAATCATTACACCAACGCGTGAATTAGCAATGCAAATCAGCGATGAAGTTTATAAGCTTGGACGGTTTTGTAACACAAGAACAGTGTCTATTTATGGTGGACAAAGCATTCATCGTCAAGTAGACCTACTTAAAAAATGCCCTCAAGTCATCATTGCAACACCCGGAAGACTGCTTGACCATTTGCGTAATGATCGTATGGGAAATTTTTCACCATCTATGGTAGTACTTGATGAATCTGATGAAATGCTAGATATGGGGTTTTTAGATGACATTGAAGAAATTTTTACCTATTTACCCAGCTATCGACAAACATTGCTTTTTTCTGCCACCATGCCTCTCCCTATCAAAAATCTTGCTAAAAAAATCTTAAATAATCCAAAAATTGTTAAAATCGCGGCAACAGAGGCAACAAATAGCGATATTTCTCAGAGATATTACATTATTAATGAACATGAAAGGGAAGATGCAATTGTCCGACTCATCGATAGCGAAACACCAACAAAAACAATTATTTTTACGCGCATGAAAAAAGAAGCAGACAACCTCTCACATTGCCTAAAAGCTAGGGGCTATCTCTCTGGTGCGTTACATGGAGATATGGAACAAAGGGATAGACAACAGACAATTAAGCTTTTCAAGCAAGGAGACATTGACATTCTTGTCGCAACGGATGTTGCAGCAAGAGGGCTTGATATTAGTGATGTGAGTCATGTGTTCAACTATCATATTCCTTTAAATTCTGAAAATTATGTCCATCGCATTGGACGAACGGGGAGAGCTGGAAAAAAAGGGATAGCGGTTACATTAGCAACTCCTCTTGAATTTAAAGAAATCAAAAGAATTACTGAAAATACGAAAGCAAAAATTGAGCTATATGAAATTCCTACAATCGCCCAAACCCTCAAAAATGCACATTCTAAACTTATTGCAAAGATGCTAACAACAGAAATTAGCGATGAAGCTTTAAGATTGTATGAACAACTTTCAGAAGAAATGGAAACTTCTCAACTTGCATGTAAACTTTTGTCAGTCTTATTAAATAACCACGCAATTTCTGGACCAAATAAAATTGGTTTAAACAAAGAAGATCTTGCAAAAATCAAAAATTCTTTGTTAAGATACAACAAAAAAACAACCACTGACCGCAGAAGAGGAGGTTTTAGAGGAGATAATGGGT
The DNA here is from genome assembly GCF_003288845.1 of Helicobacter monodelphidis. Classification (GTDB taxonomy): domain Bacteria; phylum Campylobacterota; class Campylobacteria; order Campylobacterales; family Helicobacteraceae; genus NHYN01. The sequence continues at coordinate 34,147 of NZ_NHYN01000001.1, read as the reverse complement.
TTGGCAGGAAACATTCTCGTTCTTCCGATAAACGACACAAGCCAAATCGTTCCAATCGGTAGTGTTAATTTTAATATAAGGAGAGAATCTTATGGAATTTGAAAAATATCCCTTTGAAAAGTTGCAAGAAATTTTGAAAGGAATTCAACCAGCACCCATTCAACCCATTTCTTTGACTATTGGTGAACCCCAATTTACTACACCACAACCCATTCAGCAAGCCTTTAAAGATGCAAGTGACCTTTTAAATCGTTATCCTGCATCACAAGGAGAAAAAGGATTAAAAGATGCGATTATCGACTACATTATCCGCCGTTATAAAATTTCTTTGAGTGATTCTGAAGTCGTATTAAGCTTTGGAACACGGGAGGTGCTTTTTAACTTACCCCAATATCTACTTTTTGATCGCACAAATCCTGTTATTGCACACCCCAACCCTTTCTACCAAATTTATGAAGGAGCAGCTAAAATTTCACGTGCTAGAACTATATATATGGATTTAACACCTGAAAATCATTTTACCCCTCAATTAACAAAGCAACAGATGGAAGAAGTCGATATTGTGATTCTGAATTCCCCAAATAATCCAACAGGTAAAGCATTAACACAAGAAGAACTAGCACAATGGGTACTGAATGCATTGGAATATAATTTTGTGATTATTAGCGATGAATGCTATAGCGAAATTTATACAAATTCTCCGCCACACTCAATCTTAGAGGCATCAAGAAGCGTCGGAAATCACTCTTTCAAAAATATTTTGGCCATCAATTCTATCTCTAAACGTTCAAGTGCACCCGGCTTAAGAAGTGGTTATGTCGCTGGGGATGCAGAAATTTTAAGAGGCTATAGACGCTTTAGAACATACATTGGCTGTGCTGTGCCACTACCCCTACAAAGAGCAGCTACTGTGGCATGGAGTGACGATAGTGCGGCAATAACTGCAAGAAAGGTTTATGCACAAAATTTATCTCTAGCACAAGAACTTTTGGGTGTTGAAATTCAACCTTTCACATTCTATGTATGGCTGTTTGTAAAAGATGATGTCAAGTTTACTCAAGAACTTTATGCAAAACATGCAATCACGACGTTGCCAGGCTCTTTTTTGGGAAGAGATGGGGCAGGAAAAGGGTTTGTAAGAATTGCTCTTGTTTATGAAACACAACAATGCAAAGAAGCTTTAACGCGTCTTTCTTATGCATATCAAGATTATATGAAACAATAAATATTTTATTGTACGAAGCGGAGAATAATGGGAAAAATACAAAAAATTCATTTTATTGGTATTGGTGGCATTGGTATTTCTGGACTTGCACGTTATCTGAATGCACAAGGCGTAGCGATTAGCGGTTCAGACATTAAAGAAAGCAAAACAACAAAAGAACTTCAACAAATGGGTATTAAAATCACCATTCCACACGATGCTTCAGCGATTAATGACCAAGATATAGTTGTCCATTCAGCAATCATCAAGCAAGATAATATAGAGATTCTTGTCGCTAAGCAAAAGGGTATTGCGGTTTTATCGCGCAAGGAGGTTTTGCCCCTTATTTTAGGAGACAAAAAGGTTTATTCCGTTGCTGGAGCACATGGAAAAAGTACAACAAGTGCAATTCTAAGTGCATTACTCCCTGAATCAAGTGCAATTATCGGTGCAATTAGCAAGGAGTTTGGCTCAAATGTGCGACAAATTAAGAGTGAAAGTGTTGTCTTTGAAGCGGATGAGAGCGACCAAAGTTTTTTAAGCTCAAATCCCTATTGTGCAATAGTTGTGAATGCAGAAGCGGAGCATTTGGAAAATTACAATTATGATTTACATCTTTTTCATGGGGCGTATGCACAATTTTTACTCAATTCATCCAAACGGATCATTAACGCAGAAGATTCCTATTTAGAAACACTTTCAGAATTAAGGGCAATGCGCCTTTTTCCAAGTAAAGATATTCGCAATATCCATTATCATCTAATTAATGGGGAGCCTTATACACAGTTTGAATTAAAAAGCTTTGGACTATTCCGTGTTTGGGGCATTGGAGAACATATTGCACTAGATGCATCATTGGCTATCTTAAGTTTGGTCGATGAAGTGGGTATTGAAGTTTTACGCCAACGACTCCTAAATTTTAAGGGTATAGAAAAACGATTTGATGTTATCCTGAAAGGTAAATTAACAATTATTGATGATTACGCACATCATCCTACAGAGGTAAAAGCAACGCTTGTTGCAGTGCATCGCTATGCACAATTATTAAATGTTAATATTGTAACGATAATTTGGCAACCCCATAAATATTCACGTCTATTGAGTAATTTAGAAGGTTTCAAGGAATGTTTTGGAAAGAATATTCGCTTAATTATTCTCCCTGTCTATGCCGCTTCAGAAGAATATGTAAAAATTGATTTTATGGAACATTTTGGACATTATCAACCCATCTTAGCCACACATATCAAACGCATAAATCAAGGTAATAATCAACGTTTACTAGTCATGAATCATCATGAAGTTTTACTAGAAATTACTGAAGGTCTAAGTGTTGGATTTGGTGCGGGAGATATTACAACAATGCTTCGATATGATACATCAACTACTTAAAAGGGTACTCATTTGAAAATAGGACATAAAGTAAGTGTATTACCCTTTTACTTTATTCATTCTGATGCTTTTCTCAAAGAATATAAAAATTCTATTGCTTTTTCTTCTTCCACAAAACTATCTAACAAAATTTTTCCACCATCAAAAATTACATAAACTTGATATTGTAACCCACCTCTTGCATTATGTGCCATAATTGTGTATCCAATAACGTGTTCTTTTTTAATACAGGCTTCCACAAGAAATTTATCTTTCGATAAACAACCAACCTCATTGTGGTGTTGATAAATATAAAAAGAATCTTCAGCAAAAAACTTCAATATTAGCTCCTTTATTAGTAAAAGTATTAACGAAAATAACGATTTCTTAACAAGAATGCAAAAGGGTATGCAAGGCTATATAAGATTTTTACCATCAAAGGAAGTCTCTGCAACCCTACAAAAAATCCATAACCTAAATACTGCGTAAATAAAGCATATTTTAATAAATGTTTCAAGTAAGGTTTAGGATATTTCCACAATAAATCTGTATAATGTGTAATAAAATAATGGGCATCAAAATGCAAACCTTTAGGTGCCTTTTTGCGAATTCCTACACTTAAGGAAGGTTCATTTTCGTTCACATAAAATATCCTCAAACGTTGATTAATGCGGTAAGCGATTGGCTTTTCACTCATTACAATTTTATTCCAAAAATGGCTTTCAGGAATAAACCCAAGCATTTTTTCTGCATCATTCAATACCCAATGCTTCTTTAGAATTGTTGCATTCGAGGCAATCCAATTTTCCCCAACCCGTTCAATTTCACCACCAAATGCAAAATCAATAGGATTGTAATAACCTTCATTGCGGTAATCCTCTCCAATATTTTGCCCATTTTGTGTCACACATAGTGCAAGAATTCCATTACATTTTTCTTGCTCGTCCTCTGTTAATTTCAACCATGCCTCTGAAAATTTCTCTACAGTTTCAGCAACAAAACAATCATCTGAATCAGCAATAATAATTAATTCTCCCTTTGCCATTGGGATACCCAATGCAAGTGCACTTGTCTTACCTTCATTCTCCTTATAATAGTAATGTATTTCAAAGTCTGCTTCCTGCTGATAAGCCTTAATCTGCTCCTTTGTACCATCTTTTGAGCCATCATCAATCACAATCCACTCAAAAGAACGCAAAGTTTGTTGACACAAACTTTCAAAAACCCTGTGAATCTTATCTACACGGTTAAAAGTTGGCGTAATAAATGTAAAAAAAACCGTCCGCATTAAACCCTCCACTAACATTCATTTGCATTATAACATTTTAGAACCAACATCCAAATATTTATGTACTATTAATATTTTCTAAAAGACTCAAATGATACAATAACGCGTACATTGTAAGTCAAAATATAAGTTTTATTAGGAGGTAGGTCATGATACTTCAAAGAATAGTCGCTTTGGTATTAATGGTTTTGGCTTGTATGGGGGTTACTCATGCAGCCCCTACAACTACACAAGGGAAAGCAATGATAAAACCTAACATTATGATTTTAGCCACAGGCGGAACAATCGCTGGCTCAATCGATTCCAATATTAAAACAACGGGTTATACTGCTGGTGTTGTCGGTATCGATGTATTAATTAATGCTGTACCAGAAATAAAAAATCTTGCAAATATCAAGGGTGAACAAATTGCGAATATCGATTCTGCTGACATGAGTGATGAAATTTGGCTCACTCTAACACAAAAAATCAATACGCTTCTTTCAAGCAAAGAGGTCGATGGGATTGTCATCACACATGGAACAGACACAATGGAGGAAACAGCATTTTTCTTACACCTCACTATCAAAAGCGATAAACCTGTTGTGTTAACAGGTGCTATGCGACCTAGCACCGCAATGAGTGCTGATGGACCTAAGAATCTTTATAATGCCGTTGCACTTGCAAGTAGCCCACTTGCAAAGGGTAAAGGTGTAATGGTTGCTATGAATGATAAAATTCAGAGTGCGAGATTTGTTAGTAAAACTCACGCCCTTAATGTTGAGACTTTTAAATCTCTAAATGCTGGAGATATGGGTTATATTCTTGATGGCATTATTTATTTTAACTATATTCCTAACTACCCCCACACCCAAAAAAGCATTTTTGACGCTAACAACCTCAAGAGTCTACCCAAAGTAGATATTCTTTATTCTTACGCAAATGATGGTTCAGATATCGCAGCACAAGCTCTATTTAACGGAAATACAAAAGGTATTGTTGTCGCTGGAACAGGTGCTGGGAGCATTCACAAAAACCAAAAAGATACCTTAAAACAACTTATGAAAAAAGGTTTGATTGTTGTGCAAAGTTCAAGGGTAGGCACTGGGATTGTCTTAGCAAGTGAAGCGGATTCCAAGTTAGGCTTTATTGGTGCGAAAGATTTAAATCCACAAAAAGCAAGAGTCCTTTTAATGCTTGCACTGACAAAAAGTAATAATCCCACAGAAATTGCTAAAATTTTTCAGCAATACTAAAAGCAATATTCTTAAGACAAAAACTAAGCTAAAAGTTTTAAGAATGGCTTTCTAAGCAATTCTTAAATGCCTGAATATAGGCATCTGCAATTTGCTTGGCATCAAATTTTTTAGCGTATTCTTTCAACTTGGCAGAGTCAAAACAAATATCTTTTTGAATAACCTTTAAGAGAATTTCTGCAAGTAATGTAGGTTGCAAAGAAAATAAAACACCGTATTTTGTTATCTCATATTCACATTCTAAATAAGGTGGCTTTTGGGATTGTAAAATCTCTCTAGGACCATTTGGACAATCGCTACTTATTGGTGGAATTCCTAAAGCTAAGGATTCAACAAGCACATTTAAGAATCCTTCATACAAAGACGCTGAAAGCAAGGCAACTGCATTTTTGATGAGAGGGTAAGGATTCTTAATAAATCCACCCAAAAATACATCATTTTGCAAACCTAATTCAATAATTAACTGCTTAAGTTTTCCTTCCAACTCACCTTCCCCTAAAATCAACAATAGGGGCATTTCAATACCACTTAAAGAATCTTTTAATATCTTGAAGGATTCAATTAAAAAATGGTGGTTCTTGCCTGAATCAAGTCGCCCAATCGCAATAAACATTTTCCGATCTGAAAACCTATCTTGTATTCGACTCAAAAGAGCAGACTCTTCTTGACTCATTGCCTCAATTTGCTGAATCTCGAAAGGATTATAAATAGCTTGTATACGAGAATGCGGAATGAAAAAATTCTGCTCCAAATCCTTTTTAACCCCTAAAGAGACACTAACAATATGGTTTGCCTTAGGATAAAGTCGACGAATCAAAAAACGGCTTATTCTTGCCCCTATCCCCGTTCCTTGATATTGCATTGATGGCGTAGCATGTTCGCTAATAATTGTTTGAATGCTTAAAGGAGCAGTCGCTAGAAGATTCATATAATTTGGACGATTAAGAAGCGAAAAAGATAAATCAGCTTGAATGCGTTGAAGAAATTGGCGATACTGAAGTGCAATCATAGGAATTCTCAGTAATTTCATCAAAGAGCAATCAGAGGATTGACTTTTACCTAAAAGCGTATAAGGTTCTTGCAATTCATAGCTATTTTTATCTTCCAATAACACTAAATGAACTTCAAATTCTTGATGAAAATAAGGTAGCAAAGTACTTAAAACGCGTTCAGCTCCTCCGCCACCCAAAGAATAAATTAAAATTGCTAAAACTGGTTTTTTGGATTGTATATCTGTTATCAAAATCTCCCCCTTATAAAATTGATTTTAACCTTAAATTAAGTAAATATTAAGAATAAAATGTTAGAATGTCGCTTCCACTTGCAGGATTGTAACATAAATGCAAGAATTTCCCAATAATCACTCAAGGGGTTTTTACAATGAATATGACAAAAATGGCTAATAATAGCGAGATAAAGAGAGAATGGATAGTATTAGACGCTAAAGATCAAACTTTTGGCCGTTTAATTACGCAAATTGCAATTATTTTAAGGGGCAAACACAAACCCTCCTTTACGCCTCATGTTGACTGCGGTGATTTTGTTGTTGTCATCAATGCCGATAAAGTGAAATTCAGCGGTGCAAAACTGGATAATAAACAATATTTTACGCATTCAGGTTATTTTGGTAGCACAAAGTCACAAGTACTGAATGAAATGCTAGAAAAAAGTCCGGAAAAGCTTTTTCGTTTAGCGGTTAGAGGAATGCTACCCAAAACAAAGTTGGCACGTACAATCATCAAAAAACTTAAAGTCTATGCAGGTGAAGAACATCCTCATACAGCTCAAGTGAAGAAATAAGGATTCAAAATGGCAAAAATTTATGCAACAGGAAAAAGAAAAACAGCAATTGCAAAAGTTTGGCTTGCGCCCGGTAGCGGTAAGCTTTCTATTAATGGCACAAATCTCAATGAGTGGCTAGGTGGGCATGAGACAATCAAGATGAAGGTAATGCAACCCTTGCTTCTAACAAAACAAGAAAGTAGCGTAGATATTGTTGCAGTAAGTTTCGGTGGTGGTTATTCTGCACAAGCAGAGGCATTGAGACACGGAATTTCTAAAGCTTTAGCAGTTTATGACACAGGCTTTAGAGCAATTCTTAAACCAAAGGGCTTATTAACAAGAGATTCTAGGGTTGTAGAACGCAAAAAATACGGAAAGCGAAAGGCTCGTCGAAGTCCTCAATTCTCAAAAAGATAATATTTTATGGAATTTTGGGAAGATTGCTTTTAGATTTCTTTTTTTGCAACTAACTTTATGAATGCTGAAAAGATATTAGAATTACGGCGATTATATTGGGAAAGAATGTGTGGAATGCTTTACCTCGAACCTAAAGTAATCCAACACAAAGCCATTTATCGCCCAACAAATCAGAATCTTGTGCAAGTTGAGCGTGACATACAACATTGTCAGCTTTGTTTGTTAGGAAAATCCCAAAAGCAGAATGTCGGCTTTTATGGGCAAAATCTTAAGGTTGCCTTTGTTTCAGAAACTCCTTTTACACCGCATTCACATTCGTCATCACTAATTACACGTAGTGGTGAAATGCTACACAATATGATTGAGAATGTGTTGCTCCTAAAACGCGATGAAATCGCCCTATTATCCGTACTGAAATGTACTCCCAATTTAGGCGACACAAATCTACAGGAACCTACAGAATGCTGTCGTCCATATCTTTATCAACAGCTTATGCTACTTTCTCCACACGTTATTGTGCTTTTGGGCGATAATGTAGGACAATTCTTTTTTATGGAGGATATGCAGAATATGCGTGGTAAAAAACAAATTTGGGAGGGGATGAATGTCGTATTAACCTATAGCCCTAAGTTTTTACTAAAAAATCCATCTTTTAAAAAAGATGCTATGCGCGATCTTTTATTTATCAAAAACTTACTATGAAGGATTAAAGTATAATGTTGAAATATTCATTTATTTTTCTAATGATTGTATCCATAGCCTATTCTAAATCGCAAGAAATCTCCCCTTTACCGCTTCCAACAATGGAGATGATTAACACCAACCCTGAATTATGCGACACTCGTTGCTTAGAAAAACTCCTTAAAGAAGAACAAATCTTTTCATTTCTTGCACGATTTACACAATACGCTAAAGAATCCCGTTTACTTTCAGCATTTTCAAAAGCGATGGACCAACACGGTTTTGGAAAAGCCTATCCAAATCCAAATAGTGATGCACAAATGAAACTTGCCATTATTTTTCCACGCAAACAAATCGGTTCGTATTCAACCACCACTATCAACACAATTCTTTCCTATCTTACTACACAAAGTAATTCATTTTATTTTGAAGTTTTTGACCTTCCTAACGAAAGTCTTGAATCCCTTAGTGCCACTTTAGGTAATATTGAAGGACGACATTTTGGTGGAACTATTGCAATTCTAACCTCAAATTCTCTCCCTTCCATTCCAAAACTTTCCCCAAAAATTCCACTTTATATTGCTAATATTCATAAAGAACAATTAAAAACTGCTCAAGTTTCCCCACAAATCATTTTTGGAGGAATCAGCTATCAAGAACAGGTTGCAAAACTCAAACATTTTACGGATAGCCAACTCAATACTGCGATGTACACAGATATTAGTAATACAGGAAAAAGAATTGCGGCTAGCGTAAAAGCAGAAGGATTAAATGTTGTTTTTCAAGAAGATTTTAGCCTCAAACAAGCAGCAAAATTTAGTCGCTCTATTCAATCTAAGGCAAAAATTTTACGCAACTCTAATCTTTTTTTAAATACTGCTATCAATGATACCGCTTTTATTCTTTCGCAACTTACCTATAGTCGCATTCGTCCAGCAGTTATTTTAACTACCCAGCTAGGCTTTAACTATGCCCTTTTCGATCTAACACAAGCAAATGCTCGTCGCTCTCTTTATGTGAGTAGCGTTACAGGTGAACAACGAACTCCAGAGATGAATGAATACGCAGCTCTACTAGATGCAGATGTGCATTATGACTGGATTCATTATTCAACCGCCATTGGTGTGGAATATTTTTATCAGAAGCTTTTTGGCAAAGAACGTGATTGGTTTTCAGAAGACATTAAGGATAATCAGGTACGCTATAATATTAAGGTTTATAGAGTTACTAGCAATCTTTTTGAGCCAGTTGATTAGAATATTTATCTATTAACTTCTTTAACTAATTTTACCCAAAAATAAAGTCATCAATTATCCCTTATCGCAATGCTAAATTTTATGGAGCATAAAATTATAACCTCCATCAATTCTTCATTTTAAAACAAACAACCAAAAAGATCATTAAAATTTTCTGTGTGATTTTCTATAAACCCTACCTGATCGACTCTATCAATACTCTTAAGCAAAAAATAAGGGGGGGGGGGGGCATAATGTTGAATCTTATTTTTATGACATAGATTAAAAAAAATTAAGATTGTCATCACATTTCTGTGTTGTTGCAATGATAAAAATCTATGCTCTAACAAGGAGAAAAAATGCAAAAGGAAGTGGTGATTGTAGGGGCGAAGCGAACCGCCATCGGTTCGTTTTTAGGTAGCCTCAAAGGTGTAAGTGCGGTAGAGCTTGCCTCAATCGTATCAAAAGATTTACTTAGCGAGCTAAATCTAGAGCCAAATCTCATCGACGAGGTAATTTTAGGACAAATATTACAAGCTGGACTAGGGCAGAATCCTGCAAGACAGGTGCTTATCAATAGTGGTATAGATGAAAGCAAAGGAGCTTATTGCATCAATAAACTCTGTGGATCGGGGCTAAAGGCTATCGATTTAGCGTATCAAAGTATTTTGCTGGGTGAAAATGACATTGTGCTTGCGGGTGGGAGCGAAAATATGTCCGCTTCGCCCTATCTCTTAGAATCTGTCCGCGAGGGCTACAAAATGGGAGATAAACAAGTTATCGATAGTATGATAAAAGATGCCCTTACTTGTGCGATGGAGGGCTATCACATGGGAATTACTGCGGAAAATCTCGCGAAAGAATACAATATATCACGCGAAGAACAAGACGAATTTGCACTGCATTCACAGTTTAAAGCCAAAAAGGCATTAGATTCAAATGCCTTTGCTGGTGAGATTAGCCCTGTGGTGCTGAAAAGTAAAAAAGGTGAGAATGTATTTACTCAAGATGAATTTGTGCGTGGCGACATCAGCAAAGAATCTCTTGCAAAACTCCGACCTGCATTTGACAAAAATGGTAGCGTAACCGCTGGGAATGCCTCTGGGATTAACGATGGTGCGGCAATGGCAATCGTGATGAGCAAGGACAAAGCACAGGATTTGGGCTTACCCATACTCGCTACGATAAAAGCTATCGCGAGTGTAGGTGTCCCTCCTCGTATAATGGGTATCGGGGCGGCAATGGCAGCAAAAAAAGTGCTTGAAAAAGCTAGCATGAAAATTGAAGATATAGATTTAATAGAGGCAAACGAAGCCTTTGCAGCACAAAGCCTCGCTTGTATCAAGGAGCTTAAACCCAATCTTGAGAGATTAAATATCAATGGTGGAGCGATAGCACTAGGACACCCCGTCGGTGCGAGTGGAGCAAGGATTGTCGCGACACTTCTTAATGCAATGAAAAAACAAAATAAACAATTTGGCTTAGCGACACTTTGTGTTGGTGGCGGACAAGGTATAGCAGCGATATTTGAAAGGAGCTAGAACATGAAAATTATTTCGGCAAAAGAAGCAGCAAAATTAGTAAAAGAGGGAGATTCTGTCTTTATTGGTGGATTTATAGGTTGTGGCACAGCACATAAAACGATAGAAGAACTTGTTAATCTTGGCACAAAGAATCTCACTCAAATCAGCAATGATACTGCAATGGCAGATTATTCCTACGGGAAACTTATTACAAACAAACAAATCTCAAAGCTCATCGCCACACATGTAGGGACAAATAAAGAGACAGGTAGACAAATGAGTGATGGAAGTTTAGAGGTTACACTCGTGCCTCAAGGGACTTTGGCAGAACGGATTCGTGCCTCTCGCTCTGGGCTTGGTGGGATATTAGTTAGCACGGGGCTTGGCACGCTTGTGGCAGAAGGCAAGGAGATCATCAAGGTTGATGGCAAAGAATATTTACTTGAGAAACCTTTGAAGGCAGATGTCGCGATTGTCTATGCAACTTATGCAGATAAATATGGGAATCTTAGCTACGATGGGACAACACGGAATTTTAATACACTGATGGCAATGAGTGCGGATTTAGTCATCGTTGAAGTTGAAGAAATCTTGGAAACCCCTATCAATCCTAATAATGTAGTTGTACCGGGTGTCGTTGTGGATTATATCGTAGATAGCAGAAAGGAGCAATAATGAGAACAAAAGAACAAATTGTTGAAACTATCGTTAAACGCGTGGCAAAAGAGTTTAAAGATGGAGATTTAATCAATCTTGGCATTGGTATGCCGGTGCAAGCAAGCAACTATATCCCAAAAGGTGTGAATATCATTTTGCAATCGGAAAATGGAATGCTAGGTATGGGAGCGACTCCTACAGAGAAAAATCCTCGTATTACGAATGCGGGAGGACAGGCTTCAAGCATAATGGAAGGTGGAATGTTCTTTGACTCTGCATTTAGTTTTAGTCTTATTCGTGGTGGACATGTGGATATTACCGTGCTAGGTGCGCTAGAAGTCGATGAGAGCGGGAATCTTGCAAATTGGATTATCCCGGGTAAATTAGTGCCTGGAATGGGTGGTGCTATGGACTTAGTCAATGGTGTGAAAAAAGTCATTATTACAATGGAGCATACTGATAAAAATGGTAATAGCAAACTTAAAAAGCAATGCACACTTCCACTTACAGGAAAATCTTGCGTAGATATGGTTATTACTGAACTTGGAGTTTTCAGTTTTGAAAATGGTAAGTTGAAGCTTATTGAAGTGCAAGAAGGATCGAGCTTGGAAGAAATCAAGGCAAACACTGAAGCAAATTTTGAAATAGCATTATAAGGAAAAGTAGTGAAAAAAGTTGCCGTTATCACAGGAAGTGCTAGTGGTATTGGATTAAATATCGCACAGCACTTTTATTCGAATAGTTATAGAGTAGTTTTTACGGATATTAATCAAGAAGCTTTACATAATGCCATAGCAAATTATCCACAAGATGAAGTGTTAGGCATACAATGTGATGTGAGCAAGGAAGAAGAAGTTGCAAACCTCATCAATAAAAGCTATGAACATTTTGGGCGAATCGATGTGTTGATTAATAATGCTGGATTGCAATATGTGGCTAAAATCGAGGATTTTCCATCGGTGAAGTTTGAGAAAATGATTCAAATAATGCTCTTTGGGGCATTTTATAGCACAAAATATGTCTTGCCTATAATGAAAAATCAATCATTTGGACGCATTATCAATATGGCTTCCATAAATGGTTTAATAGGCTTTGCCGGTAAGGCTGCTTATAATAGTGCAAAACATGGCTTGATAGGACTAACGAAAGTTACTGCTCTTGAGTGTGCTACTTTTGGTATCACTGCAAACACAATTTGTCCGGGCTATATAGACACACCATTAGTAAGGGGGCAAATGCAAGATTTAGCTCATACTAGAGGGGTAAGCTTGGAGCAAGTTTTAGATGAAGTTCTTTTCCCCCTTATTCCTCAAAAACAACTAATTGATATTAATGATATTGCCTCAATGGCACTATTCCTCGCCTCCCAAAGTGCAAAGCATATCACTGGACAAAATATGGTGATTGACGCGGGCTATACAGCACAATAAGGAACAATATGACAGGTATAATTCTTGGTTTGATTGTGCTTATGATATTGGCTTATTTTGGTTGGTCGATAGTATGGGTTGCCCCAATAGCTGCGGGAATAGTAGCTCTTGGCGGTGGGCTTGATTTGTTTGATAGTTATACAAATGTATATATGAGTGGTTTTGTTGATTTTGCTAAACAATGGTTTCCTGTTTTTATGCTAGGAGCAATTTTTGGTAAACTTATGGAAGTTACTTCTATGGCGAGTTCTGTCTCAATGATGATAGGCAAAATACTTGGAGAAAAAAGGGCTATTTTAGGCATTATCCTCGCAGCTGCCATTTTGACTTATGGAGGTGTAAGCCTTTTTGTTGTAGTGTTTGCTGTGTATCCTTTAGCTTTATCTTTATTTAAAAGAGCAAATATTGCAAGAAGGTTAATCCCTCCTACCATAGCACTTGGGGCTTTTACATTCACTATGTCTGCTTTGCCTGGAAGCCCACAGATTCAAAATCTCATTCCAATGAAATATTTTGACACTACGCCAATGGCAGCACCTATTATGGGAATCATTGCGAGTTTAATTATGTTGGTTGGTGGCTACTTCTATCTCAAATATCGAGAAGAATATTTTAAGAAATTGGGAGAATTCTATGATGAACCAGATGGGGAACATAAAGGAATTATTGATGAAAAAGTGCCAAATTTTATACTTTCTTTACTCCCTCTTCTTTGCGTAGTTATCTTGCTTAATGTTTTTTCTATTGAAATCATTAATGCTTTATTATGTGGGATTCTTGCGATTCTTATATTAAACATTCATCGTTTTAAAGATTTTATCAAAGCCATCAATGCTGGAGCACAAGGCTCTATTATAGCTATTATTAATACTTCAGCTGCGGTAGGTTTTGGTTCTGTTGTTAAAGCAGTTCCGGGCTTTCACACACTAACAGACTTACTCTTAGGCGTGAAAGGTAATCCACTCATTTCTGAAGCCATAGCTGTTAATCTCCTTGCAGGAGCAACCGGTTCAGCTTCTGGTGGTATGGGTATCGCACTTGAAGCTTTAGGTGCACAATATAAAGAAATCGCACTTAATCAAAATATTTCTTTAGAGCTTTTACATAGAGTAGCCTCTATCTCTTCAGGTGGGCTTGATGCACTCCCACATAATGGTGCGGTTTTGACACTGCTTGTCATCACAGGTATGAGTCATAAAAAAAGCTATTTGGATATTTGTGTAGTAGCGGTGATTATACCTATCATTGCATTAATAGTTGGTTTAATTGTAGCGTATTTTGGAATCTACTAAGATTTGTATTTTTGATAAAGGAAAAATTATGATTGGGAAATTAAGTTTATTTATGGTGCGGGTCGTCAATCGATACCTACCGGACCCACTCGTTTTTGCGATACTCTTAAGTATTATTGTTTTTGTATGGGGGTATTTTATCTTACCACCAAAAGAGGGACAAAATGCCTTTCTTGCAATGGCAGGATTCTGGGGTGATGGTTTTTGGAATCTCCTTGCTTTCACCACGCAAATGGCAATGATTGTCGTTACAGGATTCGCATTAGCAAGCAGTGAGCCAGTCAAGCGAGGGTTAAAATATATTGCCTCATTTGCGAAGACTCCTAAACAAGGTGTGGCATTGGTATGTTTCTTTGGTGGACTTGCCTCTGCAATAAATTGGGGATTTGGACTCGTCATTGGAGCATTATTTGCTAAGCAAATCGCACGCAATCTTAAAGCCGTAGATTATGGCTTACTCATTGCTTGTGCGTATATTGGCTTTATGACTTGGGGTGGTGGGCTTAGTGGCTCAATGCCTCTCTCTGCCTCTGATGCCTCAAATATCATCGTGAAGGGCTATCTTGATGGGAATCCTATCCCGGTTACAGAGACGATTTTCACTTGGTATAATGGCTTTGTAATTCTTGCTTTGCTTATTTGTATGCCAATTTTAGTAATGTATATGGTGCCAAAAGAACCAAAACCAATCGACCCACAACTTTTAGCTGAAGAACCAAACTATCAAAGAGAAGTGCCAAAAGACGCTCCACCCGCACTCAAAATCGAAGAAAGTAGATTCTTAACTCTCATCATTGTTGCACTCGGAGTTATATATCTCTTTAATTACTTTTCACAAAAGGGCTTTGCGGGATTAAATATCAATAGTGTGAATCTTATCTTTTTACTAAGCGGAATGCTCCTACATAAAACACCAATGGCATATATGCGTGCGGTAAAAACTGCGGCAAGTAGCACCGCTGGGATTCTCGTGCAATTCCCATTCTACGCAGCCATTGCATTAATGATGGAAGATTCTGGATTAGGTGGAATCATCACAGATTTTTTTATCGATATAGCAAACAAAGATAATTTCGCTGTGTGGGCATTTTTCAGCTCTGCTGCGATAAATTTCGCTGTGCCTAGTGGTGGAGGGCATTGGGTAATACAAGGACCTTTTGTGCTTGAAGCGGCAAAAGAGCTAGGAGCGGATTTGGGTAAAGCCACAATGGCTATCGCCTATGGTGAACAATGGGCGAATATGGCTCAACCATTTTGGGCATTACCAGCACTTGCTATCGCCGGGCTTGGCGTGCGAGACATCATGGGGTATTGTATCACGGCATTGATTTTTTCTGTGCCGATTTTTATCATTGCATTGTATTTTTTCTAAAGTCTGTGCTATTGATAGCATAAATTTCAATGATAAAGATTCTCTATGATATTACATGGGGAATCTTTTCAATTCTGACTTTATCAAAGCAATTTTTTGCCTTTAACCCATATTTGATAGTCATTTTCACCCTTCACTTCTTGAGTTTGATTATATCATCAATTTCATCTTCTTTATCAATTTGAGTCTTTATAGAATCTACAATCTCTTGTTATTTTGATAGAGGGAAACCTAACAATGGAAATTCTTGAATTTGGCTTGGGAAAATATTTGTATTGTTTCCTAATCCTTTTTGTAAGTATATACCAAATATTGAAAAAACACTTCTAAAATATTAGATAAGCAACAGACAGGAGACGATGTTGCTTTTACAAATAAGTCGGTGTCAAAGCAGTCAAAAGCTGATGATGTTCTCTTAAATAATCAACAATTCCACTCTAACACAAATACCCAAAATAAAATACAAAAAGAAATCTTTCATAAGTAATTAAGCCTAAAAAAAGAGCTTTTTTTCTGAAGCAAGACAAGAGTTTGAAAGCAAACTCAAACAAAATAAATTATTTTCCGAATCTTTCAAGCAAACAATTTTCAACTCTAGTGATAATGAATTTCTTAATAATTTAAATAATCATTTGAGAGAATCTTTTAACGCATTTTTAGAGAAGAAAATCGACGATAAAATCATAGAACTTGCAAAAAAAGACTTTATAAGAGACTTTTAGATACTTAAAGGATTATACTTTTCGAAGGTAAAAGTATAATCAAAGATTGCTGATATATTCTTCAAAGCAAGAAGGATAGAACAATTGTTATGTTAGTTTGTGATGTATGTTAACATATGCGAGAATGTTTTTATCTGTTTTCTTAAAAGCCTAACATTGTGCTGTACAAAAAGCATATTTTTTCAGGTTGTTTTTAGTAATATTGTTGATAATATACGTTTTGTATTCTGTAATTCATCTTAAGGAGAGAGTATGGCAAATTCTGATGCAACTCAAGAAATACCATCATCTGTGGCTGCTTGCAGTAATTTTAATGGCGTGATTTATCGCAAAAGACGTTATTTGATGTATAGTGCTGTAACAATTGTACTACTGATTTTACCTTTTATTACACTAGGTGAAAATAATGGACATATTTTCTTGCTTTCTTTTGATCATAAACAATTACATATTTTTGGAATTGTATTTGATATGCAAGAGTTTTATCTGATGCCTTTTTTTCTTATTCTGCTTTTTTTGGGAATTTTTTTTATGACAACACTTGCAGGGCGAGTTTTTTGTGGTTGGGCTTGTCCACAGACAATTTTTCGTGTCATTTTTCGTGATTTAATTGAAACAAAAATCCTTAAATTACGCAAGAGAATTGATAACAAGCAACAAAATCCTGATCTGAGCCTTTTTTTAAACCAAATCAAAAAGGCAATCGCTTTAGGTATTTGGTTTTGCTTATCTTTACTTATTGCTTCAAATTTTATGTGGTATTTTGTTCCACCTCAAGATTTTTTTACCTATCTTTTTCAAGAACCATTGGCCGACCATACTATTTTGTTGACTTTCTTGGCCTGTATCACCGCTGCAATTTTCTTTGAAGTGAGTTTAATTGGTGAAAAATTCTGTGCTTACATGTGTCCTTATTGCCGTGTGCAATCTGTGCTTTACGATAAAGATACGATTATGACAGTGTATGATTATAAGCGTGGCGGAGAGGTTTATAATTCAAGTGGTGTTAAAATGTGGAAAAAGCCAGAAACACCTCAGGCGGAGTGTACAGGTTGCGAAGCATGTGTGAAAGTTTGTCCAACACATATCGACATTCGTAAAGGTTTGCAGCTAGAATGTATTAATTGCCTGGAATGTGCGGATGCATGTGTAAAGGTGATGGGTAAATTAGGTAAGGTTTCTTTAATTGGTTGGACATCTATGGATATGGTGGAAACGCGCAATAAAGTCAATTATTTTCGCTTTCGCACAACAGGCTATCTTATTGTCTTAGCAATCGTCTTTGTGAGTTTGCTGATTATGGGCAGCAAAAAGGAGAATATGTTATTAAATATTAATACATTTTCAGAGAGATACAGTATTAAAAGTGATGGGAGTGTGGATAATTCCTACTCATTCTTATTTCAAAATACAAGTCCTGTACCCCATACCTATTATTTTGAAGTGGATCATGCAGATATTTATATCAAACGGCCTAA
The DNA here is from genome assembly GCF_003288845.1 of Helicobacter monodelphidis. GTDB lineage: Bacteria > Campylobacterota > Campylobacteria > Campylobacterales > Helicobacteraceae > NHYN01. Next base: position 16,463 of record NZ_NHYN01000001.1, on the reverse strand, counting down.
AAAAGGTATTTTATTGCAACCAGGAGAGAAAAGCAAAATGATTGTAACATTAAGTACAAAGGAGAATTTATCAACGGCAGAAAATAAAGACACTGCTATCTTGCTTAATATTCATGCATTTGCTGAAGATGATCCCACAATTTCCATTCAACGGGAAATTATCTTTACCTACCCTTACATAAAAAAATAAAGCTACATATTCAGTCGATAATAAATCAATTTTATTGACTGAACCCTTCTAAATTTCCACCTTTATGCTTTGGGTGTTGATTCAATATAAACACTTTGAGACGGAAATGCAAAGCTTAAACCATGTTTTTCAACAATATCCATAATCCCTAAAATTACACTTTCTTTTGTGCTTAACCATTCTGACCATGAAATAGAAATACTGAAACAATGTACAAGAATATTAATTGATGAATCCGCAAGCTCATCAACACAAACAACCAAATTTGCCTTATATCCCTTCAAGTCATGCATAGAAACAATATCTTGCTTGAGATAAGAAATATCTTCCTGTGGGATATCTTTTGCCTTAGCGATTTGAGGGTGATTAAGTAGCATTGTGCGAATATCTTGAACACACTCTTGAATTTTATGTTTAGGGGAATCATAAGTTAGTCCAATAATCATACGAATTCTCCTGCCCATTTCCCGCCGATTCCAGTTTCTAATGGATTCATTAGCGAGTTTAGAATTTGGCACAAACAAAAGAGCGTTATCTGTTGTTCTAACAGTTGTTCGTCTTAATCCAATCTCTACAACAGTGCCTTCAACATTACCGCATACAATCCAATCTCCTTGCGAAAAAGCATTATCAAATAGTAACATTACCGAAGCAAAGAAGTTTGCTAATATATCTTTTGCAGCTAATGCAACAGCTAAGCCACCAATTCCAAGAGAGGCAATAAGGGCTGAAATATTAAATCCTAGACGTGCAAGGATAATTAAAAGGGCAATGGTAATAACGGTGAAATCTAAAAATTTTAAAATTAAATTTACAACCTCTTTTCTAAATAAATCACTCTTCCTTTTGTTGATATTACTTAGCAATAATGTTCCATAGCACTCTAATAAGGTAATACAAAACCATGCTGCATTCACAATATAAATCACATCAAACGATTTACCAAAAAAATCAGGTGGCGAGGAAGGAAAATAGATAATATCAAGCGATAAATCAAAGCCATTAAAAAACAAAAACCAAGTAATGGGACGAATGATGGCTGATACAACTATTTGTTTGCTTTCTTGATATCCAAAAATTAAAGATATTATTTTGAATGTTCCAAAGGCTAAAAGATGTCTAAATGACCAAAAAAGGATAAGGGTGAACACACAAAGAATTGCTTTACCAAAATCAAGTCGCCAAAATGAGAATGAATAATATTGATTTAACCATTGAATGAGATTTTGAATTTGGAAAACTTCAGTCAAATAATTATCTAAAATAATGGAGGTATGTTCTTGTGTATATTTTAGAATATCTTCATAAGTTTTGATTTTTATTTGCGATTCTTCAAAAAGTTGCTTGAGTCTCGCAGGTTCATTCAGTTGTTCTAACCCAAAAATAATATCTGCCACATCTAAAGATTGCAATGATCTTAAAGTTTCTTGAATAGCTAGTTGTAGTTTTTCGTCAGCGTTATAATGATTTTGGCGGATTTCTTGGAATTTCTTTACCCATTCATATATAATCTTATCAGTTTGTAATTCTAAAAATTCGATCTTTGTTTGCACAAGTAATGCAAGTTTATTGCTTTGTTCGTATTCAGCCTGTTTTTGCTTATTGTCAGCAATACCTTTATTGATGGCAATCTCTAAGATTTGGAGTTTTTCAGATGAAATTTCTAAAACTTGCGGGATTTTTTCTAATAATTTCTTTTTGCTCTCTTCAGCACTTAGAAGTTTATTTTTGTCGGATTTTTCTTGGAATATATTGATTTGTTGATTGACTTCCTGAATTTGTGTTGCAATGAGAAATAAATCAACAAAATCATATTCACTATTGGTAGCTTTCAGCTGTAAACAAAAAAAACATAAAAATATAAGGATTGTCTTCATTTAATTTCCTTTAACCTAAGATGATGGGATATGTTTTGTTAAAAGGTATGATTTCACCTATAATTTTAGCTTGAATACCCTGTTTTTGCAAAGAATCAACAAGTTTTATAGATTGTGAATGCTGTAAGGCAAATAGTAAACCTCCTGAAGTTTGAGCATCAAAAAAAAGTAAAGATTGTTCTTTGGCACAATTACTTTTAAACTCCACAAAAGGCAAAAATGTATCTTTGTTTTTATAGCTTCCACCAGGAATAATGCCCATTTCCATAAATTCTATAGCCTCTTGCACAATGGGAATTTCTCCGCTAAAGAAAAGAGCTGAATATTCTCTTGAATGGGGGGTTAATCCACCTAGCATTTCTAAAGTATGCCCGATAAGCCCAAATCCTGTAATGTCTGTACAGGCATGAATGTCAAAATTTTGTGCGACTCTCTTTGCTTGTAGGTTTAGCTCTGACATAATATTAGCAATTTTTTGTGTAGTTTGTGGCGATGCCATTCCTGCTTTAATAGCTGTTGTGAGAATGCCACTCCCTAATGGTTTAGTTAGAATGAGAGAATCACCTATTTTTGGAGTATTGTTTTTCCAAAAATGTTTAGGGTGGGCAATGCCCATTACACTCAATCCGTATTTTTGTTCTCTATCTTCAATCGTGTGTCCACCGACAAGAATTGCCCCTGCTTCTTCAGTTTTATCTAAGCCACCTCTAAGAATTTCTTGTAATTCCTCTTTAGAGATATGTTGGGAATCCCACATTAGGAGGTTTAATACATTCTTAGCTTCACCACCCATTGCAAAAATATCGCTCAGGGCGTTTGCTGCTGCAATTTGTCCATAAATGAAAGGATCATCAACGACAGGAGTAATAAAATCTGCTGTCATCAGAGTGGCAATTTCATCAGTTAACTGGATAACTGCCGCATCATCGTTGTTTTCAAAACCAACTAATAAATCTGTATGTCTCTTTGGGTTTAGCGAGGCAATTTGTGAGAGATCACCCGGACCTACTTTTCCTGCTCAACCTGCCACACACACAAATTGTGTGAGTTTATTTTTATTCATTGTTACCTTTGCCCTAAAATTTTTTGGTATCATAGCATAAATTTGAATTTTTTATGGACATTTTTAAGATCTTTAAAGGTTAAAATGTTAGAATTTGAACTCTTGAATTTTGTGTGTCCATAGCTCAGCTGAATAGAGCAACAGGTTGCGGTCCTGTAGGTCGGGGGTTTGAATCCCTCTGGGCATACCATTTAAAAAGAGTAGATTCTTCACAAAAATGCAAATCCTCTCCTTTATTGAAATAGTTCAATATTGTTTATAGCGTTAAAACTTCAACAGCGATAGTTAAAACTTCAAATAAATAAATATTTTGTTGGTTAGTATCAAATTTGTTTGTCTTGTTTCTAAAAGTAACATAAAAAATAAAAAAAACAATTATTTTCTTATTTAAAAAGAATATTAGCTGTGTTCGTGGTATATTCATTTTATGCAAAATATTTGCAAAATTTTTACAAAAAAGGAGCGTAACATGAGTCCATATACGGAGAGCGGTAAAATTTTCAAATCTCGTTATGAAAACTATATCGGAGGAAAATGGGTTGCACCCATTGAAGGTAAATATGCTCAAAATAAGAGTCCTATTAATGGGCAGGTTTTATGTGAAGTGCCACTTTCAACTGAAAAGGATATTGAAAGTGCACTAGATATAGCACACAAAGCAAAAGATGCTTGGGCAAATACAAGCGTTGAGGAACGTTCAAGAATTTTGTTAAAAATTGCTGATAGAATTGAAGAAAATCTTGAGCTTATTGCACATGCAGAGACTTGGGATAATGGTAAGCCCATTCGTGAAACAATGGCAGCAGATATTCCTTTATCCGCTGATCACTTTCGGTATTTTGCAGGTTGTATTCGTGCACAAGAAGGTGCAATTAGTGATATAAGTAGTGATACCGTAGCATATCACTTTCACGAGCCATTAGGTGTTGTTGGACAGATTATCCCTTGGAATTTTCCAATTCTTATGGCAGCATGGAAACTTGCACCAGCACTTGCAGCAGGAAATTGCATTATTTTAAAGCCTGCCTCAGCAACTCCGGCGAGTATCTTAGTGCTTTTTGATGTGATTGGCGACTTACTTCCTGCAGGGGTTGTAAATATTGTAAATGGAAGCGGTGCAAAAATTGGTAAATATCTTGCTACAAGTCCTAAAATTGCAAAGGTTGCATTTACGGGTTCAACAAGTGTTGGGCGTCAGATTATGCAGTTTGCTACGGAAAATATTATCCCTTGCACATTAGAACTCGGCGGAAAATCGCCCAACATATTCTTCTCTGATATTTTTGATTATGAGGATTCATTTATAGACAAGGCGATTGAAGGCTTAGTTTTATTTGCATTTAATCAAGGTGAGGTGTGCACATGCCCTAGTCGTGCATTGATTCATGAAAAGATCTATGATAAATTTATGGAAAAAGTGCTTAAACGCGTAGAGGCAGTTAAAATTGGTAATCCACTCGACCCAACAACAATGATGGGTGCACAAGTTGATGAGAATCAAATAAATACAATTATGAATTACATTAAGATTGGTAAAGAAGAAGGGGCGCAGTGCCTTATTGGTGGAGAGAGAAATCACTTGGGCGGGGATCTTGCTAATGGTTGTTATATTAAACCAACTATTTTCAAAGGGAATAATAAAATGAGAATATTTCAAGAGGAGATTTTTGGTCCTGTATTGGCTGTAACAACTTTTAAAGATGAGGCAGAAGCGTTAGAAATTGCAAATGATACGATTTATGGTTTAGGAAGTGGAATTTGGACAAGAGACATAAATCGTGCTTATCGTTTTGGGCGCGGAATTAAAGCAGGACGTGTTTGGACAAATTGCTATCATGCTTATCCAGCACATGCTGCATTTGGTGGCTATAAGCAGAGTGGTGTTGGGCGCGAAACACATAAGATGATGTTAGAGCATTACCAGCAAACAAAGAATATCTTAGTAAGTTATTCACCTAACAAGCTCGGATTTTTTTAGAAATCTTAATTTTTCTTAGGATTTGCTTCCGTGTGGAGCTAGTATAATAAAAGGAGTTTTTATGGCAAAAAAGATGAAAGCAGCGATTGTAAAAAACTTTGGAGGACCTTTGTTTGTTGAGGAAGTAGAAGTTCCTAAAGTTGGTAAAGGACAGGTTTTGGTTAAAATTGAAGCATGCGGTGTGTGTCATACTGATTTACATGCAGTTGATGGTGATTGGCCTGTTAAGCCTAAACTTCCGCTAATTCCAGGACATGAAGGTGTTGGATATGTTGTTGAAGTTGGCGAGGGTGTAACGCATATTAAAGAAGGTGATGCTGTTGGAATTCCTTGGCTTTATAGTGCTTGCGGACATTGTGAACATTGTATGGCGGGTTGGGAAACACTTTGTGAGAGTCAACAAAATGGCGGGTATTCTGTAAATGGAGGGTTTGCTGAATATGCACTTGCAGATGCCAATTATGTAGGGATTTTAAGAAAAGATACAAACTTCTTAAGTATTGCACCCATTCTTTGTGCCGGAGTAACGGTTTACAAAGGACTAAAAATGACAGAGGCAAGACCGGGACAATGGGTGGCTATATCCGGAATTGGTGGATTAGGACATTTAGCGGTGCAGTATGCAAAGGCGATGGGATTAAATGTTGTAGCAATTGATGTTGCTGATGATAAGCTTGAATTGGCGAAAAAATACGGTGCAAGCGTTGTTGCTAATGCGAAAGAATTAGGAGAACAAGGCACGATTGATAAAATCATTGAAGAAACAAATGGTGGGACACATGGCGTTCTTGTTACTGCTGTGCATCCAATCGCTTTCAAGCAAGCTGTTGGAGTTGTTAGACGCGGTGGAACAGTTGCACTAAATGGCTTACCGCCGGGTGAATTTCCTGTCAATATTTTTAATATGATTCTCAATGGTATAACGATTCGTGGTTCAATTGTGGGAACAAGGTTGGATTTACAAGAGGCCATCAATTTTGCTGAAGAACAAAAAGTAAAAGCTCATGTTGCTCCAGCAAAGCTTGAGGATATTAATGATGTATTCAAGCGAATGAAAGAAGGTAAGATTGATGGGCGTATGGTGCTTGATTTTAGGAAGTGATGCTTAGAGATGTTTATGAATATAGGGGGTTGCGTATCCTTTTTAAATTTTGATTGAAAATGTTGCAAAAAAAGGGGTTAGTCGTATAGTGATCAATATTGGACACTACTTGCCCTCTTACAAAAGGAGAAATATACCTCAAGTACCCTCTGTTTTGTGCAGAGGGGCTAAATGTATCATTAAAAACAATTATTTTTATTAATATTTTATAATAGAAGGATAAAATATAGCTCAAACAATGATAATCTTGCATAAGATAAAAAAGATTTTGGTTGTTTCGGGTTAACTTAATTTTACCAATAAAGCAAGAATGGCATCAAAAAAGAACAATACCTCTTTGTATGTCAATTCAGGTAGCTATACAATAGCCATTCATGCGGTGAATCTCTGTAAAAAATTGAGAAGCTTTGTTGGGTATGGATAGAGATTTAAGGCGCCCCGCACACTTAAGCTTTTTAGCTCCTTTTTAATATTTTATTACATTTCTAGTTTTTCGCAATGGTTTTCCTTGAATATTTGATAGGTTATAACGCAGGTAAACTGATTACATCTGTAACTTACATTTTGGATTCCAGAACAATACGAATCTTTCTTTTTTTATCAGAAAAACTAATTTTATTTTCGTCTCGAATATAGAGAACAACATTCCCATAGTCTTTAAATTCTTGAATGGTTATTCCATTTTTCATATATTTATTTTTTCCATTAAAAATATCTTTTCCGATAAGAATTTCCTCTAAAATTGTATCTTGCACATCATCGCCAAAAAGTTTTTGGATAAACAGAGATTTATTGTAGCAAGAATCTTGTACACAAATTTGCGATTTTTCTATTTCAATTTTATAGAGTGCTTTACCTAATGCATACAATTCAAGATTTACCTTATTTTCATATTGCTTTACAAAGCCCATATCAGCAAATCTAACTTCAGGAGTAATAAGGAGAATATGGTATGGAATTTCTTGCACTAAAGCACGAGGTGCTTCTTTAACAAAGCAACCCCCAAGTATTAATACTATAGATAGTAAGAATCCCCCCTTGAGGGAGATAAATTTCCAAAGATTCACTTTCAGAATTCTTCGCCACTCAAGATTCTATACCATCGTTTTCCGTCAAGCTTAAGTTCCATACTAACTTGACAAAGCCCACCATCATAAACTGTCTCGATGATCTCTGCATTACGAATTACCGCAAGCACTTTTGTTTTTACAGTCGAATTTTTAACCATCACATCGCGAACAGTATCTTGTGCATTCACTCTAATACCATACATTTTTTCCCCAATTTGGCGATATGCATCAACAATTGCCGCCCTTTTTGCTAAAGCCATCGCTTGTGCAGGAGTTGAAGTATTCTCTGGTGGAACCCCAAGCCCCACAGCTGTCAACTCGATCATACTTGATGGAGCAATTTTAGGTGCATTTGGAATCACATATTCATCAGTTGAAACCTCATTCACATCGCGTGATCGATAAGAGTTCCTATCCGGATACAATGGTGCTGATTGAATTGTTGTTGTGCTTTGCACAGTTTCAATAGGCATTGTAGTCCTTACATTATTGTTGATTGGTTGCTGAATTCCTGCAGAAGGTGCAATTTGCGGTGTGCTTGCTGGTGCTGTTTGGTAAGCACCTCCAACATTAGCCGCAGTGGCCCCTAACATAAACGCACTCGTTGCAGCGAATAAAACTAATGACTTTCTCATGGTGTCCATCCTTTGTGTTAATTTTGGTATGTTGAGAGAGTTAAAGCAATCAGCGTTCCACTTTTTTATCTGACACATTTTTTCCCTGCAATGGGTATTCTTCAAGGATTTTGAGATACACTTTCTTAAGATATTTAACTTCACGGCGATAAATTATCCTCGCTTCATTAAAAAGTTTTTCAATATTATTGGAGGGAATTGCTAAAGCACAAAGCATAAGAATTTGCACATAAAATGCAATACTTCCGTTCATTAAAATCCCCCAATATGCTGATTCTTTCTTAATATTCCAAATGCGATTTGATGTTTGGTCAATAAAATTGAATAAATCTTCTTTAGTTTCAACTTTTACATCAAAAAGATCAATAATGTTGTCAAAATAATCAATATTAGAAAATTGGTAGATATTTTTTACAGACTCCAAAAAAGCCTGTTTGCAATCGATTGTAAATAAACGTTTAAATTCCTTGATGGCATGTTTTTTATCAATTTTTTTCAAAACAAAATCGCTACTATCTGCACTAATTGTGCCTTGTATGAACGCCCCATCACCTAAATTGATAGCAGTGTTTGGTTGAAACATTCTCAAAACCCCTTCAATATTTTCGCGTGAGTTGCTAAAAAGTGCATCAGAAAATACTTGCTTGTCTTTGTTTGGTTTTGCAGGAAAGCTATCTTTAGGGAGTGTTGCTTCTTCTTCACCATAGAAAGAACCCTTTGCATGTTTACCATAACCCAAAATATACCCACAATCTACACCACAGAAGATAACATCACTTGCTAGCATTGCTGCAAATGCTGCAGATGCATTACCCACAAAAGGGGATGCCCCAAATAATTTGAGTTTTGGTGAATGCAATTCAGCAGCAGAACTTCCATCGCGCGAAAATAAAAAAACTTCATCGAATAATTCTAAAACTTTAGGATTGACAAGGTTGGCACAGACAAGCGGAATGCCACTGAGATTCAAGCCTTCAAAGGCGGTATGTAGATAATCCACCCTTTCAATCTCAATTTGAAAATCAGGTTTAATGCCATAATTAAGAAGAGGTTTAATTGCTGTTCCACTACTTAAAATAACCATACGATCGCTATTTGCTTTAATAAAAGGTAGCAAAGAATCAAGACTAGGTCCATTGCCCACGACACAAAAAGGTGCAGCAATACGTCTTGCAGAGCTAAAGAAGGGGTACTTTAACAAGAATACCCCTTCTTTTTTTTCCTTGCACTGCATATTTTGTAACGCATTTTCAAGTCCCCTTCGTTCATCGTCAAATGTTCCCCAACCTCGTGCATTCGTCATGTAAGCTTCGTTAACATAAGATTGGACAGATTGTAATGTCGGTGTCTGATAGAGCATTAATTCCAAACGCAAGTAATTTGAAGAGATACGACGTTGTTCAAAAAAGCTTTGTACAAAGCTTTGTTTAAGCAAGGATTCTACAAACAGATAACAAGCGTTATTGTTGACTTGCTGAAATAACGCTATGTAATCAACAAAATAGCAAGAAATACGGAATAAATCAATTGATTCTTCAAAAATAAATAAAGAATGGATTTTATCAAACCTTTCTCTTATGGCTTCAAGAATTAAGCCGCCTCCTAATCCGAGCAATGTTGTTGTAGGTAAGAATCGGCTAGGCAGATGCATTCCTTCTTTGAGAATTCCTAATGGAATTGCTGCATAACATAGTGCATTATGCATACGACTTGTAATTGGAAAATCTTTTTTGCTAAGATAGGAGATGCGTAAATCATTTGTGTAAAGCTTCCATAAAGGGTGAGTAAGTGGGCTTTCACTTAAATATTTTGCACTCTGTACCATTGTGTATTGTCCATTCTCATCTTCTGGATACAGCAAAGAGCCATCGTGGATATTAACGATATTTAAACCTTTGTCATTAAGAACAAGATTATAATCTTTAGGTGTCTTAGAAAGAGACTTTATCATATCTGGAAATTGCTGAGAAAAGAAGTTTAAATTATCAATCATGCGTTGATTGATTGCCTCGCCAATAGCTTGTTCATTATTACTTTCTAAGGTATTGAAAAAATGTCCCAAACCTTGATTTTCAACCTTTAAATGTTGCTGTGCCTTTTGTAGAGATTCTAAAAAGGCGTAAGAATCGGGTATATTTTCATCTTGTTTGCTATCAATAAAATATTCATCAAGCTCACTATCGTAACGCATTAAAACTCCTTTTTAAGATTTTAACATTTTTGCCATAAATTTTTTTTGAATCCTAGAAGCAATAAAAAGGTATAACAGAGTTATATTTTAGTATTTTTTATTTCAAGAATGGAGCAAAATTAAATGGAAAAAGGTGTTGGTTAAAATTATTATTATAAATATATAAAAAGGCAAGAGGATAAATCAAAAAATGATATAATAAAGGCTATGGAACAAGAAATTGAGCGATTAGTTCCTCTAGGATATTTTCAGCATTGTCAAGATTCTAAAGTGAAAAATGTATTTGATATTTCTGTGCGTAGACTCAAAAATCCTAATGATTTTTTAAATATAGCACAACGATATCAAAGCAATCATCAAGGCTTTAGAATTATTGATGAGACAATAAACAAAGCCCCTTGTTTTCATATAGAAATAACCCAACCTTAAAGGATTCTAAATGATAAAATATTTAATTATAACTTTAATATTACTTTTGAATCTGTATGGAATAGATGAATTAAAATCTGCCCATAAAAATTGTGAAATTTCATGTGATAAATGTGGGTTTTATATCACACAATCTTCTCATTATTTTGAAGAGATAAAAAAGCAAAATGAAGAAGATTATTTTGTGATGATGGACGATTTTACTAATTATCTTTATAGCACCAAATTGTATTTGCAAAAAAATAGCATAGATTCTGCATTCAAAAGTTTATCAATCAATGAATGTCCAATCCTACAATTTAGAAATTTCTCATTAGAGATTTCTAATATACAAAGCCCATATATTTTTATCATTTATCAAAAGGATAAAACCCCTGAAATTCTGCAAGATATAGGAATGCCAGAGGAACAAATCAATAAATATTTTAATCTCAAAAATCCAAAGATTCTAACAGGAGAATGACATATTGTGATACCACAACCATAAAAGGAAGATCAATGAAAAAACTACTTATATACCTATTCATCATAGCAGTATCACTTAAGGGACAAGCATAGATATTTGGGATAGGAATTCTTATGAGATTTTATATTGATTTTAAAAGCCCTATTACCCTTACAAATAAAACAGATACGACCATATTGCAAAATATGGCTAGGGAAAATTATTTTCTACCACCACCAGAGAGAGGATTTTATTTATGGGATTGGAGAGATACATTACAAGAGATAAGCTTGTATTGTCAGTGTGCAAAAGTTACAACAAACTATGATACCATCTCTTGCAAAGGCTCTTCATTCTATCTTGCAGGGGATAATACATTAGAAATTGCACGAGATATGGCCCCTTGTTCTTTTTTTACTATACAAGATAATAATACCCTAATTTTTGGCTCAAAAGCACATTTATATGTGTATGCAAAAAATAAAAAATTATTAGAGATAGATATACCAAAAAAATGGTGGTAAGATTCCCCTAAGTATAAAATATCAAGATTCTACCAAAGTGGAATGTGATAATGGTTGGAATATTGAGTTGCAATATGACCATAATTTCAAATTTAAAACGCCATTTTTATTTACTACCAAACAATGCAGGATTCTATAATGAGCTTGTATAGTATAATTCTTATCTTTTGTGTCATTATCAGTGCTATATTTGTCGCAAGAAGTATTAGCTTACAAAATAATACAATAAAATATATCGCTATATTTTGGTTTGTGGTATCAAGCATTATGCTATATGGAATGATTTTTCAATCTAGCAGAGGTTTTTTTGTTTTGTTTCAAGAGGGATTCTGGATAATTATATGTATTTTTTTGCTAGGCATCATAAGTATCATTTGCGAAAGATATATTAGTAATATTGCTATTACTTACTTCTTGTTATGTTATTTTTTAGCCTATCCATTATATACTCTGTAAGCGTATTTTATGGATTGTTTGTAGAATCTAACCAAACTTTATCTATCATGCAAATAGGAATGTATTGTGGATTTTTGCTATTTGCGATACTATCTCTCATTGGTTTTATCTCTTGGGTAAAGAAAAGGTATAAGATATGCAGGATTTGCTTTGTGTGTTGTATATTTTTTTATATCCTATTTTTACCACTTGGCACAATTACTCTTGGCTGAATAGACAAATGAAAGCAGGGTGTGCAATGTGAGATAATAAGCATAATTACATTGCAACACTTAACACACACAACAAAGGAGTAACAATGCAACTCGGAGCTATGGTGTTCTTACCTATACCATAAAAGGAGGAGTCTATGAAGCTTATATTTAGTTTTGTATTTATGATTTTATTTAGCGCTTGTGCGAAACAGCAACATCTTGTTGATTTAAGCAAATTGCCCATACATACGCTTGAGATAGAGAGTATCACACCAATAGAACAGATAGAAAATTTTCAAGAAATAGAAAAATCTTTAGCTATGGTAGAAACGAGTATAAAAAGCATGGGTCCGCAGAGCTATCCAAATGCGTGGCGTGTCTCTTATGATTATAGAGAAGATATGCATGTTACACTTGGTTGTTATCAAAATATTGAATTGTTGTTAATACCCTTTGTATATCCCGGATATGCCAGTGGTGTAGAATTTAAAACAAGTTTATATTTTAGTAAGGGTGAGTATGGTCATCAAACTAGGACTCTTTTTGCAGAGACGACAACCATATCAGGGAGATTTAGCGATGAGTGGTGCGGTTTCTCTGCAATACTGCAGGAAGGGACGATGTTTCTTATCACTACAAACAAGGCAATATATGTGTATGATATTAATAATGATAAATGGGAAAAAAGATTTCAATCACCAGATTCTATACAAGTGCCACTACAATCCTATGATAAAAGCATTATTTTTGGAAACTCTTGTGAATATGGAGAGGCAGATAAATGCCTCTTAAGTAATCTTGATATATTTTACTTTGATGGAGAATGGAATGAAAACCCTAGACATTTTCAAATCATAGATGATGAATATATAAGAAAATTGTATTTTCTAGGTATCAGCCCAAATTTAAAATATGCGTATGTGAGAGATGGAAAGAAAGATTACATTGCAAAACTTAAAACACACACAACAAAGGAGTAAATATGCAACGAGATAGAACACAAATTAAAGAGTTTCTTTATTGGCTCTATACTCTTTGGCTGTGATCCTATTTTTCATTATGTTATTATTCGAATACTTTTTAAGTGATAAAAAGATTCTTACAATCATCTTCCTACAATTAGCCTCTCCTCAACAAAAGCCCCATTGTTACAAAAACCTCTTAAGCAAGAATCTTATCGCAAACTACAATCTTAATTATAGTATCTTATCACAACCCCTATAAAGCACTTTTGTGATTTCTTGCAAAGCTTAGAATCGAACATCTACCAACCCAATCATCATTGGTATTGTAGTTTCTAGTTTGCTTTGCGCTTTCTTTTATGGTTTTTACTATCATTCAACCCTTTTTATGCTATAATCTTCTCTTTTTGGAAGAAATATTAAAAATCCAAAATCTAATGTAGAGATTGTAGCTATTGCCAATGGAGAGGTTCTTGATACAAGAGCGTTTTATCTTGAAACACACCAAGTTACGATTTTACACGAAACTTCTAAATATGGAAAATTTATTATTAGGTATGGAGAAATGGATAAAAACTCTATAAAAGTTAATATAGGAGATAAGGTGAAACAAGGGCAGGTGCTTGGCTATGCTGGTTTGATGTTGGAGAATGGTGTTCACCCAAATATTGTTCCTAATAGGCAAGTGATGATGCTTCATTTTGAATACTTTACAAATGGTAATGATACTAATGTCATCGGAAAATTAACAGATAAAAGCAAGTTGCCATTTCAAAGAAGAAATGATATAACCGATCCTCTAGAAATTTTACAAGAAGGATATAATAATACTTTTGGAGGCAATAAATGAAAAAGTTGGCATTAACTATTGGTCTTATATTTTGCTTTTATGTGCAATTACATGCAAACAGCATAGAAATAGAATGCAGTAAAAGCATGACTTGTGATGATGACTATGAATGTAATATAGAAAAATGTCTTATTAAAAATGCAAAAAATCTAAAAGAGGCATTGCTCTATGATATAAAAAGAGAAGTAGAAAAAAACAGAGAAAATTCTATTGGTATATCTATGGCTTATCAAGCTATGTTGCAACTAGATTTATTCAACGGGCAAAAAGACTACAATGTTTCAGTAAAAGTAGATCATGGTATTGATGAATGTCGTTTAGGTAGTTGTATAGAATCTTATGATTTAACTATAGAAAAAATGGATGAGAATGAAATAAAATTAATATATGCAATATTTAGTATTTATGAAAAAACTTATAGAAAAACAAAAGATGGTATAGAGGTCATAACTGAAAATTATATTTAATTTGGTTTTTTAATCATTTTTGATGATAAGTATATTGCAAATAGGAATATTAAACATGGTAATTAATGTATATATTTAATGGAAAATAAAGGAGAATATATGCGTTATATAGTAATTATATTATTTTGCTATGGTAGTTTGTTTGCACAAATAGAAATAGAAGAGAATTTTACAAATACAAATATCATAGAGGCATATAAACAAATGAAAAATAGTTTTTCTGAGAGTTATCATCTCCCACAAAACATAGAATCTATGAAAAATATTTCACAAACTATTGATAATGAAGAAAGTGAGATTTATGGCTATAGAAACTTTGATGTGCAATGGAAAAATAAAAATGAAGTAACTATAAGTCTTAATGCTTTTGATGATGGAGAAAGGATTATTAAATAATACAACATATTATTTCTGTCTTGATAAAGCTTGGCAAAAGGAGAAAGATAAAGGAGCTATTCCAGAAGGGATTTATTATATCAATATCAATGATATAAATGATAGAAGGACAATCTTTAGTGAAAATACATTTGGTAAGAATACAAGAATCTATACAGACAAAGATTGCAGCAACACAACTGAATCTCACACACAAAGAGAGAATTTCTATTTGCATGGAGGAGATAAATATGGAAATAATGGAGGGATAGATATAGGGAAGAATGATAAGAGATTCTTTAATACATTAGAAACTCTTAAGAAAGAATATAATATAAATACAAATGATAGAGTGATAGTAAGGTTGGAGGTGGAGTATGGGGAGGAGGATTTAAGCAACATTGAGGTTGTGGGACAAAATGGAATAGATATAAGTTTAGTTTCTGAACATTCTAAAAATATCTTAAGAAAGATAGCTAAAAATTCCAATTATACTAGAGTTGTTATAAGTAGCACCGCTAGAACGCCTAGAAGGCAAGCTGAAATTATGTATAACAATATCATACAAAATGGCATGAAACAACAAAGAAATACATACAAAGCACCGGGTCAGCAGGTATTAAATACTTACGAGAATCAAAAAAAGGCAGGAAAATCTAAAGAAGAAATTATACAAGCAATGACAAATATAATTAATAAACTTGGTGCTTCAAATGTATCAAGACATTGTGTTGATTTTAATGTCGTCAATGTGGTGGATATTCCGCATTCATCTTTAGGACAAACTAAAGAAATATTTAAAAGTGAAGTTGAGAAACTTATATCAAGCAGTAAAATAACTCAAGTGCTTGATGAAAATGGCTGCTACCATATTGTGATACCACAACCATAAAAAGAGGATTAATGAAACGATTATTATTTGCTGTATCTTTGGTGTGCTTTATTTATGCAGATAATTTACCCAAATATGTCAAATCATGGCAGGGAAAAGTCTATACTTCTACATCAAATGTCAATGGCAAAGACATAACGCAAGCATTTAAGATAGATGATTTTTGTGTAAAGTCTGATGGCATATTGAATGATAGGGACTTATTTGGAGAAAATTATTGCGAGATTGGGTATTCATACAATGGTAGTGCTTTTGATGATTGGAATGTGAATTTTTACACAGAAAAGCCAAATGATATGAATTATGGCTTAGTGCGTGTGATAAGTATAGAATCTGCGACAAAAGCAGTTATCAAGGTGGTTTCAATGGAATATGCTAATGATTTTTGCAATATTGAGGTAACAAAAGATGAAGATATTATCACGCTCCACCCATCAAAATGCAAGATTGATGATTTGGTGTTGCATAATAATATTTTTCATACATATCATCAAGAGTAATGATACGCAAAAAAGAGCGATAATGGTTGGAATCTTGAGTTGCAATATGACCATAATTTCAAATTTAAAACACCATTTTTCCATCAATCTGTGTGCTTCCATAAGGTGGATTGCCGATAACTAAGTCAAAACCAAAGCTATCTTCAAAATCTTTAAAGTTTTGGTGGAATATTTCTGTGCTAGGTTGGAGTTGTTTTGCAAAATGTGCAGTGAGAGAATCTAATTCTACGCCTATTCTTTGTGTATTGTTTTTTAGAGATTGT
>NZ_NHYN01000019.1 GCF_003288845.1 Helicobacter monodelphidis | reverse complement strand
CTTTAACTCAAACCGATCTTTTCCTGCCCAAGTAAAAATATCTTGAAAGATATATTTGTGAATATCTTTCAAGTGTTGGTAGTCAAAGTTGCCTTGAATAGATTCTTGATTCAGATCTTTCATTCTTAGAGAAGTATACTTTCTAGCAACCTTTTCAAATTCTACTAAATCAGATATTCCCAGCTTATTATGAGTAATTAATTCTTCAAAGTAACTCATAATTCACCTTTATCTCTTAATCTTTGTATCATTTCATCTGCTGTTAAATTCTCGGTGTCCATTTCTATAAGAGAGATTATATCGCTCTCATTGAGAAATATATCTTCTATAGCATGGTTTCCTATAATGGATACATTTTGTTCATACTGATCTTGTGTAATTTGACCTTTATATTTATCCAATATCGCTAAACTTTCTTCTAAGCTATACACTTCTGGATATTTTTGCATATTCTCTCCTTTAAAATGCGACTTGCCATCGCTTCGTATGTATCTCTTTTGTAAATCTAAACCTTTTTCTTGCCCTTTAGTAAATCATCAGCATTAATCACAACAACATTTCCTTGTAATTGTTCCTTTACCTTTTGAATCAAAGCAGATTTACCCGCTCCTGGTTGCCCCCCTAATACAAAACCTTTAGGGTTTTGTTGATGTGGGGTAACTAAAGGGTTTGCACTGCCAATTTCCTGTTCCCATATTCTTTCAAACTCATTGCTGTTCATATTTTACTCTTATAGCTCTAATTCTTTCAAGCATAGCTTGGTAATCAATATCTTCTGGATTAGTCATTATTATTTCATCCCATAACAAGTGCATATTTCTTAAATCCTGTTCTATTTCTGTCGTATATTCCAAATTCATTGTAAGATGCCCAATATGTGCATATTCTAAAAGCACATCTTTTTCCATAAATGTTGCCATATTCTCTCCTTTAAAATGCGACTGCCATCGCTTCGTATGTATCTCTTTTGTAAATCTAAACCCTTTTCTTGCCCTTTAGTAAATCATCAGCATTAATCACAACAACATTTCCTTGCAATTGTTCCTTTACCTTTTGAATCAAAGCAGATTTACCCGCTCCGGGTTGCCCCCCTAATACAAAACCTTTAGGGTTTTGTTGATGTGGGGTAGCAATGGTTTTATTAATAATTTCTTTTTTCCATATTCTTTCAAGTTCATTGCTGTTCATATTTTACTCTTATAACTCTAATTCTTTCAAGCATAGCTTGGTAATCAATATCTTCTGGATTAGTCATTAATATCTCATTCCATAGCAAACCCACTTCCTTTAAATCCTGTTCTATTTCTGGAGTATCTTCCAAATTCATTGTAAGATACCCAATGTTTGCATACTCTAAAAGCACATCTTTTTCCATAAATGTTGCCATATTCTCTCCTTTAAAATGCGACTTGCCATCGCTTCATTGAAAGTAAGATTAGATCTCGTCATCAATTCCAAATCTTTGCCCGTTGTATCTTCGGGAACTTGACTAAGTTGAATAACTGCTTTTAATTTACTCTTCATTGCTTGATATTCCTCAAATTTTTTATTTTTAACTAAAAAATAAATTATAAAATACATTTGAAAGATTCAACAATTTTTTATCATATCTCTATGTATTCAACCCTTAAAATGACATAAATTTCATTTCTACTCCCTTAGCAACGCCATAATAAACTCTACACTATTTATTCCTTCATAATACACATCTCACACAAAACATAAAAACAAAACTTTTCAAAGATATTTGCTTACAACCAAACAAAAGCTATTGTTTCTTCGCCAAACGTTGTTCTCTCCTGATTCTCCCCTCTTCAAAACGTCTTTTCTCTTCATCAGTTTGTGGCTCTAATTGCGGAATGGGGCATGGCTTTCCATCTGAATCTTTTGCAACCATTGTTATTAAACAAGTATTTGTATGCACACTAAAACGTTTTTGTACATCTTCTGCAACAACTTTAATTCCAATCTCCATAGAAGTTTTACCCGTAAAATTCACAGAAGCGATAAAATTCATCAGGCTACCAACTTTAATAGGTTGCCTAAACAAAACTTGATCAACAGATAAAGTAACAGCATAATGACCACAAAAACGGGCTGCACAAGCGTAAGCAACCTGATCAAGAATCTTTAGTAATTCGCCCCCATGCACAACACCAGCAAAATTTGCCATAGGGGGTGTCGCAAGAATCCGCATAACAAGAGTGTGAAAATTTTCCATAATAAGAAACTCCTTTGTAAGATTATCTCGCCTATAACCCTACCATATTTTAGCTAAAAATCCCTTGTTTATGTTTTAAAAAGTTTCTTTTTATTTAAAATGTTACCATTATTCACTTTTGTTACCATAAAAGCATTATTTATATCTATTAGGGTGATACAGAAGATGCGTGCAAATAGCGCTCACTCATCAATAACTCAACAATTTTTTTATACACAGGAACTGCGGTTCGTGCGGAAAAATAAGCCTCCTGCGTATTAGGCTCTAAAACAACAACGCCGATTGTATAGCGAGAAATTGGGTCAGCTGCAAAACCAAAAAAAGAGCTATTATAACGATTTACATAACGTCCATTCTCAGCAATATGAGCAGTTCCTGTTTTACCGCCCACAACAACACCGTTCACAGCTGCACCTCTACCCGTTCCTTTTTGTACTGTTTTAATCAACATATCTTGCAAAATAATTGCATTTTCCTTGCGAATCACCTGAATCGGTTCTGGATGTTTAATTGGATATTGTAAATCATTAGAATCAATGAGAAATTCCGCAATATAAGGAGAATGCGTTAAGCCATTGTTGGTAATAATATTATAAGCTTTTAACATTTGAATAAAAGTGCTTTGCAAACCATACCCATAAGCCACTGTTGCCTTATAAAGCTGATTATTGAACATTGCTGGAGTTGGAATCTTGCCCACTTGCTCATAAGGTAAATCAATGCCACTTAATTCTGAAAAACCAATATGCTTTAATCCATCATAATACTGTATAGGCGAAAGTTTCTGTGCAATTTGTGCCATACCGATATTACTAGAAAATATCATAATATCTTCTGCATTTGCCTCTTTCATACTATGTGTATCTGTGATAACAGAATCTCCAATGCGATAGCGTCCACCATACAAAGGAAATCGTTCTTTAAAGTCAAGTAAGTTATTTTCTAAGAGAATCGCATAAATAAGGGGTTTCACAATACTACCTGGTTCAAAGGCGTATTCAACAGCTGAAACATTCAGATGAGAATAAATATCTTGTGTGATATTATTTGGATCAAATCGCTTTGTTGTTGCTAAGGCAAGGATCTTACCACTTTCTGCATCCATAATCCCTGCTATCACTTCCTTTGCACCGATTCTTTGATTCTCCTCATCTAAAAGCCGCTCAATCTTTTTTTGTAGCTTTAAAGGGACACTTAATGATAAGCTATAGCCATCGCTACGTTCGCGATAAAAAGCTTCACGATTCAAAATTAAATTAAAACCAATGTCCCTCGCTCCCTCCATTCTACCATTCGCTAGAGGTTCAAGTTCACCATTATAAGAACCTTCTATACCCTTAACCCCGCTTACCTTCGTTATTTTTGCTTCCTCTGTTTTGCGAACATAACCAATTAATGGCTCCATGGAATTCTCATACAAATAGTCTCTTTTTTCTCCACTCTCTAAGATAGACAATCCATACTTAAAAACACGTCCTTGATTATCTTCATACTCACGAAAAACATTGTAAAGATTCAAGGTATAAACAAGTTGTTTCAAATTCGCCGCCGTCTTAGAATCTAGATTATAAGACAAAACAACATTACCTTTTTTCTTAAGTCTTTCTCGGATTTGTGTTCTAGGGATTTTAGAGTAAATAGAAAAGAGATTAACGAATAATTCTTCTTTTTGGGGATCAATATTATAAGTGTTCACTATCGCCTTGTAAAGTTTCTTGCTTGACGCAAGCATAAAACCATCGCTACTATAGATAGATCCACGAATCGCACTCTCGATGCGAAAGCTTCGCAATGCAGGAAGCTTCCTCTCACTATAATTCACATAGATTAAGGAAGCAATAAACAACAAAAAGCACACCAGCAAAAGAGCGTATAGAACAACTACTTTGCCTATGCGTACACTAGAACCCTCCATAAGCAATAATAACTATATCTGGGTCCTTAAAATCTCTTTGTATGCACTGATTGCTTTATTACGAACTTCGAGCATCAATTTCATACTATTTTCCGCCTTACCAATCGCAATTGCTGCTTGATGGAGATCCTTAACCTGACCAGTAGCAACATCCGCCAACGCCTGTTCACTCTGTTGTTGCTTTGTATTCACTTCATCAACAGCTTGCTTAAGAACGCTCGCAAAACTTTTATCAAGAGGAGCGTCATTGATGGGAAACCTTTGCGGAGCTGCTCCACCAATAGGCGTAACGGGTGTAATTGGATTAAATGGTGCTATCTGACCAAATTTATTAATATCCGCCATAATAGACTCCTTGTCATTTTTTATAAGCCTTCTTAAATCCTAAAAGCCTCATTTTCTATATCGTCACTCTTTTTAAAATCATTAACGATATTATAGAAACTTTAACCTGTAACTAGCCTGAAACCACTACGCTTGGAACATAGTCAATGCTGTACTGCTAATATTTTTTGCACTCTGAAATGCTGCAACATTCGCTTGATAAGCTCTTGTAGTTTCAATAAGATTAGACATTTCAACAACCGGATTAATGTTTGGATAAGCCACATAACCCTCACTATTTGCATCTGGATGATGTGGCTCATACTTCATTCTAGGTTCTGTATCATCTCGCACAATCTTATCAATATACACACTCATAATTGCTGGCTTAGGCTCTTGCCCCCACTCATCTTCATCAAGAGGATCTTCATATTTGAGTAGATTGTTATCCTTACCTAACTTCTCATTCAAGACTTTATCAAAATCAAACGCTTTAAAAATAACATCTTTACGACGATAAGGTCCACCCTCATCTGTCCTTGTTGTGTTTGCATTTGCAATGTTACTTGAAATCATATTAAGTCTTACACGTTGTGAAGACAAACCATAGCCACTAATATCAAAACTAGACATAAAAGACATACTCTACCTCCTACCCTTATAAAGAACGGCTTGATTCAATTGCATAGGAGTAAATCCCACCATGCTTCTTTAGAGACCCTACAATGGCTTGATACATTACAGAGTTCTTTCCCATCTCGCTGGTTTCTACATCAAGATCCACGCTGTTACCATCGTTTCTTGCTAAGTGTCCATCGCGATAGAATATTGTGCTCTTGTCATCTCTTGGACCTGTCGGATCAAGATGACGACCATCAGCCTTCCCTAGCATTAGCTTCTTGTTAGGTGCATAGTTAAGCAGTTCGTGTGCCTTCTTTGCTAACACTTGCTCAAAATTCACATCTTTAGGGCGATACATCGGTGTATCAACATTCGCGATATTACTTGCTATCAAGTCCTGTCTTAAGGAACGATAATCAAGTGCCTTATATGCTACTTCTCTAGCTTTAGAGTAGCTAAAGATACTCTCTGCTTTACTAATCATTTTAAAGTCCTTTTCTTGCAAATCTCTAATACAACAGATCAAAGCAAGAATAGTTCCACTTTTGCTCTTTTTAGATTTAAAAAACAATAATTTTTCAATTTTTTTGAAAAATTACCTCAAAGACCTCCATCAAAAGAAATCCTTAGAGGATATTTAAAAGAGAATTTGTATGACTCTTTTGTCCTTCAAAATGTGCATTTCAGAGTATACCCATAAAATTTTAGCATATTTTCGGCTATTTAGGTATAATACTTAAAAATTTTACACAATTCTATTAAAATCCATAGAATCAAAACTCTATACAAGCTATTTTTTATTAAAATTACACTTCCAAAACAATAAAAATTAAGGGATAACATATTGATTGACAGAACTCTTTTTGTACTTACCTCAACCGCCATATTAATCGGCATTCTTGCATCTTATTCTTTATCTGCATACACAATTTTATATTTTGAATACGGACAGTTTCATTTTTTTATACGCCAACTTATTTCTGGCATTATTGGAATTACCTTAATGTGGCTTATTTCACGCGGAAATCCAGATAGCCTTGTTAAGAATATAGGTTTCTTACTCTTTTTTGTTTGTATGGTTTTAATGCTTGTAATGCATTTTCTCCCTGAAAGCCTCGCAACAAGTGCAGGAGGTGCAAAAAGATGGATTCGCTTTCCCTTTTTTTCTCTCTCCCCTGTAGAATTTTTTAAAATTGGTTTCATCTTTTTTTTAGCATGGAGTTTTGCACGCAAATATGATGAAACAGATTCAATAAAGGAGTTTAAAGAAGAATTCAGAATCTTTCTTCCCTATGGTATTTTATTGATTATTCTAGGCTTTTTAATTGCAATTTTACAGAATGATTTAGGACAAATCTTTCTTTTAGGAATCACATTTGTCCTAATGCTGCTTTGTGCGGGTGGGAGCTTTAAGCTCTTTTTCTCTTTGCTTTTTGGTGCAATTTTTGCTGTATTTATCTTGATTGTGAGTAGTGACCATCGTATCTTGCGCATTAAACAATGGTGGGCAATCTCGCAAAAATTTATCCTCTCAATTTTACCTGAATGGTTTGCTGCTCCTCTTAGAGTAGAAAATCTTCCTGAACCCTATCAAATTCAGCATTCTTTAAATGCAATTCAAAATGGCGGATTCTTTGGTGAAGGTTTAGGTAATGGACTTATTAAGCTTGGCTTTTTAAGTGAAGTGCATACTGATATTGTATTAGCGGGAATTGCTGAAGAAGTAGGTTTGTTTGGATTAATCTTATGTGTCATTCTATTTCTAGCTATTATTTATCGCATATTCCGCATTGCAAATCGTAGTCAAAGTCAAGTTTCATACCTCTTTTGTATAGGTATAGGCTTAATGCTTGGATTCTCCTTCTTGATTAATGCCTATGGAATTTCTGGTTTAACCCCCATCAAAGGAATTGCCGTACCTTTCTATAGTTATGGCGGAAGCTCTCTTATTGCAAATTGTATTGCGATTGGCTTAGTACTTTGCATTAGTAAAAAAACTCTACCTTAATCAAGGAAAATTCTATGGAACCTATGTATTTTGGTGCGGGAGCAATCATCGTTCTTTATATTGCCTTTTTATTCTACATGCATCGAGATTTTTTAGAACTCTACCAAAAACGCAAAAATAAAAGAAAAAAGCGATAATTGTAAAAATAAGATTCCTAAAAAACCTCATCTTTAATCTCTCTTTAACAGATAGAGCAAAATTTCTATAAGTAATATCGCTCTTAGGAGCAGAGTAAAGAAAGCTAGATTCTAAGAATAATGCAGAATCTCAAATCTATCCTATTCCCACAAACCCCTATCTATGCCTTTTCTAAGAAGCTAAACTCCGCTTGTGCCATTTTTGTGCCAATCCTGTGTTTTTTTCAACACAGAATGTTTTTTGCGTGGTTTTTCTCTGAATCCACTTCAAAGCAACTCAACACATTCCCAAAACTCTCACTCACAAAAGACGCCTTTTGCGTATTTGAAGTCGGGACATACTTCGCATAATGAGAAAATGTAACCCGCAAATCTGAATGTCCAAGCATTCTCTGCACCCACATTACATTTTCACCTTTGCTTATCATCAAACTTGCAAAAGTATGCCTTGTCTGATAAACATTGCGATAAGCAATGCCACTATCTTGTAAAATCTTGCACCACAATCGGCGAATAGAACCTGTGCCACTTAACATTTTTCCATATTTGGTGCAAAAGCAAAAATCGCTATTTGATTCTTCCTTAAGCCTTTTCAAAGCACTTTCCACAATCGGAAGCATATCAATCTGCCTTTCTTTGCCTGTTTTTGTCGTGCTTAACTCGCCTTTGTAAACAGATGACTTGACAAGAATCGTTTTGTTGGTAAAATCCACGCAATCCCATTGCAAAGCAAGTAGCTCACCTGTCCGCATTCCTGTGAAAAATGCGGTTACGATAAATGCCCTCTCAAGGCTATTTTCACAACTTTCAATCATCAAGCTCATTTCTCGCTCTGTGAATGGCTCTACAGATTTGCGTATCACTTTCATCGTTCTAACCGCTTTCATCGGATTTTCTGCAATGATTTTCTCTCTCACCGCCTCGTTAAGAAATAGGTTGAGCAATATTTTGACATTCTTTACCATCGCTGCACCCAGCGCATTCCCATTTTTGTCTTTGAGAGAATGGATGAAGTCTCTGCAAACAGAGTAATCAATTTCATTGATTTTCAAATCCCCGATTTTACCCATGACATATGTCCTAAAGACTCTTTTTCTCATATCCAGTGTGCTTTTTTTGCACACTGTCTGCCAAATCTCAAACATTTTTTCGGCATATCTCTCCAATGTTAAAGAACCTCTACGTTCAATCTCTACCTTTGCTTTTGCAACCTTTTCCATACCTTCATTTGCGAGTATGTCCTGCAAAACATTCTGCCAATTTTCATCGCACCATCTCATATTCAAGGCGTTTGCCACCTTTCCTGTGGATTTTCTATAACGCACTCCTTGAATCGTTCCTGCGATATATATAATGCCATTTCTAGCATACACATGTTTGTATTTTTTCATCAAACCTACCTTTGTAAAAGGAGGCTGTAGGCTCTTTGATTCTAGCATTTTTCCGCTCCTTTCTTGCTTAAAATGGGATGTCTTCCTCATCATATTCAATCCTCACATTAGGGACTTGATGTTTTTGCACCTCTTTTTTATCGCTTTGCGCCTCTGTTGTTTTTGGCACAAACTCAAATGAGCTTAAAATCATCTTATGCTTTTGCCTTTTTTGTCCTTCAATATCATTCCATTGTTCTAGCTTAAGCTCTCCTCGCACAAAAATAGGACTGCCCTTTTTCAGATAATGAAAGATTGTATCTGCGTGAGCGCCAAATGCTGTGCATTCTAAGAAACAAGCCTCTTCAATGCTATTTCCGTTATCATCTTTACGTTTCTTGTTGCTCGCTAATTGCAAATTCAACATACTTTTTCCACTAGGTAATGTTTTTAGCTCCAAATTATGCGTAATCCTCGCTATACCGTTAATCTCAAACATATCAATCCTTTAAATCTTTTTTGTAGCAATCTGGCATTCCTTCTAAATCCTCATTCTCCTTGCCTCCACCAAACCATGCAACTTTGTAATATGAGCAACTTTTCACAAAGTCATCTTCGCTGATTGAAATTGGAATTTCAATGCCATTATGAATACCGCCTAAACGAACATATAGCCTGTCTTTGTAAGAGAGGATGAGAAATTCATCTTTGCCATCAATCACGCTCAAGCAGATAATCTCGCCTTTTTTGACTTCATTGTAAAGCTCCTTGTATCGACCTTCTTTGAAAATTGCTCTCATCTTTTCGTGTAACATTTTTTTTCCTTCACAATAAACTTAATGCACTCGCACGAATATAATACTTTCTTCCGCGTTTGAAAAAATCTTTTTGTGGTTCTATCCCTTTTGTTCTCCAAAGCTTTTGGTAAATGGCACTGCCACTGACGCCTTTTAGGATTGCTGCTTCTTTGATAGTTACCTCACAAACCGCCTTATCTAGCCTATTTTCGATAATCTGTAGCCTTTCTTCTATGCTAAAGACTGATTTTTGCAAAGAGATGAGTAATTGACCTAAACTCTGCTCATCTTGACAAATACGGATTCTTTTTGTCATCTGTCTTATTCCTTACAATTTCTATGAGTAAATCCTCATTCCAACCACTTTTGAGAATGTTTTTTAGCTCATCACTCTCAAGCATTACAATGCCGCCATATTCTATTCTCGCCTCTTTTACGCCCTTTAGTTTGCACATAAATAACGCATTATTGAGGCTTGTTAGCATATCGCCATAATAGTCTTTCAGCTCTCTTCGCACATAATGCCTAATGGCTTTGTAGTCAATCTTGAAAGAAATGATATTGTCCTCAT
The DNA here is from genome assembly GCF_003288845.1 of Helicobacter monodelphidis. GTDB lineage: Bacteria > Campylobacterota > Campylobacteria > Campylobacterales > Helicobacteraceae > NHYN01. Next base: position 29,519 of record NZ_NHYN01000019.1, on the reverse strand, counting down.
CTCCAAAAATGCGTTGAGAGAATCGGTTTAGCGATGGATTGGGTAGCTTTCTTAGCTCCTCTTTGATTAATCTACGTTCTATCTCACCTGCTTCGCTTTTGTTGATGAGTTCTTGAAAAATTGCATTGATGTTCATTTTAGCTCCTTAACTCTTTGCAGTCTATCACTTCGAATGATTCTTTTGCTTGGTTTTGATAGAATTGCTTGACTATCTCTTTGTCGCTCTCTAAGAAAAAGAGATACAAAAGCGGTTTTTTCCAGCTTGAGTAATGAAAATTATCAACACAATAGATTTTTTCTCCATTAATCAAGTATGGACAATCCCTATTTTCCTCAAAATCCATATAACCATAGTTAAAACGCTCAAAAAGCGTTTTTTCTATCAAGTTAGACATATTTATCAACCTCGCTATTGTTTGTTGATTTTCGTGGCTTTTAGGGCTATTTATGGCAGTGTTTTGTTTAAGGGTGTTTGTTTGTTTGAAAACTCCCTGCCAACCATTCATCACTGAAAGTCTTAAAGTTTCAGAGGGTGAAAAGCCCTCATTTTCCCATACTTTAAGGCGTTTGAGAATCAAAAAAGCACCTCTTTTTGTGAGTTTTTTGCGAATCTCTTTGCGGTGGTTGCAAAATTCTTGCCACGCATTGCTCATATCTTTGTCTGCAAAGTCAAAATGATAGAGTAATTCAAAGGGTGAAAAGTTGTTGTTAGAAGGTATTTCATCAAACAAACTTTCTTTTTTAACTTTTTCTTTGTTAATATTATTTAACTCTAATTCATGATATTCTTGAGTATTATTAGTTAACTCTAGTTCACTGTTTAGTTTACTGAATATATTATTATTATATAATACATTATTGCGATTTTTTGCTTTTACCTCTGTATCATCGTATTTTACGATTGTTTGAGGGGTTTTGGCTGTGTTTGCTGGTGTGATGTTTGAAACTTGCATTTTTGCAAGATGATTACTTGCATTTTTGCAATGTTTTTTATTCTCAAAAAAATAAAAAATATTTAATTCTTTCAGCTTTTTTATTAGCCTATAATAATTTGCCTCATCAATTCCTAATCTTTTTGCTATTTCTTTATTAGAAATTTTAGGTTCTTTTTGTTTTACCTCCTGCACATACAGTGCAAAACCTGCTAATTTGTAGCCGTATTGTTCGCATATTTCTACATATGTTTTCATTTTTGCTCCTTTTGTATTTTATGGTAAATTCTTTGTAATTCACTGCTGTGAATAATGCGAATCTTGCCTTGTTTGTATGACTTTATCTTGCCTTTTCTTATCCAATTCCTAACCGTTTTTTCGTGGATTTCTAGGTATGCTGAAATTTCTCTGATAGTGTAAAATTCCTTCATCTAGCTTTCCTTATCCCAACGATTCCTTTTTCTAAAATGCACTAAATCGTCTTCTTTGATGATATAGCTTTTACCCACTTTCGTGGCGGGTAAAAGTCCTCGTTTGATGTGCTGCCTGATTGTTGTCGGATAAACTTTGCATAAAATAGCCGTTTCTCTTATGGATAGCCATTTAGTTTCCATTATCCTGCCTCCTTTTTTGTTTTAAAAAATCTATGATTTTTTCTAGTATCCCGTCTTTTTGGAGTTGAAAAAGGTAACTATAGAAAAATGAATTAGCTTTACCTAGTGAATCTTTTTCGCTTGTTAAAAAATCTAAAAGAGCGTAAAGATGTGTTTTCAATTCCAAATCTTCAATCTCTTCAAAATAAAAATCTCCAATCTCACTTGCAAGAATGAGTATTTTCAAAAAGCTTTCTGTTGCCTCATTCCATACTTTTTCGAATTCATTTTTAGTCATTTATACTCCTTTATTTGTTCTAAAAAATCTATGATTTTTTCTAGTGTCCCGTCTTTTTGGAGTTGAAGAACGTGGTTATTGAAAGTTAAATCAGTTTCAGCTAATAAACCTTCTGTATCCCTTCTTAAAATGCTCAAAATAGTGTAAGTATGTGCTCTCAAAGCAAAATCTTCAATCTCCCCAAAATAAAAATCATCAATCTCGTTCTCATTTGTAAGACTGACTATCTCTCTTAAGCTTTCTGATGCCTCATTCCATACTTTTTCGAATTCATTTTTAGTCATTTTTGCTCCTTTTTTGTTTTAAAAAATCTATGATTTTTTCTAGTATTCCGTCTTTTTGGAGTTGAAAAAGGTGGCTATCGAAAGTTAAATCAGTTTCAGCTAATAACCTTTTTCGCTTGTTAAAAAAATCTAAAAGAGCGTAAAGATGTGTTCTCGATTCCAAATCTTCAATCCCTTCAAAATAAAATTCCCCAATCTCCCTTGCAAGAATGTCTATCTCTATTAAGTTTTCTGATGCCTCATTCTGTTTTTTTTCGAATTCATTTCTAGTCATTTTTAGCTCCTTTCAACGCTTTGATAATTTTTTCAGCAAGGTATATCTGCCCTTTTCCTGTGATTTTTGTTGTGCTTTTTTGGAATGATTCCTTGTTGGTTTCAATCAGAGTGGTAGAAATTTCAAAAATACCCATTTTAATATACCTTTGATAAGGTAAATTATATTCTCTCCCTTTGCTTTTTATTAGGTATTTATTATTTCTTAGCCATTCAAAAAGCTTGTTTTTTCCAAAGATAATTCCTCTTTTTTCAAGCATTTTTGAGAATACGCCTACATTAACACTACTTTGAGAACATTCAACACCTTTAGCAAAGGCTAGATAACCCGCATTCTCTTTGATTTCTGTCTCTAGTTTCTGCCTCTCTTGCCTTTCTGTTTTGAGTTGCTCTATCAAAGTGATAGTAAAATCTGGATTTTCTAAAATCTGCTCCATTGTGTTTTTTGTCATATATGCTCCGTGTTTGCGGATACTGGGTAGAATCTCTCCTACAACCCATTGCCTAAATGGTTTTGCTTTGGGTTTGTCGCTTCGCATAAGGACAAAGTAGAGTTGTGGCTCTGTGATGAAGGTGGCTTGTTGAACACCGCCATTGGTTAATAAAGGGGCGGAAGTTAACTCCCCCCCTTCTCCAAACTCAATTTCTATCGCTTTTTTAACTTTATGAGGGCTACTCAATTCCAAAACCTTGCACACATCGCTTAAACAAAACAAAGGATTTTCATTATCTCCTGCAACCCTAACGCTTCCTAATTTTCCATTTTCAAATATTTGCAATTCCATTGAATTTTCCTTAAAAATTCATTATTAAAAACGCGTTTATATCCATAACCATAATTACAAGTTCATTTTAATGGTATCCTTTCCTTTCTATGAGTTAGTCATATCTCTTGTAAGAAAGTTACCCTTTAAATATAGTTCGTATTTTTATTTACTCCAAAACTTCAAAATTGACTTTTTACCATAAAATAAACATAAAAATGCCTTTTCACCCTTTAAAAATATCCAAACATTTTTATAGAATAAGAAAAAAAAAGGAGTAGGAAAATGTCAAAGATTCCACAATATGATTTATCGTTCATGCAACATACGCAAAACAACAAAGGAGCTTTACTAACTTTTGGTGAAGCAATGGAAAAATTGGGAATGGTTGCAAGAGAGAATACAGAACACGAGTATTTCAAAAATTATCGTGCAGAGAGACGAAAATTTGAAAAAGAAATACTAGCGTACAAAGAGGAGGCTAGAAGATGAAAAAAAATTAAAATGTATCATTAAAATGATAATTTTAGAGTTATTTAAAGAGTTTGTGAAAGAACTCTTTGAATTCATTTGAGATTAAAACCCTATTATCTTAGGATTTCCCCACTTAGTAGTTTCTCCTTAAAATATAGGAAAAATACGCTAGATTGTGAGGGATAGCTTATTTTTACAATAAATCCCTTCTCCCCCAATTCATTTTCCCAAACAAAAACGAGAAAACATTACATCAAATAATTCATCAACACAAAAAGGCTTCACAATATGTTCCAATGCTTCTATTGCAGCCCTAATATGAAATGAAAACAACTCTAACTCACCTTCTTGCAAGGGAACTTGCGACTCTCTTAACTCTTGTGCCATTATTCTGAAAGACTCAAGCTGACGATGAGAACTCAAAATTATCTCTGTGCTATAATTTTTCTTCTCTAAAATTTCGGATATAACCTTAATTAAAGGCTGTATCTTTCCATATTTTGCACTAATTTCAACTTGTTTATATACCGAAAAAACTTCTCTATCAATACAAACCTCGCAATCGCTTTTATTTAAGACAATCACGATAGATTCTGCAGGAATACGTCGCAATAATTCTAAAATTTCCTTATCTTCATCTTGTAATGGCTCTGAAGAATCAAATAGTGCAAGAATAATATCACTATTTTGCAAAATATCCTTACTACGATTCACGCCCTCTTGCTCAATTAAATCATCGCTCTGACGAATTCCTGCTGTATCCACCAAACGAATATGATGATGATTGAGTGTCATGCTCTCTTCAATGCTATCACGAGTTGTTCCGGGAACATCACTAATAATTGCACGATTCTTTAAAAGCATAGCATTCAAGAGAGAGCTTTTACCCGTATTTGGACGTCCAACAAAAGCAACCTGGAAGCCATTTTGATGATGCACAAATGAAGAAGAAGCTTGTAAAATACGTTCACTTGCAAAGATTTTATCAGCAATTTTTTCCTGAATAGAAGAAAGGATATTAGAGGGTAAATCCTCTTCAGCATAATCAATCACAACTTCTGAATGTGCAAGGAATTCCATTAATTCCTCACGCTCTTTCTGTATAAATTCTCTCAAGTCACCTTTTAATTGACGCATTAAAAGTTTTTGTGTTGCAATATCTTTAATATGTGTTATCTGTGCAATAGCCTCTGCTTGAGTAATATCAATGCGTCCATTCAAAAGTGCACGTTGGGTAAACTCCCCAGCCTTCGCAAGGCGAATAGGTATATCTCGCATAGAAAGAATTTCATCTAGAATCTGTTGCACGATGAAACTCCCCCCATGACACTGAACTTCTACCACATCTTCAGCAGTATAACTGCACGGAGATTGAAAATAAATTACAATCGCCTCATCAAGAATATCTCCTGCTGAATCATAAATCGTTTTCAAAGTTGCAAGACGCGGAACAATACTGTGTGAAGCCTCTAAACGACAAAGCCTCAACACAACAGGTAAAGCAAAGTCTCCACTAATTTTAATAACCGCTAAAGCCCCCATTCCTAATGGGGTACTAATCGCTACTATTGTATCATACAAGTTTAAACCTCATCTTAGCCCTTCAAAAATTCGTTCACAATCACATATTTTTCACCTTCCATATTATTACGAAAAGAAACATATTTGTTGGGAAATTCTATCCTTAATTGCCTTAATGCAATATGTGCCAAAACTCCATCAAGTGGACGCGTCTGCCCCTTTCCTGTCTCCCTAATACTTTCAACAATAGGTACTAGATAGCTTTGAATCATCTCTTCTTGATTTTTTAAAAACTCTGCAATTTCTAAACGAATCATAAAATTATATTTAGCATTAATCCAATTAAACAACATATACGAGAGTGCCTTATAGCGATAACCCTCTTTTCCTATTAAAAGTGCAGAATCTTCACCTTGAAACTCAATAAACAATGTCTGATAATCAAAAACACTCACCTGAATTGTATCCACTCGAAAAGGTGTTAAGGCAAATAATTCCTTTAATTCTTGTTCCACTTCCTTTGCAACTTCCTCAATAGATTGGGTATTTTTTAAACGACTTTCACCTGAATTCTCTTTTAAAGTATATGTAGCCTCTTGCACAACCATTTTATCTTCATGTTGCGTTGCTTGCTTAGACAAAGATGAATACGGCTCAATATGCACTTTTTCTTTTGCGGATTGGGTAGATGAAGAAGGTGAACACTGCTGTGAGGGTTCAGAAGAATCAGAGAAAAATTTATCAAAAATTCCGTCTTGCACTTGTGGCATATCATAATTATTTTGATTCAGCTTTGCTGAAGATTCCTGTATAGCAGATTGTGAACTACGAAAAGAGGGACTAACTTCCTGAGCTTTTTGCTTCATATCACCTTCTTTATCCAAAAAAGTTTTTGGCATCTCATAAGAATGCTTTAGTGATTCAGAAGTGGAATTACCGCGTGCAAGATGTGTCCGCTTTTCAATCTCTTCAAGTGGATTCTCTTCAATATGTTTTAGTATTTTTTTAACAGAAGCAATTATTATTGCATTCTTCTTACCTAAACCTAAAAAACCCTTAGAGGGTTCTTGCACTGTTTCATAGTCAATCTCTGCAACAGAAACTCCTAAAATCTCAGAGGCTTTAACAAGTGCCTCACTAATATTTGTTGCTTCAATTTTTTTCATCGTCTAATCCTTCTTGTTTATGTAAAAGTTTTTTTCTTGCTTCGACAATTTTGTTAATAATAAATTGCTGAACAATAGAGAAAAGATTACTTACAAACCAATACAGCACTAAGCCTGAAGGGAAAGTAATAAAAAATATCGTAAAAATAACAGGCAAATATTTAAAGACCTTTTCCTGCATTGGGTCTGTGAAACTCGTTGGCGTAATGTATTGTTGCAAGAACATTGAAGCTCCCATCAAAAGTGGCAATACAAAAAATGGATCCATCACAGACAAATCTGAAATCCATAAAATCCATTCCGCACCTTTCAATTCAATCGCGTTATAAAGTACGCGATAAATTGCAAAGAAAATAGGCATTTGTAGCAATAATGGTAGACAACCGCCCAAAGGATTCGCCCCGTGTTTACGATAAAGCTCCATCATTTGTGTTTGCATTTTTTGCGGATCTTCTTTATATTTTTGCTGAATCTCTTTCATTTTAGGTGCAATATCTTTAAATTTTTGCATCGACATCATCCCTTTATAGGTTAAAGGGAACAGAACAAGTCGCACAATAACAGTCAACAAAATAATTGCCCAGCCCCAATTCCCACAAATTCCATAAAGCCATTCTAAAAGCAAAAATAAAGGCTTTGCAAAGAAAGTGATGATTCCATATTCTACAACATCACCCAATAAAGGGTCAATTTGCACAAGTAGCTTATAGTCTTTAGGTCCAACATAACCCCCAAGCGAAATTTCCCCCTCAAAAGAGATAAAAGGAAGTGGATCACCGTTAGTATCTTTTTTAACTACTGCATTCAAAGAACTCGTCGTTTGTTCCGCTCCTGCTAAATATAAAATTGTACTGTAATAACGGTCTACGCTTGCTGTCACTGTTGCTTGAAATTGTTGTTCATCACTAACATCGCCATTTTCAAAAGTTGCAATACTGCCACCTCGTTCCTTAATAATGCTACCTTTAAAAACAAAGGCATCATTTTCAGCAACAGGACGTGCACCGGGAGTAACAAAAATAACTGAATCCAAAGTCGTCTTAACATTATCCTTTAAGCCTTGAATTTGAATTTCATAATGCCCATCAGAATAAAAAATCATTTCCTTTTGTATCACTAGATTCTCTGTTTGATTAAGAGTCTGTTGCAAAAGCACCCTTTGTGGCTCTCCTTCTGTAGTTTGGTGAAAGGAAACTAATCGATAAGGGTTAGCTGGAGAAAATGCTTCTTTTAAAAATTCCGAATTACTATAACGTAACTCTAAAGGACGTGCACGACTATTTAAATCTAAAATCGCTACTTCATTCCCTTGCTCATTCCGGTATCGCTCACCAATTAAATACACTTGTGCAATGCGTCCCATTGTATCAATCACTAAACGATAATCCTTAAATTTAACCTCAGTAAGAATATCAGAAGCACTGATTGTTTGGGCATTAGGAACACTAGGTGCATTAGAATCTGTATGAGAAATTGTTGGTGTTGTTGGTGTTGCAGCAACTGTCTTCATTGTGTCAAGCGGTTTAGTTAAATTTGTATCAATTTGCGGGGCTGGAGAAAAATAATAGCTATAAGGAATAAAAAAGAGGAGACAAACAACAACAGCTAAAATCATCCTAACTTGCGGACTTAAATTATTGATTTTATCAAGCACAGTATAACCTTTATTTATTGAGATTTTATAAGATAGAATCGTTGACCAAAAAAAGATTGTCGTGTAGAAAAGGGAACCAACCAAAAAACAACTTTGATTTTATGCTCTATCCTCTTATCACTTTTTGGCTGGAGACTCAATATCGGATAACGGCGAAAAACAATGGGGTAATCAATACCCCCCTTTGCGAAAGGGTGACAGCGAACCACACGGTAAAAACTCTGCAATATTGTCCAATAAAGCGGTGCACTACCCAAAAGCCACATACAATATTCAGAACAAGTCGGATAATGTCTACAGCTCGAACCACCAATCAATGGAGATATCCATAACTGGTAACCTCGACACAATTTTATAAAAAAAGAATTAATATCTTTTTTCACCTCAACTTCCTTAAATTCCTAATTGATTTTCATCACTTCATTTTTGTTCACATTTTTTATTGGTGCAAGAACCCTAATCTCATTCCTAGCATATAAAATTCTCTCTGAATATCGCTAAAATGCGAACCAACAATAGAAGATTTTGCAACAATTACAACTTGCCCATCATCGATATTTGAATCATAAAAACGATAAATCTCGCGTAATTGGCGACGAACTCTATTTCTTATCACCGCATCTCCCACTTTCTTAGACACCGTAAAACCCACCTTTTTATTCGAACCTCTATAAAAAAAGAGTATCAAAAAATACCCATGTTTTTTTGCACCTCTTTTGTAGATAAATTCAAACTCCTTGCCTTTTTTAAGTGTAACCACCTTATACGGCTAATCTCTTGCGTCCAGAACGACGACGTGCATTAATTATTTTTTTTCCTGTCTTACTTTTCATTCTAGCACGAAACCCATGTGTACGCTTACGCGGAGTGTTGTGGGGCTGATAAGTTCTCTTCATAAAGCAAACCTCTCTTCATAAATAATTTTTTGGAAGTCGAAATTTTACCCCCTTTTTTCTTAAAAAATTCTATAAGAATTTTATTCTAGCAATTCAAGAGAACAAAAGGTTACTTTTCAATAAAATAAATCAATCCAATGTTACCTACCCCTATAGATTTAAATTTTTTCTTGAAACGAGTTCAACATTCTCTAATTGCAGAATTTAAGACATTTTTTATTGTCTTTGAAAACATTTTTTTGTAGAATACCCAGCATTAAAGTGCAATATAAATCCCCTTACAGAATATAGCACAATTGAAGGAGAGATTATGAAAAAGATTCTTTTTGCTATTGATGATACACCAGAATGTCAAAGAGCTGCTGAGTATGTCACCGATTTTTTTGGAACAATGAGTGATTGTTCTTTTACGCTTATCCATATTAAACCGGAATTTAACCTCTATGGCGATGCAATGCTTACAGCCTATGAAGAAGCTGAAAACAAGGAAGAAGACAAAGCAAGAGAGGTTCTTGAAAAATTCACACAATTTTTTACCTCTAAAGGCTTAAATCCAACTGCCCTAATTAAAGAAGGAGAACCTGTTTCAATGGTGCTAGAAGAGGCAAAAAATCATCATCTATTAGTAATTGGTAGAAGTGCGGATTCTTTTTTTAATAAAATCTTCTCTTCCAATCAAGATGATTTTATTACGAAAACGCCCATTCCTGTTTTACTTGTTAAATAAAATTTAACTTTTGGAGTTTTTGAGTGCGTTCTTTTTTTATATTACTCTGCTGTTCTGTATCCTTACTATTTGCAGGCACTATAAAACCAGAAACTGAAAGTATTGAATATGATTCACAAGCCTATATCTACGATTGGAAACAAGACCTTAAACTTACCCAAAAGCAATTCAAAAAATTACGCGACATTCTCCGCGACTATCGTTTGCAAAATAGCTCTATTCAAGATGATTATGCAAGAAATTCTGCATTAAATCATAATCTCTTTATAGAAAATCAATATGATGCAACCTATTATATTGAGTCTTCTATGCAGATTGAACGAAAACGTCTAGAGGCCGAAAAGAACTTTTTTACAAAAATCCATCATCTTCTAACCCCAGAACAACGCAAAGCCTTCGCAAAAAATATTGATGATTGGAGTATACAAAGATGATTAAACTCTTACTTGTTGAAGACGATATAACAACACAAGAACTTATTTCTACTTATCTACAAGGCTTTGACATTCAAACCAAAGCTGTTGCTTCCCCACTCCACACTCTCAACATTCTAAGGCAAAATCCACAAGCTTTCGATATCTTAGTGCTTGATTTGATGTTACCTGAAATGGACGGACTTGATTTATGCCGTGAAATCCGAAAAATTTGCAATACACCCATCATTATTTCCTCTGCAAGAGGTGACTTAGGCAACAAGATTCTAGGATTTGAACTAGGTGCTGATGACTACCTTGCCAAACCCTATGAACCACGTGAGCTTGTTTTACGCATTCATGCACTTCTTAAACGAAATCGTACTGAATCCAACATTCTTGAGATTGGGGAATTAAGCATTCACGAAGATAAGCAAGAGGTATTTTTAAATGGAAAACTTTTAAATCTCACGCCAACAGAATTTAGTATTCTTATGCTTTTTATCCGTAAAAGGGGAGAACCTGTCAGTAGAGAAACTCTCATTAATGAAATTGAAAATATCCATGAAAATAATTATTCAAGGAGTATTGATACCCACATTTCTAATCTAAGAAATAAGTTAGGCGATAATGTTAAAACCCCAAAATATATTAAATCTGTTTGGGGAATCGGTTATAAATTTATTGCTTAGGTCAGTTAATGTCAATTTTTTGGCAAATTTTATGGGTAGTGATTCTCTCTTCTGTAACTCTACTTTTTATCTCTTATAAAAGCGAAGGAATTACAAGCGAACGTTTACGTTCTATGCGCCTCAATGAAACTCTAAGAGATATTCAGCCATTATATCGTTCCCTTATAAAAGGAAACATTATTAAAGTTAAAGATGGGCTAATTGCAGAGGGTTATACTATAAAAACCGGTGGCGTTATTCCCGCAAAATCAGTTATCCTGCATCAAGAAAATGGCGTTTTTGGAGAAATGACAATTTGGAGTCGGAACACAGAGTATGGAATTTTATTGCGTTACTTAGATGATATTATTCTTGCATCTAGAATTGATACAGAGGAATCAGACCAAACACTCATTAACACTCTATTGATTGTGCAAGCTATTTTGATGTTTTTCCTTTACGCTTGGCTTTATATGATTTTGCGCCCCATTAAACAACTCACTAAAAGCCTCAAAAATTTTCAAGATGGAAATTATCAAACGCGAATTCAAGTACACTCTAAGAATGAATTAGGAGAATTGGCGAGGAGTTTTAATAATATGGCAGAAACTATCTCAGAATTATTTAAAAGCAAAGAAATGCTATTACGTAACGCAGGACACGAATTGCGCACCCCCATCACAAAGGGCAAACTTGCACTAGAAATCATGCAGGATACTCCACAAAAACCCATTATTCAAGAATGTTTTTTAAGGCTTGACACGCTCACTAACCATCTTTTAACGCTTGAATATCTACAAGGCATTCAAAATCTCAAACAAGAAACATTCTCTATGCATACATTACTTTTAGAATCTCTATCCCAAAGTTTTGCTGATGAGGAATCTGTAAAACTGAATTTACAAAATGACTTTCAAATCACGGGTAATTTACAATGGTTAAGCACTGCCTTAAAAAATCTTATCGATAATGCCCTCAAATACCAAGAAGCCGATGAAGCAATAGAAATTATCCTTCAAGATAAAACTTGCAGTATTCTTAATGTCGGAAAACCTCTACAAAAAGAATTTACATTCTATTTAAATCCCTTTGTGCAAGAGGAGGATTTTAAAGAAAAAAAAGGTTATGGCTTAGGATTAAGTCTTGTTGCGACAATTTTAAAAATTCACCACTTTCAATTACAGTATGCATATCAACACAATAAACATATTTTCAGTATTTGTTTTTCGTCTCAACCAAAATAGGCATTTTTAAACTTATTTACGCTACAATCAGCTTTTCAAGAAATTTAGTGTTCAATGAAGTATAAATAAAGGAATACTCTTTGCTAGAACAGCAATAGGCAGAAATTAATAAGGAGATTGAATATGATGAAAGTCGAACTATTACAACAATATGTTCAAATCAACATCAGCAGATATTCAGAATTTTTGCCACGTGCAATTTCGTTTGCAATGCGACACTTCTCCCGAAGTTATCGCCTTTCTAGCTCCATCTTGATTCTTGATGATGGCGAACGTTTAAAAAAAGACTACTTTTTAAACTGGGCTTATCATATCGGTTTACAAAGAGAATCGCGCGAAGAGAGTGCAAGTTTTGAGGAAATTCTAGCCCACAGCTACTTACCTATCAGGATTAAAATTATTGATGAAACGGGAGTGCTTGAGCAAATTAAAATTTCTCTTAAAGTTATCAAGCTAGGACAAGTTGCCTTAATACTTGACCACCCCAACCTACTTGCTAGACGTTATTTGCTTTCTATATTTAAGAATTTTCTACTTAGCTATAACTCTAAAGAATTATTCTTGAATGCAGAAAGTGAAGATTTTTGGGAAGTTTTGCTAGGCTTAATCTCTCAAAAAATCATTCATAATGTTGTTTTAAATTTTGACTATGAAAGCTTTAAGGCTTGTGCTAGAGGGGGGTTTGAAAATAGCGGATTCAAGGAATACTATCTCACAAAAGATGAAATCACATTGCGTAATAGTTTAAAAACCCTTTCTTGCAATTTAAATGATGATTGGGAAACAATTAAGAACCGCTATATTGAGCTAGCAAGAGAATACCACCCTGATCGAGTTTATGGACAAGATATTGCCATTGTTGAAAGCTATACGGAGAAATTCCGTGACATTCAAGCCGCCTATGAAAATCTGAAACGTCAGTTAGAAGTTCGACATTAGAGTATTTAATGAAAAAACAAATTCAATACGTTGGTATTATTTTACGTCCAAATATGCCTTCCTTAAAAGAGTATTTTAATACAATAAAGGCAATTTTTCTGCACTATCAGCTCACACCCTTACTAGACATGGCGAGTGCAAAAATGATTCAATCTCCTGATGGTGTTGATTTCAATCAGTTACTCAAAAAAGCAGACTTACTCCTTGCTATTGGAGGAGATGGAACACTCCTTGCCTTAATTCGCCGTTCTTATGGCTATAATATTCCTGTGGCGGGTGTCAATATGGGAAGACTTGGCTTTTTAGCTGAAATTAGTCGCGACAATATTCAACAATTATGTGAATCCATTGTCAACCAACGATATACCTTGCAAGAGACATTAACCTTAGAGGGAAATCTAGATTGGCATACGGATTCGCCACTAATAATGGAAACAGTAGGTATCAATTATGGTAGCACAAGTTGCATTCACAATCCTTTACAAAAAGCTTCACTCTTTGCATTCAATGAATTTACGCTAATGCGTAGTGATACCTTTGGTATAATTTATCCTAAGATTTCTGTCATAAACCCACAGACTGCTGAAAAAAATACTTTTAATAGTTTTGGTGGAGATGGATTTATTGTTTCTACTCCTCGTGGTTCAACAGCTTATAATATTAGTGCTGGAGGGCCTGTTGTACATCCTTTTTCAGACAATATCATCTTAACACCCATTTGTGCACACTCCCTAACACAACGTCCATTAGTGCTTTCTTCTGATTTTACACTTTGCATAGAACTGCAAGAACCATGTGCTGCAAATCTCATTGTTGATGGGCAAAGAAAATTAAAATTTAGTTTTGGCGATAAACTTATAATCCACAAAGCTAAACACAGCACTACAATGTTGCACACCTATCAATATGATTACTTTACAATTTTACGCGAAAAACTCCACTGGGGATAAACAATACAAGGAGAACAATGATACAAGAAATTCTTATTAAAAATTCACCCATTTTTAAAAAAATACAGATTCAACTTGATGATGGCTTTAATGTGTTTAGTGGTGCAAGTGGAGTTGGAAAATCCGTTTTAATGGAATCCATACTTGCACTTTTTGGGCATAAAGATAGCAATGCTTCTGTAATTGAAGCCCACTTTAACATAGCTTTGGATTTAGAATCTTGGGGAATAGATAGCGATGAAGATACTATCTTATCAATTCTTAAAAAAGACAAAACGCGTTATTTTATTAATTCTCAAAGTATCTCTAAACATCGTGTCTTAGAAATAACTTCGAGTTTTGTTAAATATCTCGGTTCGCGTTATATGGATTTTGAGGAAGGTTATTTGCGGCATTTATTAGATTTGTTTATTTCTCAAAAAAATACCCATTTTAAAAAACAACTTCAACTTCATCAAGATATATTTAAGGAATATAGTGAGATTTTAAAGAAATACACACAACTCTTAAAAGAAGAAGAACAAATCGAAGAATTAAAAGAATTTGCACGATTTGAAATCCAAAAAATCTCAAGCATCGCACCAAAAATCGGGGAATATGATTCTTTAATGGAAAAAAAACGACTTCTCTCTAAATGTGAAAAAATTGGAGAGCTTAGTCAAGAGGTAGAATCCTTTATAGAAACAGGGAGCATTGCTTCCCAATTCTTAAACCTCCTCAATCGTGATGCAGTCTTTATTGAGGATGCCCTCTTAGAATTAAAAAATATCATTGAAGAAGAAAAAAATAAATTAGAAGAATTATTAGAGACCGATGCAGGGGAAATTTTGGAACGCATCTCCTTGCTTTCAGACATTCGTAAACGCTATGGTGGAGAATTAGAAGCACTTGAGATTCTTAAAAAAAAGCAGGAGGAATTACAACATTATGAAAATCTCACTTTTTCAAAAGAACAATTACAGCAAAAATTAGATTCTACAAAACAAAAATTAGATTCTAGTGCTGAAAATCTCCATCAAGAACGTGTGAAAAACCTCAAGAAATTTGAAAAAGCCTTTAATGAACACCTAAAAATTCTACATTTAAGGGAATCTGTTTTTGAGTTAAATAAGATTCATAATATGGAATATGGATATGATACAATTAGCTTTAAACTACAAACAACAGAATTAAAAAATATCAGTGCAGGAGAATTTAGTCGCGTTCGTCTTGCTCTCCTTGCACTTGAAGTTTCTTTTGAAGAAAAAGTAGGGATTCTAATTTTAGATGAAGTTGATGCAAACTTAAGTGGGGAAGAAAGTGAGGGTGTTGCTAAAATTTTGAATCTTCTAGCACAAAGTTACCAGATTCTTGCCATTTCACATCAACCCCATATGCCAACTTTATGTAATCGTCATTTTTTAGTCTACAAACATTCTAAAGATGAACAAGAAAGTCATATCCAGCCTTTAGATAAAAAAGGGCAGATTCAAGAGATTGCAAGAATGATTAGCGGACAAGAAATTACACAAGAAGCCATACAATTTGCAGAAAAACGTCTTAGCAACAAATAATAAATTCAATAACCTAAAAGAAAGGAAAATATGAGACTTGTTTTATTTAGCGGTGGTATTGATAGCACAACAGCCCTATTTTGGAGTAAACAAGAAACTTCTACAGAAGCCTTAATCTTTCAATATCCAAGTCGCCACAACATACAAGAATGTAAAAGAGCGATTCAAATTTGTCAAGCGACTCAAGTGCGTTACCACATTCTCCATCTAGAATCCATCTTTCGTTCATTTAAAAGTAGCCTTCTTGTTGGGAGCAGTGAGGACATTCCACAGAGTCAATATGATGAAAAAAGTTTAGAAAAACTTGTTGTTCCATTTAGGAATGGTATATTTTTAAGTGTTGCAGCCGGTTTAGCGGAATCTTTAGGTGCAGATAGTTTAGTTTTAGCAAACCATTCAGGTGACCATCCCATTTATCCAGATTGCACAAGAGAATTTATTATGGCGATGAATGAAGCTATTTGGTGTGGAAGTGGGCATAAAATACGCATTCTTAGCCCATTTTGCGATTGGGATAAAAATAAGATTGTGCAACTTGGAATATCCTTAGGTGTAGATTACTCTATGACCTATAGTTGCTATACAGGAAATGAAAAACATTGCAATATGTGTCCAACATGCCTTGAATCTTTAGAAGCTTTCAGGGCAAATTGTTTAAAGATAGAAAGATAGGAGAATCTATGTTTTATATTCAAAAACGACTTGAAATTTCAGCAGCTCATCAGCTTTTTTTAGACTATGAAAGCAAATGTAACCGTTTGCATGGACATAATTGGATTGTAACGATTTTTTGTCGCTCTAAAGAATTAAATCATAATGGTATGGTAATTGATTTTACACACATTAAAGAAAAGATTCATAAACGACTTGATCATCAATTCTTGAATGACATTATGAATGTTAGCACAACGGCAGAGAATATTGCTAAATGGGTTTGTGATGAATTAGGCGAAAAATGTTATCGCGTGGAAGTACAAGAAAGTGAAGGAAACATTGCTATTTATGAGCGAGACTAAAATTTATTCTATTAGAGAGATTTTTTATAGTTTACAAGGTGAAGGTTTTCATAGTGGAAAAGCTGCTATTTTTGTCCGTTTTTCACAATGCAATCTTCGTTGTGATTTTTGCGATACAGAATTTGATACAATCCTTTATCGTTATAATAAAGAACAATTAGAGCATCACATTCAAGAGATTTTAAATAAAGCCAAGATTACACAAAAACCATTAATTATCTTTAGCGGTGGCGAACCAACCTTACAGCTTGTTGAAGAAGAATCTTTATGTGATGGTTTTTATCGTTGCATTGAAAGTAATGGATTTAAATTAGCTCCGAGTTGGATAGAGTGGGTAACAATTTCACCCAAAACAAAGAATATTCCGCAATCCATTCTAGCAAGAATGCAAGAATGTAAATTTTTGTATCCGCTTTTTTCTTTTGATGAGATTCAAATCTATTTACAGCAATATCCCCATAAACACTATTGCATTCAAGGCATTGATAGAGGAGATAAAGCCTATTTGTATGCAGAATTTTATAAAGAAATGGTAGAATTTTGTAAAAAAAATCCTCAAGTGCGTTTAAGTGTACAATTACACAAAATTTTGCAAATTGAGTAATCATAGCAAACTATGCTATGGCAACGAAATTATAGAATCTTTAAAGATAGTTCCTCGATTATAGAATCTTGCATACTAAGATATTTTCACCACTCAATCTTTTAATTTATTGCAAATAAAGAATGCAATATAAACATTCTAATACAACAAAGCAAAATCTATAGTTCTACCTCCTATGATTGATTTAGGCAATCTAGTCTTGGGTATGCTATAATTAGGCTATTTTATTTTCAAAAGGTATCAGTTATGCGTATTTTATTTATGGGAACTCCAAATTATTCTTCTATCATTTTATCTTATCTGCTTAATTCTCCTTTTGAGGTTATTGCTGTTGTTACTCAACCCGACAAACCTGCAAAACGTGGGCAACATTTAAGTTATCCAGCAACAAAGCAGTTCCTACTAGAACAAAATTACAACACACTCTTTGCAGAAATTCTACAACCCCAATCACTTAAAAATAATATTGAATTTTACTCTAAGATTCACGCGTTAGCTCCAGATGTGATTCTTGTTGCCGCTTATGGAAAGATTCTTCCTTTAGAAATTTTAAACTTGGCTCCATGTTACAATCTCCATGCTTCCTTGCTTCCTAAGTATCGTGGTGCAAGTCCTATTCAAGAATCCTTACTGCAAGGTGAACGCACTGTAGGTGTTAGCTTTATGCGTATGAATGAGGGACTTGATTGCGGAGATTATTTAGCACAAAGCGTGGTAGAATTGGATAATTCAATAAATGCAGAAATTCTATTTGAAAAACTTGCTCATGTAGCGGGAAAACTGACCTTACAATGTCTAGATAAGCTTAATTATTTATGCCCACTGCCCCAAATTGAAGTTGACTCCTCCTACTGTCATAAAATTCGCAAACAAGATGGATTAGTACATTTTGAATCCGCCACCAATATTTTACGTCAATATCGTGCATACTCATCGTTTCCAGGTATTTTTCTTAAAAATGGTCTCAAGCTAAAAGAGATAGAATTATACGCAGAAAATGGCAATTATCAAGCAGGAAGAATTCTTGATATTCTTAAAGATGGTGTTGTTATTGGTTGCATTCAAGGTTCTTTGTTGCTTAAGCAAGTTCAACCCCCCTCTAAGAATCCTATCTCTGCATTGGCTTATCTTAATGGAAAAAGGTTAAAAAATGGAGATTCTTTATTATGATACACTAGAGTCAACACAACTATGGCTTATAGAACAAATCAAAACTCATTCTTTAAGTGCACCCATTTGTGTGGTTGCAAAAAATCAAACAAATGGCATTGGATCACGCGCAAATACATGGCACACTCAAAGAGAAGCATTAACTTTCTCTTTTGCACTACCCCTACAACAGCTTCCTAATGACTTACCCCTACATTCAAGCTCCCTATATTTTGGTTATATACTCAAAGAAATTCTTACTAATCGTGGTTCTTTGGCTTGGCTAAAATGGCCAAATGATCTTTATCTGGATACACACAAAATAGGTGGAATTTTAACACAAAAGGTGCAAAATACTCTTATTTGCGGTATTGGTATCAATTTAAAAACAAATGGGGATTTTGCAGCTTTAGAAGAACATGTCCACAAAGAAGACATTATTGAAGAAATGGTGAAAAAAAACTTTTCTATCTATCAATGGAAGCAAATTTTTAGTAAGTATAGGTTAGAATTTCATCTGAATTATTCCTACAGCTTTCATAAAGGGAATGAAAAAATCCCTATAAAAGAAGCCATATTACAGGAAGATGGAGCATTACTTTACAGAGGTGAAAAATTGTATAATGCTCGATAAATTACATTACTAAGGGAAATTATGTGTGAGGTTATAGCTATTGCAAACCAAAAAGGTGGGGTAGGCAAGACAACAACGGCGGTTAATCTAGCCGCGTCGTTAGCTGTCAATGAAGAAAGTGTTTTACTGATCGATGCGGACCCCCAAGCAAACGCAACAACAAGTCTGGGAATTCGTAAAAACGATATTGAATTAAATATTTATCATGTTTTAATTGGTGCAAGAAGATTTTCGCAAGTTATTCAAAAAACTCGCATTCCAACTCTTTCTTTAGTTCCATCGAGTATTGGGCTTGTTGGTTTTGAAAAAGAATTTTATGATGCTAAAAAAAAGGGTGGCGGACGCGAGTTTACATTACGTAAAAAATTAGAAGAAGTTAGCTCACAATACGATTACATTATTATTGACACACCACCAACATTAGGACCTTTAACAATCAATGCACTTTCAGCAGCAAATTCTGTTATTATCCCTATTCAGTGTGAATATTTCGCACTAGAAGGTGTAGCACAACTTATCCAAACCATTCATCTCCTTAAACAAACAACAAACCCAAATTTGTTTATTCGTGGATTCTTACCTACAATGTATAGCAATCAAAACAACTTATCACCCGCAGTATTTAAAGACTTAGTACAGCATTTTGACAAGTATTTATTCAGGCAAAAAATCAAAGATTCACAAAATGTAGAAAAAGATTCTTATGTCATTATTCCACGCAATATTAAGCTTGCCGAAGCACCAAGCTTTGGGCAACCTATTATTCTTTATGATATCCGCTCCATCGGCAACACCGCTTACCAGGATCTAGCAAAGTTAATCTTAGAAAAAAGGGCAAGTTGTGGCAAAATCACGCAAACAAGCATTGGGTAAAGGTTTAGAATTCCTGTTAGGGGAAGCACAGGAAGCTTATCAAAATGTTCTTAATGATACAACAGGTATGGTTTTAGAGATTAACATTCATCATATCCGTCCTAATCCTATGCAACCGCGTCAAAATTTTAGTCAAGAATCCTTAGAGGAATTAAGCCAATCAATCCTCGAATATGGGCTTTTACAACCTATTCTCTTATGTAATGATACAGAAAGCACACAAGAAGAACATTACATTATTGTTGCTGGAGAAAGGAGATGGAGGGCTTGTCAGATGGCTAATTTTTCAACAATCCCTGCAATTATTCTTAGCCGTCAACAAACACAGCAGTTGCGTGAAATCGCCTTAATTGAGAATATACAAAGAGAAGATCTTAACCCCATCGAACTTGCACAATGCTACAAAGAACTCATTCAAACCCACCAATTTACGCATGATGAATTAGCAAAAAAGGTTTCAAAAAGTCGCACACAGATTACAAACACCCTTAGATTATTAAACCTTGAGCCTAATGTTATTCAAGCCCTATTGGAAAATAAAATCTCTCAAGGACATGCAAAAATAATTGTCTCAGCCCAACCAAAACAACAAGAAGAAATTTTACAATCTATCCTTAACCAAAAACTTAATGTACATGAAACAGAATCTTTAATTAGAAACCTTAAAAATACAAAAGCGGGAGAAAAACGGGAAAAGGACAAGACCCCCAATGCCACCTCTCCAATTAAAATACAAATAATGCAAAATGAACAAAAAATTCTTGATTTTTTTGAAAATCAGAATTTTCAAGCCGTCTTTAAAGGTAAAACTTTATGTATCTCCTTTAAAAATGATGAAGAAATGGAAAAATTTGCACAATATTTACAAGAGTTATCCTCCATTTAAGCTAAAACCTATCTTAAGAATGATAGAATACCTTAAGAATCTAAAAAGGAGTTAATATGCTAGACATAGTTCCATTGCTGATGTTGCTTGTCTTTGTGGTTTTTGTAACGCTAGTCTACTTGCTTAATGAATGGCTGTATAAGCCCCTATTAAGCTTTATGGATAATCGTTCCTCTTCCATTAAGAGTGACCTTGAAGGCATACGTGGAAATGACCATGAAATCGAGGTTTTAAAAGCAGAAGCTGAACGCGTTCTTGCTAATGCAAAGAATGAAGCTAATGCAATTAAAGAAGAGGCACAAAATCTTGCTAGAGAAGTTGCCGCCCAGCAAGTCAGTGCCAAACAAAGTGAGCTTGATTCGAAGAAACAGGAGGTTATTTCTAGCCTTGAGGAGGAAGGAAATGAGCTTAGGAATACACTTTTAGCACAAATGCCTCTTTATAAAGAGAGCTTAAAAGCTAAATTAAATCAGTTATAAGGAGAGAAAGAGGTGAAAAGGCTATTGTTTATCCTATGTAGCTTATTATTGTTGCCTGTGACAGCTTTTGCAGCAGGGGATGGCGAGAAGGACATTGTTGAAAGAACGCTCAATTTTATTCTTTTTGCTGGACTTCTTTATTATTTTGTCGCAGAT
Source organism: Helicobacter monodelphidis (assembly GCF_003288845.1). Lineage (GTDB taxonomy): Bacteria > Campylobacterota > Campylobacteria > Campylobacterales > Helicobacteraceae > NHYN01. The sequence goes on along the minus strand of NZ_NHYN01000019.1, from coordinate 8,370 downwards.
CCACTTAAAAATTTTTTTAAGGATCGTGCAAAAGGTATCGAGAGTGAATTAGAAAAAGTCCAACAAAAGCTAAAAGAATCTAAGAAGGCAAAAGAGAATGCTGAAAATATGTTAAAACTTGCTAGAGAGAATGCTGAAACCATTGTTGCAACAGCAAGACGAGAAGCAACAATTCTTAGGCAAAAGATTGAGGAAGGTGCACTTTCTGAAATTGAAATCATGAACAAACAATATGAGGATGCTATTGAATTTGAGCGTCGCAGGGTGGAACAAGCTATCGTCAAAGAAGTTTTGCAAGAACTCTTTGAAAGCGATGCCTTAAAATTAGATAAAGTCGCTTATTCAGAGATTCTCTTAAAAAAGGTTGCATAGATGAAAGAATTAATTGCAAAAAAATATACCAAAGCACTGACAGAAAGCTTCAAGGCGGAGGAAATAGTTTCTATCTTAGAATCTTTAAGAAAAGTGGAATCAGCATTCGAAGATAGTTTATTTTGTGACATTATCGCCACTCCAAGCATTCAAGAAGCAAAAAAAACAGAGGTGATTTTGGATATTACAGGACGCAATAACTCAAAACTTATCAACTTTGTTAAACTTTTGGGTGAAAAAAATCGCTTTGAGATTATTCCTGACTTATGCAGAGAATTGGAACGTAGACTTGCAACAATGCGGAGTGAATATACAGCACTCCTATATACACAGGAGGCTTTTAGCGATGATGTTCTTAAAAATATTGAGGTCGCCTTTGCGAAACGTTTGAATGTGCGGTTAGCTTTGGTGCAAAAAATCAGCAATGATGGTGGGGTACGTCTAGTTGTTGAGGATTTAGGCGTGGAAGTTGCTTTCTCTAAAGAGAAATTTGTTAATGATCTTAGAGATCATATCTTAAAAGCATTTTAATTTAATTTTAAAAGGAGTGTTCCAGTGACAGTAAAGTTACAAGCAGATGAAATTAGCTCAATCATCAAAGAAAGAATTGATAACTTCGATATCGATGTCAATATCGCAGAAACAGGGAAGGTTATTAGCTATGCTGATGGTGTAGCGAAGGTGTATGGACTAAAAAATGTAATGTCTTACGAAATGGTTGAGTTTGATACTGGCGACAAGGGCTTAGCGTCAAATCTTGAAGAAGGGAGTGTTGGTGTTGTTGTACTAGGTGCAGGGAGAACAATCAAGGAGGGTTCTTCTGTAAAAAGACTCGGGCGACTAATGAGAGTTCCTGTTGGCGATGCCTTAATGGGACGTGTCGTCAATGCACTCGGTGAACCCATTGATGGAAAAGGTGCAATTGAGGCAAATGAATTCCGATTTGTTGAGGAGAAAGCACCTGGAATTATGGCTAGAAAGTCTGTTCATGAACCTTTGCAAACAGGCTTAAAAGCAATTGATGCACTTGTCCCAATCGGTCGCGGACAAAGAGAGTTAATTATCGGTGATAGGCAAACGGGTAAAACGACTGTTGCTATCGATACAATCATCAATCAAAAAGGACAAGACGTTGTTTGTATCTATGTTGCAATTGGGCAAAAAGAATCTACTGTTGCACAGGTTGTTAGAAAACTAGAAGAGCATGGAGCGATGGAATACACAATTATTGTTAACGCACCTGCTTCAGATTCTGCTGCTATGCAATTCCTTGCTCCTTATTCGGGTGTTGCAATGGGAGAATACTTCAGAGATAATGCACGTCATGCATTAATTATTTATGATGATCTCAGTAAACATGCCGTTGCTTACCGCGAAATGAGTTTGATTCTTCGCCGTCCTCCTGGACGTGAAGCATTTCCGGGTGATGTATTCTATCTCCACTCAAGACTTCTTGAACGTGCAGCAAAACTAAGTGATGATTTAGGTGCAGGTTCTTTAACAGCACTGCCTATCATTGAAACACAGGCTGGGGACGTTGCAGCCTACATTCCAACCAATGTGATTTCTATTACAGATGGACAAATATTCTTAGAAACTGATTTGTTTAATTCAGGTGTTCGCCCAGCGATAAATGTGGGTCTGTCTGTCTCAAGGGTTGGGGGTGCTGCACAGATTAAGGCAACTAAACAAGTTGCGGGAACATTGAGACTTGACCTTGCTCAATATCGTGAACTTCAAGCATTCTCACAATTTGCTTCTGACCTTGATGAAGCGAGTCGAAGGCAGTTGGAGCGTGGGCAAAGAATGGTGGAACTTCTTAAGCAACCTCCTTATGCACCACTCCCTATTGAAAGACAAGTTGTTATCATCTTTGCAGGTGCACAGGGCTATATGGATGATATCCCTGCAAACAAAGTAACAAAATTTGAATCTGATCTTTACCCATTCATTGAGGCAAGATATCCACAAATTTTTGAAAATATTCGCACACAGAAAATGATTGACAAAGATACTGAAGAGCTTCTCAAAAAGGCATTATCAGAATTCAAAAGCTCATTTAATGCGTAAACTTTAAGGAAATAAAATGGGAAATAACCTTAAGGAAATTAGAACACAAATAACGAGTGTTAAAAACACCCAGAAGATTACGAAGGCAATGAAACTTGTTTCAACCTCCAAGCTCAAAAAAGCGGATGAGATGGCGAAACGTTCAAGACTTTATGCAAAACGTATTATGGAAGTTTTTCAAGAAATTCATGAACGTATTGAAAAGAGTGGTACGGGTAGTCTTGATGGACCATTTTTTACAACCAGGGAGACCCAAGCAAAAAAGGTAGATATTATCTTTATTACAGCAGACAAGGGTTTGTGTGGTGGCTTTAATTCAACAACAATTAAAGAAGTTTTGAAGGTAATGGCTTCCTATAAGGCGAAAGGTGTTAAGGTGCGTTTGCGTGCGATTGGCAAGAAAGGAATTGCCTATTTTGACTTTAATGGAGTTGAATTGCTTGACCGTGTTGTTGATCTGAGTTCTACTCCAAACTATGAATCTTCTTCTGCTTTTGTCAATAAGGCAGTGAAGGATTTTTTAGACGGTGTTGTTGATGAAATTGTTTTAATTTATAATGGCTTTAAAAATATGATTTCTCAGGAGTTGCGTGTGCAACAGCTTTTACCTGTGGCACATCCTAAACCACAACAAGAAGAAAATCATCTCGTTGCACCCCCTATGGAAATTGAGCCAGAGGATGGTGAAGTAGAAATTCTTAACCAACTTGCAAAAAAGTATATAGAATTCAGTATGTATTATGCACTTGTTGATTCTTTAGCAGCAGAGCATAGTGCAAGAATGCAGGCTATGGATTCAGCAACAAACAATGCGGGTGAATTAGTTAAAACTCGCACAATTGCTTACAACAAAGCACGTCAAGAAGCAATCACAACGGAATTAGTAGAAATTAATACCGGTGTAGAGTCGATGAAATAATCATCAAACTTTTTAATATATTATCTTAAGGAGTCAATAAAATGGAAGGAATAGTTACGCAGGTAATGGGTCCAGTTGTGGATGTTGATTTTAATAACTATCTACCCGCAATCAACGAAGCATTGGATATCAATTATGAAGTAGAAGGATCGCCTAAGCAACTTGTTTTAGAGGTTGCTGCTCATATCGGGGACAATCGTGTAAGGGCTATTGCGATGGATATGACAGAAGGTTTAACACGAAATGCAAAAGTTGTCGCAAGAGGTGATGCTATTACTGTTCCAGTTGGTGCAGGAGTTTTAGGGCGTATCTTTAATGTAATTGGGGAAGCCATTGATGGTGGAGAACAACTTAGCGACCCTGTCAAGTGGTCAATTCACCGTTCTGCTCCAAGCTTTGAAGACCAGAGCACAAAAACAGAAATGTTTGAGACGGGCATCAAAGTTGTGGATTTGCTTGCTCCTTATTCAAAAGGGGGAAAAGTAGGCCTGTTTGGTGGTGCAGGTGTGGGTAAAACCGTTGTTATTATGGAGCTGATTCACAATGTGGCTTTCAAGCATAGTGGCTATTCTGTCTTTGCAGGCGTAGGTGAAAGAACAAGGGAAGGAAACGACCTCTACCATGAAATGAAAGAATCGGGCGTTTTAGATAAAGTGGCACTTTGTTATGGGCAGATGAATGAACCACCAGGTGCAAGAAACAGGATTGCTTTTACAGGATTAACAATGGCTGAGTATTTCCGTGATGAGGAAGGCAGAGATGTGCTTATGTTTATTGACAATATTTTCCGATATGCACAATCAGGTGCGGAGATGTCAGCACTTTTAGGTAGAATTCCTTCAGCTGTGGGCTACCAACCAACTTTGGCAAGTGAAATGGGTAAATTGCAAGAAAGAATTACTTCAACAAAAAAAGGTTCTATTACTTCAGTTCAAGCGGTTTATGTACCTGCTGACGACTTAACTGACCCTGCTCCAGCTTCAGTGTTCTCACACCTTGATGCAAAGACTGTTCTTAATAGAAAAATTGCAGAGAAAGGAATTTATCCAGCGGTTGACCCGCTTGATTCAACTTCAAGAATTCTTGACCCACAAGTCGTTGGTGAAGAACATTATAGAATTGCGACAGGTGTTCAGCAAGTTCTACAAAAATATAAAGATTTACAAGATTTAATTGCAATTCTAGGAATGGATGAGCTTTCTGAAGAAGACAAGAAAGTGGTGGCACGTGCAAGAAAAATCGAGAGGTTCTTCTCACAACCTTTCTTTGTTGCGGAAATTTTTACAGGTAGTGCAGGTAAATACGTCACATTACAAGAAACATTAGATGGTTTTAAAGGTATTTTGGAAGGTAAGTATGACGATATTCCAGAAAATGCTTTCTATATGGTAGGTAATATTAATGAAGTTATCGAAAAAGCAGAGAAAGAGAAAGCAAAGGCAAAGGCTTAGTGCATAAAAATCCACATAAGGAGTTCCACTCATGGATACTTTAACCTTAAATATCGTTACCCCCGAAGGGGGGATTTTTTCAGGGCAGGTACGTAGCGTTTTGTTACCTGGTGAAGAGGGTGAATTTGGTGTCCTTCCCGGACATAGTGATGTTTTAACACTCCTCAGTGCGGGTGCAATTGAGATAGAAAGAGAAGATGGCAAAAGAGAAATCGTTGCTGTCAACTCAGGCTATGTTAAAGTTGACCACAAAAGTGTTGATGTGTTGGCAGATGGTGCGGTTGCTATCAGTGGTGGTAATGATAGTATTATTGCGAAAGCTTTGGCGGACGCAAAAAATCTTCTAGAAGGTGCAAAAAGTGATAGAGTTATTGCTGCTTCTGTACTTTCACGATTAGAATCTGCAGCAAAGACTTTTTAATGACTTTTACAGAACAATTAAGTCAATATTTTTCCTCAAGTGGGATTGTTACTTATATTGTACTGATATGGCTTTCTTTATATTTTATCCTTTCACTTTGGATATTTCTATATAGAATTCTTATCCTTTCAGGATTACTTGCACAAGAGAAACTCTCTTTGGAGTCTCTTATGCAGGGAAATTACAAGCTTTCTCGGTCATCTCTACTTAGTTACTCACTCAAAAGAAAACACGCGAATGTCACACGTGAGTTACTCGAAGTTTCTAAACAAAGAGCCATCGCACGTGCAACTGTGGGACTCACATTACTTTCTGTATTCGCTTCTACAGCCCCCTTTATTGGCTTGTTTGGAACAGTAGTTGAGATATTGGAGGCATTTTCAAGATTAGGAGAAGGTGCAAGGGCAACCCTTGAAGTGATAGCTCCCGTCATTTCAAAAGCACTTATTGCAACAGCAGCAGGAATTTTAACAGCCATTCCAGCATACTCTTTTCATATTTTACTTAAACGTAAGTCGTTTGAACTGGTCTCTATTATACAAATGGAAATTGAGATGATTATCAATATGGAACAAACTTCAGGAATGGAGATTAAGCAAGGGTAAGGAGGAAGTTTTGAGTCAATTTAATTGGGACGAATCTCCAGATTTAAACATCACCCCTTTAGTTGATATTATGCTTGTTCTTCTTGCTATCTTGATGGTAACCGCCCCTGTTGTTGTTTATCAAGAAGAAATTACACTTCCGCAAGGTTCTAAAACCTCAAAAGTGCAGCAAGATGCAAAGATTGAAATCCGTATTGACAAAAAGAAGGTAGTCTACATCAAAGATCACACGTATGAATTTGATGCATTTCCCGATAGTTTTATCATGTTTTCACAAGGATACGACAAAAAAACGCAAGTTTTAATTCGTGCGGACAAGAATCTTCTTTATGATAATGTCATCTTTATCCTCAAAAGCGTAAAAGGGGCAGGTTTTACACGCGTCTCATTGGTTACTGATGGATAAAATTATCTTATGGTGTGCAAGTGGAGTCATTTCTATCTCCCTATACGTTGGCATTATTATTATTTTGCTTTTTATTGGTATTACGCCCTATAGCCACCCTGTTAAAGTGAGTGTACAGAAGGAAATTGAATTTCAAATTGATGTAAGTTTAAGTGCAGAAGAAACAAAAGATACACTCTCTACGCAAAAAGCACCTGATAAAAAACTACCCACAAACGATAAACCCGCATCAAAAACCCCAATTGCAGGACAAGGAGTGGGCGATTTATTTGCCTCTGTTGCAGATAAAATTCCAGTAAAACCACAAGAAATTTTAGACAATAATGACCCCAATGCCTCCAGATTTAAGGGGGAAAGCTCACAAGAAAAGGATACCATTCAAGAAAATTTACAAAAAATCTTATCAAATGCTAATGTCAAAAAACGTGTCTTATTTGTTGTACCAGAGGGAGAATATGACGAGTATTATGCAAAAGTAAACGAATTTATCAGTGAGCGATGGGCATTACCTCAGTATCAAACATATGTAGGTAGCCATAATGCACGCGTTAAAGTCACCATTAACCATAAAGGAGAATTTTCCTACCAACTGATTAAAAATTCCGGTAATGAAGCTTTTGATTCTGTATTGCGTATTTTCTTAGAAGACATGACACATTTATCTTTTCCTAAATATATCAATCAAAATCGCACATCAACAACTATTGAAATTACCATCGGTGAATTATAGTGATATTAAAATATGCTTTTTATATTACTTGTCTAGTACTACCAATATCTGCTGAATGGAATATTTATTATTCCCTTGAAGCACAGGGTGGCATTAGTGCACTCAATTCTTATGATTACAAAAATGTTGCTGGGGATTATGGTGCATCAATGACACTAGGCGGTAGTACTGAATCTTTTGGTTTAGGTGCAAATATGCTTTATATGCGTAGCCACAACCGACTTTTAGAAAATTTTTCTGGAGCAAACATATTATTTAATTTTAAACAATACGCACTCTTTGCAGGTGGAGGCGCTACTCAAAAACAACACTTTTCAAAAACTAGTGGCTACTACTATGAAATAGGAATCAGACAACAAGAACCTTTTTCTTTTTCTGTTTCTTTTCGAGAAAGCATTTATGATAAAAGCGATTTTTCAGCAAATGCACCTTACCCAGCCACCAAAAATCATAGTTTATTGATACAATTTTATATTCCAATATTTCATTTGTCTCATAAAATAAATAATTAGTTTTTAAAAATATGTTTATATGCAAAATGAATACCGTCTAATAAGACTTTTAAAAAAATAGCTTTCTCATTTAAATATTTTCAATTTATATTTCTACATTCTATATCTAGCAATGTGGCAAATGGGATAAAGGCAGATGCAACTTATATTTAGATATTTAGCTAAAATGGCTTGTTGTTCTTGTGTTGCTTGTGTATTGTTTTGCATAAGCTCTTTGAGTAAAGACATAGCCTCTATATTGTCTTTGAATCTAGTCCTTAAACTTTTCTCTTCATCATGGAAGGATTCAAAGTCTAAGGGTTTTTTAAGATGATTAGGGGTAGAATTATCACTGTTCAGTCTTGTTGGCAGTAGACCGTCTGTCTGTAAAAGCTTGTCATAACGGAGTACTCCGAAGTTTGGAGACTGATAGATGATGTTTTCATTTGTAGCCTTATTTATTAAATTATTTCTTTTCTTCGGTGCATTACTTGCAACAATGAAACCTGCGTCAAAATCCTTACCAACAGAAGTAAAAAATAATTTGTCATTTAATTCTCTTGCAAAAATAATTGAATCTTCGTGTTTAATAACAATTTCTGGCTTCTCCAAAGTGGGTAAAATGTCTTTGATATACTTCTCTCTTTTATTTGCAATCAGTTTTATCAAACTATTTTTTGTTAAAAGTAAATCTTTGCCGACATACTCCTTAACTTCATTAGGAATATGCGGTATAAAAGGTTCATCAATATTTTTTAGATTGAATATATTCATCCATTCTTGTTTAATCTTTGCAGGGATAATGACTTCCTCTGCATAATCAAATAAATTCTTAGGTTCTATTTTTGTCTGTTTTAGCTTTTTTCTCTGCTTTTTTAAGCCTTCTTTTGTTGTATGCGTAATTT
>NZ_NHYN01000018.1 GCF_003288845.1 Helicobacter monodelphidis | reverse complement strand
TAAGAATAGCTGTTAATGAGAAGTATTAATTAGAAGTGGTTGATAGATAGGTGTCCTAAAGCATTTATTAGTATTTTTATGCTACAATAAAATAAAAGGTATTTTATATGAGTTATGATATTATTGTTGTTGGTGGTGGACATGCAGGAATTGAAGCAAGTATTGTTTCTGCCAAAATGGGAAATAAGACTTTACTACTCACAATTCTTGTAGAGCAGATTGGTGCAGCAAGTTGTAACCCTGCTATTGGTGGACTTGCTAAAGGACATCTTGTTAAAGAAATTGATGCATTAGGTGGAGTAATGGGTAAAGCGACTGATGAATGTGGTATTCAATTTAGAATCCTAAACAACTCCAAAGGTCCTGCCGTAAGGGGTAGTCGTGCTCAAATCGATATGGATGCATATCGTATTTACATGAAAGATTTAATTCTGCAAACCCCTAATCTTGAGGTAAGACAAGAATTAGTTGAAAAACTTTTACTAGATTCAGATTCTATACAAGGAGTGCAAAGTGAATTGGGCAGACAATATTATGCAAAAAAAGTTATCCTTACTACCGGCACATTCTTGAATGGTAAAGTACATATTGGCAATTTTATTACGCATTATGGACGTATGGGTGAACCAAGTGCAAAAAAACTGGGGGATAATCTCAAAGAGTTAGGCTTAGATGTTGGGCGTCTAAAAACAGGAACTTGTCCTAGAATCAAGGCTTCCAGCATTGATTTTTCTGTTATGGAACAACATTTGGGTGATACTCCTCCGCCTCCTTTTAGTACACACACTACTCCATTTATACCCAAAAAAAAACAACTCCCATGCTTTGTAACTTACACCAATGATAAAACTCACCAAATTATTACACAAAATCTTCATCGTGCACCAATGTTTAGTGGACAAATCCAAAGTATAGGTCCAAGATATTGCCCAAGCATTGAAGATAAAATTAACCGCTTCAAAGACAAGGAAAGACATCAGCTTTTTATTGAGCCTCAAACTCAAGAGGCGACAGAGTACTATATTAATGGGCTTACAACTTCTCTACCTTATGATATTCAAGAAGAAATTATACACAGTATTAAAGGATTAGAAAATGCTGAAATTGTCCGTTATGGCTATGCTATTGAATATGATTATGTTAATCCTACAGATTTACATAAAACCTTTGAAACAAAAAAAATTAAGAATCTCTATCTTGCTGGACAAATTAATGGTACAACAGGCTATGAAGAAGCAGCCGCACAGGGACTCTATGCAGGAATTAACGCCTCCTTATCCATCGCTAATAAACCACCATTTATCCTACAACGTAATGAATCTTATTTGGGTGTTTTAGTTGATGATCTTACTCAAAAAGGCACAAAAGAACCCTATAGAATGTTCACTTCAAGAGCAGAATATCGCCTCCTTTTACGTGAGGATAACGCACAATTTCGCTTAGGGCATTATGCTTATGAATTTGGCTTAATCTCTCAAAAGCATTTTTTGCATATTAAGCAATGCACCGAACAAATTAAAAATGCACTACAATATCTTAAAGAGACTTTTATAACTCCTAACATAGCAACTTTACAACGTTTAGAAAAATTAGGAGAAGAAAAAATCAACGATAAATGTACACTTTTGAGTATTGTAGCACGTAAAAGTTTTAATAAGGAGAAGTTGTGTGAATTAGAACCAAAATTCAAGGATTTTCATACAATCGTGCTAGAACAAATTATTATTGAGGCTAGATACGCAAACTATATCACTAAAGCAGAACAATCAATACGCTCATCAGAGGAATTAAAATGTATTCATATTCCAAAAGACTTTTGTTTTCATGGTATTCCAGGACTTAGTCTAGAAGTTATTGAAAAACTTTCAAATTTATGCCCAAATAATCTCCTTGAAGTTAGTCAAATTAGCGGAATCACCCCTGCAAGTATTGATGTTTTAAGCCTTTATATCCATCTACATAAAAAACTCCCCAAGGAAACAGAATGAATATTCAGAGAAATAGCAAAAAAGGTAAAAGAGGCTTCAAGAGATTATTTAATGCTTTTCTGTACTCTATCGATGGATTCATGGCAGCATTTTTAGAAGAATCTGGCTTTAGGCAAGTTTTATTAATGAGTGTTATTTTAAGCATTATCGCTTTTTTTATTGCTTTAAATTGGGTACACTTTACCCTACTCATCCTACCATGCTTTATATGCATTATCGTAGAATTATTCAATTCAGCAATTGAAAATGCAATTGACTTTGTCAGCTTAGAATTCCACCCTTTTGCCAAAAGAGCCAAAGATATGGCCTCATGTGCACAACTCTTTGCTATCACTTGCACTTGTATTGTTTGGGGAAGCTATATTGCTACTACCTATTTTTTTTAAAAAATCTCTAATCCTACCGGACAATGATCGCTTCCCATAATTTTTGGATAAATTTTTGCATCCTTTAAAAATGGCTTCAATGCTTGAGAACAAAGAAAATAATCAATCCGCCACCCAATATTTCTCTCTCTAGCACGACTCATATAACTCCACCAACTATAGGCATCAATCTGATCAGGATAAAAATACCGGAAAGTATCAATAAATCCTGATTCTAAGAGTAAAGTCATTTTTTGGCGCTCTTCATCAGTGAATCCGGCATTCTTACGATTTGTTTTAGGATTTTTCAAATCAATTTCCTGGTGAGCGACATTCAAATCACCACATACAATAACACTTTTATGCAATTCAAGATTCTTCAAGAAAGCACGAAAATCATCTTCCCACTCCATACGATATTCAAGCCTTTCCAATTCACGTTTAGAATTAGGCGTATAAACATTCACAAGATAAAAATCTGTAAATTCGGTCGTAATCACCCTACCTTCTAAATCATGATGGACAATCCCCATATCATACTCTACATTAATTGGCTTTTGCTTGCATAGAGTAATTACGCCTGAATATCCTTTTTTTTCTGCTGAATTCCAAAAATCTTCATACCCTCCAAAACAAAAATCAGCCTGATTTTTGTGCATTTTAGATTCTTGAATACAGAAAATATCTGCATCAATATGCGTAAAAAAATTCATAAAACCCTTATTCATACATGCACGCAAACCATTCACATTCCAAGAAATTAATCTCAATCAATTCTCCTTATATCCATATTTTTCTACAACAAAATCAATATCTTTATCACCTCGTCCACTTAAATTCACAAGAATCTTTTTTCCTTTCAAGTCGGGTGCAATTTTCAAAGCATGGGCTAAGGCGTGGCTTGATTCAATCGCCGGAATAATACCTTCTTTTCTGCTCAATTCATAGAATGCATCAATTGCTTCTGTATCGCTAACTGTCGCAACTTTTGTGCGTTGAATACTATACAAATAAGCATGTTCTGGACCAACAGAGGGGTAATCTAAACCACTAGCTACACTATAGACTGCCGCTGGATCACCATTCTCATCTTTAAGCATAATAGAATCAAAACCATGCATAACACCCTTTGTCCCATAAGTTAAACTCGCAGCATGATCACCCAACTTTGTTCCACGTCCAAGAGGCTCAACACCAACCAACTCAACAGGATCATCAATAAAACCACTAAAAATTCCCATAGCATTACTTCCGCCACCTACACAGGCGACAACAAAATCAGGTAACTCCCCAGTCATCTCCAAAAATTGTTCTCGTGATTCAATACCTATAATAGCTTGAAAATCACGCACCATCTTAGGAAAGGGGTGAGGACCCACAACAGAACCAATCGCATACATAGACCTTTCGGTATCCTGCAAATACGCTTCAAAAGCTGAATCAACCGCTTCCTTAAGTGTTTTCGCACCTGAACTCACACTCACAATCTTTGCACCAAGAATCTTCATACGTAAAACATTTGGGTATTCTTTTGCGATATCTACCTCACCCATATGAATTTCACATTCTAAACCAAAATATGCCGCTGCAGTTGCTAAAGCAACACCATGTTGCCCTGCCCCAGTTTCAGCTATCAGCTTTTTCTTGCCCATAAACTTTGCTAGCAAACCCTCACCCATACAATGATTTAACTTATGTGCTCCAGTGTGGTTTAAATCCTCTCGCTTAAGATAAATTCCTGCTCCACCATATTGTTTTGTCAAGTTATGTGCAAAATAAATCGGTGTTGGACGCCCCTGAAAATGCTTACGAATCTTGCGTAATTCTGCAATAAAATCACTATTTTGTGCAATTAAATTATAAGCTACATCAATCTCCTCCATTGCCTTCATGATAGGTTCAGGCACAAAACTTCCACCAAATTTACCAAAATAACCTTTTTCATCTGGAAACTGCTTTAAATAAGGTAACTGCATATTAAATCCTTATATTCAAAATAGAGCCATATTATAACATAATTTAATTTACTAAATACAACTAGCAGATGCTTGCCATCAAAAATAATATAAATATTTTTGGTAAAAATATAATACTCAATAAATATTTATAAAATTTTTGGGTAAATTATAGTGATTTAAAGAATATAATAATGCAGGTAATCAAATGAAATTTTGTAATATTCGCCAAGAGTTAAAGTGGTTTGATGCTTAAAATCAAAGTGAGGTTTTTTTGCTTTGGTTTTAAGTAGAAAATTGGGGGTGCTTCATATTGTTTGATGTAGATCTCTTTGGTGCTAAAGTAATATCATCAAGAATCTTAGCTTTTTTGTGATTCTATAGCCTTTGGGTATATTTCTCTTTGTGTTTCAATGCACCGTCAGATATATACAAATGCAATGGCTAGATTTAATCATCAAGTTAGCAAGACTTGTAGCCATTATTCTGTGAATTATTAAAATCCTAACAGAATAAAGCGAAAGGGGAAGGGAAAGCTCCCCTAAACCATACATTTGTGTATTTTGTTTTAGCATAAAAAGAGTAAAAATACTAGAAAATATGTTGCTTGCTGTGATTTATTTTGTGGTTATGTGCGTTAAGCTATAAAGTCTTTAAAATGGATAAAAAGGGGGGATATTTTAGATGAGTGTGCTGTCATTTGTGAGGGGTGGGTAAAATAGGGTGTAATATTATTTTTACAGTATAAAATCGTATAAAATGGCATTTAAGACTTGACAAATAGCTTAAGTAACGATTTAAATCCAAATAAGGAGGCACAAGATAAAAAAGCTTGAACTAGCAACTTCTTTAATCAACTTACTTACTGCTTTGCTTGTATTGGTTATTCGAATGCATAGACTTGAAACAAGAATAAAAAACTAGAAAACAAGGAGTAAACCACAGCAAGGGGGCTAAAAAGAAGGTTGCACAATGAAAAAGCGAGTAACTTTAAGGTGGTCAGAGACCACAGGCAAAATTATCGTTAGGGGTGGTTGTAAAAGCTACTCACCTCCCAAAAAATGGGGAATTCACTGTGCTATGAGAATTTTAACATAAAATAGTTAAAAATGGAAATTGCGACTAAAAAAACAAAGGAATGAGAATGGACAGAAAAATAAAAAAGTATCCAAAGACTAAGAGATAGCACAAGTATTATTACTTCAATCAAAAATACATCAAACGCAAAACTTACACTAGGATGCTTGATGAGTATGGCAGTAACAATCGCACAAATACAAACTGCAATGCAATACAAAAATATTTTTAGCATAAAATGCTTTTTATTGGAATCTACACAAGCTGTTTTTAAATTTTGCTTACAAAGTCGCTTAATTAGTCTAAATCCTATATATGCCACACTAAACAAAGCAAGCGATTTTATAAACTCTATACATAAGAGCATAAGATTCCACTGCTGATAGAAAAGTGCTAGATTTATGCTACTAATAACTGCGATGATAATAAGAAATATGCTTAAAGATAGTAATGTATTTTTCATTTAAATAGCTCCTTTAGCCATTATGAAGCTTCAGCACATTGTTAAGACTTCCATTATGCCACTTTGCATCATATCTCCCACTTGGGATTCATCTACCTACCTATTTATCTCTCCAATCCAACGCACAATATTCCCTTTAGAATCTATCTCTACTTCTAAGTCTTTGTATTTCTTATAGAATCTAGGGCAGAGAATCTCGTTGAAGTATTTTGTGCCTTCGGGGGTTCTTGCTACATTTATATCCCACGAGTTCCATTGAGAGGGATTTTCCCAGCTTGTTTTGACATTATCCCTATCAAAATCATACAAAAACCCCGTATAAGTCAGCAAAAATTTATCTCTAAAATACCTCCATGCCTCAAATGATGAATTAAAAGCATAAAATAAGCTTCGCTCTTCATCTTTTAGCTCAAAGTCTATCATCTCCCCCAAAAACAACTCCCCAATCACACCAATATACTCGCTTGCATAGCTAGGGCGGGGGTCATTCTCGCACAATTCCTTACTTAAATTATCAAGCGGATATATGTCATATCTCCCCAAAAATGCCTCATCGATTTCATAATCTAGCCCCGCTTCACTCAAAGCATAGTATTCAAAATATTCCAAAATATCAATCTTTGTGATATGTGGATAAGTGAGCAAAATCTTTATATCAAGTGCTTCATCGCCGAGATTGTTAGCGATTATTTTATCTATATTGTTTTTATAGAGTTTTTCAAACAACATTCCATTTTTAGATTCTAATACTTTATAAATCATTTTCTTAAAGTCTCCAAATTATGTATGGTTTTGTATTTTCTGTCTATATCGATTGATTTACCCCCTGTTTGAGAGTTGAAACGAATATTAATTTGTGTGCCATCATCTAGCATATATAAATCTACCTCTACTTGTTCTATTTTCTGTGTCTTTTTAATTTTCATTGTATTGTATCTTTTCCCTATATATTTGGCATTTTGAGTGAGTTGGCTGATAAGAGTGTTTAATTCTTTTGAGGTTTTTACAAAATGAACCCTTTTGCTTGCTGAAAGTCCTAATTGTTTGGCTGTAGGTAACCTATCCACTATCTCTAACACCTCTTGTTAATTTCAATGCCCCACCAGTAGCAGGGATAGAAAATTCAAAAATATTAACTATGATATATTCATTATATAAGCCGTTTTCTAAAGCTATCCTCCACAATCTCTTTCCTCATCACCTAGCCAAGTTTGATTATCATAATAGTATTGTAGCACTCTCCCATAGCTTGAGATTCTCTCTTTAGCTAAGGCATTATAAAGTGTGCCAATTTTTTCAATGGTTTTCAATAGTAATCCCTGAATGCAACTTTAAGGGCAAGGAGTAAAATTTTAAGAATAAAATAGATAACCAACGCAACAAGAAAAAACCCTAAAGCCCAAGTAGAACTCATAAAGATAATTCCAAACCAAACTTCTATTACTTCTTGAGTTCCCATTCCATACGCATAATGTAGGTTTGAGGATTCGCCATCATATACGAAGCACGAAAATGGAACAAAACAAAACAGAATCCAAAAACAAAATACAAGAAGTTTTCTCTTAACAAATAGCAAAACAATCACCATTGAACAAATGCTTAGCGATATACCTAACATCTAAAATCCTTTTGTCGCGGATGGATTATTCCTTCTAAGGCTATCATTTGAACGATAAGCCTTAAAGTCTTTTTCATTTCTAACCTCCTTTCTACGCTAGACTACATAAAAAAGAAAGTTACTCTTTAAACATAATTCGTACTGTATTGTTTTTACTCTAAAACTTCAAAATTTATTTTTTTATAATAAATAAAAAATACCTTTTCACCCTTTAAAAATATCCAAACATTTTCATCAAATAAAAAAATGATATTGTATTTTAAAACTTAGCCCTACAAAGTCGCTTGATTATAAAAATTTATAAAATAACTCCATGTTATTACCCTTCATCTCTCTGATAAAGTTCTGGTGTTTTGGATTCTTCATCAAGTTGCGTGAGTTTAAAAATCACAGGACGCACTCCATCATTACACGAATTTATTGCAACCTTTGGCTTTGTAATCCAATCTTTGAAATAAAAAATCTCATTTTCCCCCATGTGTGCTAGGGCAAAAACATATTGATAAATCGCTTTCCAAGCCTCATCGCAAAAATTTTCAGGTTTATCAAAACCATTACTGATAAAAACTTCACCTACTTTGTGTGCGGGGCAAGGACTTTTGACACCATATTCTTTAGCCAAATCCTCATCAAAATGTGTCTTAATAACTTCAATTTGAATTTTTTTCATTAATCTTCCTTTTAAGCATTTGTAACATAATGCAAAATTATAGCACTTATTGCTCCAAAATCTCGCACCACCGCTTCACATTCCTGCGATAATGAGGATAAGTGAAGTCATACTTGCATAGTTTTTTTGCATTTTTATGGAAGATTCTATCAAGGCATTTGAGAGATTTTTTTGCTTCTTTTTTTGCTCCTAAATGAAAACTTTTGTAGAGATTTTTGCGCGACTTTTTAGAGAGATATTGCGGGAGAAACTTAGAATGTTTCCCGAGTGAAAAATGAAAATGATAAGTGAGTGAGTTTTTGGGATTATGAGCATTAGGATTCTTAGAATCTAGCGTATCTTGCAAAGTTTTTATAGAATCTAGCGTCTGATGAGCAATATTTCTATGTTTTAAACATTTCTTATTTTTCATCGTTTTTAGTCCTACGCGCCATGAGAGCAGGATTAGCAGAGTTTCCCTCATCGCGTTGAGATAGAAATTCGCACTTAGAATCTCATCTCTTATTATCTCCTTAAAGGCATTGTGATAGAGCCAATAAAATTCATTACAACAATCCTCAAAACTCCTCTGCGTAAGTGGCGGTATCCAAAAGTCGCTATCACTCGCCACAAGCCTGTTAGGAGCGAGATTATCCTTATCAAGCAAGACGCGCACAAGCTTATCGTGAGCAAAATAAAATCCCACATCATCAAGCGGAATAAGCGTCAAATCAATTCGCACCCCATCGCTAAAAAGCATAAGATAACTCAACCAACCCTCACGCAAATCAGGCGGGAAAAGCTCCATAGATTCGGGCTTTTGCATCATAACACATTCGCCAAAATGCATAAGCCACCTCTCATCAGTTTTGAGCATTTCTATATCGCTAGGAGTGGCAAAAAACGAAATATCATAATCTTGGAATCTATCTTTTTTGATATGGCTATTAGCACGCGAACCCTCTAGGGTAACGAGCCGAACTGCTTTTGTCGCATTTGCAAATTCTAAAATCGTATAAAAAACTTCTTCTTCACTTCGCAAGATTTTTGCTCCTTATCATCATAAATTATTGATATTATAGCTGAAATATTTATACTATCTACTGGATATATAGAATCCAAAATCAAAACACTCTATTTTTGATATGGCACAATTACATATTCCATATCGCTTTCTTGTAAAAACTTTTTCACACCAAAATCAACCTTTTCACAACTTGTTACAAACACACGTCTTATGTTTCTTTTATGATATTTCTTGCGATTTTTATCCATAAATGCTGTGCAATCACCCAAAAATATCCTCAAATGTTCTTGTTTGGTTTGCGAATATTCCCAATTTTTACATTACATAAGAAGCATATCCTTATCTTTATATGCAATTAAATCAATGCCGCCATCACTTTTGCCCTCATTAATACCTTTAATAAACTTTGTAGCCCTTTTATTGTTTTTCTTTTTAGATATAAAGATAGAACAAATAAACAAAATAACAATTCCACTTATTCGTTATTTTACCTTCTCCTATAAAATCTATTCAAAAGTTCAGCTGTACTTAATTTTTTAATTTCTAACTTTCTTTTTCGGATTGCCATTGTAAAAGATTTTTTTTGTATAAATTCAACCAATTGATGGAAAAGTATTTCTTTAGATTCTTTTAATTCTTCTATGGAATATCTTTGCCTTTTCTGTTCTTTTTTAATTTCTTGCTTTTGTAATGGAATGTCTTGCGTATCCTCTTTAGAAATCTCTATATCTGTTTCTTGTGTCGCTATTTTACGACTAATTGCAGACTGTAGACTATCTTCATAGCCCATTTTAACAAGAATCTCTGCAATGATCAACTCTGCTTCTTCTGCCCTCACACCAACAAATTGGATATGTGAAGAATTCACCTCAGCATCTTGCAAGTGTATTTCAGTAACGCCATAAATCTCATATTCTCTCAAACGCATCTCAATCAGATGACGTAATTCTTCAATTGCCTTTTGTTCGATAATTAATTTTCTTGCCCAGACATTAGCTGTTTTTACTTCCCCTAATTGAGATAACGCCGCTAAAAGCTCAGTCCTTACCCTTGTTGCCCCACTATAAAGCTTCTTTGGATTTTGACGATTTTGAAGCATTTCTTGCGTGAGAGCAAGAAAATAATCCTCCTTGTCCTCGTTATCCAAAATAAATATTGCATATTTTGCTTCCCTCAAAAGAGATCTAGAGCTTACACTACGCATAGGTTGTAGCATAACGAACCGCTTTATTAAGAAAATAGCTTTGTATTTTGGAATTCCAAATATTCTTCATAACTCCCTTTAAAATCAATCACCTCATAATCATCTTTAAATTCTATAATACGATTTGCAAATGCATCAATCAACTCCCTATCATGGCTCACACAAATGACATTACCCTGATACTTATACAACGCCTCTCCTAATGCAATAATTGCTTCTAAATCCAAGTGATTCGTCGGTTCATCAAGAATCAAAAAATTTCCACCTTCAAGCATAATTTTACTCAACACAAGTCGATGTTTTTCGCCACCACTCAAAGATTCAACACTCTTTTCTTGCTCCTCACCACTAAACAACATACGACCCAAAGCATTACGAATTTCACCACTTTCTTTCTTTTTATCATAATTTCTTAACCATTCATATAAGCTTTCCTGTCCAAATACAACTTCTGTCGCATTTTGTGGAAAATAACTACGTTCAATCGTCGCACCCCATTTTACTTTACCTTCAAGAGGCTGCAATTCTTCACAAATTAATCGACAAAAGGTACTTTTTCCGATTCCATTTCTTCCAATCAAGGCGATTTTATCACCCGGTAAAATTGTCAGGCTTAATTTTTTTAAAATCTGTAAATCGCCATAAAAAAAAGAAATATTATCTAAATTTAATGCCTCATTACCCATCAAACGATTAGGTTTAAAAATAATACTTGGGTCTCTTCTGCTAGAAACCTCTAAAGACTGAATATCAAGCTTATTTAGCTGTTTTTGACGACTTGTTGCCTGACGCGCCTTAGAAGCATTCGCAGAAAATCTTGCAATAAAATTTTCTAATTCTTCTTTTTCTTTCAGCTTTTTTGCTCTCTCCATCTCCTGTTGCTTTACAATCAATGTTGCAGCAATATACCAATCGTCATAATTGCCACTGAATTCACGCAATTTTTTAAAATCTAGGTCCAAAATATGCGTACAAACGCTATTCAGAAAATGCCTATCGTGGCTAATTACAACTATTGTCCCTTCATGATGCTTTAATCTTTCTTCTAAATAAGAAATTGTTTTTAAATCAAGATTATTAGTTGGCTCATCAAGAAATAAAATATCGGGTTTAGGAAACAAAACTTGTGCTAAAAGAATTTTAAACTTATCTCCACCCGTCAAGGTCTTCATATATTCATTATGCAAAGAAGCCTCAAAACCCAAATCTTCCAAAAGCTTTTCAATTTCAATATCATATTCATAAGTTGGGTCTTCTTCGGCACAAATAATTTCAAGCTCTCCTAATCTCTCATTCACTTTTTCATCTTCTAAATCTCCATTCGTATAGAGATATTCTTTCTCCTTAACAGCGTCATAGAGACGTTTATTGCCATACAAAACCGCATCTTTTAAGCTGAATTCTTCAAATGCAAATTGATTCTGTCCTAAAACCCCTAATCTCGTATGGGGACTAAAAGAAATCTCGCCACTACTCGCCTCAACTTCTCCACTTAAAATCTTCAAAAATGTGCTTTTACCTGCTCCATTCGCACCAATCAAACCATAACGTTTCCCCGCATCAAGCTTTAAATTTACATTCTCAAAAAGCTTTTTGCTCGCATATTGCATACTTAAGTTTGTTACCTGAACCATTAAAGTTTCCTTATTTTTCAAAAGAATTAAAAACAAATCCCTATAGTGTAAAGTAATTTAAAGGAAGTGTCAAGAGATATTCAGATTCTTAAGCAAATAAAAGCTATAATCCCAAAAAATAAGGGCTTAAGGATGAATTATATGGACAACAATCAGAGACGTTATATTTTTGTTACAGGTGGGGTTTTAAGCTCTCTTGGCAAGGGCATCACTTCTTCTTCCATCGCTACACTCTTAAAGCATTCAGGATTCAAGGTTGGAGTTTTAAAAATTGATCCTTACATCAATGTCGATCCTGGAACGATGAGCCCTTTTGAACATGGAGAAGTCTTTGTAACTTATGATGGAGCAGAAACTGACTTAGATATTGGGCATTATGAACGTTTTTTAGATGTTAACTTCTCATCAAAAAATAATTTTACAACTGGACAAATTTATTCTGCAGTGATTGAACGAGAACGTAAAGGTGGGTATTTAGGCAAAACAATCCAAATTGTGCCACATATTGTAGATGAAATTAAAGATAGGATTCGTCTTGCAAGTGAAGAAGTTGAAGTTCTTGTTGTAGAGTTAGGTGGTACTGTGGGCGATATTGAGGGATTACCTTTTTTAGAGGCAATGCGTGAAATCAAACAAGAATTAGGTAGTCGGCAAGTGATGAGTGTACATGTCACACTAATCCCTCTTATTAAGGCTGCTGGAGAATTAAAAACAAAACCAACACAACATAGCGTGCAAGAATTGCGTCGCATTGGCATCACGCCTCAAGTCATCATTGCACGTTCTGAAAAACCACTCCCATCAGAATTAAAGAAAAAACTTTCACTTTCGTGCGATGTAAATTTAGATTCTGTCATTGTCGCAGAAGACGCACCTTCTATCTATCAAGTTCCAATTAATTTTATGCGTGAAGGATTACTTTCCCCCATTACACGCTATCTACAACTTGAAAAACTTGAACCAAACTTAAATGATTGGGACAGGCTTGTTAAGCAAATTCTTTCCCCAAAAGAAGAGGTTACTCTCGCATTTGTGGGTAAATATCTCAATCTTAAAGAATCCTACAAATCCCTTACAGAAGCATTGATTCATTCTGGTGCTAATCTTGATATACGCGTTAATATAAAATGGTGCGATAGTGAGGAAATTGAAAATAAGGGGGTGGAAGTACTTGAATATGTCGATGGCATTTTAGTTCCAGGTGGTTTTGGAATGCGTGGGGTCAAAGGAAAAATGGAAGCGATTCGTTATGCAAGAGAAAACGATGTCCCCTTTCTTGGAATCTGCTTAGGTATGCAACTTGCTCTCATTGAGTTTATGCGTAATCATCTTGGAGTGTTGGGGGCAGATTCTGTTGAATTCGACAAAGAAACTTCAGATCCTGTTGTTTATCTTATTCAAGATTTTATTGACCAAAATGGCGAAAAACAAATTCGCACAAAAACTTCCCCGATGGGTGGAACAATGCGATTAGGGGAATATGAATGCCAAATCAAAGCCAACAGTCGCCTTCAAGATGCCTATCAAGGATACAGTAGCATTAAAGAACGACATCGTCATCGCTATGAAGTAAACCCTGCATATCGTTCTCAATTTGAAACTGCAGGACTAATTGTAAGCGGTGAATCTAATGGCTTAATTGAAGCTTTGGAAATTGCGGAACACACATGGTTTATTGGAGTACAATTTCACCCCGAATTCACCTCTCGCTTGCAAAGCCCAAATCCATTGATTACATCTTTTTTAAAAACAATGCTTAATTGCAAAAAACAAGCAAGGTAGCACAATGCAAACTTTAGACAAAAAAGATATTATGAATCTACTGGAAGAACGTTTCAGAAATGATGCATTCAAAAAAATACAAGAAATTCCACACCCTAGTCAGCTTGCAGGATTGCATGAGGCGGTAGATATAATTATTGATGCCATTCATCATTCTCAAAAAATCGTTATTATCGGTGATTATGATGTCGATGGCGTGATTGGCACAACCCTTCTATGTAATTTTTTTCAAGCGATTAATTATCCTATCCACTTTATTATCCCCAATAGATTCACCGATGGATACGGACTTTCTACAAATATCATCGAAAGAATCGATGCGGATTTAATCATCACAGTGGATAATGGCATTACAGCAACTCAAGCCGCAACCCTTTGCAAAGAAAAAAAGATAAAACTCATCATTACAGACCACCATACTTGCCCAGAAGAATTACCCAATGCAGATGTGATTGTGAATCCAAAACTACCTTATTGCCCATTTCCTCAAAAAGATATTTGCGGTGCAAATGTAGGTTGGTATCTCATTGCTGCATTGAGACAAAAATTAAAACCTGATTATAGCATTATACAATCTTTAGATATACTCTCTTTTGCTATTGTTGCTGATGTTATGCCCCTTGTTGGTATAAATCGTATTTTACTTAAAAAAGGCTTAGAAATTTTTAAGCATTCTAATCGTCCAGCCATTATTCTCCTTAGGGATAAAATTCAACAAAAAAGCGGTAAGTTAGATTTTAATAGCGAAGATATTGCTTTTAATATCGCACCTCTTTTAAATAGTGCAGGAAGAATGGAAGATGCATCAATATCAGTTGCTTTCTTAATGAGTCAAACATTAGAAGAAGCAAAAATACATTACGAACGATTAAATACATTAAATTGTATGCGCAAACAAGAAGAAAAAGATCTTTTTAAATCTGCCCTTATTCAGATTCAAGAAAAATGCACTCCGACAGATTGTGTCGTTATTGCATACGATAGGAATTGGCACGAAGGTGTTATTGGTATTGTAGCTGCAAAAATGAGCGAATACTTCCGTAAGCCCAGCTTCATTCTTACTTTCAATGAAAATGGACTTTTAAAGGGTAGCGGAAGAAGTTTTGGTGAAATTAATCTTATTTCTTTATTGCAACAAAATAGTCATTTACTATATAAATTTGGAGGACACAAAGGTGCAGTAGGATTTGAAATGGACATCAAGAACATTCCAGCATTTAAGGAAAATCTAAATCAGATTCTGGCTCACTATTCCCTACATACAGCATCAGTCAGCACAAATAAACACTGCATTGGGGAAGTTTTTTTAAAAAATATTGATAATGAGCTAATGAATATTTTAGAGACTTTTGAGCCATATGGTGAAGCAAACCCAAAACCTCATTTTTTCTGCAAGAAACTTATCATCAAAGGCATAAGAAATGTAGGCAACAACAATGAACACACCTCACTCACATTGTATGAACAAGATTCTAAGTATTTTCTAAAAGCCATTGCTTTCAATCAACAATACCATTTTAAGATTGGAGAATGTGTAGATTCTCTATTTTGCTTGACTCGCAATAGTTATTATGAGCCACAATTAGTGATTGAATCTTTGCAGGAAAATAGAGGTTAACCTCAATATAATAATAAAAAGGAATTTCCATGCTACTTAGTTATCACATATTAAATGATTATCAGCTTTTTGCAGAGAAGAAAACCACTCTTTATATTTATGATTTGCTCACAAATGCTTTGGATGGGAAACTTTTCAATAAAATAGAAAAATTAAAAGTTGGAGATAGAAAGGTTGAAGAAAAAGATTATGGAATTTTAGTTATCACTGAATCTTATTTAACAAAACCAACAGAAAACGCCTTTTACGAATCTCATCGTCATTATACAGATTTTCAACTTCTCATTAGCGGATACGAAAAATTCTTTGTTGGTCACATTAATGATTTTACGATTCAACAGGAATATGATTCACAAAAAGATTTAATTATCTACCAAACACCAATAGACTTGGAAACTAAAGCTTCCTGCATTCTCCTAAAACCTGAAGCACTAGCTATATTTTTTCCAACTGATGTGCATGCTGGTGCTTTGCAAGTTCACTCTACAAGCGATATTGTCAAGAAAATGGTTTTAAAGGTACCACAAGACATACTGCAACCCAAAATCTAATCCGTGAGGTTATAATTTTATTTCTTATTTTTCAATGCAGCAATGGCAGAGGCATAATCTTTAGATTTAAAG
Source organism: Helicobacter monodelphidis (assembly GCF_003288845.1). GTDB lineage: Bacteria > Campylobacterota > Campylobacteria > Campylobacterales > Helicobacteraceae > NHYN01. The sequence goes on along the minus strand of NZ_NHYN01000018.1, from coordinate 24,185 downwards.
ATATAATTGCCTGCTACAGCAATATTGATTCCCGCCTTTTTTAGGGCAATAATATTGTCAGCATTCACACCACCATCAACCTCGATTAAACATTGTGGATTGTTTCTATCTCTTAATTCTCGAATAGCAGATATTTTATCTAATGTGAAAGGTAAAAACTTTTGCCCTCCAAAACCCGGATTTACGCTCATTACAAGCACCATATCTAATTCTGCAATAAGATATTCTAAAATATGAATAGGGGTATGGGGATTTAAAGCAATAGCTGGAGAAATGCCCAACGCACGAATTTGCTGAATAAGTCGATGGGGATGAGATTCACACTCTGTATGAAAAGAAATATAACGTGGCTTAAAAGGTGCAAAATATTCAATAAAAAAAGCTGTGTTTTGCACCATTAAATGAATATCTAAAGGTAAGCACGTCTGCATTGATTCTAATACCACACTCCCGAAGGTGAGATTAGGGACAAAATGTCCATCCATAATATCAATATGCACCAAATCAGCACCAGCATTTTCAATGGATTCAAGCTCCATATTCAAACAACCAAAATTGGCAGCCAAAAGACTTGGGGCAACTTGAAAAATTTGTGAAGTACTCATCAAACAAAACACCTTTAAAATCAAAAATAATCAAAATTCTAACAAAAACGACTTAAATTTTAGCCATATTTTTGCTTATTTTTTGTAGAATTCGACCTAAATATAAATATACTTTTTGAGGAACATAATGCAAGATATCTTTCAACTCATTCAATCTTGTGCTGTTGAAGTTTACAAACTTCTTAAAAAAAGCTCTGGAGAGTCAAGTGGAAATATTAACTCTAGTGGAGATTCACAGCTAAAATTTGATGTCATCGCCGACCAGATTATTACTCAAAAATTACTCTCATGCCCCGCAGTGTATGAAATTTGTTCAGAAGAACAAGAAAATAGCATTAAAGGGAACAAAGATGGGAATTTATGTATTGCTTATGATCCTCTTGATGGATCTTCTGTATTTGAATCTAACTTTTTGGTTGGCTCTATCTTTGGTATTTATGAGCATCATTTTGAGGCAAAAAATTTAATTGCAAGTGCCTACATTCTCTATGGTTTTAATTTGGAAATTGTTATTGCAACACAAAAAGTCTTACATTATCGCTACGACGGGACAGAATTTGTTTGCATAGGAGAATTGAAATTAAATTCTAAAGGTAAGATAAATTCTCCTGGTGGAACGCAAAAAAACTGGACTTTGCCACACAAAACCCGTATAGAATCTCTATTTGATGCTGGTTATCGATTACGATACTCAGGAGCAATGGTAGCAGATTTACACCAAATTCTTAAAAAAGGTGGTGGATTATTCAGCTATCCTGCCACAACAGATTCACCACAAGGAAAGTTACGACTATTATTTGAAGTTCTACCTTTCGCATTTTTGTTTGAAAAAGCAGGAGGAGGAGCTATTGATGGAAAAACAAGACTTTTAGAACGACAAGTCGACTCCCTCCATGCGACAAGTGCTTGTTTTTTTGGTAGCATGGAGGAAATTCAACAAATTCAAGAAAAACTAAAGGAAGACTAGTGGAAGAAAAAAATACTTTCATAATCAAACTAGAACAAGAAAGTCAAAAACTCATTCAATGCCAAGAAGAACACGCATTAAAATCGTGCTTATCATGTATGCAATTATTAGAATGCAGTGTTCGGCAAAACTACATTAGAGCTGTCTATGGCAGTATGTCGCAAGGCAATAATGCCGATTTTGACTTTTAAAGGAGAAATTTTGGGAAAAAAATTTATCACCACACCCATTTACTATGTAAATGACAGACCGCATATTGGGCACGCTTACACAACAATCATCGGAGATGCTTTAGCCCATTATTTTCGTCTTAAGGGCGAAGAAGTTTTCTTCCTCACAGGTACAGATGAGCATGGGCAAAAAATTGAACAATCGGCTAAGAAAAATAACAAAAGCCCAAAAGAATACGCTGATGAAGTTAGTGCATACTTTAAGGATTTATGGGATTTTTTTGGTATCCAATACAATCATTTTATCCGCACAACTGATGAATCACATAAGAAGGGTGTACAAGAAGCATTCTTAAAAATGTTTAAAAAGGGTGATATTTACAAAGGAGAATACAAGGGAAACTATTGTGTAAGCTGTGAAACTTTTATTACTTCTTTTACATTAGGGGATGACACACATTGTCCAGAATGTGGACGAGAAACAACACTTATCAAAGAAGAAAGCTACTTTTTTGCACTTTCCAAATATCAAAAGAGGCTTTTAGAGTGGTATCAAACAAGTAATTGTATTCTCCCTGCTTCTAAAAAAAATGAGGCTTTGCGTTTTGTAGAAGCAGGCTTAGAAGATTTATCTATTACGCGAATCAGCTTTACTTGGGGAATCCCACTGCCCGATGCCCTCCATGAACCAAAACATATTATGTATGTATGGCTTGATGCATTAATGAATTATCTCACCGCTTTAGGCTATGGCGGAAATCATGAGAGAATGGATTTTTGGCCACCTACTTATCATATTGTAGGGAAAGATATTTTGCGTTTCCATACCATTTATTGGCCTGCTTTTTTAATGAGCCTTGATTTACCCCTACCCCAGCACGTTGCAATTCATGGTTGGTGGACACGTAATGGCGTAAAGATGAGCAAAAGTTTGGGGAATGTCATTAATCCAGAGGAAGTTAGCCGTGCATATGGGAATGAGATTTTTCGCTATTTTGTTCTGCGAGAAGTTCCATTCGGGCAAGATGGGGATTTTAGTCAGCACGCATTGATTGACCGCCTCAATTCAGATTTGGCAAATACACTTGGAAATCTCCTTAATCGTGTTATTGCTATGGCAGATAAATTCTTCAATTCCTCATTTAGAAGTGATAAAGCGATGATGCAGCAATTATTTAGCGAACAGTGGAAGGAAGCACAAAATATCTTACAATCTCTCCCCGTGCTTTTTGAGAATGTTGCGTTGCATCGCTTTTTAGAAGAGCTATGGAAAATTTTTAATCTTGCAAATACAATGATTACACAATATGAACCATGGAAGAAAATTAAAGAAGGAAAACAAGAAGAAACCAAAGCCCTATTAATGATGATTAATAATCTTCTCATCAAAGGCTTAATTATGCTTTATCCTGTTATGCCAAAAACCGCAACAAAAGCGTTAAGAGCATTTCAACTTGAATGTAATTCAGCAATTTTTCAACATTTTATCATACAACAGCAATGGCTTGAATCTATAGAATTACAAAAAATTGATGTACTTTTTCCACGTATTGAGGAGCCTTTATTGGAAGAATCTAAAGGGGCAGAATGCCTCATTTCTCCAGGCAGCATAGAGCATAAGGATCACAAAACCAATCAAGAAGTAACACAAGCACACTATGTTCAATCTAAAGAGGTAATTGAAATAGGCACATTCTTTCAGAGTGATTTACGTGTTGGGAGTATCATTCACGCAGAGTCTGTACCCAAAAGCAATAAACTCCTGCTATTGCAAGTGGATATTGGAGAGAAAAAGCCAAGACAAATTGTTGCAGGAATTGCTACATTCTACACACCTCAAGATTTAATTGGGCAACAGGTGTGCGTTGTTGCAAACCTTAAACCAGCCAAATTAATGGGCATACAAAGTGAAGGAATGATTCTTGCCGCTAAAGAAGGTGATAATCTATGTTTAGTCAAACCATCAAATATCATCGCTAATGGTGCAAAAATAGGTTAATTAATGCTTATCTCTCAAGTTATTGCGATTAGCGGTTCGATCCTTTGCAATACGCCAAACATTACTGCCGTAGAACGATTTGCATTCCAAGCAGATAAGGTGCAACGAGGTGATTTGTTTTTCGCTCAGAATAAAAAAGAGATTCCAAAAGCAATTAAAAAGGGTGCTTTTGGAATTTTTTTTGAAGGTGAAGTGGAAATTAGTGATTTAGAAATTGCGTGGCTAAAAACAAATTCATTACAGAATGTAGCAGCCGATTTTGTACGTTATATTGTGATTGATTACGCGATAGATTATATAGGGCTTAATCCTGTTTCTTTTCATATAGCACAAAAGATAATCCCTCCATCTAAAGCCTTTATAGGAAACTCTCCATTAGATATTTTAGAACAATTCAGCTATATTATTGCACTAGATAGGGATGAAGATAAAAAGAAAAAAACTTTATTTGATTTTTCTCCTCCATCAATGCATTCAAAGCTAATCCGTAAACGTTGCACAAAAATTCCAATGCTTATTACGGATGATTGCTTTTTAGAGAAACTTTCTCTTACACCTAGTGAAAGTATGGAGTTAGTACCAGTTCAGTTATGTCCCTCATCTCTTTTTAGCAGTCGTATCATTTTTGATGGAAATGTTCTTTCCTTAATGCTTTCTCCCCTATTTCTAAAAAATATCCAAGAAGTTTTATCAATTTGTAAAATATTGAAATTAGATTTTAAACCTGAATTAATTCGTTCCATACCCTTTTTTCAACCCTATTATTTAGATAACCATTATAATCTTACAGAAGAAAGAACAACCTCAAAAGTTTTAATTTTTGCTAAAGACTTAAAACAATTTTCACAATATCAATCATTCTTAGAAGAGCATACAAAGTGGGCAAAAAAACTCTATCTCACACCCACAAATAAAGAAGGTTGCATAAGCTACAACAATATCTCTCAACTTTTAGAAAAAATCCAGCAAGAATTTTATCATTTTATGTTAATTTTACATCCCTATCAAGAGGAAATCCTCAAGTTACTTCACCAAGAAAACGTACAAGAACAGACACTATTTTAGCCTATTCTCAAGAGTTATTTTTCAGCATCCATTCAAGAATCAGCAAAAGAAAGGAGAACGATACATAGGTATGAGATTCAGTGAGTGATTCCCCATCCTCCATATTTTGCTTAAAATTTAACAAAAAAACAAGGTTAGTCACGGCGACGATATGAGAGGGCTTCAAGCAAATGGCTTTTTTGGATATTTGTGCTTTGTTGAATGTCGGCGATAGTACGTGCAACCTTCTTAATCTTTGTAATTGAACGATAGGAAAGATTAAATCTTTCAGTTGCTTGAGTAAGTAAATTTTGACATTCAGCATCTAAAACGCAATATTTTTCAATCTCTTCTTCATTTAAATGCCCATTCAAATGTTCCTGCTTGCGATTTTTTTGAGCTTTAAATGCTGTAAGGACTTGCGAAAAAAGCTCTTTTGATTTTGTGCGATGCTGACTATTGTCTTCTAACATAGGAACATAAAGGTCAATTCTATCTAAAAAAGGCTCAGAGAGACGATTTTTATAGTTTTTAATTGCAATATCGCTACAACGACATTCATGGGTATTGCTCATTAAATTTCCGCACGGGCATGGATTTTGTGCACAAACCATTAAAAATGCCGCCTCACATTCAACTTTTACTTGTGCACGTGAGAGACTAAATCTATGCGTTTCTAGTGGCTCCCTTAAAGATTCTAAAACCTGTAATGGAAAATGGGGTAATTCATCTAAAAATAAAATTCCACCGGAAGAAAGGGCAATTTCACCGGGTTTAAGCTCATGACCTATCGCACTTCCAAGAATTGCCGCACGACTTGATGAAGCATGAGGTGAGCGAAAGGGGCGCAAGACACTATAATTCATTTTTCCTGTACTGTAAAGTTCCATTTTTGCATTCTTAAGTACTTCTTGCTTACTTAGTGGCGGAAGAATATAACGCATTCTCTTAGCGATCATACTTTTTCCACACCCCGGACTTCCCTCAAAAAGAATATTGTGAAAACCACTTGCCGCGATTAAAGCAGCTCTTTTAGCATTCTGTTGTCCGATGACATCATAAAAATCCTCCTTAAAATCTGTGTTATAGTAATAAAGTTCCTCATATTCTTCAAGATAGGGAAAATCAAAATGCTCCTCTTTTGTAGAAAATGAAGGAAGGGTTGTTGTGGTAAAAAAATCTAAAGCTTCTTGCAAATGATCAATAGGAATAAGTTTGAGATTTGGAATCTTGCGATAAATATCAATTTGTTCTTTGGGCACAAATAAATAACCATCATAAGCACTGGCACCTAAACTCAGAAGAATAGAATAGGAATTTTCTGTGGCCTTTACTTTTCCATCAAGCCCTAATTCTCCTAAGGCAAAATAAGGTAATTGTAAAAAAGGCGGAATATCTCTATTATGTAAGCCAATCAATAAAGCAATAGGTAAATCAAAATGACTTCCTTGTTTAGGTAAATCTGAAGGAGCAAGATTAATATTGATTTTTAATGGAGGAAACTGAAAGCCTATTGCAGCAAGTGCGGAGGAGCTACGATGTTTTGCTTCTTGAACAGACTGATGGGCAAGCCCTGTAATATTAAATGCAGGTAACCCACGCACAAAAGCAACTTCCACTAAAGCAATTTTCGCTTCAAAACCTTGCAATGTGGCAGACTGAATTTTTTGTAACCCCATTTAATAATCTTACGCTGAACAACGTTGTTGCTTTTTAAGCAACTTTTCAAACTTCTTGCGTTTAAGAATAGGTAGACGATCAACAAACAAAATCCCTTCCAAGTGATCCATTTCATGCTGAATAGCGACAGCTAGATAACCTTCTGCTTCCAATTGCTTTTTCTCGCCCTTACGATTCTGATAAGAAAGCACAATAGTATTGTAACGTTGAATATCCTCATAAAAATCAGGAACGCTTAGGCAACCCTCATTCCATAGAATCTGCCCGCTTTTCTCTATAATTTTTGGATTGATAATCTCAAGAAGATGCTCTGATGATTGCTCCCCTTTGTCATCAGGAATGTTCACCAACAATGCGGCAATAGCTCGACCTACTTGCACCGCAGCCAAACCAACACCATTATTTGCAAGCATAGTAACATTCATTTCATCCAAGAAATGTGCAAGATCTTCATCAAAAACTTCGACGGATACTGATTTTTGTCTCAAAAAAGAATCAGGATAATGAAGTATCTTAAGCATATTAACTCCTTACTCTCCAAGAACTTTTAAGACTGATTTTTGTTCATTTAAATCCTTGAGGACACTAATGCAATTCTCTATCATTTCCTCTGGATCTTGATCCTTACTAATAATATTAAGCACAATATTAATTTCTAAGGTTACTTGCCTATCACCTACAAAAGTATTGCTAGATTTAATAAGTTCAAAAAGTCGTGTACACGCTTTTTTAGAATGTTGCAAATCCGATTGTCTAAGCAATATACCAAAGAATCCATCTTTACAATGGGCAACGACATCACTTCGTCGAGAAGTTCTTAATAACATATCTGCAACATTTCTCAAAAGCATCTGGGAAACTTTTTCGTTAGCAATTTCATCAAGTTTAGCGGTTGGGACATTAATCATAAGCAGTGAAGAGGTACGTTTCGTTTGCGCATTTCCCTCAATTTCTTTTGCAATCTGTGTATGCAAAAAACGACGATTGTAAATGGCATATTGTGAGTCAAAAACGATACCATTATCAGCATTATTGAGTGATTCAGCACTTTCTTGATAAATCACTTTGAGTGTGTCTGTTTGTTTTTGTGTAATTTCAGTTAACCTATGCACCTCTTGAGTTAAGGCGGAAAGTAAATTTTGAGAAATGACAACATTATCCACTTTTTTCATTTCGGCAATTTTTTTTGTAAGAATATCATGGAGCAAAACTTGATTTTTATACATTACGGCAACAAGCTGTAACATTTTTTTAATATTTGCAAAGCTAGTTTTAATTTGTCTCTCAAGATGAATATAATCATTAAATCCACCGTCACTTTCTCTTTGTAAAACATCATACACAGCCGCTTTAAAGGAAGAATCTTTATTATCAAGCAAGCGTTCAAAACAAATCTGATAATTCAACGGAGTTGCTAATAAATCCTCATTCTTGATTGAATCGATTACTTCCAAACAAAAATCACTCAATTCCTGTATGTCAAATTGCAATTCATCTTTATCTTCAAAACTCTCAAAAGAGTCATCAGTACCCATTTCTTCAAACTGGCTTTCTTCTTGCTCTGCCATTTTTCTTATTTCCATACCCTACCTTTACTAAGTTAATTATTCCTGCATATTGAGGTTGTTTTTTTCCAAAACACTATCAATCAAGCCATATTCTAATGCCTCTTTTGCACTCATAAAAAAATCACGGTCAGTATCTTGTGCTATTTTTTCCAAGGGCTGCTTTGTATTATCGGCAAGTATTTGATTTAAGAATGCCTTTAAACGCAAGATTTCCTTTGCTTGGATTTCAATATCACTCGCTTGCCCTCTTGCACCACCCAAAGGTTGATGAATCATAATGCGACTATTGGGTAGAGAATGCCTCTTACCTTTTGTGCCACAACTTAGTAAAAATGCCCCCATGCTCGCCGCTTGCCCAATGCAGATTGTGCAAATATCAGGCTTAATATAATTCATCGTGTCATAAATACTTAAACCACTTGTAATAACTCCCCCTGGAGAATTAATGTAAATATGAATATCCTTTTCTGGATCTTCAGCCTCTAAAAAAAGGAGTTGTGCGACAATAGAAGCAGACAAATCATCATTGATTTCACCATAAAGCATAATGACTCTATCTTTAAGCAAACGCGAATAAATATCATAACTTCGCTCACTTCTACCACTTTTCTCGATTACATAAGGAATATAATTCATTTTTTATTACCTCATCATTTTTTTGATTCATCGAGCAAATGAGTCAAAACTTTTTCTTCTAAAAGTGCCATTTGCAATGCTGGTAACAAACCATTTTTTTGGTAATATTCAAGAATCACCTTAGGGTCCTGACGATAACTCATTGCTTCAAAATAAATACGTTGCCAGATCTCTTGGTCAGTAACACCAATATTATTTTCCTTTGCTAATGTATCAACAATAAAAGTTAATTTCACACTTTTTTGTGCATCTTCGCGGTGGGCTTCGCGTTTCTCTTGCACCTTCTCTACTTGTCCTTGTAGATCTTGAATTTCCTGCTCTGGCAAGCGATTAAGTTCATTTCTAAATAAAACATCCATTTCCTGTTCAACGACATTTAAAGGAAGATTGAAGTCAATTTTTTCAAGGAGATTATCCACTAATTCACTCTTTAGTTTTTCATCATAAAGTTTCATCTTGTGTTCTTGGTCAAGTTGTTCTTTTATTTTTTCCCTAAACATCTCTTCTGTTGGATTCTCTAAGGCAGGCAAAACTTTCTTAATCAGCTCTTCATTAAGTTCAGCTGGTTGTTTCTGTTGTATCTTGTGTAACTTAATCTTGAATATAGCAGGTTTGCCTGCAAGATTTGCTGCACCATAATTTTCCGGGAAAGTAACATGAATATCCTTCTCTTCACCGATATTCATTCCAATAATTTGGTCTTCGAAACCAGAAATAAAAGAACCACTTCCGATTTCTAAGGAATATCTTTCTGCCTTACCACCCTCAAATGGCTCATTATCAACAAAGCCCTCAAAGTCAATAATTGTTATATCGCCATTTTCTACAGCCCTAGAAACTTCCTCTAAAGAACCGTAAGACTTTGTGATTTGATGGATTCTCTCCTGCACTTCTTTATCCTCTGTAGAGGGGATTTCAAAATCAGGTATTGCCTTTTGAATATTCTGAAAATCAATCTTAGGACGAGAAGCAAAACGTAATTCTACAGAAACGCCATCATCATTCCTATCAAACTTTAAAACCATGGGGCTACCGATTAATTGTTGCTGGTCTAGCTCCAGCACCTTAATAGCCTCCTGTACAAAATCACCCAAAGCCTCTTTTTCCGCATCTTCGTTCAACTGCTCCCCAAAGCGAGAACGAATGATATGTGGTGGCACTTTCCCTTTTCTGAAGCCATCTACTTTCAAGGTTTTCGCTGCCTTTGTACTCAGTTTTTCATACTTAGAATCCAGGATTGCTTTTTCTAGTAAACCCGTGGCAGTTGCATTTGCATCATTTGTCTTTTCTGTTGTTAAAATCACTTGACTTTCCTTAATATTATGTAGCTTTCTTTTTAAATCCTTGCTTCTAAAGCCTGAATCAACCTTTCAATAAAGAATTCACAAGATTCTAGCAAGAATAGAAAATGAAATTAAATGCTTTATTCTATCATAAATAAACTTTGATTTACCATATTTTTGAAAAATTATATTCAAAGAAAAATCTAAATTTTACCCCTTATGAAGCAAAATCTTGATAATATCACAAAAATTAAGATTACTTATTTAGAATAAAGGATAGACATTGACACTAGAACATTTACGCAAGCGATTGGAGACTTCTACCTTATCTCCTGCTTTTGGAACAATTCATAAAGTTACGGCGGGTTCAATTGTAGCAAGTGGACTCAAAACAAGCGTTGGGGATATTGTCAAGATTATTCGCAATGATGACGGTAGCGAAAGTATGGGGATGGTTACGGTTGTTGATGAACATTCTTTTAGTATTTCTCCCTTTTCTTTTGTGGAGGGGAATTGTGTTGGCGATAGAATTTATCTCAACAATAAAGGCTTACAAATTCCTGTAGGAGAGGCGTTATTAGGACGAGTAATTAATCCACTAGGAGAGCCGATTGATGGTAAAGGAGAGATTATCACAAATGATTATGCACCGATTATTCGTCCTCCTATTGTAGCAATGAAAAGAGGCATTATTGATGAAGTATTTAGAGTTGGTGTGAAAAGCATTGATGGCTTACTCACTTGCGGCAAAGGGCAAAAACTTGGCATTTTTGCAGGAAGTGGGGTAGGCAAAAGCACTTTAATGGGTATGATTGTTAAAGGTGTTGAAGCCCCCATCAAGGTTGTTGCACTTGTTGGAGAACGGGGAAGGGAAGTTCCAGAATTTGTTGAAAAAAATCTTGGAGGGGATCTAAGTGGCACAGTATTAATTGTTGCAACAAGCGATGACTCCCCGCTAATGCGTAAATATGGTGCATTTTCAGCAATGAGTGTTGCAGAGTATTTCAAGGATATTGGACAAGATGTACTTTTTATGATGGATTCTGTTACACGTTTTGCAATGGCACAAAGGGAAATTGGGCTTGCACTGGGTGAGCCACCAACAAGTAAAGGTTATCCACCATCTGTTTTAACCCTTCTACCTCAGTTGATGGAAAGGGCGGGCAAAGAGGAAGGCAGAGGTTCGATTACTGCATTTTTTACGGTGCTTGTTGAAGGCGATGATATGAGCGATCCTATCGCTGACCAAAGTCGGAGTATTTTAGATGGGCATATTGTTCTAAGCCGCGAATTGACAGATTTTGGTATTTATCCTCCCGTTAATATTTTGAATTCTGCATCAAGATTAATGAATGATATTTGTTCTAAGGAACATTTAGCAGCTGTGCGAAAATTTCGTCGTTTGTATTCTATGTTACGCGAAAATGAAGTGTTAATTCGGATTGGTGCTTATCAGAAAGGACGAGATAAGGAGCTGGATGAGGCAATCAATAAAAAAGAAGCAATGGAATCGTTTTTAAGGCAAGGGACAGATGAAAAGTGGGATATTGAGCAAACGCTTACAGCTTTGGTAAGCTTAATGGGATAAAATTTAAGAATTTTGAAAGCTTTTTATGAGTAAATTACTCGGACATATAAAATAATAAGGAGTTATGAATGAATTTCCCTCAAGGAATTTATCTTGATAATAATGCAACAACAGCCCTTGCAAAAGAAGCAAAGGCATTAATGGAACCTTTTTTAGGTGAACAATATGGTAATCCAAATTCATTGCATCGTTTTGGAACAGAGACACATACCGCACTTTCAAATGCAATTGATGAAATTTATAAAGGGATTAATGCAAGCGATAGAGACGATGTAATTATCACCTCTTGTGCAACAGAAAGCAACAATTGGGTGCTTAAAGGTATTTACTTTGATTTATTACGTTTTGGCGAGAAAAATCATATCATCACAACAGAAGTAGAACACCCAGCAATCCGTGCTACCTGTGAGTTTTTAGAAGAATTAGGAGTTGAGGTAACTTATCTTTCTCCCAATCAAGAGGGTATTTTATGTGTAGAGCAAGTTGCAGAAGCCATCACCCCAAAAACAGGCTTAATCTCTATTATGTGGGCAAATAATGAAACAGGCTTAATTAATCCGATTGAAGAAATTGGGAAACTTGCACGTCAAAAAGGAATTCTGTTCCATACTGATGCTGTTCAAGCTATCGGAAAAATTCCCGTTGATGTGCAAAAAGCACAAGTTGATTTATTATCTTTTTCTGCACATAAATTTCATGGACCAAAAGGAGTTGGCGGACTATATATTCGCGATGGCATTCCCCTAACGCCTTTGTTCCACGGCGGAGAACATATGCATGGACGCCGTTCTGGAACTTTGAATGTAGCTGGAATCGTAGGAATGGGTGAGGCAATGCGACTTGCAGTTCAATATTTAGAATACGAAAATACAGAACTAAGAGCTTTACGCGATCGCTTAGAGGATGCTCTTTTGCAAATTCCTGATGTTTTAATTATTGGTGACCGCCGTATTCGTGTGCCTAACACTATTTTGTGTAGTATTCGTGGAATTGAGGGTGAAGCAATGTTATGGGACCTCAACAAAGCTGGAATTGCCGCTTCAACTGGAAGTGCCTGTGCTTCAGAAACTCTTGAGGCAAATCCGGTAATGGTTGCGATTGGTGCTGACAAAGAATTAGCTCATACGGCTGTTAGAATCTCTCTATCTCGCTACAATACGAAAGAGGAAATTGAGTATACAATTGAGGTTTTTAAACATTCTATTGCGAGATTGCGTCAAATTTCTAGTACTTATTCAAGCTAATTATTAAAATGATTGAATATGCAAAATAAATCCTCAAAGACAAGGTTGAGTAATGGATGATTCATTAACTCAACTCCTTCGGCAAATTCCTGCAATGAATAAGATTCTGGATAATTCTATTTGGGATACATACAATAAAAAAAGGGTGAAAAAATCTGCAGAATTTTATCTTGCAACATTAAAGGCGGATATTTTGAGTCAAAAAATTGTGCGTATTCCCTCTTTAGAATCAATCCTACACAATATTTTATCTCATTATCAAGCAAGTCAACAAAATTCCCTTATTCCGCTCATTAATGCAACAGGCATTTTACTACATACAAATCTAGGTAGAAGTCCTTTAGGAAAGGATATTGTAGACGATGTAAATACAGTTCTCACCTCTTACAATAATCTTGAATTTAATTTGCAAGAAGGGATAAGGGGTGAGCGATATACCTTAGTTAAAGAGGTTTTTAAATCCCTTTTAAATTCAGAACATATCGATGTTTTAATTGTAAACAATAATGCTTCGGCAGTATTTTTGGTTCTGAATACTTTCGCACAAAATAAAGAAGTCATTATTTCGCGTGGGGAGCTTGTTGAGATTGGTGGAAGTTTTCGTATTCCAGAGGTAATGCGTCATGCAGGTGCAATTCTTAAAGAGGTTGGAACAACCAATAAAACACATTTAAAAGATTATGTTTCTGGAATTTCTCCTCAAACCGCCATCATCGCAAAGATACATCAATCCAATTATTGCCTACAAGGTTTTGTTCAGGAAGTTAGTATTCAAGAACTCATTACCCTTGCAAAAGAATATTCATTGCTCGATTATTATGATATTGGAAGTGGACTATTATATTCCCCTAAGGCTTTAAAAGGACTCCATTCAGAACCCATTATTCAAGATATTGTAGCTTTAAATCCATCTTTACTCAGCTTTAGCGGTGATAAACTTTTAGGTGGCCCTCAAGCAGGAATTATTGTTGGGCAGGAACAATATATTCATACCTTAAAGCAAAATCAGCTTTTGCGTATGTTGCGTGTAGATAAGATTACTCTAAGTATTTTAGAAGCAACACTGCAGGCTTATCTACAAGAAGATTACCAAAAGATTCCTATTTTAGCGATGCTTGAATGCTCTTTAGAAGAATTACGCAAAAAGGCAGAAGGAATGCTAAGAAATTTACCTAAACATTTTTGGGGTAAAATCATAAAAAGTAGTGGTTTTGTAGGGGGAGGAAGCTTACCGCAAGTTGAAATTCCAAGCTACGCCATTGCACTTTCGTGTGCAAAATGGGATATTGAGCAATTAAAGGAAGAATTACGCAAGCAAGGGGTAATTGTCCGCATCACACAAAAGCAACTTTTATTAGATATGAGAACGCTTTTAAAAGATGATGAGGAAAAAATTATTAAAATATTATATTATTTGGCGGAACAATAATGGAAACTTTGATTGTTGGAGTTGCTGGGCATATTGATCATGGCAAAACAAGCTTAATTCAAGCCCTGAATGGTTTTGATGGAGATAGCACTCAAGTAGAAAAAGAACGCAAAATTACAATAGATTTGAGTTTTTCTAATCTCATTATAGAATCTCACACGGGTCAAAAAAATATCTCTTTTATTGATGTACCGGGTCATCAAAAATGGGTTAAAAATATGCTTGCTGGAGCATTTGGCTTTGATTATCTCTTACTATGCGTTGATGCAAAAGAAGGAGTAATGCCTCAAACGCAAGAACATTTAGAAATTGCGGCCTATTTAGGTGTTAAGAATATCCTTGCGGTCATCACTAAATCTGATTTAGCCTCAAAAGAGCAATTAGAACTCTGTGAAATTGGGATTAGAGAATATGTGAGTGCGATTGGACTTCAATTGAAATGTTGTATTGCTTGTTCCATTTATGACTATTCAAGTTTAAACTTACTAAAAGAACATTTCAGAGACTTAAGCCCTAGTGAATACAATAAGGGAGAATTTCGCTACTATGTAGATCGTTCGTTCTCTTTAAGTGGTATTGGTTGTGTAGTAAGTGGCACTGTGCTTGATTCTTCTGTTTCTGTGAATGAGGATTTATTTTGCTATGATCTCCAAAAGCATGTACATGTAAAAAATATTATGATTCACCAAGAAAATGTTTCTTGTGCTAAACCATCAAGTCGTGCAGCTTTGAATCTTTCCTCTGTACATTTTCAAGAGATTAAGCGCGGATTTTTGTTGGCTAAAAAAGGTTTATTTCGCGGATTTAAGATTTTAGGGGTTGAGTTATTTTGCTTTCACCAGCCCCCCCTTCATAATTCAAAAGCTTTTTTATATATTGGTGCAAAACGTGTAAATGTACGCATCTTATTACTTGATGGATTTAAGCAAGATCCTTCAAGCCCATACAAAAAGGCTTTTGCAGAATTAGAAGCGGAAGAAGATATCTTTGCTTTATTTCATGAACATTTTGTGTTACGCAATGAATCAAGAACAATCGCCGGAGGTCGCATTCTAAACCCCATTGCAGATCCAATGAAAAAAAAGCAAAAATATGTTTTATTACAAGCATTGAGTGAATCGCGTTTTGATGATGCATTCAAGGAACTTCTCAATGCCCATAAGTGTGGTTTTGGTTTAGTTTCATCTTATCAAAGATTCAGAATGGATCACGCAAAAGCTTTAGAAATTGCAAAGCAAATTCCAAACGCCATTGTTGATTCTGAAGAACTCGTTGTATATCCTGATTTGCAGATTCTTTACCTCACTCAAGAAATAAAAAAAATCATTGCTAAAAATAAGAATGCCTTGCTTTCTAGCCAATCTTTGCATCTACGATTTCTTTGGGCAACCCCCCATCTAATTCAATATGCCCTAACCTCCCTGCTAGAATCAGGAGATTTACAACAAAAAGATGGCTTATTTTTATCTGTTTTAAGCAAAATTGAAAATATTGCTGAATTTGTACAAAGGAGAATATATGAAGAAATTTCTCAAGCAGGATTCGCACCTATCGCACCATATAACTTATATGATATACTAGAAATTGACCGCAAAAGCGGAGATAATGCATTAAAATTGCTTTGCAAAGAAAGAAAAATATCTCGCTTAAATGCAAAACTTTTTATTAATACACAAATACTCTCTGACATTAAAAAGCAATTGCGTGAAATTATTTTAAAAGAAGGTTATGTGGATATTCAAAATGCCAAAGAATATTTTCCGTTGAGCCGAAAATATTTAATTTCATATCTTGAATATCTTGATAAAGATGATGATATCATAAAAGAAAACCAAAAAAGATTCTTTAAAGAACATAAAGATTAACAAATAGCTTCCCTTATTTACCACTTTAGAGTATTCTACCACTATATTATGTTAAATCTAAATGCAATATAAGGAGTGAATGATGAAGAATTTTACAACCATTGAGAATCTTTTAACCCCTACTGAGGCATTTTCTCGCATTCAAGCACTAAAAACGCCTAAGCATGATTCCATAACATTAGAATTAGAATCGGCATTTAACTGTATAAACACGCAAACATTGTATGCACAATTTGATTCTCCATTATTTAATAACGCTGCCTTAGATGGCTATGTGTTTGCTTATAAAGAAGATACTTTAGAATATGACATTAAGGGTGTAATTTATGCTGGTGATGAGCCACAAGAATGGAAATTAGAAAGGGGGCAATGTTTAAAAATTATGACAGGGGCTATGGTGCCAGATGGGCTAGATACTCTTGTCCCTTACGAGGAAGCAGAAGAAAAAGATGGGAGGATTATTTTATTCAAAGAACCTAAAAAAGGTCAAAATGTGCGCAAAAAAAGAGAAGATTTCAAAAAAGGGGCACAGATTATTCCTGCAAATACGCAACTTGGTTGTGGCGATATTGCCTTACTTGCTTCACAAGGGATTTCAACCCTTCAATGTTTTAAGCCTTTAAACATTGCTATTGTAGCTAGCGGGAATGAATTAGTCCATTACAAAGAGACATTAAATCAAAATCAAATTTATAATAGCAATGCATTAATGCTAAAAACATTATTACAGTCTTATGATTTTCATCAGATAGAAAACTTAATTGTACAGGATTCTAAAGAAGAATTAAAAAAGCAAATTTTATCACTCTGTGAAAGGAATGATGTTATTTTAATAAGTGGCGGAGCAAGTGGCGGACAAAAGGATTGGACAAGCATCGCATTACAGGAAATAGGTGCAAAGATCATTTTTCACGGAATTAATTTAAAACCCGGAAAACCTATGCTTGTTGCACAATACAAAAATAAAATAATTTTTGGATTACCTGGAAACCCTTTGGGTGCTTTCATAACCGCCTTTTTATATGCCGTCCCCTATCTACTTAAAGCACAGGGATTAAAACGATATTGTCATGATTTTGTGCAGGCAAAATTAACTGACCCCATCTATTTTAAACAAGGTCGATATAAAGCATTTCTAGGAACTTTGGATAGAAATTGGATTAAAATTTTAAAGGAAGCAAACTCTAGCTCGATTAGTGTTTTACGACAAGCAAACGCTTTAGTCTTATTCTCTCCAGATATATTATATTTGAATGCACAAGATAGCGTAAAAGTTATTCCCCTGTATGTTTCCAATTTACGTTCTTCACACTTTGAAGCATTCAACAATTAAGCCCCTCATAACCTTATTTCTGCTATGATAGACGGAAATGTAAGAGGGGTAATTTTAATGAATAGTGAAAAAAAGGAGTGGCAACAAGTTCTATTTGAATGGGCAGAGATTCACCAAATTCAAGCCCTATGTGTTCCAAAAGAGGAAATGGAGCGTATAGAAGTTTTAGACTTAAGCCAAAAATCCTTAAGTACAATACCTAATGAAATTGCCCACCTAAAAAATCTCAAAACGCTTAGCCTTTATGATAATCAGCTACAGAAGTTTCCTTTCTGCTTACTGAGTCTCTCGATGCTTGAAATCCTTGATTTAGGGCATAATGCATTAAAAACTATCCCTAAAAATATTATGCGATTAAAACAGCTTAAAAAATTATGGATTGACCATAACCAATTAGTGAATTTAACTTACGGAATAACACAACTAGATAATTTAGAAGAATTGTGGGCGGGTTATAATCTCCTAAAAACTATCCCTCCTCGAATTGGAAATCTCCGTGCATTGCGCATTCTTAGCCTTGCTCATAATCAACTTAAATTTCTTCCAAGTAGTTTATCGCATTTAGATAACCTCCTTGTTTTAGATTGTAACGAAAATCAATTTAAGACACTCCCAGCCCCTGTTGCCCAGCTCTCATCTCTACAAGAATTATGGTGGAACACAAATGCACTGCGTTATCTACCCAAAAATATTGGGGCGTTGGCGAATCTACGCGTTTTAGATTTACGAGAAAATCATTTAAATGTATTACCAAAAAGCTTTGGGGGACTTAAGTCTTTAGAGATTTTAGATTGCAATAATAATTGCATTCGGTTTTTACCTGAGGAAATTAGCCGTTTGCAAAATTTAAAAAAATTATGGCTAAACAATAATGCTTTAACAACCCTACCAAACAATATTGGAGAATTAAAGTCCTTACAAGTTTTAGGCATAAATGAAAATAAAATTAAAATTCTTCCAGAATCTATAAAAAATTTAGAAAACCTTTGTGCGTTAGGACTTGACAATAATCAATTTGAGGAATTTCCATCAGTCATTATTCATTTTTCCCTACTTGAAGAGTTACTTTTAAGTGGCAATCCCATCAAGAAAATCCCAAAAGAAATTAATCAACTACAAAAATTGCGTATTTTAGAGTTAAACAATACTTCATTAGATTCTATCCCCTCCTTGCAACATTTAACTCAACTTGAAAAGCTTTTTTTGCATCATAATAAATTATGCGATATTCAAGGGATGCATTTATGCCATCTGCAAAAGCTTGAATGGATTGATGTAAGCCATAATCAACTTAATAGCATTCCCCCAATGCCAAAATCTTTGAAGCAACTTAATTTATCTGAAAACCAATTGGAATTCTTACCGCCTTATTTATGTGAATTACAAGAACTAGAAGAATTATTTTGTAATCAAAATCAATTAAAGAAACTACCAGAAAATTTAGGCACACTCCATTCTTTACGCAAAATATGGCTTAGTCAAAATCAATTAAGTACACTACCAGAGACAATGAATAATCTGCAAAATTTGGAGGAGATTTTTTTAGATTCCAACGCATTTGTAGAGTTTCCGCTTATTTTATTACATATTCATTCTTTGCTTGGAATTAGTTTGGCTTATAATCAGATTCGCCAAATTCCAAAAAATATTAATTATCTCTCTAAATTAGTAGGATTAAATTTTTCATACAATCAGATTGAATGTATACCGATTGAAATAACGGAACTTACTTCACTATGTATTTTATGGTTACAGAATAACCAAATTCGCTGTGTCCCTAAAGAATTGGCACAAATAAAAGGCTTAAGTACGCAGTTAAATATCTCCTCAAATCCGATCAAAAACATTCCAGATGAAATCATTGCGATGAATGGCGTTTTATGAAGCTTACCTTACTAAAGAGGGTAATTCTTGAGTTTTCTCGTTATCGCCATATTCACCACATCAAACGCGTAGGGGATAATCTTTTTAAGCTTGAATTAGATAAAGATATCTTTTATATCGATCTCATACGTTCTTCTTCTAATATTTTTATTGCACCTTCTTTGTTGGCGATTAAAGAATACAATGCCCCTTTTGATTTAAATTTAATGCGTTATTGTAACCGTGCAACAATCCAAAAAGTGGAAGGTGACGGAGAGAATCGCATTTTGCGTTTTCACCTTTTACAACAAGGGAGCTACAAACAGAATTATTGTGTTTTGCAATTTGAATTTACGGGTAGAAACACAAATGCAATCTTAATTAAAGATGGAATTGTTCTTGATGCATTGCGACATATTAGCCATGAACGTTCTTTCCGTGTCGTCAAGATTGGAGAAAAACTAGCAAATTTACCGCAACCTAAAGTAAGTGCAACAACAATTGCAGATTCAGGTAATTTTATGCAGATTCTGGAGAGAAATTATAAACAACGTATTGAATCACAATTGGAACAAAATCGTATAGTTGCTATCCGACGAATTGATAAAAAAATAGAAAATATTAGTAAGAAAATCTCTGAAATTCCTTTAGAAAAAAATATCCAAAGAGAAGCCATAGAATCCAAAAAAAAAGCCCAAATTTTAATTGAGAATCTCTATAAACTTCCTGCCAGAATAACCGATTCTCATCTTATTTTAGAATCTGATTCTCAAAAGGTTCATATCAATATTCCAGAATCTGCAAAGAGCTATTCACATACCGCACAAATTTTATTCGAAGATGCAAAATATTTAGAAAGAAAAGCAAAACATATTCATATTGAACGCGAACATTTAGAGCAAAAGCAAAAATTTTACATAACACAACAAAAAATTATTACGCAATGCCAAAGCATTGAGGATATTGCGATTTATTCTCAAAAGCAACAAAGGCAACAAAAAGGTATCAAGAAAGAAGAATTTGAAAGTTTTTTTGTTGAGGGGGTAAAAATTTCTTTTGGTAAAAATAGACAGGAAAATATTGCTTTACTGAAAGCAGCAAAAGCAGAAGATATTTGGATGCATATTCGTTCCATCCCTTCTTCACATATGATTTTACGCTCCTTTAATAAAAAAATTGCAATGCCGATATTATTAAAAGCAGCGGAAATTTTAGTGAGTTTCACTCAACAGCGAGGTGGTAATTACGAAATTGACTATACGAGGAGAAAATTTGTTAAAATGACTGAAGGAGCAAATGTCCAGTATTCTAAATATGAGACGATTACGCTAAAAAAGGAGATTTAGAGATGATAACACCACTTGGAGCGGTTACATATGTCAACCAAAACACGCAAACGAACTCTATCCAACAAGCAAATGCACAGCAACGATTAGATTTTGCAGCAGTTGTGAATGAAGAAATTATGCGTCAAGAAGACCAAAAAATTAAAGAAGTACGTCCAACTGAAGAAACTGAAAAAACTAATCCAGATGACCATAGAAAACAGGAAGAAGATCAGGAAGAAGAGGAAAGGGAAGAGGAAGAGGAAGAATACGAGGATTATTTTGAACCTGTTGATGAAGAATTAATAGAGTTGGAATATTATGACGAGGAAAATGAGGAGATTGTTCGGGAAGCTGACTACGAATATGGGGAAGAGGATGTGAATGAGGACGAGGATATAGAAGAAGAAGAATATGATGAGAGCGACACCACAGAACCTTTAACTGCAACGACAGATCCGACAATAGAGTATGAGGAAGATAAAAAAAATATAGAAGAGATTGCACAAGAATATGACAGAGCTTTTAATATCAAAAGCCTAGATATTGAGGCATAAAAGGTAGATGAGGAATAGTAGCAGGTATGCTAGGAGACATAAAGGGATTTGGTGGAGGGGCGATCTTCTGATTTTATAACAAAGCCCACCGAGAAAAGCACAAGTAATAAATCTAGTTAAAAAATAAAGTCAGATAAATTTGGTACGAATCTCTATATCGACAAGATAACGGGAGTAGTAACACTTTTTTGCTATTTTAAGAATGAATTGCTTTCTAAATTTTACTCATTTGTTCACATACTCTAAAATCTAATTCTCATATAAAGATATTCATTGGTGTCTTAGTATAAAAAATTAGCAGATAATACCAACTCAACCCCATTGAAATATTTTTATTAGGATTCTAAGATAAAATTGAAAATTACTTCAGCAAGCCTATCTATAAAGAATTTTAATGCTTGGATATACAATATTACAAATACCTCTCTGAATCCACTCTATGTAAATTTAATCAAGTGGGTACACATTTAGTGATATAAACTTTCACCACACAAACACTCCAAGAAATAAGCCTATTTTTCCAATCTTGCCCATTATTTTTTAAAAATTGCTTCTAAATTCTCTAATACAAGAGGCATTTCTGTGTAACCATCAGATTCCATAAAATGCCCTCCATTCTGCGTCTGTATAAATTTTGCATTAAGTTTATCGCTCAACTTTTTGCTTAAGTCTGTCGGTACGATACTGTCATCTTTTGCTGAAATAACAACACGATTAGGGCTTATAGCTTGAAGGACAGCAAAATCTAACGGATTTTTTGTAAAACCATCAAGTTGCGGAAGAATACTAAGAGGTTCATAGAATCCACTCACAAGCACGAATCCACCAATCATTGCACTTTTTTTATTTGCCTGATTAACCGCCTTATCCTGCAAATACTGCAAAATTGTAATACATCCCAAACTATGGCCGACAAGGTAAGTTTCACTTCCAAGCTCCACATTAGAATCCAACATCTTTATCCATTCTTGAAGGTTTGGATTTTGCGGATTTGGCATAGCTAGAATCTCCACATTTACACCTTTTGCTTCAAGTTTACTCCCAAGCCAAGCAAACCAATTCTTCTGTGGAGAAGAATCAAACCCATGCACGATATATACTCTCATATTTTGCCCCTTATTCTTAACTTGAGAATCCGCTATCATCTTAGAATCTTGTGCAAAAAGACTCATACTTAAGGATAAGCCTAAACATACCACAACCCCAAACACACGCAATAAATCCCTCATATTCACGCTTATACCCCTCGCACTAAATTTCTTAAAAATCTTTCTGGAAAATAATTATAGACAAAAAACACAAAGAATGCAATAAGAAAAATGATGAGATTAAAAATTAAGCAATAAAAATTTTTACCTTTGTAGATGAGGGTTTTGGTGCGGGTTTTATTGTTGCAATTAATGTGCCAATAATATAGTTGATTGTTCGCAGGTATTTTTCATATCAGCTTCTTTGTCCATCTAGTGGTATGCAATAAATTGCGGTTATTCTAAATATGATATAAAAGAGAAATATATTTACCCATAAACTATTAATATCATAATATATTAAAGTGATAGACAGGGCAAGGGATATAGCGATAAATACGAATTCTAAAAGATATTTATAATGTCTGTATTGAGTATGACAATGTTCGCATTCTACCATTCTATATCCCAAACCTTTACCGCGTGTCTCACAAGTTATCTTGTTAATACTACTATTGCATTTTTCACATATCACTACAAAAGCCATCTCACACTCCTTATCTCAAATCCCATGATTATAACATATCATCATCTATTTACCTTCCTGAATTAATCTTTGCCTACTATCTCACTTCTATCCTTATCTTACTCATTCCACTAGGGGCTAAGAATATCTTGCCTTGTATAGTAAGCAGAGATATTCTTGTATTATCCCCTCTTTCTCCTACACTACATTCCCTCACATAATCCCTACTCAAATCTATAAAGCTTCCATAGCCATACTCTAAACTCTCTTTATCTCTTTTTTCTTGTAGCATCTTCACTACAAACTTAGGAATACTCTTAGGGATAATAAGTAAGTATTCATAGAGACTATAAGCTATTCTTATACTCAAGATTCTATAACTAAAGTATGCTTTAGGATAATCAAGCAAGAGAGAATCTAATATATCTTTTAGATAACTATTAGATTCTATATTATTTGTATCTAATGAAGTTTTATTAGCAAAGAGAGTATCTAGCTCTAAATCTAGCTCCCTATAAGTATCATAGAATTTACTTTGAGTAGAGATAAGATTACTACTATTGCATTCTCTATTTTCATAATAAGTAGGAGTGAGATAAAAGCTATCTAATTCTTTAAAGGGAGTGATGATATGAAAAGAGGGGAGCGAAGTATCTATCATTGAAGCTAATGCTTCTTTACTTATCTCTTTAGTATTGCTAGGATTAGGAGCATTTATCTTAAAGGTATTATTCTTAGGCTTACAAGTGATAGGGAATCCTTTATCACTTAATACCCCACTCTTTCTATCATTGTATAAAGATATTTATATTTGCATGTATAAATGCTAAGTATTTTGAGAGAATTTCAAGGGTTATTAAAGATTTTATGCGGAGATAAGATAGAGAATCTATCGCACAAATAAAATCAAAGATTCCCTTGAAATTATCCAAAAGACAACGCATTGTCTTGCATTATGGGATAATCATCATTATATCTTTTTAATGCTCTAGCACTAGGGAGGATTACAGATACTAGAGTGCAGGGAGTAGGAACACCTGCGATATTGTTTGTGCAACCTACAATACTAGAGTTCATTAAATCAGATTCTAATATCATAGGGATACCTTGAGATTGAAAGCTTTTACCTTTCTTACTCTTTAGTTGCACTCTACCATTATGAGGACATTTAAGCTCATTATCTTCTAGGACAGGACAGAGGAATGCAGTGGATATACTTTCTTTATTCTCTTTAGAATCTTTAGTGGATTCTAAGAGTGCTTTTTCTTTCTTCTCTATCTCTTGAGATTCAGAGCTATTACATTCTAGTTTGATAT
>NZ_NHYN01000017.1 GCF_003288845.1 Helicobacter monodelphidis | reverse complement strand
AAACTAATCCGCATTATTTTAGGATTCCCCCACTTAGTTTCTCCTTAAGCACAAAAAACTTACGCTAGATTGTGGGGGATAGCGTAGCTACAAAAAACGACTACAAACAAAAACATAGCCTATATTAACTCTATAAGCCTTAAAAACTACATTTAATAATAACAAAGGTATTTGTATCTTCTTGCATTATAAAACGCATTTATGAATGTTCTATGCCCTTTTGTGCTTAGGTGCGGGGGCGGTTTGTTTTTTTGGGTTGTGTGTGGGCGGGGCGGATTGTTTTTTTTCTCCAAAAAATGGGCTTGAAATATGTGTTATAAGAAAGAAACTTTTGTTGTTTTTGATAATTTTTTGAGTGAATGCAATGCAATAGTATAGGAATGGCAAAAAATGAAAATGGCAAAAATATGTTTTTTATAGAGAGTTTTTAAGGGTTGAGTGTATTATTATAAAGGTTATAGACTCTATCCTAGTCTTTAAATAAAACTTAAATTGACACAAAATTGGCACACTTTTATTAAAGCCTTTTACAGACTCCTATAATAGGTGCTTTAAAGGAATATACCCATTTCTTTTAAAATACCGCAATGTAACCCACAAAAATGGAAACAACAAATATAAAAAATAAGAACACCGCACAAGATGGCACAGATTTAAACGTGCCATCCAAGGACATAGAGTCTAATGGAAACTCAAATAAGGTGTGATAAATTCTATCCACGGAAGCCCCACGAGCAAGAATATTGCCATATAGATAATAGCGAAAATCCCACCTAGCAGGAAGAATTGAGGTCCTTTAATATAGTGACTTCCAAACCACAATGGAGAACAGCCTGTGCCATAAGGCGTGATTATCCCCATAAAGCCCATCGGCAAGATGAGAATAAGGAGGATTTTATTTGCTTCAAGCACAGCTTGTGCCTCTGTAAGCGAGCCTGCCTGCACTGCACCTTGCACCGCTGCTTGCACCATCACGATAAATACCGACATTACCGCTACAACGAATGCCGTCCCGGAAGCGAAGAAGTATCGTAGCCATGAGAATACCAAAGTAAGAGCGATTGTCGCGACGAGAAGCGAAGTTTCGTCAAACATACCATTGAAGAATTTTGCAAGCCAATCAATAAATCCTACATTGCTTAGCCCTCCTGCCATCGCTACCAAAGTCGCGAACCACACGAGCGTATTCCACGCGGGTTTGTTGCCTAAGAAATCCTGCCAAGTGATGACTTTCGCCGCCACCATTAGCACTATCATTAGGAGTGCGGTTGTCGTGGCATTGAGATTATAGAGTGCGGTTTTAGGGAAGAAACTCGCTCCTACCCATAGAACAAGCCCAACAGCTGCAACGCCTACCATATAAATCTGAGGTTTCGTAATCGCACCAAGTGCCTTGTATTTTTCCTGTGCCCATGAGACGACTTCGCTAGAGCCTTTCACTTCCGGTGGATAGATGAAATACGCAAGCAATGGAGTAATGATGAAAAGTATCACCCCCACCGGCAAAAATGCCAAAAACCAACTCATCCAATCCACGACTTGTCCACTACCTTTTTCGATTTGTGTGAGTGCAAGCGGGTTGGGAGCTTGTCCGGTCAAGAAAATCGAGCTTGACACACACGCACTCGCCAATCCTACCCATACGAGATATGCCCCGATTTTGCGAGGATTCTTATCTGGATGACTATCAAACATCGAAGCAATATTTGTAACGATAGGATAGACAGAACCACCGCTTCGTGCCGCATTACTAGGAATAAATGGTGCAAGGATTAAGTCAATAATCGAGATAGCATAGCCTAAACCTAATGTGGATTTGCCAAGCTTACTTACAAGCCATAGTGCGATACGTTCACCAAGCCCTGTCTTTGCAAATCCAAGCCCAATCGTAAATGCAGCAAAAATCAACCACACGACGGCGTTTGAGAATCCACTAAGCCCCCAATTTATCGCATCACCTGCCTTTGTCACCGCATCATCTGTACCCGAACCCTTTGGTCCAAGTCGAAAAATCACCGCCACAACGATAGCAATCACACCAATAAACGCTGGTGGGATAGGCTCTAAAATCAGCCCCACAATAAGCCCCATAAAGATTGAGAGATAGAGCCACGCATTCACCGAACACCCACTAGGCGCACTCACACCCCAAAATCGTGGCAAGAAAAACATTACCAAACCAAAAGCGACGGGAGCGAGCAGTTTGATATAGAATTTAGCCTTCTCATTCATAATATACCTCCAAAATTTACCTCTTTAATTTAACCCTTCGCCTGTAAAAAAACAAGTAAAATTATACAATAATTCTAGTGATTTTTAGAATGATTTAGAATTTCTCTTATTTTGGATTAAAACCCACAATCTAATCCGCTTAACTTCTCGAAAAGCCTCTCCCGCTCATTCCTCTAAAATCGGTATTTGATTTAATTTTAGTTATTTCTTCTTTAATTGCTTTTGGTGTTAAATTATTGATTAAAATCTTAAATACAGGTTTAGAGGTTTAGGGTGTGTAATTATTAAATAAATTATAATTTACTATTAAAACAGTTTTTAAAAATATTTTAACAATATTCATCAACTCTGGATTTTTAAGTTCCATTTTTTTGGTTAATATTCCTATCAGAATAAAATGTTATAATTCGGTTGTTAGAGGAGGATAGTGGCACATCGGGACCCTCTCCTTTATTTAGCAACCTTAACAACACATCTAAATCTTAATTCTCGCTATTTTCCCATTCATAAATTTTTACTCCATTTTTATCTATAAAACATTTTAATCTTCTGTAATTAAGTTTAAACTATATTTGTGTTACAATGTTTTCGTCGGCTATTGAAGGTGCTTTATTGCACTTAGGTAAATCGTTTGATTTACTAGCGTAACGGTCTAGCCTTGTGGATGCTGCATTTGCAGATGACGTCTCCACCAATAGCTGATTATTTTGGCCTTCCTAAGCAATCTATCAAATTATTGCCTATTTTGCTTGATTATATGATATGGTATTTTTTCCTCTGTTTTTTATTGTAAATTTCTAATGTTTGTTTTGTGGCAGTTAAATCTTTTTAACTTCTAGCTTTTGGACTCTTTATGATTGAGTAGGCTCTTATACTACTTCCTTGATGGCACTAGAAACATTTTGCATTTCATGGTGTTCTTCATAAAGTTTTTAAATCAGCAGTAACTTCTTTATCTTCAGTTAAAGCTTCCATTGATATTAATGTTAACTTAATTATATCTAATTCTTTTGATTATTTTTTATTGTTTTTATCCATTTTCAGATAGAATCGAAGTAAAATGTTTACTTTGATTTTAAGCAAAAATGGCATATGGAATGAATAAGCACAAACAAGAACAAGTGTGAGCAAAAGCATGGAGTTACTGATTAGCGATTATAACTTGTACGCATACACCACTGCTTATTTTAGTTTATACATAGCTTTAAGTTCTCAAAACATCAAAAGCAAAATCTTACAGGCTTATTAAACATATCTACCCTACTTTCATTGTAAATACAGGTAGCTAAGTGAATTTGGGACAATCTAAAATCTAGCACTTCCTTTTATACTGAAAACAAAACTACTTCCTCAATTCCCCTATGCGTCCGCTGATTTGATGATAGAGACACGCTATATTGCCACTTCCGCATTGATTGCGTTTTTTGAGCCACTGCATTTGTGCGTTAAAGAGCTTCTTTTTCGCCTCGCCACTCGCATTGAGGTATTTGGCATTATAAAATTCATTGAGGATTCTATCGCCAAGTGTGAGGGCGAAATCCGCACAGATTTGCTCCTCAATATTGTTGAGATTCCCATTCTCACAATCAAAGCTTGTTACACTCCCATATCGCTCACGATTTATAAGCTCCTTTGCCCAATCTGCGGGTGGCTCAAATCCCGTGATTTGATATTTCACACTTTCCCATGATTCCACGACTTCAAGGCTCAATGCGCCATTTTCATTGTTGATAGCATAATAGTTTTGCTCACCACTTGCATAATCATTAGCAAATAGCACCTCGCCGTATTTCGCGTGTTTGACGAGCTTCGCCTCGCCATGTATGCTATCATTATAGAGGACATTCATATCTTTATCGATGAGACTGACAAGGGTTTGAGGGTATCCACGCCCTCCGACTTGCGTCCCCCATAGAAACATCAATGCCTTTTTCTTACTCTGTGGGAGTGCGACTTCACCCGCGAAAGTCGGTCTATCAAGCGTTTGCAACAATGCTTCATAGTCTATCTTGCCACCCTTGTCGTATTTGCTCCCTTTGAGATAAGATTCCATTATCTGCACCATATCTTTGGGACATTCATCAAGCCGATAGAGGCTACATTCGGGCATATCTTTTGCGAGCGGATTGTCTCCCATATCTGCTTTATTGACGCCTGTATTTGTCGTCTTTATCTTTGCGATGCGATAGTGTTGCGGATTTGCTTCGACTTGACCTAGTGAGCCTTGAGCAAAAAAGTATAAAGAGCGCGGATTTTGCAATCTATCACTTGCTTTGCCATTCACGCCATAGAGGGCGAAATAGCCTTTCTTGTATGGCACGACAAAGGCGGAGTAATAGTCCCCTCGCCCGTCATCTGTCTCTATTTCTATGTCAAGGAATGCAGAGCAGTTTGCAATTTTATTTTGTTTGCAATATTCTAGGTTCCTTAGAGGCTCACTCACATACCACCACGCAAACCGCCCACTGCCTTGATATGAGACGAGGTAGGCAAAGAGGTCGTTATCATTGGAGAGTTTGCCGATACCATTTTCGCTCCCCATAAAGCGTAGGTTGGTAAGACTAGCATTAAATTGCTTGGTAATGTATTCCATAATGTTTGGCGTAGAATCCGCTACTGCCTTGCTTAGGAAAGCTATCAAGTCCTGATACTCCGCAAGGACTTGAGGGACGCCTACTTTGCCTTCACCCCGAAAATATACACGCATAGCAGATTCTATCTCATCAAACTCATAGAGATAGTCTTTGGCATAATAGCTAAGGGCGGTATGAAGTGCGATGATAGCGGTAATCTCGGGGTCATCGGTATGCTCGAGGGCGTGAAAGAGTGCGAGACGCAAATCGCGCAAGGATTTGGCGTGTGCCTCATAGTCGGCGAAATGCTTTTGCAGACTTATAGAATCCTCCTTCACTCCCATCATATCCATATCATACTTTGGCTCAAAGGGATAAAAGCTTGTGATATTGTTCAGTGCATTGACTAGCTCGGGCATTCGCTCTACAAAATCTTGCCATTTTTTGTCTGTTTGTTTAAGCTTTAAGAATTGTTTGGAATTATTAGAATCTTGCTTGAAATCCGCCTTGAAGCTCACATATAAAGGCGTAGGATCTGTAAAATCTATTTCACTAGATTGGCTAGAGTATAAAGTTTTGTTAGCAAACAAAAAAATCAAGAGAACTAGGGTAAGATATTTAGTGGGAAAACTTGTAAGATGATTTGTAGTGAGGTTTTTTACAAGAAATATTCGATAAAAATATGGCAAGAATCCTACTAGAATATTGATACATAGCATAGCATACCTCCAAAAACAATAGCAACGAGCTACATTGTAACAAAATATCCCAAATAACAAGCAATAGATAAATAAATTTTATTTAAAAAGTAAGAAATCTAGAGAATTTCTAGTATTTTTATATTTACATTCGTAGTAACAGGTTAGCTACTATATATCTCTCCTGTTTTATTTTTACTTCCGCTATTACTTTCTTTGAATGGCAGAAAAGTTTGCTAAACAAATTAAAAACAAAATTAACTTTTATGATTTATAAGTTTATAACAAGAATTTTAGTAATTTCCGTAAACTATTTTATAAAAATTACAACATTTTTTATAAATATTTAGCCTCTAAGATGGTAACTTTTTATGTATTCTTCCTCCCTGCATTTCCCAAATATCTTCACAAAGTGCATAAACAATCCGCATATCATGAGAAATAACAAGATAAGTAAGTGAAAATTGTTGTTGAATATCCTTCAAAAGAGTAATAATTTGAGCTTGCAAAAGCATATCTAAATTACTTAAAGCTTCATCTAGAATAACTACCGATGGTTTTGTGATAATCGCCCTCGCAATAGCAATGCGTTGCTGTTCTCCACCACTGAAATGGATTGTTTTTTTATGTAAAGATTCTATCTTTAAAGATTGTGCAATAAAATTTGCCTCTCGCAAACACTCTTGCTTAGAATATCCAATATTTCTTAAAGGTTCAATAATAGCATCTTGTGCACTGAATCTTGGGTTAAGGCTTGCGGGTGGATTCTGAAAAACCATACTGATATGACGACGATATTCCTTGATTTTTGTAATAGGAATAGAATTAAGGGTAATTTGTGCTGAATCTGCTGGTTGAATACCAAGTAAAACCCACATTAATGTGCTTTTTCCTGCACCATTTTTTCCTACAATTCCCGCATTCTTGCCCCGATATAAACAAAAATCAATGTTATTTAAAATTTTTTTAGGTATCTTTTTAGCAAAAAAATTTCCCTGATGGTAAGCAAGATGAATATTTTTTGCTTCCATGAGGATTTCTGAATGTGAATGCGTGTTTCCTTTTTGCTCAAACCGGCTTTTTGCTCGATTTAAAAGCGTATGTGCGTTTAAGAAAGAATGCGTAATTTCTTGCTTTGGAGATTCAAAAAAAGATTCCTTATCATTTTCTTCTTGAATTCTACCTTTATCCATTAAAATAATACGGTCAGCGTATTGTTGTGCGATGCTTAAATCGTGTGTAATAAACAAAATAGCAAAGTTTTGTTTTGCCTTTAGGCGATAAATCAATTCCATAAGCTCTTTTTGTCCTTGCGTGTCGATATCACTGCTAGGTTCATCAGCAATTAATAAAGGTGAATGCGAACATAAAGCAAGGGCAATCATTATTCGTTGCAACATTCCACCGCTCAATTCAAAAGGATATGCCTTTAATACAGATTCTTCAATATCTACTTCTTTTAAAAGTTGCCGATAAACTCTTGAATCACGTGGAAGTTTTTTTGCGTAAAAAGTCTCATCAAAATGTTGTTGAATTGTAAAGATAGAATCGAAACAAGAAGCAGGATTTTGCATAACAATTCCAAATTTTTTTGGACAATGCCAACGCACAAATCCCTTTGTTTGTAAGTTTTGTGGCAAAAGCCCCATAATTGCTCTTGCACTCAAACTCTTTCCAGAACCAGAAGATCCAAGCAATACAAGGGTTTCATTTTCATAAATATCATAAGTGATATTATGCAAGATAGTCTGTTGTGCGTGATACAGATAAAAAGATTCAAAAGAAATTAGCTTTTTCATACTTATACTACCTCATATTCAGGGTCTAGTCTATCACGCAAAGCCTCACCAAGTAAATTGAATAAAGCAACAGTAATAAAAATAGCTAAACCTGGATAAATAATTAGTGTGTAATGTTCCATAATATGTGGAGCAGCGTCATTAATCATAACTCCCCATTCAGGTGTGGGTGCAGTAACTCCAAGTCCCAAAAATGAAAGTCCAGATACATGTAAAAGCATATGTCCAATATCAAGTGTTACAAGGATAATCATTTGAGAAAAAACGGATGGCAAAATATGTCGCACAATCACCTGCCACTCACTCGAACCCATTGCGATACTTGCCAATACAAATGGGTGACTACGTGATTCCAGCACTAAAGAGCGGACAATTCTAGCATACCAAGCCCAGTGCGTTAGCACAATAGCGATAATGACATTATTTAAACCAACACCAAGAATCCCAATCAAAAATAAAGCAAGTATAAAAGTGGGAAATGCAAAGAAAATATCACAGATTCGCATAAAAATGGCGTCGTAATAGCCACCCTTATAACCAGCAATAAAACCGACAATAAATGAAAAAAATACAATGAGAACACAAATAATAAAGACAGAAAATAGAGAGGTTCTCGCCCCATAGATAAGCCTTGTAAGCACATCTCTTCCAAGATGGTCTGTTCCTAGCCAATGCTCCATTGTTGGTGGCAGAAATTTCTTTGTTAAGTCAACTTCAATAGGATCATGGGGTAAATAATTCGCAAAAAAAGCAAGGAATAAAATGCAAAATATACCAATAAGAGGAATGTATAATTTTATAGATTGTATGTGGTTCATATTTGTTTCTCGTAGCGGATTTTAGGATTCATAAAAACACAAAAAATATCAACTAATAGATTAACACAAATAAAAATTGTTGTCATAAAAAGCATAAAACATTGCAAAACAGGATAGTCATGGCTATAGATAGCACTGACAGCATAACGTCCTAAACCAGGTAATGCAAACAGAATTTCTACGACAACTGCACCACCAAGCAATTCTCCAAAATGCATTCCAAAAGAAGTAACCACAGGGAGAAGGGAATTTTTTAGCAAATGAAGTTGGACTTGTTGTTTGCTCAATCCTCTTGCTTTCGCATAAAATAAGCTTTTATCGTTTTTGTGTTCAAGAATACTTGAACGGACAAGTCGAATATTGATACTTAAAGACATTAAAGCAAGAGTGATTGTCGGTAAAATATAACGTTCAAAGCCTATTGATTGATAGGGAATGAGTACATTAAATTTTAGGGAAAAGATATAGATAAGCAGAAAACCAAACCAAAAGCTAGGGAATGAAACACCGCTAAAAGAAAAGAATATAATTATTTTATCCCATATAGAATCTTTCTTATAAGCCGCTAAAATTCCTACGGGAATACTAACGAGTACAATAAAAAACATTGCTAAAAATGTGAGATTTAAGGTTGTGGGTAAGTAGTACAAAATATCATCAAGCACTGCACGTTTTGTAACATAGGAATTGCCAAAATCAAGCATTATTGCGTTTTTAAGCCATGTAAAATATTGCTCTAAAAAGGGCTTATCTAATCCAAGTTCAATTCTTGCTTCCTGTAAAGCCTCTTGTGTTGGAGGAATTTGTGATTGGGTAAGATAAGAAAAGGCAGGGTCTACAGGACTCAAATACAATAAAGAAAACACAATAAAAGAGACAAATAACAACAAAGGAATGAGGAGCGCTAATCTTTTACAGATAAAAACTAGCATACATGCACCTAAGGATGAGTCAGAAGATGAAACATAAATTCTGTCTGCATAGCCCCAAATTCAAAGTTTTTAATTCTATCTTTTCGATAAACTGCTGGAACAAAACTATAGCTAATGGGTAGATAAATGGCACTATCATTGAGAGCATTTAGCACAAAAGAGTAATTTTCTTGCAATACTTTTGGATTAGCAGTATTAAGGATATTTTGGATACCTTTATCAATTTCAGCTTTGTTAGGTAAATCTTGTTGTGCGGTATAGTCAGCATGAGAGGAAGAAAGCATTGAGCCCAAAAAAGAATGTGGATCATAGGGGTTACCCCATGTTTCATTAAAAATAATATCAAAATTTCCATTCTTTTGTGTTTGATAAAAGGAAACCTCCTCACTCGCAACCAAATGAAGTGTAATGCCCACTTTTGCCAAATCTCCCTGCAAGGCTTCAGAAATAGCCTTTTGAATAGGGTTTGTACCGATATAAACTAAATTTAATTCTAATTTTTTTCCATCTTTGTAACGCATTTTTCCTTTTAGTTTCCAACCCGCCTCATCTAAAAGATGTCGAGCAAGTTCCTGATTGAACGCATAATGATGCAATGACTGATTAGCATAGGGTAAGGTAGGGCTAAAAAGGTTGTCGGCTTTTTGTTCTACATTTAACAAAATTCCAGAAATAACACTATCTTTATTAAATGCGTGCAAAATAGCTTTCCTAATTGCAATATCATATTGCGTAAGGCGATTATGAGAAGCATTAATGACAAGCGTTGTCGTACCTTGAATATCTGATTTCTCTACACCAAAGTTTGAATCCTTCTGTAAGCGAACAAAATTCTCCAAGCTGATAGAATCTTTACCGGTTAGAATATCAATCGCACCACTTTGCAAGGCTAAAACTCTTGCATTTGGGTCAGGCAACACCTTCATAATTAACCATTCAAATGCAGGCTTTTTACCATTAAAATGTGGATTTGGAACAAATATATCATACTCACCAAGCTTTGTTTCTATAAGTTGCCAAGCACCTGACCCAACCGCTTTTGCAATACCTTTTGAGGTATCTTGTGTCTTAAATCCTGATGGTGCTAAGATTCTAAAAGGACGTGGAAGACTAAGCTCATTGAGTGTCGCCACATAGGGGCTACTAAGCTTAAGCTCAAAGTGTGTAGAGTCAAGAGCTTTAAAAGATTCAATTTTATTGACGATACCTAACCATTGATGTCGTGCTTTATTCATGATGATTGTCTGAAAATTTTTTTCCACAGCAAAAGCATCAATAGGAGTACCATCAGAAAAAAGTCGGTTCTCTTTTAATGTGAATGTGTAAGTTTTACCATCATCAGAAATTTGCCAGGATTCAGCGATAGCAGGACCTATACTCCCATCTTTGTTGTAACGAACCAATCCTTCATAAACAAGCACTTGTGCATACATTTGGTTTGGGGTATAGAGATGGGGATTAAGAGGACCTGCATTCACAGGCCATGCACCAATAATACCTTTCGCAAACAAAAATGATAATGACAAAAAGGCAGTTGTGAGCATTAGTAATATCGATTTCATTATTGGAAATTTCCTTACCGATAAAGTCTTGAGAAGATACGGAATTGTAGCGAGTTAAGCTGAAAAGCAGTTTATGAGGGCTGATCTAAATAGTTGAAGAAGAATACTCAATTATTTTACTTTGGAGCTTTGAGGCATTCAGCATGGCATGAATACTATTGTGATGGAATGGAGCATATATTGGAGTATTGCAATCGGCAAGAGCTATATTTTTTTTAGCATGTCCAATGAGTGCTGCAATATTGGCACGATTGATTAATGTCCAATGATTGTGAACAAAAATATTTTCCCAGTATTGAATGCCTGTTGGGCGATGCAAGATGGGGCGATAACCCACTGCATCAAGTGTAAGGAGATAGTGAATCAAGCAGGATTGCTTTTTTTGCAAAGCAATAAGTAATTCATTTGCACCCCAACTATGAGCAATAACAAATAAAGGAAGGTTTGTTTGTGAGCATTCTTGAATGAGTGGCATAAAATAAGAACGACCGTTGAAAGTGATATAAAATTTCCAAAAAAATTGATGTTGAAATAAATAAAACGCATTGAAAATACCTCGTGAAAAGCTATCACAAAAACCACCGATAAAGATTACTAATGCAGAGGGTGAATCTGTTTGTTTGGAAGCTATTTCAAATTCCTCTTGAGAAATAAAATTTCCAAACGACTTTAGCCGATGCTGATGAGCATAGCTATTTGGAGCAATAAAAATGGGTGAAAGTACACTCATTTTTTATCTTTCATTAATCAGCATTTGATAGGTATTAAGGATCTTTTCTCCCATTATTTCTTCTGAAAACCGAGTAGAAATAAACAAGCGGTTAGGTGTGACTAAATCCATATGCTCTAGCAATCGTTTAAGAGTCATTGTGTATTCTTCCTCAGTTGGATTACTGTGCAAAAGAATAAAATTCTCCCCTTCGCTATCGCAATAATGCAAATCCCGAATACTTCCGATGTTACTGGCAATGCATGGCAACTCCATCGCCAAAGCTTGCATAAGACTTTGCGGTACACCCTCATTACGATCAGAAGTCATTAAGAAAATATCAATCGCCTTTAAAAAATATTCAGGTTTTTCGAGATGCCCTAAAAATATAATTCTATCTTGAACGCCTTCTTCAGCAGCAATTCCTAAAAGATACTCTTTCATTTCTTCTGTTTCTTTTCCTGCAATTACAAAATAAGCATTCTTAACTTGTGCTGCAATGCGAATAAATAAATCTTGACGTTTGAATTTACGCAAAACTCCTAAATTACCAACAATGACGGCATCTTGTGGAAGATTTAATTTTTCACGACATTCTTTTTTATCATATTTTTCCGGGTCAAAACGTTGCAGGTTGATGCCTGTTGGGATAGAGAGAACACGATGTGAGGCGATGCGATTATTTTTAATCATAGATTCTCTTACCTGCTCCCCTGTTGTAAAAACAAAATCCGCAAGTTGGTTAATAAAATTAAATAAAGAAGGATCAATTGGATTTGAAAGATGACGCGTACGAATAAATTTAACAGAATTCAATAAAGCTGCAAAACCACCACACCAAGTGTCTATTTCGCTATGTGTATTAATGATATTATATTGATGTTCTTTGATAATTTTTCTAAGTGAAAAAATAGTGTTTAAGTCGGTTTTACGAGCGAAAGGCAAAACATATGTTGCAAATCCTCTTTTTTGTGCTTCTTGCAAAATAACTGCATTCTCTCTTGTAGCAAGTCCTAATTCACAACCAAGTTCCCGCATTTTCTCCATTTCGCCAATAACTCTGATTTCCTGACCGCCCCACCCCATAGACCATTCAGTGTGTAACACTTTAAAGTGATTCATTGCACTCCTTTGAACAAAGTGCTAAGATTATAGCAGTTTTTGACTTTTGTGAGGCTTTAAGCAATAAAAGTCAGCTTTTTCGAGAAAACAAGCACAATGAGTATAAGCTACATAAGAATCACTTTAACATAAATTAAAACACCATTTTTTTGTTTTTTAAAGTAAGTTATGTTGCTAAAAAACTAGAACTTGGTAGTTTTGTGGCACTCTTGTAATAATTTCTGCACGATTGTGAATCCAAAGCCTTAGTATACAAGGATTTCTACATTCTCAAAACCTAATCTTGAAATCTGATAAACTTTATTCACAGCAATCAAAGTAGCACCCTTAAAATTGGGTAATAAAAATCTTAAAACAAGCAACATTTTTGTATTTAAAATTAGAATCTTGAAGTGTCTGTAAACGATTCTTTTCTGCCAAAATTACAGAAAAATCAAAAAGTGGAATTTCAGCGGATAGAATATATTTTTTTGCTAGTTTTCTGAAGTAAAACAGAATGAAAACTAGAAAGATGTTCCCTAAAATATTCTAATATACTCCACCCATACTGGGGCTTCAAAACACATATGCACTTAAAAATTTCCTTTCAAGATCTAAAAGATTCTTTTTACGTTCTGCAATGCGTCTAGCTGGAATCCCACAATAGACACCGAAAGAATTTGTAGGACTCTTTAAAACGCTCATCGCTCCTACGCTTACACCTTCTTCTAGCCCATGACTTGTTGGAAGAATCACACTACTTGCACCCACAATAGAATGTTTTTTAAGTATAATGTTTGATATATCCATATTATTCCTAAATTCCGCCATCATCAAAGAGTTAGTTAAAGTTTCCCCCAAATAATCATCACTTGCTGTAAAAATACTCGCACGTGGGGCAATAGTAACAAAATCTTCAAGAGTAACCTT
Organism: Helicobacter monodelphidis; assembly: GCF_003288845.1. GTDB lineage: Bacteria > Campylobacterota > Campylobacteria > Campylobacterales > Helicobacteraceae > NHYN01. The sequence goes on along the minus strand of NZ_NHYN01000017.1, from coordinate 27,428 downwards.
ATTACCACCACCTGAAATCAATACAAATGCACAAATATGCACAAAAGAACCAATCATAATATTTCCATGTATATAGCAGAAATCATCAATGCGTACATAATTATTAACCGTCATTAGATGGGCATTATATAAACTTGCTTTCTTTGAGATAAAAATCCCTTTCGGATTTTTAGGCAGAGTTATACCCATATCTTGTAATTCTTGCACACCATAAAATTCACCTTGAATAGATGGAACTTGATATTGTTTCATACCACCTCCTTGATGCAACCGCATTCAATATTTTGCTGAAATAATACAATACCGATATATGATATTTTTGTGCAGTGTTTTGTATTAAAAATTACCCCCCCCCCGACAAGAACAAACAATGCTTAATTTCTTGCCAATTTTGCTCATCTAAAAGATAAAATCTCTTATCTTGAATCTGCAAATAAGCTCCATCGTAAGGAGGATAAAAAAGAGATTGAATTTTCTTTTCTAATGTATTTACATTCATTTTTTGAATATCTTGTAAAGTGATATGTTTTTCGTTTTGCAACATTTTTTTAGAATAATATTGACCTGTATTTTCCTGCTTGCATAAACACAATGTTCCTTGTGAAATCATTTTTAATACCTTTTTTAATGCACTAAAACCAATCTCTTTCCAGATATATTCTGAAATTGCTTTTGCATTTCTACAGAAAGGTTCTAGCGAAAATTTTTCAATATGGATAATATCACCTGCATCAATATTATCATCAACAATATGCACGCTCACGCCCCATTGCTTTTCATCATTCATTAAGCCATAATACAACACAAAATGTCCTTTATATTGAGGTAGGATGCCACCATGAAAGTTGATGCAAAGTGGGACAGAATCTAAAACATTTCTTTTAATTTTCCTTGTAAAAGTATAAGAAATGGCTATATCAATGTCGGAAAAATCCCTTGTCTCAAATTCTTCTATACTTAAAATGGGAATGTCGTAGTTATCACAAAATTGCTTGATTTTATGATGAGGCTCACTATCGCTAAAACATACTGCTTCAAGTTGGTGTGTGATAGCCAAATATTTTAAAACTTTTTTAACACCTTTACGATGGCTGGTAAGAAGTAAGATTTTCATGCATTTTCTCCTACAAGGTTTTGTAAAAATTGTCTCAATATATTTAAAAAACCCTCAATATGATAAGGGTAAATCTCTCCAATATTTGCGATTCTAAACATCTCTAAACCTTCAATTTTTCCCGGATAAATTGTATATCCCTGTTTCTTGCAAGTATCATGCAGAGTTTTAAAATCTATATCCTTAGGCATTTTAATTGCTGTGATGATGACTCCAAAAGATTCTTTTGGGAAAATTTCTAATCCCAACCCTAAAAGCCCTTTTCTTAGAATGCTATTATTTTTCTTATAACGCAAATATCGCCCCTCTAATGTTTCTATACACAATTCCTCAATTGCTTTTTTTAGTGCATAGAGAATTTGGACAGGGGGCGTAAAACGCATTTGCTGTGTTCTCGTAAAATATTCATCTTGTGCTTTTAAGTCTAAATAGACACTTCTTGAATGTGATGCTTTTTTAAGATTATCCACATTTGCAACAACAAAACTAACTCCAGCCATACCCTGCAAATTTTTATTGCTTGAAGCAACAATATAATCAATTTCATTTAAATTCAAAGGGTAACAAGCAAAGCTACTCATACAATCCGAAATAATTTTAATTCCCAAAGGTTTACAGATAAAAGAAAGTTGTTTTAAGTCATTTAAGAGTCCACTTGTCGTTTCACTATGCACAACACCTACAAATTGAGGCTTTTGAGATTCTAAAAAAACTTTTAATTGCATAAAATCGATTGGGCTTAAAAAATCTGATTCAAAGGCGATGACATTTTTCTCATGTGCTTTAGCTATATCAAACATACGTTTCCCATACGCTCCATTCACAATGATAACAATTTTATCCTCACTACCTACAACAGAAGAAAGACAAGACTCGATAGCTAAAGTTCCACTTCCACCAAATAATACCGCCCTAGCTTTTGAAGAACCCTGCACAAATTTTAAAAGTCCACTTGAAACATCTTGCATAATTTGCCCAAACTCTATTTCTCTTGGACATATATCATCTACAATCTGTGCTAATTTCACACCCATTGTTGTATTTGCTGGACCTGGATTTAATAAAATCATACCCATTCTCCTTTTGCTTGAAGTTTTGGAATAATAGAATGCACCGCCCTATCTAAATGCTCTTTGCAGTCGATTTCACACCATATTAAAGAATCTACCTTCTTAACCGGAATATTTTTAAGCAGATATTCGTATTCTAAAGCTGAAGTAAAATCAAGATTATGTAAGGTTTCTAAAGAAATTTTAGAAATACCGACTAATTCAGCATCGCAATGTTCTAATTTTGTCTTATCTTTTGAGAGATTGTTAAGTGTTGAGTCTTTATTGATTTCTAAATACACTTCATCACCACTTTGAGTAAAATCACTTGCTAGAATCAAGTCTTTTCGCTCATCTTGTAATAAAGTAAAGATAGCAGAAGATTCAAATAATAAATCAGATTCTAAAAGCAAAAAATCATCATTGATTTCTTGCTTCAAATTCAATAAAGTATATGCACTCCCTGTGCTGTCAAAATAAGGATTTTTAAAAGTGGAGATTTTAGAGTTTGCAGACGCTAGAGAATCGTAATATTCGCTCTTATAGCCCGTACCAATTAAAATAGATTCAATACCTTGCGAAAAAAGAATCTCAAGGCTTCTACTAATTAGATTTTCTGCCCCCCCCCCCCGCTGGGTTCTAGAAAACCTTTTGGTTTGTCTTTAAACCCATCAATTTTTCCATCTATACGACTTCCCATACCTGCTGCTAAAATAACTGCTTGCATACTTTCTCCTTGCAATAATGATATAAAAATTTCTTCTACTTCTTCTAAACAAAAAAGTCCATTTTTTGCCCTTTCGTTTAGATTCATAAAAATATGATGAATTCTATCCGCATTCAAGCCATAATCTTGAGGCAACAAAGAAATCCCTAATTGATTATAGAGATGATTTATTTTTTTCTCAAAAGGAAGTAAAATTTCTTTAACCTCTGAATCATGCAGACAAGCTAAAAGAGTAGGTAGGCTAAAACTACAAGCAAGTCCATGTGGAATATTAAAATCCATACTCAAAGGGTAGCTAATGGCGTGTGCTAAAGCAGTCTGCGTATTTGAAAAAGCAAGTCCGGCATAAATACTTGCTAAAGTAATTTTTTCTCGCAATTCTAAGTCATTTAAATTTTGTGTCAACGGAAATAAATATTCCGTAATTAAAGAAATTGTATTCAAACTTAAGGCTGTTGAAATAGGATTTGCATTCTTATTCCAAATAGATTCTATTGCGTGCGAAAGTGCGTCAAGTGCTGTATTTATTGTTATTTCAAGCGGTAAAGACAACATTAAACTAGAATCATAAAATGCAACTTTTGGATAAAGTTCTTTTGCCTGCAAGGAATATTTAATGCCATTATCACTATCCCATATCGTTGCCCAAGAAGTCAGCTCACTGCTCGTTCCCGCAGTTGTTGGAATTGCATAAATAGGAATAAAATAAGTTGATTTTTGGATTTCTAAATTCTTATGATTTATGCTAATCTCTCCCTGCACACTTAAAAATTTTGCAGAATCGATCACGCTCCCACCCCCTAAAGCAAGAATAGAGACGTAATTATTTTTTAGATTTGACTTTAAATCTTGCAAAAAAGCCAATTCTGGATTAGGTAAAATAGAATCCACCACAAAGCTTAAACGACCTTGTAGTTTATCTTGAATCTTTTTTGTAAGCCCCCTTTGGGTAAATCCCTTTGAGGTTACCAGCAAAATAGAATCATCTTTAAGAGATTCTAAAGCTTTCTCAAAAGGGGTATTAAAATGAATTTCAACCGGATTAGTATATTGAAAAGTCTTCATTTTTTATTCCTTACCCATTCCCGTAAACGTTTTGCGACCTCTTGTGGCGTAACTTTTGGACGCCCTAGATTTTCTTTGCTCCCTCTTGCAATTTTCAGGTAAATAAACCATGCCCCACCTGCCCTACACTCTAGAAATTCAGCAATAGCCAATTGAAATTCATCTAAATTATGAGTCATACAAACTCTTTCATAGCCACAAGACAAAGCAATGGAAGTAAAATCTACAAAAGGGGAAAGGTTAAATTGCCCCCCTGTACTATCATGGCTTTGGTTATCTAGCAAAATATGACAAAAATTCCCTGCATTCCGCATTCTGGCATAATATGCATTTGTGCTTAATGCCCCGAGCCTCATCAATAGAGCTGAATCTCCATCAATCGCTATAACCTTTTTATTTGTTTGTAAAGAAATTCCAAGCCCTAACCCCCCTACACAACCCATAGAACCAACCATATAAAGCTGATTTTCTGAATCATTAATTTCATATAACTCCCTGCCACTTTTGCCCGTAGTCGCTAAAAGAATGCTATTTTTTCCTAAATATTGCAAGACCTCTAAAGCTTCTAACCTTGTTGGAAATATATCTTCTTGCTTAGAATCTTCTGCCTTACCTATCCTCTTCTCTAAAAGTGATAATTCTTGCAAAGCAATTTTATTAAAAGTTTTATTTTTTACAATAAAAAAGAAACTTTCGCCTTGTGTTAAATATTTCTTTGCCTCTTGCAACTGCTTCTGTGCTTCATACATATCTTGACTTAAAAAAATGTATGGAACTTTACATATTTCAAGAATCTTATCTGTGATACTACCTAAAAGCTCATGCTGTGGTTCATCTGTATTTTTTCCGCTAGAATCCGATTCTCCACGCAAAGATACAAAACCCAAAATCGGAATTTTAAAGATATAATTCAGGCTTGTTAAAGGGCTTAAAGCGTTGCTTAAGCCACTATTTTGCATCAAAACAACGCCATAGCTCTCACCAACAAGACTAATACCACTTGCAATCGCGACCGCATCACCCTCATTATTTGCCATAATAAAAGCATTTTGATTAATCGCATCATTAATTAGAGGAGAGAGGTAGGAGCAAGGCACACCGCTAAAATATTTAAACCCTTCTTGTCTTAATAGCTTGCCATATTGTGTCGTGTCTAGCATTTAATTTCCTTGTATTGTTTTCTGAATTCTTGAGAAAAATGCCAACCTTCAAAAATATCTCTAGCATTTTCGTGGATAAAACTTATTTCATATTCTAAAGCTTTAAAAATTTTTTCATACATATGAGTATCAAATTGAAAATTAATCTTTGCAAAAATTAACACCATACATTCATCGTTTTTCACTTTCTTTAAAATAAATAACATTTTAAGGAAACAATCTTTGTAAGAATCTCTTAGTATAAACGAATGAACAGGTTTAATATTGCATTTTTGCAAAAACAAATATTTTTGAGGAAATTTAAAATCCATAAAAAAATCAAGTCCACAATAAATAAATTGAATCCATTTTGATAACATTCAATTACCTTTTTAAAATTGCAATACTCAAAGAATCACCGATAGGCAAACTCATTGCATTAGATTCTTGTAGAAATTCTAAAACTGCCTTTTTAACCCCTATATAACCTTGTGAAAAATATTCATGCACTAAAATAACACCCCCCTGCACCATTCTAGGATAAAAAAATCTCAATCCCTCTAAAATAGGCTCATATAAATCTGCATCTAAATTGACAAAACAAAATTTCTCCTCCATAAGCCCCTTTGTGCTTTGTGGAAACCAACCCTGCTTGATGACACATTGCTCTTTATGAGGCATTTTACTTAAGACCAATTCAACCGAAGTATTTGCAAAATGTTTTTCTCCTAATTCTTTACTCATGTGTCCATCTTTTTGCACATCTAAACCATTAAATCCCTCGAAAGTATCAAACAAATAAAGCTTTTTATGAGGAAAAAATGCATTCATATGATGTGCAAAATCTCCACGATACACGCCGACTTCCGCAATTTCACCTTGTAAATTTTTCTCCTTACAAATTGAAGCAAAATCTTCTAAAAAAGAAATTCTCGCTAAAACACTTTGTTTAATATAGCTTGAATCAATCTTTTGTGTTGGAATATTAAATTCCTCTTGTAATTGTGCTTTTAACTCATCAAGCCCTGTAAAAGTGCCTAAAATCACACTATCAAAATCGGTATTGCGTATCTCAAGAGGTGATTTAATCTCTAACAAAATATTTTTCCCCCCCCCCCAATAAGTCTTCCCGTGTTTATTGCTATCATTATCTACAAAAAATAAAATTTTATCTTGTTTATGTACCAAAATCTTTTCTGCAATCAATCGCCCACAATTCCCTGCACCAAATATAATCACTCTTGCCATCTCATTTTCTCCTTTTATATTGTCCCAGGTATTAAGCTTAGAATCTCATCAACTTTCATACAAGAGGATTCCATCTCTAAACTTCTATCAAACTCCAAAATGCCTTTGGCAACTTCATTCATTGCGACAAATGACGCCCTAAGTAGGTGATTCGCATAAATCACAATATTTGCTCCTACTTTACCTAATTCTTCCGCCTTAATTGCATTAAAACTTGTGGGCACAACAACAATTGGAGTATTAGAGTCCTTTGCCCTAAAATGTGTGATAAATTCTAAAACCTCATCAGGGCTTTTTTGTCTTGAATGAATCATAATCCCATCAGCTCCAGCATTAACATACGCAAAAGCACGTTTCAAAGCATCTTGCTGTCCTTTTTCTAAAATCAAAGATTCAATGCGTGCAATAATCATAAAATCATTAGTGATTTGTGCTTTTTTTCCTGCAGTGATTTTTAAGCAAAAATCCTCAATATTATCTTGCGTTTGCAAAACCTTATTTCCTAGTAAAGAATTCTTTTTCAGCCCGGTTTTATCTTCAATAATGACTGCTGATACACCCGTTCGCTCCAAACTCCGCACCGTGAATGCAAAATGCTCTATCTTACCACCTGTATCCGCATCATAAATCAAGGGTTTTGTCGTCACTTCAAAAATTTCATTAATCGTATTCAGGCGACTTGTTAGCTCCACTGCTTCAATATCGGGTTTTCCTCGACTCGTGGAATCTGTAAGACTAGAACTCCAAAAGCCATCAAATTCAATTTTCTGCCCGCTCGCATCAAAGAATGCATTTTGAGCAATGAGGGCTGAAATTGCTGAATGTGTTTCGATAATCCTAAGAGGCTTTTTTGCATTTACTAAACGTCTCAATAGCGACAATCTTGCATTCGTCGCGATACCAATCGCCCTTGCATTAATATTGAGTTGTGTCGAACTAATCCCCTCTGTGTATTTAGGCTCAATCAGCTCTCCGCAACCTAACTCCTTAAGAAGTGCAATCACTGCTTGACGTTCTTTTTGTTGAATACCATTTTTCCAATCATCACCATGCACAACAAAGCGTGGCAAAAGCTTTCTAATATTAGGCTCATAGCTTAGACTTTCTTGAGGAATAACCTCATCGACATATTGCACAGATTCTACAACTGCCTTGCGTTGTTCAAAACTCATATAAGGTAATCGCTTATATGAAGCAATCGCTGAATCAGTAAGTAATCCTACAACAACTTTTCCTTGAATTTTATCTGCATGCTCTTTTGCAATTTTTAAGATATTAATATGCCCAGTGTGCAATAAATCCACTGCCATAGCGATATAAACGATAGGCTTTTGTTTCATATCGCCTCCTCTACGCAACACCATTCAGCATTTTGCTGGATGGACGCAAGTAGAATGTCGGGTATTTTAATGTAAGTTTTTGTATAAAAAGTGGCTTTAGAAAGAATATTAAAGAGAGAACTCTAAACTTGCCCCCCCCCCCCGCTGGGTTCTAGCAAGAATACGAATAAAATAATCATCTACACCATTCAAGGGTGCAAAGCCCTTATCTTCGGCTGCAAAGATAATTTCACAATCCCCCAAAGTATTTTTCAAACTTTCTAGTAAGGATTCAAAATGGACAAATCGGCGATAATGGTCATTATAAATAAAAGCGTCTTCTTGCCCACCCACAGAATCCCCTTTCTGGAAGAGAGAGTTTTTATAACCTCTTGTTTCAATAGCTAAAAGCCCATTTTTTTTCAAAAACAAAGGAATATCTGAAAAAAGTTGCTTCTCTTCTAATGCACTGACTGAATGCAAAGTAAAACGCGAATAAATGCAATCATAGGGTGGTTTTAAATCTCTAATTTTTTGTAATTGTGTAAAATCGCCAGAAATAAAAGATAAATACTCGCTTCCAAGCTCATTTTGAAGATAGGTAATCTCTTCTTCCACCTGGTCAATTGCTGTCGTATAAATATGATTCTTCGCAAAAAATGTGGCATCGCGTCCATTCCCGCAACCAAGCTCCAAAAGAGAACTCCCCTGCTCTAAAAATTGTTTAACAAAACTGCTGAAAAGGGAATTATCGGCACTAATCTTATGTGAACGATAATAGAATTTCCAGTAATCCAAACTACTCACTACCAACTCCTTAACAATAGCAATACCTTTCAAAATACAATCACCTATATCCTAACTTTGCAATAAGCTGTATTTTGCTTTGCATTCTTAACTCAAATGCCCTAAAACTTGGTTATCTATACGCACAATAACTCATGTCGTCTCAAAGATTCATATTGTAACATTATTTTGAAAAAAAGTAAATTATTTGATTTGGATTTTTAAAATTTTACTTCAAACTTTTATTTCATCGTTATTCTATACTCAATCATAAATATTATGATTGAGTATAATATTGTCATTATTTTTATAAGCCTTGCCCCACCCTTGAAGTTTTCAGATAAAGGCGATAGAACACACAAATGAGTTTTAAGAACAACCTTCTTTTTGTGCAACTTGACACAGAAAAATTACACTAGATTGTGGGGGTAGCATAACAGAAATCAATTAAAAAGAAAACCCATATGATCAGATTCTACATTATCCTTATTTTTGTTTCACTTGTGTCGTCTATATACATTTTTTTGTCTAATTCACATATTAAGCCTATCTTAATTTTAAGTCAAGTAATAGAAATAAAGTTACGAAAATATACACTCTTTAAAAAAATTCTTATATTTTAGACATGTATAGCCCCTTTCATACAAACTTCGCTCTACTTTATGTATAATACGGAACGATTATTTTGTTTTTTAAGGAGCATTTTATGAAAAAAGCCATTTTTTTTCTATTGCTTTCCATATTTGGTTTAAGTAGCCTTTATGCAGAAAGTATTTCAGCAACATCAACAGGCAATGAATCTTGCCAAACTTTTATTCTCAAAAATAGTAAAAATTTTGAGAATGTTCCTGCTTGGCGCAACAAGTATAGCATTACAGCTGAAGAAGCAGTTTTGTATTCAGCACCTAATTCTGAATGCCAGGCATCACCAGTCGCCAGGTATTCATTAAGCGAAAATGATATACTTCAAGAAACATCTTTTACGCTTAAAAAAGGAATGAAGGTAGAAGTTTTAAGCCAATATGGAGATTTTTTATCTGTACGTTATACAGACAAAAGTTTTGAACTTCTTGGCTTTGTTAAGGCAGAAGACGCAAAATTAAGTGGTATCAACTTTGACTTCTACTTTACCCTTGTTTGTATTGTTGCCGTCCTGATTCTCGGACGAATTATTATCAATCGTGTTAAGATTTTACAAGATTACAATATTCCAGAGCCTGTTGTGGGTGGTATTATTGCCGCAATTGGAATTTTACTTGTATATAAGATGTTTAATGTTGAATTCAGCTTCAATTCTTCCCTTAAAGATCCGCTTATGCTTGCATTCTTTACTTCAATTGGTTTAAGTGCCGATTTTGCCTCACTCAAAAAAGGCGGAAAAATGCTAAGTATATTCTTAGTTGTTGTGGTAGGATTACTCTTTTTACAAAATATTGTCGGGGTTGGTGTGAGCCATTTAATGGGTGTTGAACCCCTTATTGGAATGCTTGGTGGTTCTATTACAATGAGTGGTGGACACGGAACAGGTTCTGCTTGGGCAACAGAATTCATCAAAGAACCTTATAATTTTGGGGCGGCAATGGAAGTTGCAATGGCTTGTGCAACTTTTGGATTGGTGATGGGCGGAATTATTGGGGGTCCTGTTGCAAGATTTTTGATTAAGCGACATAATCTTAAGATTCCCGGTGCAGAACACAATAAGGATAATACGCATGGTGGCTTTGAAACCCCTCAACAAGAACGTTTAATTACACCCATTAGTTTTGTAGAATCATTGGCACTCATTGCGATTGCACTTTTACTTGGTAATCTACTTAGTGATTTCATGAAAGCATCTGTTCCATCATTCACGCTTCCCACTTTTGTTTATTGCTTATTCCTCGGTGTTGTGTTAAGAAATGTCCTTTCTGCACTCAATATTCATCATGTTTTTGATAGAGAGGTATCTGTTTTAGGGAATGTTTCACTTTCGCTATTCCTTGCTTTTGCAATGATGACTGTGAATCTATGGGAACTTGTCGCACTTGCATTACCGATGGTTGTCATTCTTGGTATTCAAGCCATAATGATGATTTTCTATGCAATTTTTGTAACATTCAGATTTTGCGGGAAAGATTATGATGCGGCAGTCTTAGCAGCTGGACATTGTGGATTTGGTTTAGGTGCAACACCAACTGCAATGGTTAATATGCAAACCGTTACTTCGCATTATGGACCAAGCCATATGGCATTCATCATTGTACCTCTAGTTGGTGCGTTCTTTATCGACTTAGTCAACGCACTTGTTATTCAAGGAACACTCTCTGTGTTGTTTTAAAATATTAGGGGCGGAAAATTTTTATTTTCTGCCCTGCGACAGATTTAAAAAAATTACACAAAATTGACTTTGAAGGATATTAGAGTTAAAATCTGCTATGCCTGTTCTGCAATCCTAAATAAAGAACTTAAAGCATTCCACTTTAATTTATTTATGAAAAAAGGTGGAGTTTGAATAATGTAATATCCAAATCATAAGGTATGAAATGTTTTCAAGAATCCACAATAACCCTTCCAGTAAAAAAATTCGCAATAATGCGGAAGTATGTAGCGACCCCTTACAGCAAAGCAAAAAAGAACAATTTGTATTAAATGTTTCGTTATTTTTTGCAGTCATTTTAGCTATTTTTGGGATATTCTATGGTTTATATATTGGTTCTAAGGCAATTATTTTTGATGGATTTGTGGCATTTTTAAGCGTTGCTTTAATTATGCTTAGCGTCGTAACCTCAAAATATATTTTTAAAGAAGATGATGATATTTTTCAGTATGGCTATACGCGATTTGAACCTATGGTGAATGTTTTTAAAAGTTTAATTTTACTTTTAGTTTGCCTCTATGCATTAATCAATGGAGTACATGGAATTCTTGAAGGAGGATATCGTGTTGAATTTGGTGGTGCAATGGTTTATTCTTTTTTTTCTATGATTCTTTGTATTGTAATTTGGGTTTATACAAATCGTTGTGGAAAACATTTGCAATCCCCATTAATCAGTGTAGATAGTCTGGAGTGGCTTATCGATAGTGTATTATATTTAGGTGGATTCGTTGCATTTGGTGCAATTTACCTATTAGATGAAGAGAATGTCAGTGTATGGGCTCTTTATGTCGACCCTGCATTAGTAATTGTCCTAGCAATTATTCTTGCAAGTATGCCACTTAAGGTATTCATTCAGAACCTTGCTGATTTAGCAATGGTTGCTCCAAAAGAAATGGATGATAAAATTGATCACATTTTACAAGAAATAGCCCAAAAATATCGCTTTAAAAATTACGACACTCATGTGGCAAAAAGTGGACGGTTTTATATGGTTGAGGTTAATATTTTGCTTGATAGTCATCGCGGCATCCAAACAGTAGATGATATGGACCGTATTCGCGATGAAATTGAACAAGGGCTAGAACTCCCTAGTTATAAAATATGGCTCTCTGTGAGTTTTACAAAAGACCCAAAATGGCTATGAAAATATAGATTCCTTGTTGAAGTCGACATCTATACCCTAATATCAAGGGTATCTTGTTGCATGGAACGTCTCTCTTGTATAGGAATACTTGATTCTTTAATCCGCCCATCTTCGATAGTTAGCTTACGATTTAACACCTTTTTCAGAATGCTTCTTTCATATTTTGTATCCCTACCTTGTGATTCCAAATGTTCAAAATAAGCTTCCTCCTTTTGGTGCTGTTCCTGTCTAAAATAATCTTGCGGACTAGCCGCTTGAACACTTTTAGCAATACTCCAACCGCCATAACTACTATCAAGATTCACAAAAAATCCCGAAGATTCCAAGGAAGTATTTTTTTGATCTTTATATATTTGTGCTTCAAAAACTCGCATATCTGCTTCAATCCTTGCTGAAAACTCGGAATCCCGTGCCATCTTTTGCAAAATACCTGCTGGCAACATAAAATGGTTGTTCCCTGATGATTCAAATAAACTAGATGAAGAGGGAATTTGAACAGAAATATTCAATGAAGGAAAGCGTGACTTGAGTCCTTGAAGATACTCTGCAGCTTGAGAAGTTGTTTTTTGTTGTAAACCAGCTGTATAGCTCTGTATCGCTTTGTTAAGTGAAGCTTTCATTTGCTCTCCTTTCTATTTTATTCATTTATAATAGAAATTTAGCAAATAGTATTCCAATCTAAAAAATTATTCAATCCTAAACTGAACACTATCGTGATGACCACTTTCACTAATAATAAATAGACGATGAAAGCCTTTAGATAGGGAAAGCTTAAATGTTTCTTGGTGTGTTTGTGTCAATAAATTTCCATCTAAAAACCAAAAAATATTTTCTTTTTTTAGATTAGCAATCCGAACAATAAGTTCTTTTTTACCACTAAAATCCTTAGGTAAGGTAATTTTGATATTGGGAGGTGGATAGATAAAACGAGGTGTTCTTTTTTCCTGCTTGCGTAAAAAATGTGCAATATCCACCCTTTCTTGCAAATAAAAATTCAAGATTGGTGTAGGGAGGTTAAGACGCAAAATTTGGTGAGATTCTAAAAATCTCGAATCACTTGAGAGAGCCTCTGTACCATCATCATAAATCCAATACGAATTTAAAAAGGGAGAAGTTTTAAGAATCTTTGTACCAACCGGAGCAATTTGTTCTTCTGCCTGAATCAAAGCACCTTCTCCCATCTTTTTTGCTTCAAAGCCATTTTTAAGAAGTTTATTTTTATTTTTAATTAACTGAAACATCTCATCACTAAGCCGATAATGTGTTAAGTTATCTGTAAGAATACTACGCATAGAATTTGGCGGTAAGCTAAAGGCATTTTGTTGTGGTAAAAGTTTTAAAACCTCAAAAAACCAAACTCCAGCACTTTTTGCACCGCTTAAATTTGGGCTTCCTGCTCCATTAAAATTACCTGCCCATACAACAAGAGTATACTGCGGAGAAACACCCGCTGCCCACGCATCTTTTTGCCCCCAACTTGTTCCACTTTTCCATGAAAAGAGGTTTTTTGTTTTATAAAAATTTTCTTCCCCATAACGTTCTAATTGGCTTAGATCCTGCAAGGTAAGATACGCACTCCCTTTTTGAATTAGCTGAAAACCACCCGATACAGGCTTTTTTATATTATAAGTTAAATCACTAAAATATCCATAATTACCAAGCCCAACAAAAATTTTAGCAATATCCAATGGTGTAAATTCTTTTGTCCCAAGAATCAACGACAACCCATAACGTTGAGGATTATCTTCCTCAAATTGAATGATTTTCTTCAAAATATAATAAAATTTTTCAACACTATATTCATTAAGCAAAGTAACAAAAGGTACATTCAAAGAACGGATAAGGGCTTGCCTTGCAGGAACAAGCCCACGATAGTGGTGATTAGCGTTATGTGGATTAAAATTTTTAAAAAACAAAGGTATGTCAGGAACTAAAGAATTAGGTAACAATAAACCTTCATCAATACTTAAAGCATATAAAAGTGGCTTTAAGACACTACCTACACTGCGTTTTGCACGCACTCCATCAATCTGTCCCAAACCTTGAATATCAAAAAAATCTTGCGAACCAATATAAGCTAGAATCTCCTTAGTTTCTGTGCTTGCAAGGAGAAGGCTTAGGTTATGTATGCCCTCTTTTCGGATTCTTTGCTGATAAGACTTTGCACTTTTTTCAAGTCGCATTTGTAGAGACTTATCAATAGTGCTATAAAAAAAATATTCTTCTGGTTCGCCCTCTGCTATCATTCGTAAAGCAAGATGGGGTGCAATATTATGGTGAATCTTAGGTGTAGGAATAGGTTCAGCTTGTGCAATTTGTAAAATATCTTCCCCAAATTCACCTTTTTCATAAAGTTTTTGCAAAAGTAAGTTGCGTTTTTGTTGCAACAAATGGCGATTTGTGGTGAGATTAATCAATCCTGGTGCATTTGGTAAAACCGCAAGTAAGGCAGCCTCACTCCATGTAAGTGTTTCAGGTGTTTTTTGAAAATAAAACAAAGCTGCACTTGCAACCCCCACAATATTTCCACCATAAGGAGCATTATTAAAGTAAAGATTTAAAATCTCATCTTTTGTATAAAGTTGTTCCAGCCTCAATGCCTCAATACTTTCAATAAATTTATGATAATAATTGCGTGGATTACGTTGAAGAAGCTTAATAACTTGCATACTAATTGTACTTGCACCCTGTTTTTTATGGTAAAAAAGATTATTTTTTAATGTGCGTCCGATTGCAAGTAAATCAATACCGTGATGTGTATAAAAATTTTTATCTTCATAAAGTATTAAGGCTGTTTTTAATTTTTCAGAAATGGGGGTATAAAGAGCTAAGTGCCATTGCTCTTCATCATTTAAAAATAAACTTAGAATCTGATTATTGCGGTCAAGAACTGCCCTTGAATAACGTTGAGAGAAAGGGTCGCTGGAAGGATTAAAACTCCAAAAAACTATATTAAAAATAATAAATATACAAATAAAAACAATCGCCCCCACCCAAAGAATGGGTCTAACAAAAAAGCTGAAAGGCATTATTGCGGAAGAACTTCCACAGGAATTTCTGCAACAGAACCTTGAATATTATGATTATACATCGCCTCCGCAAAAGCTGGAGGAAGAATGTAACTACCGGGTGTAACAGTGTTTATTTTCACCCAAACAACTTTTTTATCATATATATTATCAAAAAACCACATAATCTTATCATCACGAATATCTACATAAGTAACATCACGACTTTGGGATTCTTTCACAAAAGAAGGTAGAGAATCATCATTTAAACGCGTATTTTCAATTTCCCACCCACTAGGCAACCCTTGTGTTAAGGCAATATGAGTAAACTCACTCATATTGTTATCATTTGTAAGCACAAATCGAATCCAAAAACTTGTCGATGATTTGAGTTGTTTTAATTCAGAAATAGGCAGGGCACTACCATCTTCTTTCCAAAAGCTCTGTGCCAATCCTAATCCACCCTTATAAATTGGGTTTAACTTTTCCTTAGTAATTCCCTCCCAAATATAATTCACATAGATCGGTTGTTTTCCTGCATTCTGAATCTTTGCTTCTCCTGAATCTAAACGATAACTTTCAAGTGGGTTCTTGAGTGTATTTTGTGTTCCATTCACCGACACACTCCCTTGCAAACCTTCCTTGCTACCCTCTTGCTCTAACATAGCAAAGCTAAGCAACAAATAACTCGTTGTTTGGGTAGAAAGCCAACTCTCACTCTCTAAAATCGCTTTTAAATCTTGATAAAGAGCTTTTGGCGTATCCTTATAGATACTATGGTAAATTTGCAAGATAATCGCCCTATTGCGGGTATTACTACCATAGCTACCAATATTGTATTGACTATCATCATCAGGTTGTTGTGAAAGATTCTTTGTGATTGTTTTTGCAATATCTTCGTATCCTAGCAACTGATATGCCCCAGCCAAAAACCATTTATCAACCACATTTAAAGAATCAAGCTGATTTTCATAAAGCTCATTCATAAAACTCATCTGCCCTTTACCTGCTAAAGCAAGCAAATAAACGGAATAAGCTTTATAAGGAGAATCTTCATTTCTTAATTGACTTGTTTGGTAATCCACCCAACGTAAAAATAAAGAATCTGGTACATAAAACCCAACTTTTTTTGCTAAAATCATAAAATGCCCTGCATAATTGCTACCCCACATATTAGAATCACTTTGCCCTTGCCAATAGGCAAAGCCACCATCACCTGTCTGAAAACTTTGCAACTTTGCTATTGCTGCACGAATATTTTCTGCAATACGTTCTTTATTAATAAAATCAGCGTGACTAAGTTTATCCATAAATAATTGTGGCAATACAGCCGAAGTCGTTTGCTCTATACAACCATAAGGATACTGAATAAGAAATCTTAAGCGGTGATCAAGCATCAAAATTGGATATGAAGAAACAATTAAATGCCCCTCATTGGAATGTTTAATAAAATCTGTTGGACTTAAAATCGTTGTGTTTTCCCCTGCCTGAATGACAGTGCTTTGTGTTTTTGTAACATAAGGATTGATGGCTTTAATATCAATTTCTGTCTTGTCTGTTAGGGTAGAACCTTTTTGCATAAGCGTAAGAACAATTTCTTCTGTGCCAATGCTTTCTTGTACCTTACCTTTAAAATTCAATATTTGAGACCTTCTACCTTCAAATCTTGTTTGCAGTTCTGTTTGCTCAAAAACAATTTTTTCTCCACTGCGAATCTGGAGCGTAACCTTACCTACATCATCTTGTGTTGGAATTAGTTCAATAGGCAAACTAAAAGAATCTCCAACTTTTAAGGAACGAGGAATTGTAGGTAACATCACAACAGGTGCATTTACAATCACTTCTTTTTGTGCACTCCCAAAAAGTTCTTGCTGACTAGCAACAACCATCACACGCAACTTGCCCATATAATTTGGAATATCAAAGCGAAACGTCGCCTCTCCATTCTCATCACTTGTTGTGGGTGAAATAAAGAATGCTACAGGTTTGAATCTCTCCGCATTTTCATCACCTTTTTGCTTTGCAAAATATGCTTCCTCTCCCCCCGCCTTGAAAACCTTGGACACTTCGCCTAATCTTTTTTTTATAATTAAATCATATAAATCATAAGTTTCTATACCTAAGCTTTGTTTTGCAAAGAAATAATCCCATGCATTAGGGGTTTTAAACGCATTTAAAGCAAGTAAACCTTCATCAACAACAGCTAACGAAAATCCAAATTTTTCCTTCTTAGGGTTTTTAATAACAACTTCTAATGTTGAATCAGGGAGAATTTCATCTTTAGCTAGAATTTGTAAATTCAACTTCGTATTTTCATCAACAACATTCAAAGGAACAACTCCATACAAACGCAAAGGACGATCGTTTTCACTACTGGTTTGATAATTCTGCAATAAAGACACACTTACATAAGCATTAGGTAGCATTTCTTGAGTGATAGGAATATTTAATTCTGTTTGGTCGCCTATTGTATCTATCCAATAACGTTGCAAAATCTCACCTTGCGAACTAATACTCACTAAAGCTTTTGCACCTTTTGCACTTTCAAAATATACTTTTGCTTCTTCACCTAATTGATATTCTTCCTTATCCGCAGTAATTTTCAAAGAAATAATTTTATTTTCCTGTGTAGGTTCCCCCCAACTACTTACATAAAAATTTGTTCCTGTACTACTTTTGCTTGCAATATCTGTGAATTCAATAAAAATTTCTCCCGTTTCTGAGGGCGTATAAGTAAAAAATATGGGCTGATCTTTAGAAGTAAGCTCTCCTTCCGCTATTAACTGACTATTGCGATCACTTTTAAATGCGGCTATAAAGCTACTGTATGAGCTATAATCCCACCACCACGAGTAGCGATTATGATAAATCTTATAGCTGATTTTTCTCCCTGCAACCGGTGTATCATCAGCTGAAAGCACGACGACAGGCAGAGACAATGGGCTATTTTGTTGAATATAACGCGAATTGGGTTCTTGCACTCCCACAAAATGGTCATAGAGTTGAATAGAGATTGATTTACGTGCTGAAACTCCTCTACCCCCCCTTTCAAAAACCTGTGTGAGAATTTTCGCCTCAAGGTTAGAGTTAGCCCTTTCAAGTGAATTCAACTGAAATGAAGAATGTGCATCACCATTTTCATCTAATGTTCCTTTCTGGGACTCTTCTGCATTGTAATTATAACTTGTAGGGTTCTCAAAACGATAATCTGGATATTTCTTGCTATGAAAAATACTTGGTATTACTGACAAACTAGAACGATAGTCTAAATTCGATGCAGGAGCACCAAAAAGATACTTAGAGTGGATTTGATAAGCTAAAGTGTTCTCTTGTTCTGACAACTTTAATGTATCTTGGGCATCTAACTCAACAGCAATGCGGTATGGAACAATAGTTTCAATAGGAATTGTTTTATTAAAGTTTTCTGTATCACCAATTTTAACATTCACATTCCACAGTCCAGTAGGAGCATTCTGTGGAATTTCAATGGTATGGTTATAGAATCCAAATTCATTACTCTGTTTTAAAGGTAAATCGACAAGCGTTTCTTTGCCGCGTGGATTTGTAAGTGTCAAAAGAATGGGTAACTCAGCAGGTAAAAGCGAGTTTTTATTTCTCGCGATAAGGCTTAGATGAATACTCTCACCCGGTCGATAAACGCCTCTATCCGTATATAAAAATGCACGTATATCTTGAGGAGAGATTCCACCAACATCAAAACCATCATTGCTAAGAGGAGCTGAAAGCTTTAAGGCACTGACATCTTCATTACGTTGGGTAAAAAGATAATAAATATCCTTACTGGGTAAAATCACATCGCCTGCATTGTTAGTTGTAGCTTTTGCAATAAGCTGATTACGCGAATTATAAGCTTCAATTTCTACACCTGGAATAGGTTTGTTACTTGTAATGTCTAAAAGTGTAGCATAAAGTTTATCTTTACTGCGTTGGGCAAGAATAGACATATCTGTAAATACTAAATGCTTACCAACGCGTCCTTGTTTTATGAAGTAATTACGAATTTTCCATTTTTCCATGCTGGAAGGAAATTGATAAGAGATGCTTTCTTGCTTAAAGGAAAGCTCAACAACAAAAATTCCTTTTTTGTTTTTAATTGAGGTAAGGTCAATTTCGTTTTGTTGCCATTGGTTTTGCACATTTTGAATATCAAAATCTCCCTCAAAAACTGTATCGCCTAAGCGAGACAGCCTACTTGTAATATCATAGCCTGAATAACGACTACCTCCAATTAAATCTTGGTCATAGAAGAATTGTGTTAGATTATTCAAATAAATCTGACTCACACGAACATGCACCTGATTCACATTTAATGTCTTAAAGGCAATTTTATGTTGATGATTTGCAGGCAACAGAGCTCCCTCATTAGAAAAAGCAATTTGTGGCGGTAAATCTGTGAAACTAAATTTTTGCGTTACATTTTCCTTCAATTTTTCGCCCTGTAAACCTTTGATTCCTGCAAGAATATCAAGATTATAGGTCGTACCAATTTTAAAATCTCCATTGAGAATAATTTTATTACCAACGCTCGAAATTTTGAGTGTTGTTTCTGGAGAAATGCGGAGATAATTTTCAAGATTTTGTATATCTATTGGTTGCGAAAAATATAATTCAATTGCAGGTACAGAATTCCTCACTTGTAAGTTTAAGAAATTTAAAGATGAATTTCGATGAAGCGTAACATCGTACTCAAGATTCTCTTCTAATCCTAATTTTTGAGCATCAAATTTCAAACGATAAACTAAATCCTGCGAATAGGAAGAAGTTTGCAAATCCGAAATCACACGATACTTTCCACCCGCTAATGTTTCTAATGTGAAAGGAACTACCTCATTTTGGGGTGATTGGATAGAAATTCCACTCTGAATGTCCATAATTGGCACGGCAACTTCAAATTCTACCTGCAAAAAAGCAATAGTGGGGTCACTTTCGCTAAAAACAAATTCATTTTGACTAAGACTAAATTCATTTTTTGGTGTTGTAAGTGTTGTTTGCATTTGTGCAAGAGGCTTTGACTGGGTTATTTTGCTAATAGATGCCAAATCAAGAGTTATCTTATAATCCTGATTAGGTATCAGAGGATCTTTAAGATAGATTCTCAACGTATCGGACTGAACCCACGCGTATTTACCTTGAGGGGATACTTTAGAACCCTTATGTTCAAGTACAAGAATGTCTTTGACATCATAAAGGGTATTAATATTTTGTTCAGCAACAGGTTCTTTCAATACAATTTCTAACAAGTTAGAATCAATTTGCTTCACAGAATTTACCTCTATTTCAGAGGAACAAGCAACAAAAAGAATCGCAAAGACAAAGCCAAAAAAAACCCTCAAAAACAAAATCTTCGACATTATTGACACTCCCTCAAGATATTCTTCAATTATTCGGATTTAGTCCCTTTCTTTGATGGCGGATTAATGACAATACCTAGAATTTCATCACCTTGTTCTAAAGAATTTAATACTTTGTAACTTGGTCGCTCATTGGGTAAAATGCGTCCAAAAATCGTATGTTCACCATCAAGATGAGGCTGGTCATCAAAGCAGATAAAAAACTGGCTACCTCCAGTGTCCTTACCTGCATGTGCCATTGATAATGTACCTCTTTTGTGTTTATGAGGATTATTTGCTGTTTCGCAAGGAATACGGTAATTAGGACCTCCTGTGCCATTTCCTTTAGGGCAACCACCTTGTGCAACAAAACCCGGTATAATTCTATGGAAAGTTAAATTATTGTAAAATCCACTTTGTGCAAGAGAAACGAAGTTTGCAACCGTATTGGGAGCATCAAGAGGAAAAAGTCTGAGTCTTATATCGCCTTTGGAAGTTTTAATAAGAGCTTCTTTGAAGCTTTCAAGTTCTTCCTCCGCAACATCAAAAATCTTAAGTTCAGTCGTTTCCTTCATCGCATTTTCCTTTGTGTTTAAAATAAACTAAAGTGAAAATCTAACAAAATAACTTTAAAAAAGAGGTTAAAGATGTTCAATAAAACATTGTGTTTTCTTTTATTGTTTTCTGTGTATTTATTTTCAGAACCACAATTTCGGCTATTTGACAGTGTTCTTATCGAGAGTGATTTTAATGGGCAACCACCAAAAGATAGCTATGGCGTATGGCTTGAGGGAGGATATATCTTAGGCTCTGAAGCTTCCTTGTTTATAGAAGAAGAATGGGCAAGGAGCGCAAGAATCAAGATTCTTGATGCGGTCGGAATGCCACTTATTTATTTTGCTACACTAGAGCCTTATGCGGTGGATAGGGACCAAAAAATTGTTTTATTCAAAATTGCTTCTTTTACAGACCCTTATGGTAATCCAACAGAAATGAATCGGTTTCATTTAGAAACACTCCAAAAACGCGGAATGAGTTTTATCCCCAGGGAGGATACAGCAAGACGTTCAAAGTCCTATAAAAAAGTGCCTATAGGTGGCGGTTTTATTCCTGCATCCGCTATTCCAAAAGCAAGGGGTAAAGGTGCATTCTATCTTGCTAACCAAGAACCTACAAGCCAGAGTATATTATACTATCCTTATGCGAAAAAAGGTAATATTAAGATTACACGTAGCCAATTAGCGGTTTATCTGAAAGAATATCATAAGATTCCACCGGATCTTGTATTTTATACAACGCAAAAAAAAGCAGGTACACCAAAGGTTATTGATGTAAGCAGTGAATTAAAGAATGTTGCAAAAGAAGCAAAGAAAGAAAAAAATATTACGGGTGTTGTTGCGATTTCAAGCCTTTCTAACCTCTACCCTTCTAATCCTATAGGAGCACCCGTGTGGGATACTAAAGGGAACTTTGAAGGTATCACAATTGCTTCACGCCCAAAAGATAACCTAATGTTGACAAATGGGCGTGTCTTTGCATTTTTTTGTGCGATTGCAACAAATGCTGGATACGAAGAACCTTTACGTAAACGCATTTTAAAGGCATGTCCTGCAAGCTTTAAGCAGGGACTAAAATAGACTGAAGCAAAAGTATGTTAAAATCGTGAGTTTAGAGTTTTATTGAAGGTGTTAAGAATGTCAATAGAAGAATCGATTCAAGATATAAAAATTAAGGAATCTGTAGAAGAGAGTTATCTTGAATATTCCATGAGTGTAATTATTGGACGTGCCTTGCCTGATGCACGCGATGGGCTCAAGCCTGTCCATCGCAGAATTCTCTATGCAATGCATGAGTTAGGTATGGGAAGTCGTTCAGCTTATAAAAAAAGTGCAAGAATTGTGGGTGATGTTATCGGAAAATACCATCCACATGGAGATACCGCTGTTTATGACGCCCTTGTGAGAATGGCACAAGATTTCTCTATGCGTCTACAACTTATTGATGGACAAGGAAACTTTGGCTCAATCGATGGCGACCGTGCGGCTGCAATGCGTTATACAGAGGCAAAAATGACTGCTGTCAGTGAGGAAATTTTACGCGATATCGAAAAAGGAACAGTTGAATTTATCCCAAATTATGATGCTAGTCAAAAAGAACCCGAAGTTTTACCAAGTCGTATTCCTAATTTACTTGTCAATGGTTCAAACGGGATCGCAGTGGGAATGGCAACAAATATTCCTCCTCATCGTTTAAGTGAAATCGTTGATGCCTTGCTACACTTGATTGACAACAAAGAAGCAAGTTTGTCTGACATACTAGAATTTATACAAGGGCCAGACTTTCCTACAGGTGGTATTATTTATGGTAAAGGTGGCATTAGAGAAGCTTATGAGACAGGGCGAGGAAGAATCAAAATACGTGCAAAAACGCATATTGAGAAAAGTAAAACAAAAGATATGATTGTTATTGATGAATTACCCTATCAAGTAAATAAAGCAAATCTGGTCAAACAAATTGCAGAATTAGCAAAAGAAAAAGTGATTGATGGGATTTCAGAAGTTCGTGATGAAAGCGATCGTGAGGGCATTCGTGTTGTGATTGAACTCAAGAAAGAAGCAATGAGTGAAATTGTCTTGAACCATCTTTTTAAATCCACTCCAATGGAAGATACTTTTGGAATTATTTTATTAGCAATTTGCGATAAACGTCCAAAGATTTTCACCCTTTTGGAACTGTTACATTTCTTTATTTTTCACCGCAAGAATGTTGTGATTCGTCGCATTATTTTTGAATTAGAAAAAGCGAGAGCAAGGGCACATATACTAGAGGGTTTAAGAATCGCACTTGAACATATCGATAAAATCATAGAGCTGATTAAAAAAAGTAAAGATACGAAGGATGCAAACAATCAGCTTATACAACACTATCAATTAAGTGAAACTCAAGCCCAAGCAATTTTGGAAATGCGTTTGCAACGTCTAAGTGGATTAGAAAGAACAAAAATTCAAGAAGAATATAAGCGCCTTCTAGAAGAAATTGCACACCTAGACGCAATTTTAAAAAGTGAAGATAAACTCAATGAAGTCATCAAAGAGGAATTGCTAGAAGTTAGAGAAAAATTTTATGATGAACGACGTACGATAATTGAGGAAGACTATGACAGCATCGATATAGAAGATTTAATTCCTAATGAAAGTGTTGTTGTTACAATGAGTCATCGTGGTTATGTTAAACGTGTCCCCTTACGTTCTTATGAAAAACAGAATCGTGGTGGCAAAGGCAAGGTAAGCGGTAATACACACGAAGATGATTTTATTGAAAGTTTCTTTGTATCTGATACTCATGACACAATTTTGTTTATCACAGACCGTGGTCAACTCTATTGGCTAAAAGTCTACAAGATTCCAGAAGCGGGAAGAACGGCAATTGGAAAAGCAGTTGTAAATCTCATTAAACTTGAAGCGGGTGAAAAAATTATGGCAACAATCACCACAAAAGATTTCAATGAAGATAAATCTCTTGCATTTTTTACCAAAAAAGGATTAATTAAACGCACTAATCTTAGTGAATTTAAGAATGTCCGATCTATCGGTATACGTGCAATTAGCCTAGATGAAGATGACGAGATTGTTACAGCAAAGATCATTCAGAATTACAGCTTGATTGAACCAGCAAATCTATCTGCACCTCAACAAATTCTTGTTGTAACTTATAAAGGAATGTGCGTACGATTCTTAACCGATGAAGTTCGGGAAGTAGGACGAAACGCAAGGGGTGTAACAGCGATTCGTTTTAAAGAGGAAAATGACTATGTCATCGGTGCTGCCGTGATTAATTCTGAAAATGAAGAGGTTCTAAGTGTTAGCGAAAAGGGTATCGGCAAACGTACAGAAGTGAGTGAGTATCGTATGACAAAACGTGGCGGAAAGGGCGTGATAGCTATGAAGCTTACACAAAAAACCGGACAGCTTGTCGGCATTGTTAGTGTTGATGAAAGTATGGATTTAATGGTACTCACAGGAAATGGTAAAATGATTCGTGTTGATATGCACAGTATTCGCAAGGCAGGGCGAAATACGAGTGGCGTTATTATCGTAAACGTACAGGATGAATGGGTTGTATCGATAGCAAAATGCCCCAAAGAAGAAAAAGAAGATGAGCAAGACTAGGAATGAAAGCATTTTTAGGCATTTTGCTTTTGAGTGTCACCCTATTTGGAGATGAGAGATTCTATCTTTTTTCGTATCGTGTTGCTGTGCGAAATGGAATGTTAATTAATGAAAATTACAATATTTCAAGAAGTATGGTTATACCAAAGCATTTTGTTGTTAAAGCAAGTTGTGAGATTGGTGAACCTCTTGATGATAAGACAATCCATTATCGCCTTAAAAACTCAAAAGAAGAAATGCTGATATGTATGATGAGGAATGGGATTCAGCTAAGAGATGATACGATGGCTTTGAATCTTATGGGACGCTCAACAACCGCTTTATGGATTCCACCTGTGCTGATTCGAGCAGAGGAAATTGGTGGTTATGCCGTTGTAGAAATTTTAGAAACAAGGGAGTGAAAATGAAAATAGCAATTATAGAAGATGATATCAATATGAGAAAGGGGCTAGAAATCGCCCTTAGTGAATATCCAGAATTCCAGATTATTTCTTTTAAAAATGCAAAAGATGCCTTAAAAAAGCTTGATGATTCTTATGAGTTAATTGTAACGGATATTAATATGCCTGGAATGGACGGTATTGAATTCTTAGAACATCTCAATGGAAAATATGAAGCAATTATCATTACAGGAAACGCAACACTCAACAAAGCAGTTGAATCTATCCGTTTGGGTGTAAAGGATTTCTTAATTAAACCATTTGAGATTGAAACTCTTGTTCAAGCCATTAAACGTTCTGCAAAAGTACAAAAAGTACAAAGCGAACAACAACAAAATCATATCACTGCCACAAAAAAAGAAGAGGGTTCAGCAGGGAATTTTATTGCTGTTTCACCAGCATTTGAAAAGGTTTTAAAGATTGTTAGCAAAGCAGCAACAACAGATGCTTCCATCTTACTTTTAGGAGAGAGCGGAGTGGGCAAGGAGGTTTTAGCACAACATATCCATCAATCTTCAACGCGTGCAAAAGCACCATTTATTGCAATTAATATGGCAGCAATTCCAGATAATCTTTTAGAATCTGAATTGTTTGGTTACGAGAAAGGTGCTTTCACAGACGCAACAGAAGGTAGGGCAGGAAAATTTGAAGCAGCAAATGGTGGTACAATTTTTTTAGATGAAATTGGTGAAATGCCTTTAGCCTTGCAGGCAAAAATTTTAAGAGTTTTACAAGAAAAAGAAGTGGTACGTTTAGGAAGCTCTAAACCAATTAAGGTTGAATTTCGTATTGTTTCAGCAACAAATGCAAACATTCAAGAAAAAATTAAACGGCAGGAGTTCCGTGAGGATTTGTTTTTTCGCCTCCAGACTATTCCTGTCAATATTCCTCCTTTGCGTGAAAGAAAAGAGGAAATTATCCCTATTTGCGAATGGAAACTTTCTGAGGTGTGTGAACAATATGGTTTTCCGCTAAAAAAAATCAGCCAAAAAGCACAAACGGATTTATTAAATTATGCTTGGTATGGAAATATCCGAGAATTACTTTCAGTTATTGAGCGAGCGGTAATTTTAAGTGAAAACACAGAAATTTTAAGCGAAGATTTGTTTTTAAATAGTCGTGAGGGTAAGGGTGAAAGAGTTGAAGACTTGGAAAAAGATTTAATTATTGAAGTTTTAGCAGCTGTTAATAACGAATTAGATAAAGCAGCAAAAATGTTGAGTTTATCTGAAAAGGCATTACAAGAGAAAATTCAAAAGTATAAAATTCACATATAGGGGGATACGATGAAAAAATATGTTGTAGCAGTTGTTGGAGCAACAGGAGCGGTGGGCGAAGAGTTGTTTTCTCTCTTAGAGGAGAGGAATTTCCCTGTTCATGAGATTATACCACTAGCCAGCACAAGAAGTATTGGGCGAAGTGTACAATTTAAAGGTAAGGAAATTGCGGTAGTAGAACTCACCGAAGAAGTGTTTAAAAAGATGGGTGTTGAAATTGCTTTTTTTAGTGCAGGGGGTAGTGTGAGCGAAAAATATGCTCCTTTCGCCACAAAAGCGGGTGCTGTCGTAATTGATAACACAAGCTTTTTTCGTATGAATCCCGATGTACCTTTGGTTGTTCCAGAAGTTAACCCAGAAGATATTGCATTATGGAAAAAAACAGGGATTATTTCAAATCCAAATTGCTCTACAATTCAGATGGTGCAGGTTCTGAAGCCTCTTCACGACGCATTTAAAATCACGCGCGTTGATGTCAGCACTTATCAAGCTGTAAGTGGGGCAGGAAAAAAGGGAATGGAGGAACTTGTTACACAAATGCGTCATTTTTTTGATTTTACACTAAAAGATTGTAATCCAAAAGCATTTGCTCATCAAATTGCACTGAATGTCATTCCACATATTGATATTTTTATGGACAACGGGTACACAAAAGAAGAAATGAAAATGATTAAAGAAACAGCTAAGATTATGCATAGCGACTTTCCAATCAGTGCAACCTGCGTTCGTGTCCCAGTCTTACGCAGTCATAGTGAATCTTTGAGTATCCATTTTGAGACAACACCATCCGTAAAAGAGATTCATTCTGTTCTTTCTCAAGCACCTTCTGTCGTGCTTATTGACGACCCTAACCAACACCAATATCCTATGCCAATTATTGCAACAGATACAGACCAAACCTATGTTGGGCGTGTACGTAAAGATGTCTTTGATTCACATATCGCACATTTATGGTGCGTCGCAGACCAAATTCGTGTTGGTGCTGCAACAAATGCTATTCGCATTGCAGAATCTTTTATTCAATCTTAAAACAATAATTTAGGGTAGCTAAAGAGTTACTCTAAATTATTCTTGAAATATTTTTCATTCACTGCACATATTAAAAATCTCAACACAAACTTAACACTTTTTTCATATTTCTTTGACAACCCTACTATATCATTACATTAATCAAATTGAATTCATTCTGTTTGATAAAAAACTCAAGGAGCTAAAAATGAAAAAGTTGTTATCGGT
>NZ_NHYN01000016.1 GCF_003288845.1 Helicobacter monodelphidis | reverse complement strand
CCTATAAACACGCAATTTAAACAAAAAAACACCCTTAAAAATTCAAATTTTTAAAAATCTCATTCAAAATTTTAAAACCAAAATACCACTTTGATTTTACCCGCAAATGAATACGCTAGAAAAACCTTAAACGAAAGCACTGATATAGGACTTGCTATGGATACACTATTGACACTAAAAGTAAATCTTTTATTTTACATAAAATACATACCCTGTATTTTTACTTTTTGAGACAATCAAACACTTTCTAAAAAATCATCTTATTTATTTTTAAGTTTTAAGATACAAATTCCACAACAAAGTAAACTAATTATCTACTATATGGCAGGAAGGTGGAAGAATCGAACTCCCCAACAGCCAGACACCTAGCCACTCAATAGGTTTGAAGCCTACGGTGTTCACCAGAAACACATACCCTCCACTTAAATCAATCTACCAAATATTTAGCCTTTGACAAGCCATCTCACTACCCAAATCACAAGCACGAATAAAATAATCCTTTGCTTTCTTAGCATCTGCTGGTATACCCGACTTATCAGTCCCGTAAAAAAAATGCCCCATCATTAGACAACCATCAGCATACCCTAAACTACAACTTAAATCACTATATTCGAAAGACTTTTGAAAATCCTGCTTTAAGTCTTTACCTTCGTAATATAAATACCCAATATATGCACAAGCCCAAGATTCTTTTAAAGCACAAGCCTTTTCATAAAACAAGATTGCAGTCTGCATATCTACTTCAACACCCCTACCATCTTGATAAAGCATTCCTAAAAAAGAGCAACCATACGCACTTTTTCCACTCATACACGCTTTTTCCAAATATAAATGTGCCTTGCCATTATCTCTTGCAAACCCATTGCTTCCCTCAAAATAGGATATACCAACAAATTCACAATCGGTAATATTACCCGCATTACAAGATTGAATCTCTTTAATCTCTGATGCCAACAACACGCCGACACAGAAGATAATAGAAGCAACAATACGCACAGCAACAACCTTTCTTGAAAACAATAACTATCAAGAGGAGAGGAAGAAAAAGCTTCCTCTTCCTCTAAAAAGTGCTAATTAGTCGTTTTCAGTGGCGATTCTACAACCTTCCTACCATCAATCGTGTAAGGAATCAAAGCCATCTGCCTTGCCCTCTTAATTGCTACCTCAACCCTTTCTTGCCATTTTTTAGAATTACCGGTCAACCGACGAGGCATAATCTTATACCTTTCAGATAAAGAATGCTTTAAAAGATCCACATCCTTATAATCTAAGAAGTCGATCTTTAACTCTGTATAACGACAATACCGTTTTGAATATCTTTTTTTATCAGCCATTGTTATTTCCTTATTTTAGAATGGGACATCATCATCATTAATGTCAATTTCGGGAATCTTAGATTCCGTATAGGCTTCCTTTTTTTGTTGCGTTTGAGATTGGTTTTGCTGTTGTACATAATTTGCATTCCCCGTTTGATAAGAGGTGCTATTATAATTATTTTGTGGGTAAGAATTCCCACTATAATTACTGCCAGCATCATAACCGCCGACATATGCTCCACCATCTTCTGGTGTCTGACGTCCATCTAGCATTTGCATAGAATCTGCAACCACCACATGCCTAGAACGTTTCTGTCCACTTTGGTCTGTCCAACTCTCATACACTAACCTACCCTCAATTAGGACCTTTGACCCCTTTTTGAGGTATTGGTTCGCCACCTCAGCCGTTCTCCCAAAAAGATTCACATCAATAAAACATACTTCATCACTAGGAGTACCATCTTGTCGTTTATAACGTCTATTTGTTGCCAAACCAATCTTAGCCAACGCACTGCCACTAGGCAGATAACGCAATTCCACATCTCGTGTCAAATTTCCTAGTAATACAATACGATTATACATCTCTGAATCCTTTTAATATCAACACTAGACAGCCTCAGCTTTAGGATTTTCTTTTGAATCTCCCTTAGGACGTTTTGCACGTTCTACAAGATCTGCCCACGCTTTTTGCTCCTTCTTGTTCTCATACTTAATAACAATAAAACGCAAAATATCTTCACTGATACGATAAAGCCTTTCAAGTTCCAAAATAAGTGCGGGAGGGGCTTTAAAATAAACTACATAATAATAACCTCGCTTATTTTTTTTAATCTCATAAGCAAGATTACGCATACCCATATCCAGGGTTGCCACATTCTCACCACCATTTTTACTGATAGCTTCTTTAAAAAAGTCAATCTTCGCCACAATCTCCTCTGGCGTGAGTGTAGGCTTTACAATAAACATTGTCTCATAATGTTTCATAAAAACTCCTTATGGTTTTCGCCCTTTTTCAAAAAAGAGCAAGGTAGAAACCGCCATAGTATCAAAAAATAGCTTGAATTTCAATTAAACAACACAATAGCTCTCTTTCCGTATGGCTATCTCTTTGCAAAAGATTCAAAAAACTTTTTTGCAAAACTTCAAAAATTTTCCTATACTGCATTTCACTTAATCGCAATGATAAATGGCTATATTGTTGTTCAATCTGGATGGGTGGTCGAAAACCCAAAATTTCTAAAAAATTTACCTCACCATGCACTCTACCATAAGAATAAGTTAAAAATAAACGCATAAAAAATACTTCAATTCCAACAATAATACTTCTTCCACTCTCACCTTCTTCTAATAGATGCTGTAAAATTGTCAAAGTATTTTCTTTCTGGAATAATGCTAAACATAAATCCTCTATACTCCAACTTGCTACACCATAAATAAGATGGTGAATATCTTGTGCCTCAATTCTTCTTTGCAAGGTGGACAATTTGGCTAAATCACTATAAATAATGCTTAAATCACCGTTTTGTAAGTGAAAAATCTCCATCAAAAAGCGATCCTCAATCAACAAATTTAATTCTTGGCTCATCTCCCTCAAAATCACCATACTTTCCTTAGGGTTAGGCTGAAAAAATCGAACACTAATCCCGCTATGTCCGCTAAACACTTGTTCCATCTCACGACAATCATTGGCATAAAGCTTAGAGTCTCGATTCTCTGCATGGTAGAATGCAAAAATAAAAAAACTCTGAGAATTTTTCTGTTGCTTTGCAAGAATTTCAGTTAATTCCTTTTTGGGAATCTTATGCTCTAATTTTAAAATGACTATGGAACGCGAACAAAACAAAGATTGTGTCCCTAAAAGCATCTGTAATTTTTTTGCCCCACTCTCATTAGAATCCTTAGAAGTTGAATATTCATCAAAATAAATGCGACTTAATTCTTCCTCTTCAGGTTGCAAAATTCTAAAAATTTTCTTGATATAATAATCAATAAGAAAAGTGCTATCGCCATAAAGGAGAATCGCCTGGGGAATCTTTTGCTTTGATAAAAATTTATTTTCAAATTCATTACGATACATAATTAAAATTTCCTTTTGCTACCTCGCAAAAAATTTTTGCTTGGCATAAATCAACTTGGGAGATTTTAACTTTCACTTTTTGATAAAATTCCAAATTATCGCCTTCAATCAGCAATCTTGCACCATAAATATCAGAACATGCCCGCCCTAAAATTGGATAATGTTCATCGATAACAATTGCATCAAGAATCCTGCCGATATTTTTCATAGCCCATCGTGCATAAATTCTATCCTTGAAATCAATTTCCACCTTTGCGTTCTCTTTTTCAAGCTGATTCACCTCATCACAAATCGCATTCAATTCTTGCTGGAGATAATGCTTACTTTTATGATCAACATTTTTTAAGAGGCGATGAACACATAAATCTACATAACGACGAATTGGGGAAGTGAAATGTGTGTAACATTCAAAACCTAAACCAAAATGTCCCTGATTTTCCGATGTATATTCTGCATTAGATTGAGATTTAATCATTAATCGACTAATCTCTTTTTCTTGTTGCCTTTTGCGAGCAGCCTTTTGCAATGCCAAAAATTGCTTATGTAAATCTTTTTTAGGAATAGTATATTCTAAGGTTCTTAAAAAACTAAAAAGTTCTTGAATTCTATCTTTTTTAGGGGGTTTATGAGAACGATAAATACCTAAGGGTAGAAATTCCTGCAATCGTTTAGCACTTAAAAGGTTTGCAAGCAACATCGCTTCTTCGACAAGTTCATGCGATGGGCTAGAAATTTCAAGCTTTATATCTTGAATTTCAAAATCCGCATTCAAGGATATTCTCTCTTCTTCGCTATAAAAATCATATCCAAATTCTAAACGTTTTTTGCGTATTTTTTGCATCTGTTTAAAAAGAGACAGAATCATAGGAGCTAAAAATTCTTCTTGTGATTCTTGTTCTGGTGGAGATTTAAGAATTTTATCCACTTCGGTATAAGTGAAACGACGTTGAGAACAAATAAAGGCTTCAAATAAATGAGAATCAAGTATTTTTGCACAACCTCTATGCAAACGAATTTTCCACACATATGCAAGACGAGATTCAAAGGGCTTGAGAGAGCATAAATTTTCACTTAATTGGTGTGGAAGCATAGGAATACTTTTATGTGGCAAATAAATGGAGAATCCACGTTTTCTAGCTTCCTTGTCCAAAGCCGAATACATCGCCACATACGCACTTACATCGGCAATTGCAACATACAATTCAGCATTTTTAGAATCATAAAAAATTGCATCATCAAAATCCTTTGCAGTTTCTGGATCGATTGTGCAAAAAGGTAAATGGCGTAAATCTACACGATTAGGATACAAAGAAATATCAACTTCACTCCCAAAACTTTCGGATTCTTGCAAAACAGAGGCACTAAATTCTTCTTGCTTATGATAAAGATTTAAAGAAATTTTTTCATCTATTCTCGGATTATCTAAAGTACCTAAAACTTCAACAATTTGAGATTTTTGTAATAAAAAAATTGTCCCATCTGGTAGGGTTTTCAAAGCTTTTTCCCTAACCCCACTTTTCAATAGGCGATGGGTTTGAAAATCAAAAATCTTAGGCACACCCTTTATAAAGGCAAGATAAGCAATTCTTTGTACATTTTGCTCTTTTAAAACACTAAGAACCTTGTAACCCTTTGCTTTTTTAAATACTAAAACCCAATCACCGTCATTACATTCATCTGCAAAAATAGAATATTTAGTTGCATTACCGGGTATTTTTAAAAAAGTCCCCCTTTTTTCTTTCCGAATCTGCCCTAAAATAAATTTTTCTTTCAAAAAATAACGTTGGTGGCGAATCTCCAATACTTTAAATTCAAGAAGCATTTGGGCATACTTCGACAACCGTACATCACGCAATTGAATACCCTTACGCAATGACCAGTAAAAGCCAAACATTCTAGTCCTTAAGAAGCAATTTTTTGTATGTCAATAGCTCCTCTTTAAAAATCTTCATATTCAATTGTCCATCAATTAGAAACATTTCCACTGACTTTAATTGCTCACTCTGGCATTGAGCATAAGGAGTAATCACTCTCTGCAAAATGGCTAAGGGGTAACAATAACGCCATAACGATTTAGGTGCTTTCTGGGGATATTCTGTAAAAAAAATCGTTTGCACTAAGGATTCATCAAAATTCCAATATTCAAACAGAGCTGAAGCTGCTTCATAAGAACTTATTTTTAAAAAATCTCTTTCTATTTTTGTAATATTCTTAAAATCATTTTTCTTTAATTCTTCTTTAAATGCATCTGCCTGCCCAGTTTCTATCAAGACAGTACTAAGAACAATCATTCCAATCTCAAGTAAAAAGGAAGCTGGTGCTAAAATATCTAAAAGTTGCTTATCAATGCGACTCATCCAACGCACCATGAAAGCATTTTGCTCAGAAGCAATGCGTAAAAACTCGCGATCCGTCAAAAAATACGGCGAAAGGTCAATACGCATACGGCTTTTTACTGCAGCAACAATCGCAAAACCCTTCACCGTACTCATTCCAAACAAAGAAACTGCTTGTGCAATACTTGTTACCTCCCGCGAAAAGCCATATAAAGGAGAATTAGCGGCACGCAGGAGATTAGCGGTTAGGATAGGGTCTGTTTCAACAATTTTAATCACATCACTGATACTTGAATGAGGATTACTACACACTCGCTGGATTTTATGGACAGCATCTGGAATCATTGGAAGATTCTTAATACTCTTAACAATCTCGTTGTTAACTTCATCATTCATCTGCATTTACTTCCTTAACCTAAGCTTCAATTATTATCCTCTTGAAGCTTAGCCATTTATTGTTTTATGCCCAACTCTCTTATTCACATAAATAAAAGGGAATCCTACCATAAAAAAAGCAAATTTTGCACATATTATTACAAATTTTAAGACAATAAATTATTAAAGCAATTAAAATGCGTATCTCCCCTCAATAAAATAATGACGTCCATCGGCTGGTGTATATGCATCTAAAGAAGCATTTTGGTAGCTATAATACCGTTCATCAAATAAATTCCTAACTCCAGCGGATACCTTAAAATGGTTTTTTGTTGTGTAAGTTACACCCACATCAGCCAAAAAGTAAGGATCTACCGGATTGTGTCCTGAGTCTGTAGATTTTCCATAAAAGGAAAAATCAGCATAAGGTAGAAAGGAATTAATGGCATAAGAGACACCAATTGTCGCCTTATATTGTGGAACCATCGGTACTTTTTTACCCTTATTCACCCCTGAAAGAACAGATGCATCAATATAGGTTAATGTCTCTTTTAGAGTTAGAGCTTGATTAATTAAAGATTGTGCAAGAGATAATTCAGCACCTAAGCGACGCGTTTTATCTAAATTCGTATAACTCCAAAAAAATCCATTGTGATCAAAAATACTCCCTGCTTGCTCCCAGTAAATTTCATTATTCGTGTCTGTCCAATATAAACTCAATGCAATTTCACTTCCCAGCAAATAATCATTCATTCCAATCTCGTAAGTATCATACACTTCATCTTTGAGATTATTAACATAATAAACACTCTGCTCACTCTTATTGATAAAATTGGAAGGACCAGGCGATAAATAACCTCTTTCATATTTCAAATATACATTTCCTGTATCTGAATATGAGAAAGTTGGAGTAACTTCAATGGCGTAATTTGAAGTTGTTTTATCATCAAAATCATAATTTAAAACTCCTGAACTTGTTTGTTTTCCACTATAGTTTGCAAATTCATAACGCGTACCCATCAACAAGGAAAATAAAGAATTGAAACGATGTTTTTCAAGAGCAAATACAGAATGTGTATCTTTCATAAAATGCGTTGTAATTGTTCTCTTAGCGTCTTGATGAGAATAATCATAACCTGCAATAAAATAAGAGCCTTCAGCGTATGCAATGCGTCCTTTTAGTGTTCCGCCGATATTTTCTTCCCTGAATCCAGTAGAGCGGGCATTTTTCCAAAATGCAAGCGCATTTAAAGTTAGCAAATCATTGACTTGATTTTCATAATTTGCAGCAGTCAAATTATAACTCATAAAACCCTCAGACATAGGCTTAGAACCCTTTTGTTTAGGATTATCTAGGGCTTCTTGAAGGGTTAATGTATTTGCTTCCAAATAATCTAAACTATAGTGGTCGTAAGAAACCTGCAAACTTTGTTGTTCACTAAACTGAATGCGTGTTTTTAGACTTGTATACAAACCATTCTCATGAGAATCATCACGATATTTATTGCGTTCAGAGGCATTTATCGAACCCTGAATATTCAAAATATCTCCAATATTCTTGCTTACGCCTAAAGCAACTTCCCCACCATAACCTTTTTTGCGCTCATACATTCCACCTTTAAGTGCAAAATTCACCGAATCTCTAAATCCTTTTTTTGTAATCACATTAATCACTCCTCCACGCGTTCCATTTCCGTATAAAACTGAACCACCACCAGGAATAATCTCAATACGTTCTACAGATTCTAAATCAATCGCTTTAAGTGGAGTAGCTCCGTGTGCTAAATCCAAAGCATTCAAACTCACGCCATCAACCATCACCTTAACTGCCGAATTCGCCCTATCACCCTGCCCTCTCAAATCAATGCTTGCACCGCCACCTTTATCCGTAAAAGTAATACCCATCATATTTGAAAATGCTTGTTCAATATTTTGGTATCCTTTGCTAACAATCTCTTCCTTTGTTACAACAACCACATTCCTTGCCTCCGTATCCGCCTCAATATTAAAACCTGTGGAGCTGAAAATCACATCTTGTATACGTTCAGCATCTTTAGCATAAGCCTCCCCACCAATCAACAATACTGATAGAATATAGGAAAAATAGGTTTTTTGCATAATGACTCCTTATAATTTTAATAATGAATATTATTATAATAAAACTTTCAAAAAACTTAAACTAATAAAGATAATTTTTCCTATTATTTAAAATTATCTTTATCCATAAAACACATAATTGCAGGTGTTTTGAAACTTTAATAAAGGATATGCTAGAATCCCTACAATTTATTATGAGGACTCTTAATGATACATAGAATGTATTCTCATCTCCTATTTTGTGTTATTGTCACCTTTATTGTTGGCTGTAGCATTACGCAACCCCAAACACAGGAAACCCAAGAATTTGAAAAAGTTGCTTATTCTGTGCAGGTAGGAAGTTTCATAAAGGCAGACAATGCATGGAAATTTGTCGATAAACTTAATAGTTATGGACTTGATGCCTTCTTATTCAAAAGTAAGAGAACCTACAAAGTACGTTTTGGTGATTATGCAACAAAACAAGAGGCTATTAAAAAAGCAAAAGAATTCCAAAAACGCGGATTCTTTGAAGAATTTTTTATCGTTGCACCACAAGACTTAGCTATCAATCGACGAACCAAAAAAAATCCAAACCAAATCCGTGAAGATATTTCTGAAAGCACCTATGGCTATATCGGTGTACCTTATAAATGGGGTGGAGTAACAGAATCAGGATTTGATTGTAGTGGCTTAACACACACAGTTTATCGATTGAATGGAATTTCTATCCCACGCACTTCAATCGAACAATACAAAGCAGGCAAATCAGTTGCAAAAAAGAATTTAAAAAAAGGAGACCTTGTATTCTTTGCAACCAAACGTCGACGCATTAATCATGTGGGCATTTATGTTGGCAACGACAAGTTCATTCATGCCCCAAGTAGGGGAAAAACTGTGCGAGAAGCAAATTTAAATTCTAAATATTGGACACGCGTGTATCGTGGTTCGCGTCAATTCTTATAATCTTGCGTCACTCATGCTTTGAGGAAATAAACCTTTAATATCATAAAGAATGCCCTTTCTATCCCTAAAATCAAGATTCTTAAATTCCTGATGCCCTACAGCTAGAAGAATGCAATCATAATCTTTAACAGAAAATTGCTCAAAAGGTTCTAAAGTCTTTTGATACTCACGATAAACTTCTTTAGAATCTGCCCATGTATCAAATAAATTAACTTGACAGCCAAACTCTTCTAACTCATTAACCACATCAAACACCTTAGAATTTCGAATATCAGGACAATTCTCCTTAAAAGTTACACCCAAAATAGCAACTTTTGCAGATTGAATTTTATGCCCCTGCTTAATCATTAACTTAACTGCCTTTGAAGCGACTTTTGAAGCCATTGAGTCATTAATATGTCGTCCAGCAAGAATCACTTGAGAATGATAACCTAAGGATTCTGCTTTATGTGTAAGATAGTATGGATCAACACCGATACAATGCCCACCTACTAAGCCTGGTCGAAAGGGCAAAAAATTCCATTTACTCCCCGCTGCTTCTAACACACTCAATGTATCGATACCCAAACGTTCAAAAATTAAAGAAAGTTCATTTACAAAAGCGATATTAATATCTCTTTGAGAATTCTCTATTACCTTTGCAGCCTCTGCAACCTTAATTGAATCCGCTAAGTAAGTTCCAGCGGTAATAATAGAAGAATATAAAGCATTAATTTCCTCTGCAATTTTTGGAGTAGAACCACTCACAACTTTTTTAATACTTGGTAATCGATGCTGTTTATCGCCCGGATTAATGCGTTCAGGAGAATAACCGCAAAAAAAATCAACATTATACTTCAAGCCACTTTGTTCTAAAATAGGCACGCAATCATCTTCTGTACAACCGGGATATACAGTACTTTCATAAATGACAATATCTCCTTTTTTTAATACTTGTGCAATACTCTTTGAAGCACTAAGAATTGGGCGCAAAT
Source organism: Helicobacter monodelphidis (assembly GCF_003288845.1). Lineage (GTDB taxonomy): Bacteria > Campylobacterota > Campylobacteria > Campylobacterales > Helicobacteraceae > NHYN01. The sequence goes on along the minus strand of NZ_NHYN01000016.1, from coordinate 32,125 downwards.
CAGGTTTATTGTAACGGTCAATCGGCGTTGGTACAGTAACAATATAAATTTGTGCATTCTTAATTTCTTCCAAAGAGGTTACAAATGTAAGTTGAGTCGCATGCTTCAATTCCTCTGTGCTACACTCCAAAGTAGAATCAATACCTTTCTTAAGTTCCTCAATCCGCTCTGTTTTAATATCAAAACCTTTTGTTGGGTAATGTTTTCCAAATTCTACCGCAAGAGGAAGCCCAACATAACCAAGCCCAACAACGGCAATTTCTTTTTTTGACATAAAAATCTCCTCAATAATGAAATTTAAATGTTATTTTAATCCATACCTTATTTAAAATATTTTAAAATCTATTGTTTTCTACAATCTGTGATGATTTTACATTTATTAAGATTAGATAAAGGAGAATCCATTGTTTCAAAAACTCTCTGTACTTTTATCACCTCAAGATAAAAAAAGAATCGCTCTTTTGTTTGTATTTTCTATCGTTGTCTCGATTATTGAAATGGTAGGCGTTTCTGCGATTATGCCCTTTATTATGGTTTCTACAGATTTTGGTGTTTTGGAAACAAATCCATATTTTCGATGGGTATATCAATTTTTAGGTTGCGAATCTCCTAAAAATTTTATTTTATTATTCGGTGTTGCCTTACTTTTTTTCTATATTTTTAGAAGTCTTATTAATCTCTCATATCAATATGGCTTAGCAAAACTTTCTTATGGCACATACCATGAACTCGCTCAACAACTTTTTAAATGCTATCTGGGCTTAAGCTTTAAAACCTTTACAAGCAAGAATTCTGCCGCTCTCTCAAAAACAATCATTAATGAAGCCTCCAATTTCACAATCCTGCTGGGTGCTGTTTTATTTATGTTTTCTGAAATTATTGTTGTGATTCTTATTTATGGTTTATTAATTTTTGTAGATTACACCATTACGCTTTCTCTTACTATCCTTCTTGCCGTTACCGCCCTCATTATTAGTGGAAGATTCTCAAAAATCATTAAAAAAGAAGGTCAGGAAAGAGAAAAAAATCAAAAAGTTTTCTATGAAATCCTTAACTCTAGTTTTGGAAACTTTAAACTCATTAAATTGCAAAGTATTGCATCACCAGTTATGGATAGATTCTTGGAAGTTTCGTACAAAGTTGCTCGTGCAAATATCATTCACCGCACACTTTTACATATTCCTCGTTTAATGCTAGAAGCCGTAGGATTCTCTATTATGGTTTTAATTGTCTCCTATCTTGTTTATACAAAAGATGGTGATGTTAAAACCTTTCTACCACTACTTTCCACCTATGTTTTAGCACTCTATCGCCTATTGCCTTCTATTAATAGAATTTTAGATAGCTATAACTATATTTTATTTTACCATAAATCTTTAGAGGTTGTTTATGAAGATTTACAGATGCCAATTCAAGATTTAGGTAATGAAAAATTAAACTTTCAGCAAAATATTGAATTAAAGGGGGTAAATTTTTCATATACATCTAGTAAACCTTTATTTGAAAACCTTTCTTTAAACATCCAAAAAGGTAAAAGAATTGCCTTCATCGGTGAAAGTGGTGGTGGCAAAAGTACACTCGTAGATATTATCATTGGCTTGTATCGCCCACAAACAGGCGAAGTATGTATTGATTCTACACCCTTAACACTTCAAAACATTAAATCATGGCGTTCTAAGGTAGGCTATATTCCTCAAAATGTCTATCTTTTTGATGGAAGCGTTGCAGAAAATGTTGTTTTTGGACGCGAATACAACGAAGAAAGAATCGTCGATGTTTTAAAACAGGCAGGAATCTATGAAATGCTACTCCAAAAAGAGGGCATAGAAACACAAGTAGGGGAAGGAGGAATCTTATTCAGCGGAGGACAAAAACAAAGAGTTGCTATTGCACGTGCACTATACGCGGACCCAGAAATTCTTGTTTTAGATGAAGCAACGAGTGCACTTGATATACAAACAGAATCAAAAATTATGGAAAGCATTTATGCAGTCAGTCAACATAAAACATTACTCATTATTGCACATCGCTTAAGTACAATCGAACAATGCGACCACATCTATAAGCTTGAAAATGGTAGAATCCTACAGGAAAGATAAGAAAGGAGAATAATGAAAAAAAATATCAAGAATAATGATAAAATTCTAAATAAAATTATTTCTCTTATCTTTATTTTTTTGGTATCTATAGGGGTAATAGCACTCTTTATTGGGCTTTATAAAAACTATTTTCAGTCTGTAGACATTATTCAAGTCTCTCAAAATGAACTCTCACGGGCTATTTATGACGAAGCAAAAATATTAGACAAACAAACACAGCAAGAGATTCTTTCCTTAAATCAAGAATTCTCTAAAAAAAATATTCACTTCACCATCCTTACAATCCCCTCACTAAAAGGTGCACTAATTAATCGTTATGCTACTCTATTTATGGAAAATCTTAAGAATCAGACCCCACAAATGTCTCATATCCTCATTATTTTAGCTATTCAAGAAAAACAGATTTTTATTCACCCTTCAGAGTCTTTACAAGCTATTTTAGGAAGTACAGAAGTTTTTGCACTGATTGATAAAGAACATCACTTCATTGAACAATCGCTCTATCAAAAAGCAATTCTCACAGCACTTGAGGGTGCTGCATATGAGGTTGCAAATTTTTATCAAATAGAATCTCTTAAGAATAACTTGCAACAATCAGCTATCACAACAATAGAAAGAGAAGTAGCCACAGAACATAACTCTATTATCGAAGCTTTATTGAAAGTTTTGATTATTCTAGCCATTGCTATTTTATTTATTCGTTTTGATTCGAGGAAGGAGATTGAATGAGATTATTTTTTATCATTATTTTATTATTGCAATTTATTTGGGCTTTTGATTTTAGCCCATCAAAACAAGGAAAAAGCTTTGCTGCATTAAATGTTGGCTACACCCATGTTTTTACACAAAGTAAAACCACTGATGCCATCAACCCTTTTAATCCTTACAAAAATGATAGAGGGGCAGCTTATTTTGCTGTTAAACGCGGATTGGCGGTGGGCGACTCACAAAACTTACTGCTTTTTTTCTATCTCGATGGTTCAGCGGGTGCAAATCATCGCAAAGGACTATATAGCGTTTCAGGAGGGATAGGCAGTGGATACCGTTTATGGAATGGGCGTATCATCCCGTCAATCAGCGTTGGATACGAAGGAATGAATATCGCTATTCCCTACTTTACAACTGAACAATATAACCTTTACAGTGTGGTTGGAAATGGCGGAATTTTTATTGATATTGCTCATGGTTTTGGCTTAGAGTTAGGCTATCGTCGAGCTTTCAACCAAATTGGAAAAAATATTGAACAAGTAAAGTTTTATAATGACCGCTTCACAATTTCTTTTGCATTCTATGATTTTACACTTTAAGAGGTAAAAGATGGTTCTCATTGTAGGTGGGGCAGGTTATGTCGGCTCTCATCTCCATGCTCTGCTATGTACAAGAAGAGAAGATGTTCTCGTTTTAGACAACTTAGTTTGCAGACACAAAGAATCCTTAACCTTAGAACCTATCCATCAAGAAATGAATGAGGAATGCAGACGACTTCAACATCATTCTCATTTTATTTAAGCAGATTTAGCAGATATATCCTCCTATCAGATATGTTATTCTACGCTATTTTAATCAGCTGGGGCAAGCTCACATTCAATGTCGGTGAATCCCATCCCCATGAAATTCATCTTATTCCGCTTATTTTACAGACAGCCCTTAAGTAGAGAGAATTCATTGATATTTTTGGTTTAGATTATCTTACGCACGACGGTTCTTGTATTCATGAATTATATTCATGTTTTACGTCAAGCCGATTAGGTGGTCCTGCCACCTTAATTGGAAATGTGGAAAAAGCAAAAAAGGTACTTAGTTGGACTCCACAACATAGCAACATTAGAACAATTATTACAAATACCTATCGTTGAAATAAATAAACAAGACACTAAAATCATATTCACATGCAAGCAGAAACCTTCTAAAATTGTTTCAGTTTTTCTCTTTTTCATTTTTTTGTCCTTCGAATTCTTTTTTTTTAAACTTGAGTTCAGCAAAAAACTTACAAAATTATAGAAGTCGATTTGTCACAGCAAAGAGATAATTCATAGTAAAAGGATAAACAAATGGGAACGGTTACACTCATTAACAATGAAACAGGGGAGAAGTTCGAGTTTGATTTAATTGATTGCAAAAGAGGTCCAAAAGCGATTGATTTTTCAAAGCTTTTTGAAACTGCGGGAATTTTTTCCTATGACCCGGGTTATGGATCTACTGCAGGTTGCAAAAGTACCGTTAGTTATATTAACGGCAAAGAAGGACAACTCCTCTACAAGGGTATTCCGATTCAAGAAATTGTTGAAAAATATAACTTCACTGATGTCGCCAAACTCCTCATCACAGGAGAAGCACCAAAAGATAAGGCAGAATCAGAAGCATTTGACTTAGAATTACGTCATCGCAGTTTTTTACATGAGGGTTTGATTAATATTTTCAGTGCATTTCCGGATAATGCACATCCAATGGCAAATCTAAGTTCTGCAGTTGCGGCTTTATCAACATTCCATTTTGATCACAAGGAAATGGAAGAAGAGAATGACTACCAAACGATGGCACGTCGTATTATTGCAAAAATCACAACACTTGTTGCATTTTCTTACCGCAATGCCATTGGAGCACCTTTTATTTATCCCGATGTCTCACGCAACTATGTTGAAAATTTTCTCTATATGTTGCGTGCATATCCCGGTGGACACCTAAAGCATACTTTGAAGGGTGAGGAAGAAATTACAGACTTAGAAGTTGAGGCAATGAATAAAATTTTTGTTCTTCATGCAGACCATGGACAAAATGCCTCAACAACGACTGTTCGCAATGTTGCTTCAACAGGTGTTCACCCCTATGCAGCAATTTCAGCAGGAATTAATGCTTTGTGGGGACCAGCACATGGCGGGGCAAACGAAAAAGTTTTAGTGCAACTCAACGAAATTGGTGATGTGAAAAATGTTAATAAGTTTATTGAACGTGTAAAAGATAAAAGTGATCCATTCCGCCTTATGGGCTTTGGACATCGTGTCTATAAAAGCTATGACCCGCGTGCAAAAGCTATCAAAAACCTCAAAGATGAACTAAATAAAAAAGGAATTAAAATGAATCAGCGATTAAGCGAAATTGCTGAAAAACTTGAAGAAGTTGCCCTTTCTGATGATTATTTTATTCAAAGAGGCTTGTATCCGAATGTAGATTTTTATAGTGGTATTATTTTGACTGCATTAAAAATCCCTGTGCCTCTATTTACACCTATTTTTGTAATTGGAAGAATGCCAGGCTGGTGTGCACAGCTTTTAGAACATGTTAAGAATCCTCAAGCACGTATCACACGTCCACGACAAGTCTACATAGGTGATTAAAGATATAAATCTCTCTAAAAATAGCTAGATTACATAGAGAGAAATATAACACTTGATATATCACATCCCCCTTTGTAGGGGGAATAATAGATACAAAATCCTGTAAGAGAACATTGATTTTGCCATATTTAATCTTTATAAGCAAAGCTACACTATCATGATAACCTAAGGATTCTAAGTTTTTCATACATAAGCACCTTTAATAAAAATGGCGTAATTATAATATTCCATGCTCTCACTATCCATAACAGAATATCCCCATACAGGATTTAAATAAATGTTTCAAGCATATAAAATATAAGAACTCTAATTTTTACCGTCTTAAGTCCATTTATATGTCTGCTTGACTTTTTTATTCTTTTATGATACTATGACAAAATTTCATTTTACTAAGGGAGATGTTATGGTTTTAGTTTATAAGAAGTTATTTTCAGCAGTTTCTATTGCTACTTGTTCAGCGTTGTTTTTGGTAGCTTGCACAACAAACCCCACAACAGGTGAGTCTCAAATCAGTCGAACCGTGTTGGGTGCTGGAATTGCAGCGGCTGCAGGTGCTGGAATTGGTGCATTGGTTTCTAAGAAAAATCGTGCAAAAGGTGCAGCGATTGGTGCTGGAATTGGTGCTGTAGCTGGTGGTGCTGTTGGTGGGTATATGGATTATCAAGACGCTAAACTACGCAAACAACTTGCAAATACAGGTGTAAGTGTAACGCGTAATGGTGATGAAATTACATTAAATATGCCCGGTGATATTACTTTCAAAACAGGAAGTGCAGACCTTAGCCCACAATTTTACAGTGTGCTAGACTCTGTAGGTGCAGTTTTAACAGAATACGATAAAACAATTGTTACTGTTGCTGGATTTACAGATAGCACGGGTTCTGCAGCTGTAAATAAGAGTTTATCTCAAAAACGAGCGGATACAGTTGCAAACTACCTCCAAAGCAAGAATGTTAAAAAAGAAAGATTAGTCAGTGAGGGCTTGGGTGCAACAAACTTTATTGCAGACAATAAAACAGATGCAGGACGTGCTCAAAATCGTCGTGTTGAAATTTCTTTAACTGCAATTACAAAATAGTCACAAACAGAGAAAAAGACACCATCCTCAGCAATATTCCTACCTTAGAGTAAAACCAATATGGGGGTTTTTCTCTAAGGATTGGTTTCTTTGAGAAAAATACTCCTGGGTACGTTTATATCCTATTGCTTCTGTTCTAGAAGTTCAAAACAATTGGCTTTTGCTCCACTCTTATCGTTCGTTAGGTGACGATGAGCAGTCATGTCCTATTTACAAAAACTTTAGCTGGTTAAGTTCACCTTCTCTTGTAATCTCTCACAAATAGGAGTTTTGCATTTTCTCTCGTAGAGATATCGAAACATATATATGGTAAAACTAAATAATTTCAAAATTCCATTCTCACCAACGCCCTCTCCATTCAAAACTGTCCATAAATCACAAGCCTTACCACAGTAACTCCTTTGTATTGCAATATCCCAAATACCTTTCGATCTATAGCATACAAAAAGCTACTAAATCATAACAACCCAAATTATACCCCCATATCATATAGCCCTCACGCAAAAACCACTTGCCTTTTTATAACAATAATGCTTATACTATTTTTAGTCAGGAGAAGACCTTTTAGTTCAAAGAGACAATCTAAGACTTCTATGGTTATTAAGCCTTTAGATTGAGCATAATTGTCTGCTTCCTCTATGAATTCCCCTGCCTTCTCTCTTCCAAAACTTTTAAGATATATTCCTCTAAGTTCCGCTCCGCTTGTTGCCTCTTCCTCCTGGATTCTTGCAATCTCCTTTCTGACCACTCCTCTAATTCGCTCAATGACATGTTTAAAACTTGCATTTTCTTCCTCCTTTATGTTGGTAAGATTCACTTTGATTCGTGTTGAATCAATAAAAAATTTAATGCTATCATCTTTGCTTTGCATCGATGGCACTATGATTGATGTCAAAGAGCTAAAGTAAGGCTTCAGGTTTGCATGTGAATGAGTTTGATTGCTTTCAAAAGCGGTTTTGTCTTGTTTCTTTGGTGGATACTTATAGCAGTGTGTGTAGTTTTCATATCTGTGACACTGAAAATTCTTTAGGTGTGGCTAGGGCGGTAACTAATATATTCCTAAGTTTGGAAAGCCCCAAAAAATTAAGGGTGATAATGGTTCTGCGCTTTTGAGTCGCTATACACACAAGAGGTTTTAGAAAGACTTGACATTGAATATATCCGCACCCCTGCTTATAGTGGCTGGTGTAAGCCTTTTGTAGAATCTAACCACAGACGTCAAAATGCGTTAATGGAGTGGATTAAGGGTTATATCGGGCATTCTATGAGCCAAAGACAAGCTATCGAACAGTTTTTCAGTCGTCAAACAAAACGATTAAAAAAGGACAGAAGACAAATATCACTTCTTTACATACCTTGCAAGAGCTAAACACGTTTGTAAAAAACCACACAGGGATATTAAACAACAAGTATCTAAAAAGGCTGGATTACACACCCTTAAGTTCCACAAATTTCCAATTTTTATAAAATAATTATAAAAATATTAATATGTAGTTAAAAATTGTATATACTCCCACAGTCAAAACATTAAAAAGTTCCAAAATATGCTAGCTTTAAAAAATTAAGAATCTTAGGTGACAGACTGAAATAAAACACCTTTATTATTTAGAGTAGTGTATTCTTAATTTAATAAATAATTTATATATCTTAGTATTCATTTTGTTGCTATAAAAAATAATCGCTTAAATCCAAACAAAATCTTATAATCTTGTGTTGGCGACTTTATGGGTGAATAAAGAGGTATAATTTGTTCCAATAATTCATTCTCAAATTGTAGTTTATAATCATCTTTCAAAGCATTCAAATAAGGTCGAAGTTTAGTGGCCCGCACCCATTCAATCAAAGATTGGTGTGAGGGCATACATTGATAATAGATGCTCTCCCAAACTTCAAATTGGCTTGCACATTTCATGAGAATTTCAATATATTCTTGAGGTTGCAATGTTTCATTTATTTCAATCTCTGTATGTTTAAAACCCCATTTTGAATTTTTTATCATTTTATCAATCACACAATACAATGGTTCATTAGTATTATTTGGCATTTGCACAGCAAGTACACCATTTGAACTAAGCTTCTCCATTAAAAATGGGATAAGAGTATGATGGCAAGGTAACCACTGCAATGAAGCATTCGCAAAAATTAAATCATATTCGCCTGATATTTCTCTAGCATCGCAGAAATTAAATGAAAGATGTGGATGTTGATTGCGTGCGGACTCTATCATACTCATAGAATGATCAACTCCTAATAATTGAGCATTGGGAAAAAAAGAATGCAAAATTGCCGTACTATTACCTGGACCACAACCAACATCAACTATATTTAGCGGACTTAATTTTCTTAATCTATTCGCCAAATCTATAGCAGGCTTACTTCTCTCTTCTTCAAACTTAAGGTAAAGACTTGCACTCCATTCACTTCGTTCCATATTGCTTACTCCTTCTAACATTTTAAAGAATTATACAACAAAACAATAAGGATATTTAAACACTCACTCAAGAATTAATACTACAAAAGATTACTAAATAAAAAAAGAAAAAGAGAAGAGCGGAAGCAATCAATCTCCCATTCAAAAGTATCTCTTACTTAGAGTTATGATGATAACTCTAAGTAATGATTTTACACAAGCTCAATAAAAGCTAATGGTGCTGCATCACCTGCCCTCAAACGCGTCCTGACAATACGCGTATAACCACCAGGCCTCTCCCTGTATTGTGGTGCAATATCCGCAACAAGTTTATGTGTCGCTTTCTTATCTTGCAAATAAGCAAAGACAAGACGATGTGCATTTGGCGTTTCCTCCCCTGCTTTCGTAATTAATCGCTCAATGTAACTCTGCAATTCCTTTGCTTTCATTACTGTTGTTTCAATTTTACCTTTATCGATGAGAGCAATCGCAAGATTCTTCAATAAAGCTTTTCTGTGTGAAGATGTCCTGCCTAATTTTCTATAACCATGATTATGTCTCATATTCTCTCCTTAACTATTTTTCATTTTTAACAATTTCTTTTGCAAAGCAGCAAGAATCTCTGGAGAAATAGTACCCCCAATGGGATAGCCAAGCTCCTCTAGTTTATCCTTAATTTCATCTGTAGACTTCTTCCCTAAATTCTTGACTTCTTTTAGCTCTGCCTCACTCATTAAAATAATCTCACCAATAAACTTAATGTTTGCTCGCTCCAAGCAATTAAAAGACCTCGCACTCAAACCCAAAGTATCGATTTTCTGTAAGAGTTCTTTAATATCAGCTTCGTATTCAGTAGAGTCCACGCGGTCACTCTCAACACTCCATTCTTGCCCAAAGACAGAAAGTTGTCTTCGCATCACTTCAAGTGCATTATTGAATGCAGAGAGAGGATCAATTTGTCCATCTGTTTCAATCTCCAAAACAATTTTCTCAAAATTTGGATCATCATCAACAAGCATATTTTCAATCTGGTAGGTAACTTTTCTTACAGGCGTAAAATACGCATCAATAGGGATAAAACCATCAGGAATGATATTTCTAATATCCTCGCTAGGAACAAACCCAATCCCTTTTTCAATAATAACAGAAAAATTAAATACTCCATTTTCATTAATGGTTGCAATATATTGATCTGGAGTTACAACTTCAACCTCATCGCTATTCAAGTCACTTCCCTTGAGGGTAGTCGGACCACTGAAGCTATAATCCATCACTACTCTCTGTTCATCAGAAGTAATCTTGAAGCGCACTTGCTTCAAATTTGCAATAAATAACGTCACATCCTCCATCATTCCGCGTAAAGAATCAAATTCATGTGCCACACCTTCAATACGTATAGCAATAGGTGCAAATCCCACAGAGCTACCTAAAAGTAATCTTCTTAAAGGATGTGCAACGGTCAAGGCATAACCATTCTCAAAAGGGTAAGCAAGAATGCGCGTTGTATTCTTATCAATCTCCTGAATTGAAATATCTGTTGGTGTATAAGGGGTAGTTTTAATTGTTTTCATTCACCAATCCTTAATTATTTAGAATATAGCTCAACAATTAGTCTTTCTTGGACAGGAATCACGACTTCTTCTCTCTCAGGTAGACGCGTAAAAATCCCAAACACTTTTTCTTGGTCAACATCCACCCACGCAACGATACCAGTTTGATGAGTCAACTCAATCGCCCGCTTAATTTGGGGATTATTTTTACTCTTTTGCACAATCTCAATCTTTTGTCCCGGAAAAATAACTGCTGAAGGAATACTCAATCTTTTACCATCAACAAGGATATGTCCATGCGTCACAAGCTGTCGTGCAAATCGTCTTGTCGTTGCAAAACCCATACGATACACAATGTTATCCAAACGAGATTCCAACAAAGTAATAAGCAAAGAACCCGTATTTCCCTCCATACGACTTGCTTCTCTAAAAATACCCCTGAATTGTTTTTCAGAAACTCCATAAAACATCTTCGCTTTTTGCTTTTCATGAAGTTGCAATGCATAATCGGAAGGTTTACTTCTTCTTTGGCCATGTTGTCCTGGTCCGTAATGTCTTTTGTCTAGAGCTGACTTACCGCTTAATCTCCTTTCGCCCTTTAATTCTAGGCATTGGTCAAAACGTCTCTCAATTTTTTCAACAGGTCCTCTATATCTTGCCATATTCTTCTCCTTTACACTCTTCTTCTCTTAGGTGGACGGCAACCATTATGAGGAAGTGGTGTGATATTTTTAAACCAAAGCACTTTGATTCCTTCAATTGCACCTAAACTTTTCACAGCAGTTTCACTACCGCTACCCGGCCCCTGCACTTTTACGCCTAACTCTTTAATACCATGTTCTTTAGCCTTCGCTACAGCATTTTCAACTGCCTGTTGAGCTGCATAAGGTGTTGACTTTTTGCTACCCTTAAAGCCCAACGCACCGGCCGTACTCCAACAAATCACATTACCCATTTCATCAGTGATTGTTACACTTGTATTATTGAAAGTTGCAGAGATATAAATCACACCTCGTGCAATATTCTTTCTTACAATTCGCTTTTTTGTTGTTTTCTTTGTCGCCATTTTTTACCTCTTACTTACTTGCACTACCTACAGTCTTACGCTTACCTTTGCGTGTACGTGCATTATTCTTAGTTGTTTGTCCTCGCACAGGGAGTCCCTTTCGATGCCTTAAACCGCGATAATTACCCAAGTCCATTAAAGTTTTGATGTCCATAGTTACTTTCTTACGCAAATCTCCTTCTACGAGACATGTCTCTTGAATTTGTTTGCTAATTGCTGAAATTTCAGCCTCATTCAACTCATGAACCCTCTTATCTAAGGAAATATTGACTGCCTTAAGAATATCCCTTGATGTTTTCAAGCCAATCCCATAAATATAAGTCAAGCCATACTCAACCCTCTTCTTTTTCGGTAAATCTACACCAGCAATACGTGCCATTTTCTATCCTTGTCTTTGTTTGTGTTTTGGGGTAGAACAAATCACTCTGACTACACCATTACGTTTTACAATCTTACATTTATCACACATCTTCTTTACAGAAGGTCTAACTTTCATCACATTCTCCTTGTTACAGCAAAAATTGCTAATTCTACTTAGTTTTCAATTAAACATTACTTATGTCTATAAGTAATACGCCCTTTATCTAAACTATAGGGTGTTAACTCCACGTCAACCTTATCACCAGGTAAAATACGAATATAATGCATACGCATTCTTCCTGCTATGTGACATAGAATTATATGTTTATTATTCTCAAGCTCCACTCTAAAGGTAGCATTAGGTAAAGCCTCAATAACTTTCCCTACAACCTCAATAACATCCTTCTCCTTCTTTGGAGTATTATTTTTTGCCATTATATTTCTACTCCTGTGTTAAAATCTCAGCACATCCGCCAACAACGGCAACAGTATGCTCATAATGACTACCATTCAATTCATCAACGGAAGTAACACTCCACTTATCCTGCAAAATTTTTGGATCTCCACTTTTTTGACAAATCATCGGCTCTATACAAAAAACCATACCTTCTTTGATTTTTGGTCCTTGCTTAGGGTTGCTTCCATTTAAGTAATTTGGAATTTCTGGCTCTTCATGAGGCTTCTTACCAATACCATGTCCACAAAAGCTTCTCAAAGGTACAAAACCCCTCTTTAGTATAAACTGCTCTAAAAAGTGACTTAATTCCTTAAAATGCATACCTACACGAATACAATCAATGGCTGCATAAAGGCTATCTTTTGCACAAGCAATTAATGCCTCATCTTGGTTACCTACACGACCAATAGGCACAGTAATCGCACCATCACCATAGTAACCTTCTAGTTCCGTTCCAACATCCAAGCCAATAATATCCCCCTCTTTGAGCTTATAATCTGTAGGAATACCATGAATAATCACAGTATTCAAAGAGGTGCAAAGCGTATTAGGAAAACCATATAACCCCTTAAAAGAAGGGCGTGCACCATGCGAACGAATGTAGTCCTCCGCAATTTTATCAAGCTCTAAGAGAGAAATTCCCTCCTTAGCATTCTCTCTCAAAAGAGAGAGTGTCCCTGCTACAATCTTATTAGCAAGTCGCAATTTTTCAATTTCAGCTGGTTTGCGAATATTAATTCCCATCTTACAACCCCACTGCACTAAGTGTTTGATAACGATTCATAATAATTTGAGACTGAATTTTCCTCATCGTATCAAGTGCCACCTGCACAACAATCAATACGGCTGTCCCTCCAAAATAGAAAGGAACTCCCATGCCTTTTACAAGAAGCCAAGGAAGTGTGGAAATCACCGCAAGATATAAAGAACCAAATAAAGTTAAACGACTCGCAATATTATTAAGTGTCTCTGCCGTCATCTCACCAGGTCTAATACCTGGTATAAAACCACCTTGTCGTTTCAAATTATCAGAAATATCCTTTGCATTAAAAACAATGGAGGCATAAAAATAAGCAAAAAATATAACAAATATAAACATTAAGAAATGATGAAAAACACTATCCGGACTTAACCAATCCCGAACACTTAAAAGCCAAGGTGTCGATGTTGCCTGTAAAAGTGTGGCAGGAAACATCAAAATTGCTGATGCAAAAATAGGTGGAATTACCCCGCTTAGATTCATTTTAATTGGAATATAATTCATAATCCTCTTATGCTGATTTTGAATAAGCACCTTTCTCGCATAGGAAATTGCAATACGTCGTTCGCCCAACTCCACATAGATAATTGCTAAAATCGTCACAATAATCACCGCAACAATCCCAATTAACTTAATATAGCTTAACTCATTTGTGTTGACTAATTTGAAAGTACCACCAATCGCTGAAGGAATACTTGAGACAATTCCTGCAAAAATAATCAAAGAAATACCATTACCAATTCCACGTTGTGTGATTTGCTCACCAATCCACATCAACATCATCGTTCCTGCCAACATCGAAATTGCTGCAATCGCCACGAAGAGATAGATTTGATCTTCTCCAAATAAAATTGCTCCACTCAACTCTGTGCCACTCTGTAAACCAAAAGAAACAGTAATCGCCTGAATCAATGTCATCACAACCGTCATGTAACGAACAATTTGCATATATTTCTGCATTGAGTCTCTCTCTTTCTTCATCTTTGCTAACGAAGGAAAAGTCGCAGAAAGCAATTCCATAATAATCGATGAAGTAATATAGGGCATAATCCCAAGAGAGATAATGCTCACCCGCTCCAATGCATTACCGCTAAACATATTGAAATACCCTAAGGCATTATTACCCTGTTGGTCTAAAAAATCTTTAATAACCGTCGCATCAACGCCCGGAACAGGAATATACGCCAACACCCTATACGCAAACAAAAATCCAAGCGTGATAAGAATTTTATTGACGATGGCTTTATTCATTATGCTTGCCCACTTACTATAATGTAAGGTTCTTTAACCTTACTTGCTAAGGCTTTCGCTCCCCTGCCAATCAACTTTACAGCAATCCATCTCTTTGCATGACTTTGTTTTTCTTGATTTAATGTCTTTGCTAATGCATGCTTTGCCTTAAAAGAAGGAATGGCACAAACAGAATGGATACTTTCAAGAGTAATCTCACTCAATTCAGCAACAGCCTTGATTCGATCAACATTAATAACATATGGTTTCTCAAAGTGACTCCTGAATCCAACTTTAGGTAGTCTGCGTTGTAGGGGTTGCTGACCACCCTCAAAACCTCTTTTTTCTTTATAACCTGAACGAGCAGTCTGCCCCTTTCCTCCACGAGTAGAGGTTTTGCCCATTCCACTTCCTTGACCTCTTCCAACTCTTTTGCGTTTTTTAACACTACCTTCAGCAGGTTTAAGATTTTCCAATGCCATCTATATTCCTTTATGCTTTAATTCTTGATAACGCATCAACAGTTGCTCTCACTACATTATAAGGGTTATTTGATCCTAACGACTTTGTTAAAATATCTTTAATACCAGCCAATTCGATAACAGGACGTGCAGAACCTCCTGCAATCACTCCTGTTCCCTCACTAGCCGGCCTCAACAAAATACGACTTGAATTATATTTATGCTCAATATCGTGTGCAATTGTTGTACCCTTAATATTCACCTTAATAAGATTCTTAAATGCATCATCGACTGCTTTTTTAATCGCATCAGGTACTTCTTTTGCTTTACCTAGCCCAAAACCAATTGTTCCATTTTTATCGCCAACAACGACAAGTGCATTAAAACGAAAACGACGTCCACCTTTCACGACTTTTGTCACACGTCCAATATTCACAACAACTTCTTCAAAACCCGGACGCATTCCTTCCCTCGTAGACTCTGATTTAGTGTCCTTATTTTCGTTTTTTCTCTCTTCAAGACGACTTTCACGCCCTTCTCGTTTTTGTAGCCTCTCTGTTTTTTCCATGTTATTTTCCATTGTTGTTTTCCTTAAAGTGTAATTCCATTCTCACGAAGAGAATCAGCAAAACTTGCAACAACACCATGATAAAGATAACCGTTTCGGTCAAAGATTACTTCTTGAATTCCTTTTGCCTTAAGAATCTCGGCAAAGGCAGACGCAATTTTCTTTGCATCTTCTTTATTTGCTTTCAAGCCCATTTTCTTACCATCTATAGAGGCAAGAGTTGTTGCTTTATTATCATCAATTGCTTGAGCATAAAAATAACGATTAGAACGGAATATTGATAATCTCGGCTTTTCTTTAATGCCAAAAATACTCCCTCGAACACGAGCTTTTCGTCTTGCTCTTAAAGCATTCTTATGTTTTAATACCTTTCCTAGCATTTTATTTCCTTATTTTTTAGAGGTTTTACCCGCTTTTCTAATGATTATCTCATCAGTGTACTTCACGCCTTTACCTTTATAAGGTTCTGGCGGTCTAAACTCACGAATGTTTGCTGCAACCTGCCCTACTTGCTGCTTATCAGAACCTTTGATATTAATCAAGTTTTTATCAACACTAATCTCAATACCTTCAGGAACTTCAAAATTAATCGGGTGAGAAAAGCCTAAATTCAACTCTAAAACCTTTCCTTTCATTGCTGCACGATAACCCACACCATTAATCTCCAATTGCTTACTGAAACCTTTATCTAAACCTTCAATAATATTGTTTGCTAATGCACGATACGTCCCCCAAAAAGCACGATCTTGGGCATTATCACTGACTGTAGAAAAACAAACCTCACTACCCTGCAAAGCAATATGGACGCGTCCAAAAGTTTCTAACTCTTTTTTGTCTTTACCTTTTGTGAAGTAAATTTTAGTCCCTTCCACTTTCACCTCAAGACCACTAGGGATAGTAATGGGCTTTTTACCAATTCTTGACATTTCTATACTCCTACCATATGCTACACAATGCTTCACCGCCTACATTCGCGCTATAAGCATCTTCATTACTAATCACACCCTTTGAGGTACTCACGACAATCAAACCATAGCCGTTTTTGAATCTCTTCAATTCATTACGACTATAATAAACTCTCCGGCCCGGCTTACTGATACGTTTAATCTCGTTGATAACAGATTCATTTTTATCGTCATCATACTTCAATATCACTTTGATTGTTTTAATTGAAGACTTATTATTTTCAGCAGATTTATTTTTATCGATTACCTTATAATCTGCAATAAACCCTCTCGCCTTAAAAACTTCAAGGATAGAAACTACAATCTTTGCATAATACAATGTTGTGTATTCTAATCTTCTCATGGAAGCATTGCGAATGCGGGTTAGAGAATCTGCAATAATATCATTCACCATTATTTACTCCTTACCAACTTGCTTTACGAAGACCCGGAATCAAGCCTTCATTACCCATTTTTCGCAAACAAACACGGCATAAACCAAAATCTCGATAGACAGAATGGGGGCGACCACAAATCTTACAACGCGTATAAGCCCTCACCTTAAACTTAGGTTTTCTATTTGCTTTCGTTATCATCGACTTCTTAGCCATTATTTCGTCCTTTTGCAAATGGCATACCAAACGCTTCAAGAAGTTTGAATGCCTCTTTATCATTATTTGTCGTTGTAACAATTGTGATATTCATGCCATGCGTAACCATAATATCATCATAAACAACCTCAGGAAACATTAATTGTTCATTTAAACCAAAATTATAGTTCCCGCGTCCATCAAAGCCATTACGTGGAACACCTCTAAAGTCTTTAACTCTAGGAAGGGCAATAACGACTAGCTTTTCCAAAAAGTTATACATTTGATTACCTCTTAATGTAACTTTCACACCCATAGGCATACCCTCACGCATCTTAAAACCCGCAACAGATTTCTTTGCAGTCGTAATAACCGCTCTTTGTCCGGCAATCAGAGAGATAGTGTCTGCAATATTCTGCATAATCTTCGTATCTTTTGCATAATCTCCAGCACCAACACTAATCACAATTTTCTCAAGTTTAGGGATAAGCATAGGATTTTTAATATCAAGCTCTTTTGTAAGCTTATCACGGATCTCTTCTTTATAGAGTTTCTTTAATTGAAACATCTTATGCCTCCTCTACTTTTTTCACATTAGAGATATGCATAGGCATTTCTTTTGCAATAAAACCACCTTTAGGATGATTATCGTTAGGTTTAATACTCTTTTTTGCAACCTTACAACCTGCAACAACCACTTGCGATTTCTTAGGAAACACCTGCAACACCTCTGCTACCTTACCTTTATCATCACCTGCAATGACTTTAACCTTATCACCTCTTTTGATTGTCTTTGCCATTAAAGCACCTCCGGGGCTAAGGACACGATTTTCATAAAATTCGCATAACGAACTTCACGTCCAACAGGCCCAAAAATACGAGTACCAATCGGCTCTCTTTTATTATCTAGAATCACCGCCGCATTATCATCAAAGCGAATCAAAGAACCATTCCCGCGTTGTACTTCTTTCTTTGTACGAACAACAACCGCTTTAACAACCTGCCCTTTTTTAACTTTACCATTTGGGATTGCCTTTTTAACAGAAGCAACAATCACATCACCCACAGTAGCATATCGTCTTTTGCTACCTCCTAAAATTTTAATACACATAACTTCTTTTGCACCGCTATTATCAGCGACATTCAAGCGTGTAAAGCTCTGGATCATAATTCAACCCCCACAGAAACAACTTTATGGAGTGTGAAAGCTTTTCTTTTAGAAATCGGCTTACACTCAATAGCCTCAATCACATCTCCAACCTTAACACTATTCTTTTCATCATGAACAATGTATCGCTTAAATCTCTTCACAATCTTTCTATATCTAGGGTGAATCACGCGACGTTCTACAAGAATGGTTACACTCTTATCACCTGTTTTGGTTGCGACAACACCCTGAATAATCCGCTTATGTGCTTGTTTATTGCTCATTGGATACCTCTCTTATTGCGATGTCGCTTAGAGCAGTCTGAATTCTTGCAATATCTCGTCTTGTCATACGAATCTCATTTGAATTTCTCAACTGCGTTGTCTTCAGCTTTAGCTTAAGTTCAAACAGCGACATCCTCTTTTCTTTTAGAAGCTTTAACAAAGCCTCCTTGCTTTGATCTTTCAATTCAGTAAATTTCATTTTCACTCTCGCTTGTTACAATTTTTGTCTTAAAAGGTAATTTACTTTGAGCAAGAGCCAGTGCTTCACGTGCCAAACTTTCTTCAACACTTCCCATTTCATAAATGATTCGACCTGGTTGAATATTCATGACCCATTTTTCCACTGCTCCCTTACCTTTACCCATACGAACCTCTAAAGGTTTTGCTGTTAAAGGCTTATCAGGAAAAACTCGAATCCAAGTTTGTCCAGTCCTTTTTGTATGACGAGTCATCGCAATTCTAGCTGCTTCGATTTGACGAGAATCAATTCTTCCATGCTCCAAAGCTTTGATTCCAATATTACCAAATGCAAGGGAATTCCCTCTTTGTGCCTTACCACGATTGCGACCCTTCATCTGCTTTCTATATTTTGTTCGTTTTGGCATTAACATCGCTATTGTCTCCCGCGTCTTCTTGCTACTCTTGCTTCGCGATTATTATTGCTTCCCTCTTCACGTTTTTCAGTGGGAAGCCCTTTTTGAAGCACTTCACCTTTAAATATCCACACCTTCACACCAATAATTCCATAAGTGGTCATCGCCTCAGCAAAGCCATATTCTACCTTTGCCCTCAAAGTATGTAAAGGCACACGTCCTTCCATATACCATTCCGTCCTCGCCATTTCTGCACCAGCTAAACGTCCGGAAACCTGAATCTTCACACCTTTTGCACCATGCACTTGTGCATTCTTCATCACCTTTTTCATAGCACGACGAAACGCTACCCTTTTTTCAAGCTGCAAAGCAACATTTTCTGCTGCAAGCTGTGCATTTGCATAAGGTCTCTTCACTTCCTTAATATTAATGGTAATATCTTTCTTTTCCTGTTCCGCTTTGTTGATATCAACAATACGTTTAAGGGATTCTTTAAGAATCTCAACATCACTACCCTTTTTACCAATAATGATACCCGGTCGTGCAGCAACAACAGTTACGCGTAATCTCTTCGCTGTTCGTTCAATAACAATTTCGCTTATGCCTGCTGAAGCAAGTCCTTTCTTAAGAAACTTCCGAATTTTATAATCCTCAACAATACCCTCTGATGCATTTCCAAAATTAGGAAACCATCGTGACTTCCAGTTCTGATTAATACCTAATCTCAAGCCAATTGGATTAACTTTCTGACCCATAACTATTTATCCTCACTCTTTGCCACTTTTCCACCTCGTTTTGTTTTACTTTTTTTAGATTCTTCTTTCCCTTCCACAACTTCAACAAAAATATGTGCCGTTGGTTTACGAATAGGTGTTGCTCTTCCTTTTGCACGTGGCATAAACCTTCTTAGCACAGGACCAACGTCCACCCTACAAGAATTCACCACCACATTCTCTGCTTCATATCCGCCGTTTGCTACTGCCGAAGCAATCACCTTAGAAATAATCCTTGCTGCCTTATTAGGAGTGAATTCCAAAGCTGCTATTGCTTTTTCAGCGTTCATACCTTGAACCTCACGTGCAACAAGTCTTGCTTTTGTGGGAGAAAGGCGAATAAATCGTAACAATGCTTTACTCATCATCTACCCCCTTTATTTACCAATTTTCTTTTGGACACTGCCCTTATGCCCCTTGAAAGTTCTCGTCGGAGCAAATTCCCCTAGACGATAACCAACATGATTTTCTGTAATATACACAGGAACAAACGCACGCCCATTATGAACATTAAAAGTAAGACCAATCATATCTGGAATAATTGTACTGCGTCTTGACCAAGTCTTAATGGGCTTATTGTCTTTAGCCTCTTTTGATTTCATAACCTTCTTCAAGAGATGATCATCAATAAAAGGACCTTTCTTAATTGAACGAGCCATTATATTTCTCCTACCTTGCTATTTTTTTCTTCGCGAAATAATTAATCTATCACTAGCTTTCTTACGCCTTGTTTTATAGCCTTTTGCTGGCATACCCCAAGGAGAAACAGGATGACCACTAGAACCAGTCTTGCCTTCACCACCACCATGTGGGTGATCAACAGGGTTCATCGCACTTCCCCTTGTTTGTGGACGCACACCTAAATGACGATTCCTTCCAGCTTTACCTAAAGAAATATTAGCAAAATCCGCATTCCCAACAACACCGATAGTTGCCATACATTCACTTAGAATGTAACGCATCTCACCACTTGGCATTCTGATGATTGTATATTTTTTTTCACGTCCCATAATTTGGGCACTTGCACCCGCACTTCTTGCAAGTTGCCCACCAGCACCTGGATGCAATTCAATATTGTGAATAATCGTCCCGATGGGAATATTTTTTAACTTCATTGCATAAGCATTCTTAATATCCAAGCCACCTTCCGCAGAAAGAACCAAATCCCCAACATTTAAACCATTTGCCTGAAGAATATAACGTTTATCTCCATCAGCATAAAAAACCAATGCTATTCTACAATTTCGATACGGATCATATTCAATCGCATTCACACGTCCTTCAACACCAAACTTATTGCGTTTAAAGTCAATAATGCGGTATAGTTTTTTCGCACCACCTTCTTTATGGCGACTTGTGATGCGACCATTATTATTCCGCCCCGCAGTTACGGGAAGTTTAGTAAGAAGCTTTCTTACACTTGGTTTTGCCGTAATATCATTTGAGCTAAGATTACTCATTGAACGACGACTAGGAGTGTAAGGTTTATAAGTTTTAATAGCCATTCCTAACTCCTCAAATTGCCAAAGATTCTATATTTTTGCCTTCTGGCAACTTGACATAGAATTTTTTAAAAGAAGCCTTTTGCCCCTTTACGCCTCGAAACTTCTTCACCTTTCCTTCTTGATTAAGAGAATTAATTCTCAATGGGGTGATATTAAAATACTCTTTAAAAACTTCTTTCAGCTGATGTTTGCTAATTTTAGGAGAAGTTTGAACAACAAGGACGCCATTCTCTTGAAGAGTAAGAGACTTTTCTGTATACATAATAGATTTAATATCTGTAATATCTGCCATCTTAGCCCTCTTTGATAATTTTTTCAAGAATTGATTTTTCAATCACCACTGACCTATAAGCCGCGATAAGATAGGCATTTAGTTCTGCTTCATTAACTAAGTAGCAAGACTTTAAGTTACGAAATGCAAGTGCTGTATCTTTAGTCATCGCCTCTGCAATAAAAAGAGTATCACGTTCATTTAACGCTTTAAACATACTCATTGCATCTTTTGTCTTACCACTTACAACTTCAATCTTATCAATTGCGTAAAGCTTACCACTCTGTGCCTTTTCAAAAAGTGCATACTCTAAGGCAAGCTTTTTTTGCTTTTTATTAATCTTAACATTATAGTTACGATTATTACTAGGACCATGTGCCACACCACCACCAACAAAAACTGGTGAAGTGATACTTCCAGCTCTAGCTCGCCCCCCGCCTTTTTGACGCCAAGGCTTTTTACCCCCACCGCTAACCTCACTACGCGTTTTAGCCATAGCGCAATTATTGCGGAATGATGCAAGATAAAACTTTACATAAAGGTAAAGATTATGTTGATTAATATCCTTATATCGCTCAGGTAAGTTTATTTCCCCACCTTTTTGCATTTTTGTATCAAGAATCACCGCTCCACTCATTTTACCACCTTTATTTTTCCAAATGCCCCGCTATGACCCGGAACAGAACCTTTCACAGCCAACACTCTCTTTTCAGCATCAAAAGACACAATTTCACCTTGTACGGTTACCTGCTCATTTCCATAGTGTCCGGCCATCTTCTTGCCCGGCTGAACACGACCAGGCCACTCACGATTTCCAATAGAACCCGTTCGTCTGTGGAATCTATGCCCATGTGCTGCAGGTCCTCCACCAAAGTTCCATCGCTTCATAACGCCACTAAAACCACGTCCTTTCGTCTTGAAAGTTAACTTCAATCGTGTAGCATTACTTAAAACAGAGACATCAATATCACCTACAGCAATACCATCTGCCACTTGCAAAGTTGCAAATCGATTAAACTCTTTAGAGAGGTTATACTTTTTTTGTTGCCCTGCAATCGCCTTATTGTATACCTTTCCACACGAATACGCCACTAAAGCTCGCTTATCACCCACAATCTCACACACCTTAACTTCACGCACAAATAGAAGCGTTACGGGTGTACTTACCGTAGAGAGAGTGCGACTCATTCCAATTTTTTCCACTAAAAATTCCATCGTCTCTATCCTTAAAATTTTTCTTAAAATTAAGATTATTTACCCAAAGAACGCACTTCAACATCCACTTCTGGAGCTAAATCCAACCTTGCTAAGCTATCCACCGTTTCAGGCGTTGCTGAAATAATATCAATAATCCTTACATGAACGCGAATTTCAAATTGCTCACGCGAATCTTTGTTGATATGGGGGGAACGAAGGACAGTATAACGTCTTTTCTTTGTAGGGAGAGGAACCGGGCCACGAATTTCTGAACCTGTTCTTTTAACAGCCTCAACAATAGAGGCAACAGTTCTGTCAAGCACTCTGTGATCATAAGCCTTAAGCTTAAAACGAATTTTTTCCATTTAATTTCCTTTAAAGAACTCACGCTTTGATGATAATTTCAAGGAATGCATACCTAAACTATCAAAACCGCTGTGTAAAATTAAAGCCAAATTATAAACATTTTTTCTGAAAAATGCAAGGTATACAGGGCATTTTTCCACCAAAAGCCCTCTTTTTATTTCCTTTTTAAAAGGAATATTTTGCCTATTTTGATATTCTTATTGTTTTAAGTATTCATTTAATTACAAAAAACACTAAAATGAATTTTGAACTTTTGTTTTATTTTTTACTAAAGTTATGTTAAAATGAAATATCAGGGACATTTACAAATATGCTTTTCATTAATTTTAAAAAATTAAAACAGGATCAAGTCATGGAAATATTAGAAAAAATACTTAAGCGTGACAAAATGGAGCATGGAAAATATTTTAGGAGAAAACTCTCCCTACCCTTTTGTGAAAACTCTCCAAGCAGGGAAGTCCTTAACCTCTATGGAGCACCTAGAGTGGGAAAAAGTGTTTTGGCACGCATGACGGCAGATTATTTTAAAACCCCGCTTATTCTTGAATGTAAAGATCCGCGCATTACACCATTCTTAGCCAATATCATGGATGCCCTACCTGCTTTCATCAAAGAGCATTGCAACGATATACTTATTCTTGATGACTGGGATAATCTGGAATCTTTACAAGAATCAACATTATCACTCCTCAATCACATTCCTATTTCAATTTTAGTTGTTTCAAAATTACCTATCGATCATTTTACCACTTTTCAACTTTATGGTATTGATTTTGAAGAATACATAAGTTTTTCCCACCACCCATTAGAATTAGAACATCTGTTTAATTCCTTTCTCCATGATGGTACTCTACTAGAAATTAGTCTTTTAGAAGAATATAAAAAAGATTATCGTAAGCAAGAAATTATCCAGCTCATTCAATGTGAAAAACAAGGAAAACACAATATTCTTCTCTCCATTCTCCCTTATATGGGACATAAAGTTACACCTCATCATCTTTACACTCAAGTAAAAAAAAGTTTCTCTATCAGCAAAGATACAATTTATTCCCTTATTAAGTACTATAAAGACGCCTCGCTATTATTTTTGCTTTCAAAATTTGACCAATCGAGTGCAGCTAAAAAACTTTATTTTTGGGATTTTTCACTCTCTAATGCCATCTCTTATGAACGTAATTTTAGTGCTCTTTTTGAAAATATGATTTTTTTAGAATTACTCAAAACAAAATATCACATTTATTACGGTGATACTTTAGAATTTCTGCTACTTAACAACTTTCATTCCTCACAACATAGTTATGTTGGCGTTCTTGTTGCACCTTTTTTAAGCTTTGAAGCAATTTTAAAACGTTTAAAAAAAGTAAAAAAAGAGTTTCCTTTTCTTTCGAAAGTATTTGTGATTACTTTAGGCTTAAATCAAGAAGGCGAGAATGAACATATCTTATACCGCATTCTTCCTTTCTGGGAATTCGCACTGGGAGATAAAGAATGGTAAAGCATAAAATTTGTGGCGTTGATGAGGCAGGTAGAGGTTGTATTGCGGGAAGCCTTTTTATGGCTGGAGTGATATTGAAATCTCCCATTGATGGCTTAAATGACTCAAAAAAGCTAAGTCGCACTCAACGATTTTTATTAGAAAAACACATTCACCAATCCTCAGAGTATATTATTGTCTCCTTTGATGCCACACAAATTGACACACAAGGATTGAGTGCTTGTTTGCATACTGGATTACTTAAAATTCAAAAACAACTGAATGCTGATGAATACATTTTTGATGGAAATTGTAACTTTGGTATTAAAAGCTATAAAACCCTTATTAAGGGTGACCAACAACTACAAGAAATTCAAGCTGCAAGCATTCTTGCAAAATGTGCAAAAGATCGAGAATCATTAGATCTTGACCAACTCTATCCCAAATATTTATTTAAAAATCATTGTGGATATGCGACAAAAAAACACCTACAAGCAATTATGCAATACGGAAAACTGCCATGTCACCGTAAATCTTTTCAAATTCAAGCACCAAGATTGTTTTAACCAGATACGATTATCTCAACTATTCAAGATAGTCGTCCATCACATAAAAATAAATTTTAGACAAATCTAAAACAAGAGGCTATAATATAAAAAACAAAGGATGGAAAATGTCAACTCAAGCATTAATTCTTGCTGCAGGATTTGGTTCTCGCCTTATGCCCTTAACCCAAACAATACCAAAATGTATGGTTAAATATCGTGGACATTGTATTATTGATTACGAAATTCAAGCTTTAGAGCAAGCTGGAATCAAACATATCAATGTTGTAGGTGGTTATTTATATGAGACTTTAGAGCAGTATTTGCAAAAAAAATTTCATATTCAACATTTTTTTAGGAATCCAAATTATCAATCCACAAATATGGTTACAACATTTTTTTGTGCAAGAGAACTCCTAGAATTCTTGACTGAAAATAATGATGATTTAATTGTTTCCTATGCAGATATCGTTTATTCAAAGACTATTGTTCAAAATCTTTTAGAGGCAGATGGTGATTTCAAAGTTATCGTTGATAAACAATGGAAAAGATTATGGGAAAAACGATTTGACGACCCACTAAGCGATGCAGAAACGCTTAAGCTAGACAAAGGAATAATTACAGAGATTGGCAAAAAACCGATAAGCTATGACGACATACATGGGCAATACATTGGACTTTTTTATTTCTCTTCTTCTTTCTTAAAAAAGGTTTTAAGCTTTTATGATAGCTTGGATACAAGCAAATTTTACGATGGCAAGGATATAAAAAATATGTATATGACAAGTTTATTGCAGGGTTTAATTGAGAAATATCAGAATGCTCGGGCAGTGGAAATTCAAGGGGGTTGGTGTGAGATTGACTTTAAGAGTGACCTAGACATTGTAATAGAGCTACAATAAAAGGAATAAAGATGAATGAAGAATTATTACTCTCTGTTAGTGAAATTGCCCTCTGTGCCGGTACAAAAATTATGGAATTTTATGGGGATAGACATTTTAGCTTAAAAGAAGATCAGTCTCCCGTTACACAAGCGGACATTGTTGCAAGTGAATATATTTGTCGAGCATTAAAAGATATCACTCCTTATGCAACTTCTTCAGAAGAAAATGCACTCTCCTATGAGGAGCGTAAAAATTTAGAATGTTTTTGGTTAATTGACCCATTAGATGGCACAAAAGGTTTTATAGAATGCAGTCATGGATTCAGTGTTAATATTGCCTTAATTGTGCATAATCAGCCGACATTAGGTGTCGTTTATGCACCAGCTTTACAGCAATTTTATTGCGGGCTTAAAAATTATGGTGCATTTTGCATAACAGAAAACTTACAGGAAGTTTCTAGCACAAATCTAAAATCTTATTGGCAAAAAATGGACGGGGAATCTAAATGTCCAACCAGAACGCCTCTTGCTTGTGATTCTGCACACCATAGTTCAGAACAAACAAGAGCATTTATTAAACGCTATCAATTACAAAGCGTTATTCGAGATTCTTCTTTAAAAATTTGTGCATTAGCAAATGGAGAAGCAGACCTTTATCCGCGTTTTTGTGGCACAAAAGAGTGGGATACTGCCGCAGCGGATATTATTTTGCAAGAAACAGGTGGAATAATTTTAGATATTCACACAAAACAGCCCCTATGCTACAATAAAAAAAATGTAAAAAATCCTTACTTTGTTGCATTCTCAAGAGGGCAAGTTGGAGGTTGGATATATAATGATTTTATAAAAAATAATTGGGATTAAGCTTATACCTTTAAATAAAATTGCATCTAACAATCCCATTTCCTCAATATGAAGTCAAATATCTTCACATAAAATCTCCCCAAACTTGAAAAAGCCAAATTTATCCAAACTCAAAATCTGTGCACAAATCCCACTCAAGGTTAAACACAGCCTTACAAAATTAGAATTAAACCTATCAAATATCCTTTCCAGTTTTGCAAAATGGAAAGGTGTACACCAAACAATGTGCGTGGAGCATAAGTGTAGATTTTTCATTTTGCTTCTTTTAAATCAACAAGACTCTTTTGTATCTATTTACGAACAACAAAATATTAGACTTCTCACAATCACAGACAAAAAGAAAAACTACAAAATATATTCGAAAATCTTTGGCTGGAGTAAAATCTGTGCCCTACTTGTAGAAATAGCCCCATCTTCTCGTAGCTCTTTAATAATTCTTGCAACAGCCTCCCTTGCACTTCCAATATTATTAGCAATATTTTCTTGAGAAATCTGAACAACTCCATGTTGTGCATTCAAGAGTAAAAACTTAATAACTCTTTCCTTAAGGCTTTTAAAGGTAATATCATTAATAACTTCTAGAGCTTGCTTAAAACGTTTCGAAACAAGAGAAAGATTAAAATGCAAGATATTTTCATTGCTTTGGCAGAGATCTTTAAAGGCTTGATTAGGCAATAAAAAGAGTTTAGAATCTTCCATGAATTCTAGAGCTATATCAAATTCAACATATCCTAACACACAACCTGCCGAAAAAATACATGCCTCTTGCGATTTGATATTAAAAATTGTAATTTCTTTTGCATCAAATGAGGATGTAAAAAGCCGAACTCGCCCGCTCACAATATAAAAAAAACCAAAATATTCTTCTTTATCAGGATAGATTCTACCGCCCTTATTATATGTCTTAAATACTCCATAATCCTTTAATACAGAAAGACTTTTTTGGTCGCCATGAATAAGTCTATTAATATTTTGCTCGATTGATTCCATATTTACCTTATGTAATAAAGTTACATTATAAAACCATTTTTTTGCCTACAATTTGTTAAAGCATTTCAAATTATATCAAAAAGGTAAAAATATGCAAAGAAGAAACTTTTTTAAATTTGTTGCAGCGACTTCTATGTTAGGGGCGATAGGTCACGCGTCCACAAATCCTCATTCAAGCCTTGCTTTATCACCTAAAAAGGAAGGCTTTGCTTCTATTATTAATCTTGATTTGTGTGATGGCTGTCAAGATTTTGATATGCCAAAGTGTGTTAGTGCCTGTCGCGATAAAAATCAAGATCGTTTTCCAAAACCCATTGAAAATATTCCTGATTATTTTCCTCGTAAAATTAAAGAGGATTATTCAAATAATCAAGATGATATTACGCGTTTAACACCATATAATTGGACATTCGTTGAAAATGTATCTGTTGATAATCAGCAGATTTTTATTCCGCGTCGTTGTATGCATTGCGATGACCCAACCTGTCAAAAAATTTGCCCATTTGGCGTGATCGATAAAGACAAAACAAACGCGGTAAATATTGATGAGCATTTTTGTTTTGGTGGTGCTAAGTGCAGGGATGTTTGCCCATGGGGGATTCCACAAAGGCAAGCTGGAGTTGGAATTTATTTAAAAATAGCACCAAAACTTGCTGGTGGCGGTGCAATGTTTAAATGTGATATGTGTGCAGACTTGATTCAAAAAGGGCAACATCCGGCTTGCCAAAGAGAATGCCCTAAAAACGCAATTATTTTTGATAAAAAAGGAGAAATTTTAAAAGTTGTTAACAAAATGAAAGAAAGTGGAAAGTTTGTTTATGGAGATACACAAAACGGAGGGACAAGTACATTTTATGTCTCATCGGTTAGTTTTGAAAAAATTAATCAAGCAATTGCAAAGAAATATGGGGAAACGGAAGAGAGTTTCAATCAAAAAACACAAAAAATGGGTCGCCCTCATATGAATATTGAAGTTGAAAACTTTATTAACAATGATTCGACACTTGTTAAAAGTGTTCTATCGGCACCTGTCTTAGGAGTGATTGCCGGAGCAATTGCAGTATCAAGAAGTAACAAAAAAACAAAGAATAAAGGATAAGATATGAAAAAATACATTAAAAGACAAAGTTTACAAAATAGAATCGTGCATTGGGGAATTGCATTCAGTACATTCTCATTAATTTTAAGTGGAATTTTTCAAATGCCTGTAGCAAAACGATATATGGTGAATGAGTTGCCCTTTCTCGCATGGAGTGGAGATTATCACACAACTTTAATCGTCCACTATATTGGAGCATTTTTTCTGATTTTTTTTATTTTCTTTCACCTTTTTTTTCATCTTTATCGTAGAGAGTTCGATATTTTTCCAAAAAGAGGAGATACTCTCAAAAGTATTCAAGTCATCAAAGCAATGCTTACAGGGAGAAAAGAGCCACCAAGCGAAAAATATTTACCGGAACAACGTTTAGCATATTTTGGTATTGGCTTAGTTCTTCTCATCTTAATTATAACGGGGTTAATTAAAACTTTCAAAAATCTTGCTGGTATTAATATGCCAGAGTGGCTTTATTTTTGGAGTGCACAAATACATAACTTTGGAATGATTTTAATTATATTAGGGATTATCGGGCATTTGGCGGCATTTATTTTCAGAGAAAACCGCAATCTTTTAGGAGGAATGTTCAGCGGTCGGGTTGGTGCAGATTACACACTTCATCGCCATTCATTATGGACTGAGGGCTGCAATGAAGCAAAAAAAGCGTTAAAAAAAGATTTTAATAAAGAAAATCCATCAGAATTAGGTTCGTGAATTATAACATACATTTGAGAATATCTGTAAGTTTATTATTAATTTAATTCTAGCTTACAGATTTTATTTAAACTTTTAGTTATAATGCCTCATTTAGTTTTATAGTTTGGAGGCATTAATGTAAAATAAGAATAAAACCGATTTCATACATCATCAATAATGTTGCGAATGAGTATAAAATTATAGGATTAACTATTGCTGAACATTTTCTAAAAAACATATTAAAGTTTAAATCTTTTTTAGAAACTTTACCATTTATGAAAAATTGAAAGTATAGGCAGTTAAGTTTTAATGCATTGCTATTTTATTAAAATTAAGATGCTATTGTTGCAATGCTTTAAAAAAGGAGATAAGGAGATAAAGTGAAAAGCTACTATATTGATGTATTTGTTGATGAAGAAAACAATAAAAATGGTGGGAATCCGTGCTTAGTTTATACTGGAGCAGAATGTTTAGATAAAACACAAATGCAATCCCTTGCACAAGAAGCACAGAAACAATATGGCGGGATTGAGACTGCTTTTATTTTGCCACCCCAAAAAAGCAACAATGACTATATGTTTATGTATTTTGCACCATTGAAGGAAATGGAAATGTGTGTACATGCTAGTATTGCTGCCCTAAGTGTGCTTGAGATAGAATCTGGTAACTTTCATGATTCTACCCTTATGAAAACTTATAAGATAGAAACAAAGCTAGGTATCTTTGAGATGGGATACAATTCAAGCACCAATCAAGGATATGTTTTGCAGAATTCTCCACAGATTCTTAACTGCATCTCAAGTAGTGCTGAGGTAGCAGATGCACTTAATATTACAAACTCTACAATTAATCAAGAATTGCCCATACAAAATATTTCAACTTCTCGTCCAAAGCTTATTGTGCCAATACAAAATGTGGAATTTTTGGATAATTTACAACCAAACTTTAACCAGTTATGGAAACTTTGTGATACATACCACACAAGCGGATTATACCCATTTGCTTTTAGCGATGATTTTGCACATTCTAAAACATTGTTTGCTCGGCAATTTCCAAATAATTCAGGATACAACGAAGATAGTGCCACTGGTGTTGCAGCCTCTGCTTTAGCATGTTATATAGCTAGTCATTGTCATATTTTACGCAAGGGATGGCAAAGTTTTATTATCAAACAAGGTATTGCGATGGGTAAGCCAAGCAAGATTATTGCTAGTGTAAATTTTGCTGATGAAAAAATAATTAAAACAAAAATAAGTGGTAAGGTTGCTATAAGAGATTAAATTCTTAGCTTAATTTTTCAAAGGAATGCGTATGCTAAATAAAACCGCACAAAACTATTATGGCAATCTTTGCACACAGATGTATGAGATATTGCACGAAAAAGCCCCCAGTGATGAGCTAGATTTTTATCTTTCTTATGCGAAGAAAAGCGATAAGATTCTAGAGCCATTGTGCGGGAGTGGGCGATTTCTTATTCCTTTTTTGCAAAGAGGATTTGATATTATGGGTATTGATAATTCGTGCGAAATGCTTGAGAGGTTGTGGCAAAAAGCTCCAAATGCCAATGTCATTCACGGCGAAATTATGCACCACACTTTTTATCATCAATTTGATTATATTTTTATCCCTTCAGGTTCGATTTCGCTTTTTACAGATATGAATCTCTGCAAACAGATTCTCTCTCATCTGAAGGGTTTGCTTACTTCGGGCGGGAGGCTTGTCTTTGCAGTAGATACGATTGCTTGTCAGTGTGAAGATGACATAGATTATAAGCCCTCACTTGCCACAAAGACACAAGAAGGCTATGACTTGATAGCAAAAACCAAAAATTTTTATGATACAAAAAGCAAGACACAATTTTCGCCCAGCGTGTATGAACTCTATGATGGTGCGACATTGCTTGAAAGTCAATATATGGACTTTCAAACACATCTCTATGAGCTTGGCGAAATGGAGCAATGCCTCAAAGAAATTGGATTTGACAAAGTTATGATATACTCCTCTTTTGCAAAAGAACAAGCTATCAATAATGAATGCGAAAATTTCATTTATGAATGTCGATTGTGAGAAACTCTTGACACTCATCTCAAGTCGCATTAGGATATGTTTGGCAAATATTTGAGAATCAAGGACTGAAATATGAAAAAGTTGGCATTTATAGCATTGTGTGCGATGATAAGCGTGTATTTTGTGGGTTGTGGGATAGGCGAGGATTCTAATGGAGATTCTATCCCCACTCTATCAAGCGAGGATTATAGTCATCTCCCAGAGTGTCAAAATAAAGAGGATAAGATAAAAGGTTGTCTATTGATAGATAGTGATGAGAGTGAGAAATTTCGAACAGAAACTCCAATAAAAAATGGTGAAGCAAATGGTATAGTTAGGATTTATCTTTATGGGCATACTCTATGTGAAAGTAAAGTCGTGGATTCTCTCCCAGTGAGTGCAACTCTATGCTTTGATATGCAAGGAAATCCTAAAAATGGAGTGATAAAAGAATACCATGAGAATGGGAATCTTGCCCATGAGGTGG
>NZ_NHYN01000015.1 GCF_003288845.1 Helicobacter monodelphidis | reverse complement strand
TATGTGAGCTTTTCTATATTTTTTAAGGGTTTTCTAGCCTTGATATATTCTTCATCATCTAAACTAAGCATATATTCTATCAAATGTGGTTTCATAAGTTCATAGATTTTATGAAAAAAAGGATAGTGCTCCATATCTATAAGCATATCGGGGATAGAAAAAATTCCTGTTTGAATCTCTAATCCTTCAAAATATACAATATCGCCAAACAAACTCAAAATACCAAGAACTTTGATTTTACTATATGTGTAAAATTTTCCTAGTGGCAGAGTGATGTTTTTAGTCAAATAGTGTTTGATGATGAGCTTATCTTTGGTAACACAAAGTCCCTTATAATTCAAAGCAATAAATATATTTTTAAGGTCCAAAACAATACTAAGAATGCAAACTATAATAGCAAGAAATTTGCCAAAGGAATTATCTAAGGGTAAAACTAATGGAAACATTATATATATAACAAACCATAACATTGCGATATTTACAATATAATATAATATTCTTTCAAATCTTGCACCTATACTATTTGATTTATTCAACTCCCAAATAATCTCATCATCATTAGAATCTAGCTTGATAAAATCTTGATTGATGAAATCTTGCTTTTTAGATTCTGTATTATTTTGAGATTCTATTTTATTGGATTTTGCATTATCTTTAGAAATTATTTGAGATTCTATGCGTAAGCCTCTATCAATATTCTCTTCATCAGTCATTTTTTGCCTCTTTTCTTAAAGAATCTATTTCATCAAGATATGTGAGCTTTTCTATATTTTTTAAGGGTTTTCTAGCCTTGATATATTCTTCATCATCTAAACTAAGCATATATTCTATCAAATGTGGTTTCATAAGTTCATAGATTTTCTCAAAAAAAGGACCTACATCTATATTACCTATAAGTATATCTGGCACATAAAGGGTATTATTACGATTCCAAGTCGTAAAACCATAATCACAACTAATCACTACAAATGGTGAATTGGCTGGTATATAATAATAAACATAAAAACTTCCAAATTTCCAAATAGTATCTTTGGTAAAGTGATATGTAACAACTATCTTATCTTTTGTTAGATATAACCCCTTATAATTAAAACCAAAGAAAACATCTTTAATTACAAGAAGATAATAAAGAATGAACACTGCTATACCAAGAAATTTACCAAAAGAATTATCTATGGTGAAGATTTTTGGGATAACGAAATATGAGATAAATAGTGTAGCTATAATTCTAATCCCACAATATAAGATTAAACCAATTTTTGACTTTTTTGATTCCCAAACTATCTCATCATCATTAGAATCTAGTTTTTTGGAATCTTGATTGATAGATTCTGTATTGTTAAAATCTTGTTTTATTTCTTTAGGATTAGTGCTAGATTTTATATCTTTAGATTCTAACTCTTGTTTATTTTCATTCATTCATTACTCCTTGTTTATAAATCCTAATTCTCTTCTATAGGAATCCTCTCAAATGCAGGAGAGCAAATACATAAACTTTTGTATATCGCAGTATCACATTGCTTTATCTTGCAAGTTTGATTTGACATCTCTTTCCTCCCTAAGTTTATCTATTTCGTTAAAAGGAATGACTATAAGATATACTTTTTTCTTAAGCTCTAAATAATTTTCTTGTGCTAAGTTTAATAAATATTTTGTATAGTGTTGCTTGATAATTACTTGAAATTCTTTTAAAACATTATCTTCAAATTCGTGTTGAAAAATATCATATTTAATCATTCCATTAAAATCTAAAAAAACTATTGTATCATTCACAAAAAGTGCACCTTGTAAATTATCATTACTTTCATATGTGCAAAAAGTCCCTAAAGTCAATACAATATCATCTCCTCTATTTCTCTCAATAATAAGTTTGTCTTTTGTAATATATATTCTTTTAAAATTTATCGATACAAATATACCTCTTAAAAGTAAAGATATTACAAGAGAAAGAAATAATATTACCATTATCATACCCCAACGAAAAGAAGCGTATTTAAATAATACATAGATATAAAATATTATAAACACAATTCGAGAGATATAAAACCATATTTTTAAAAAACTTATACCTTTCTTTTTTCTCAACTCCCAAATAATCTTATCATCATCAGAATCTAGCTTTGTTGAATCTGCATTTGCTTTGTCTTTTTGAGATTCCCTATCATTATCTTTTATTATCTCACTCACTTTTCACCTCTCCACCTTTGACTACTAAACCATTAGCATCTAATATTGCTTCTACTCCTCCAGCCTTTAAGACTATTTTATCACCTGAAATTGTGATAGTAGCTTCGCCTACTTTATGGGTGATTTCATTTCCTGCTTGTGTGATACAATCACTTTGTAATTCTAGCGTAGCATTGTCAGCTTGAAGCGAATATTGCTCCTCTACATTGTGCTGCATAGATTTTGAGCTAAAGGCTGTATTGTCTTTGACATTAGTTGAAAGATTTTGTTGCACATCTATAAATATTTCCTTTTCCACATTCTGTGTGAAACTTCCTTGTATGTGAATCTGTGATTCTCCTCTCACATTCTCTATTCTTTCTCCATGAATAGATTCTATTGTATTGCCTTGTATAGTAGTCTCTTTATCCCCTCCTACATATTCACTACTATTCTTTGCTACTCTTAATTTATTATCTATTCCTATATTAAGAGTATGACTTCCTCCTACTATGGTATCTTTAGAGAGTGCTACATTGGTGAGATATTCTGCTCCTACTCTTATATCTTTTACTCCTAGTATTTCTTGTTTATGATATTTGTTGATAGATTCTGTGTAGTTGCCTTTGACTTGAGAGTCTTTATTATGTTTAATCCTTTGAGTAAAGTTATGCTCTATTATCTCATCATAATCTCTTTGTGCATGAAGATAGATTTGTTCTTTGTCTTTGATATTAGAGAGAGTAAGTTCATTGATACCAGATTCTATGGTGTAATTATGAGATGATGTGAGAGATGATGTAGGGGTATTAGAATCTGTCTTATTATTTATCTCTTCTTTTGTGGAAGTTGTATTATTTATAGATTGCCACGAATCTTGAGATTCTTGCAATGATATTTGAGTAGTATGAGAATCTCCACTATTGTTTAATGATGAAGTATTATTCTCTTGTGTATTATGAGATTGCAGTGATGAAGTAGGATTATTGATAGTCCTTGCACTCAAACTTGTCTTATGCTCATCTCCCTTAGGATTTATAAGAGGAGGATTACTCACATTATACAAACTAGAACTAATATAGGGCTTATCTATATCATTTTCTAAATAGCTTATAATCACTTCATCTCCTACTCTTAGAGCATGAAAACTCATTCAAAATCCCCAAGAAAGTTGAGATTTGTGGATATATCCTTCTACCCTCTTGCCTATTTTTTCTGTAAAATATACTTGATACCAGCCATTTATTGGCAAACCTTTTGTGTAGAGTTTTTCTATAAATTTTACTTGTGTATTATTGTCAAGATATATTTGTCTTTGATTAATCCAAGATTCGCTTGGAATATATTTATCTTCTAACTTGTCATATTCCCAATACATAGAATCTGCAAGCTTAGCATTAGGATATTGTATTGCTATTTGTTTGATAATGTGAGATTCATTATTTGGCTTTTCTCTCACATTTACATACATATCTTTTGAATAAGTGTAGATTCTATCATCACTTGGATTATCAGAACAATATTTTGGTTGATATTGTGCTTTATATTCTGCACATATATTTTTGCGTTCCTTTGCAATCTCTTCATCTTCTTTATGGGTGGTTGCGAGTGCTTTTGATATTGTGATAATCTGCATTGAAATAGGTTTATCTATCCTTGCAGCCGTCCTTATTTGTATCTTTATAGGCAAAATAAGATAAGATTTGTCTTGTAGCCACTCTTTTATGTTTGGATATATGGCTTCAATCTTGTTGTATTCTATGGGTAAAATATGATTCATGCCATTATTGATATGCAGAGTTAAGAATCCTTTATCAGTGTCTCCACCCTGCATTTCATCATCATGGGTAATATAAAAAGCTACACCATAATCAACATTAGAGCAATTTATAGCAAAAGAATGAATCCCGCAAGGTTTTTTTGTAATATATAAAAATCCTTTCACCATTTGATAAATATAAGGCTGATTGATAGGTTCAAATAAAGTGATATAGTTTATTTCATGTGGATAAATATTTTTAATATATCTGGGTATTACTTTTTGCAAATTTTGCTTTTGAGATAAACTAGAATTCATAGTATATGCTCGTAAATATATTACCTTTATTTCCTTGTTGATACCATATCTTTCTACCCAGCCACTATCAAAAATAGAATATTTTTCTCCCATGTTAGAATTGGCAGTATTACTATCTTTTTAAAAAGATTTTTTCTCATAAAATTCTATATTTCTATACATAAAGCTATCATCTCTAGCATAAAGATTTACAACTATAACACATAATAAACATAATAATAAAGATTTCATAATCACTCCTTGTCTTTTGTGATTTGCTCTGTGATTTTGATGATAAAGTTTTTCATCGCATTCCTTTATCATTTCTCTTATCTCGCACAGCCATAGCTCACTTGGCTTTCATGTATCACGCCATAGATTGTCTTGCTTGTGTCTTTAGATTCTGGTGGGATATAGGCGACTTTTAGCCATTTAGGATTTTTAGTATCCCGCCCTAATTCTAAAATCAAACCCTTGTTCTCTGCACTTTCTATTGATTTACACAAGTCTCCCATTTCATCTTTTTGTATCGCTCTTAGTATCTTACCATTTGGGGATTCTCGTAGGTTGATATAAGAATCTTTGGAAGCGTAGGATAATATATATTCGCTTGGAAGAAATTGCTTAGCTATATACCACTTTCTTATACTGCTTAAAACCTTTACATCATTGGCAATGGTCGCATAATATGGCGTATCAGCTTCACTATCTAAAGATTTGTGAGTAATATAGTAATTTTCCAAAGTTAATATTGCGCGTATTGCTATCCCACCTAAGATATATTCATCTATTGGATTTAATTGATTTGGTAAAATATTATAGATTTGCAAGAAACTATTTTTTTGAAATGAGACATCTTTTTTGAGTGTATCATTTAAAAATATAGCTGTATTAATAGCTGTATTATCATTTGCAAAAAGTCTAGGTAAATCATTTGGAATATCTGGAAAAAATACCAAACGCCAATAAAAATCGACTTCATCTTGATACATTTGCCATTCAAGTATTCCACTTAGTGTTACTTTCCCTCCATAATATATTTTTCCCTCTGTTTCTTTGTCTTTATATAAGGTGCTATTATAAGAAATTTGACTTGATAGCATATCTTGAAAGTGTGCCTGATACACACTAGCATACATAATACTAACAATAAAAAATATAGAAACCACTAAACGCATTGTTACTCCTTTTCTGGTGGGTAAGACTCAATTTTATCTTTTTCTTGAATCTTGATAATAAAATTCTTAATTGTGCTTTTTGATGGATTGTTTGTGCCAAGAGCATAGTTTTTAAAAGATTCTGTATCATGTTCAATAAGAGTTATATACAATTTTGCAACGGCATTGACTGTGCTATTCCTATCTTTTGCTATCCATCTTTCTTTTTTCCATTTCAACTCATTTGTTGGCAAAAGACAACCTGTACTCCACTCGCCTGTATCACCATAATGAATTAAAATTCCATTTCTGCTTGTCCCTATCACACTATTTTTACTATTTTTAGGTTTGAGTTGTGGGACGATATGAATATGTTTTGTCCCAAAAGTTTTCCTATTATCTTTATTGTGTTTGCAAGTTGCAATATTGCAATATAACTGCTCTATGTTTATATTTAAATTTTTCATTGTCTTTTGCAAATCGTCCAAATATCTTTCTTTATTGTTCGGATTTTCTGCCATCAGGGCTGGACTATCAATATTTGATTTTTTCCAAAATACCTCATATTCTCCCGCTGGTATCCTTATGTCTCCACCAGCTATTTTTTGTTGCTCTTCTGCTGTCCTGCTTTTCTTTGGATTATAACCCGCTGGTTCTATAATATAGCCTTTTATATCTTTACCTTCTGAATCTTTAACTATTTCATCATCTAACTTTAAACTAAACTCACTTATAGTAGCCCAATACTTAAAATCTTCATTGTTTGGACTATACTCCCATTTCCTCACAACCTCTAGCACCATTAGTCCTGTGCCACCCTCCACCTCCAATCTCACCCTATCAAACCCAAAGCTTTGTTTGTATTGTAATAGTATATCAGCAAATTGAGAGAATCTATCATCAAGAAGTATTTCGGGATTAATGATATTTTGTGTATTGTGGTTTGTGATAGTAGCTACAATATCATTTTTAGAATCTAATACATTGAGTGTATAGTGTTGTTGTGCTAAAGGTATGGGTGGGAGAGAATCTATTTCTATTCTATACTCTTTAGATTCTTTAATCATTTCTTTTGGATTACTAAGGCTTAGAGAATCTAACTTAAACACTTTATCTCTCTTTCTCTCCCCATACTCTACTATCATTAATTCTTTGCCATTAAATCTTAAAGATATAGGAAGGCTACCCTAAGACATTGATATATTTTAGAGCTAGGATTATTCTTACAAGATAGAATCTTTGGGTATGCAAACAAAATTCTTTTATCATTTTGCCTCATATTCCCTCAAAATCTCTATAATTTTCTCATAGTTTGCTATCGCTTCTTTGTCATTTTTAGCTTTAGCTTCATTGAGTTTTTTGGTGGCGTATTCAAGGGGTTTGTATTCATTATCACTATTTTCATCGCTTACCCAGCCATTTGTAGCCGAGCTTATATTGTTCTTTAAGAGAAATTCCAACACTTGTGGCAAAGCCCTTTTGATAGATTCGTCTTCAAATGTTGGAGAACCAATGATACCATTAAAAAACTTCATTTTATGGTCGCGAGTTTCTAACTCATCAAATATCTGTTGCAATCCTACCATATCGCATTTGGCAATCATATCGATAATAGCATAGGAAGTGTAAATGAGTATGCTTTGTTTATCGCACCATTATCGCTCCAAGTATAGCCACTATAGCGTCTTGCCCATTCATTATAAAGCGTAGATTCGCCATTGATATTACATTGAGAATCTTTGCCATCAACAATTTCTATCTGTGCAGTTTCTAGCTTTGAAGTAGTATTGCGAGATTCTGCACTTTTAGGTTTCATATTTATAGATTCTATAGAATCTAGCGTTGTGGTTTGGGAAATCGCATTATTAGATTCTACCTTTTGTGTTTCTGTGGCGTTGTGTGAATCCTTATCACACGCTATAAATCCTAATGCGATAAATCCCACACACAAACTTAATGCTAATCTTTTCATAGAATCCCCTTAAATAAAGACTTAAAAATTAATATTTGCTTTCCTTATATTTTATCAATAATTCATAAAAACTATACTCATCATTTGATATTTTTCCCTTGTGTCGCGCAACCTCGCTATGCAATAATTCCAAATCTTTGCTACTTGCTTGATTATCCAAGCTAAGGGCGTAGATTCCCAGCAGGGCAAAGGGCAAATGATGGCGCATATCCTCAAAATACGCCACACCCTCCGTATGCTCTGCAAAAAGCATATCTTTGATAGTCGCAAATGCTCTAAAATCCTTTGCAAATACTAGCCCAAGTGCCTTGATAGTCGCAAAATGTGGAGCTAATTGCTCAAGCTCAAATTCATCATCGATTAACGCATTAAGCTTATCTCGCACCGCCTTATGCCTAGCCTCATCGCGCAACAATCGCCCCTCATAAGCTTCATTAAGAAGCGAAGTGTAGTGCTCGCATTTGCTTTGATAAAAGTCTGCTTGCATATCATCTAGTCCGCAAGTTGTGGCAATGAGAGATTTTAAAATCTGCGAAGCGATTAAATCTTTATCTTTTGCGTGAGATACGCTGATAGCCAAAAGAAATATGATAAAGATTCTAGTTAAAATATTCATCGATAGCCTCCTTAAGAAGGCATTACTTACAATGCCCTGCATTGCGAGAGATTATGTTTTTAAGCCCTTGTGGGAATGCGTTTGGATTCTGTGCTATCTCATTTTTAGCCACGCAGATAGTATCCAAATAACCGCTATTGACATAATCCGCAAGGAGCGATACTATCATTTTGCCATCTCTATTTTCATTATTATCGCCCTTTGGCAACGCCCAATTTGTCCTCACAAAATATCGCATACTCTCGCGCCCCTCACTCTTAGTAATAAAGATAAAACTAAGATTGAGTATATCCTCGATAAATCTAAAATGCGGGTCATACCAGCCTTCCTCCTCTTCAGGCACATATCCAGCAGAATCTACGCGATATTGCGTG
The DNA here is from genome assembly GCF_003288845.1 of Helicobacter monodelphidis. GTDB lineage: Bacteria > Campylobacterota > Campylobacteria > Campylobacterales > Helicobacteraceae > NHYN01. The sequence continues at coordinate 34,616 of NZ_NHYN01000015.1, read as the reverse complement.
TGAAGCGTGGTATTTTTCGCACTCTCGCATTCTTTGGTATCGTTTGACTTATAGCATTGATAGGATTTCTTAAGTGCGTGGAAGCTTGAGCTGCAAGTATCCAAATCAATAATGCGATTGGCGCATTCTCGCTCTTTTGCGCTAAGGTTCGCGATAAGATAATCTATATCGCTTTGTGTGAGCTTAGATTCTGTAGCGTATAGCACACTATGACATAGAAATAGAATTGCAAACAATGCGAGTAGATTTTTCATAAGATCTCCTTTTAGGCGAAATATTTATTGATAGAATTTTTAATGGCATTTGCTAATTTATCCTGATAATCTTGTGAAATTAATAATTCTCTATAGATATTAGGAAGGTTTATCTTGCTTGAAGTTGATAGATTGTATGCTAGTGGTTGTTTTAAATCTTTGTCTTGATAGAGAGTATAAGAATACCCTCCTATACCTTTTCTTTTGTCTAGTCTATATAATAGATTCTATCGTGTATATTCTTGTCGATACGAAGAGCTTGTATATTGTATTGTCCTTGTATTTCTCCATATTCTATGATATGAAATGTATTGTTATGACTATATTTTAAAGATAAAGGATAGGCTATCCTAAGACATTGACATACTTTAGGGCTAGGACTACCCATATAGGCATAGATATAGAGATAGTTTGTCTTAGTTATATTAAAGTATTCTTTTAGAATCTTTACTTGATAGGTTTCTCCTGTAATGCCTTTATCTATCTTAAACATTTTATGACTACTTGGATTTTGTGGTGGATTTTGAGAATCTGTAAGGATATAAGCCCACTTGGTTTCATCTTTATCTTCTTTGCTTGGATTATCTTTATTATGCTTAGCTTTAAGCATGACTTCATCATTAGGTTTATAATACATAGCCTTGCCTGCTTCATATACTATTTCTTTGACACGAAGTGTTGTTGGTTTTGTTTGCAAGGGTGTTTTGCTCGTTTTAAGCTTAGCATCAGTTATGATGTATCGTTTAGCAAGTTTAGCTAACTTGTTGATTTGGAAATTTGCATTAGCATTATGTGTGCATTCTGCTATGCTTTCATTATCATTCTTTATAGCTTCAGAATCTATCACTATGTGAGAGCTTAGATTTCTTTGAGAGACTTCATCTTGTTGTGGGAGATTGAGTGTGAGAGAAAAAGTAGCACTATAATCATCTTTGATGATTCGCTCTAGTTGTTGTTTGTTTTCACAATCATAGAGATAGAGTTTGTCATCTTTATTTAACCCATAGAGATTGAGATTTTGCACGATAACTTCAAAGTTACCCTCATGAGAACAATCTGTATTATGCGGAGTGGTATCATCTGCTAGGTGGAGGCTTATTCCAAAGTATCTTTGTTTGCAATCACTACCTAAGATATAGTTGATATTATCCTCTCCTATCTCATCTTTGGCAAAGTTATGTATTTCTATGAAATCATTGGTATTATTTATTTTGTCATTATAGATTCTAAGTATCGGGGATATGAGATGAGAATTATCATCACTATGAGGAGCTTTCTCAAATATATATGTTTCTTTGGTATCACCCATATCACCTATGGCTTTAAGTGTATTATCGTTTTCTTTTTTCATTGATTGTTTTGAGCCAAGCAAGAGATGAACTATGATATTATTTGTTGTATCACTCTTTGCATAGAGTATTTCGCTATTGCGTGTATCTATACCACTGACATCAAGCTTTGCCCCTTCAAATACGACAATACTTAAGAATGTATTACTTGGTTGTTTGAAGCTATAAGTGGGAGTGTTATTGCTAGAATCCCTATTTGACTTAAGGCAAATGATAAGAAGTGCTGTAAGTTTTCTTGTATCACCTCTTTCTTGAAGGGCGATAGTTAGGTTTTCACAATCTCTCGTATCTGCTAAGACATAGATATTCTCTAGTGCGTATTGAGATATAGTGCCTTTAGCAAAGGTGAAGTTGATATAGTCGAGGTAGGGGGAGAGGGTAGTGGTGATATTTGTAAATTCCTCATTGCTCACATACGAATAATAATTTTCTGCGGTAGTGTGGTATTTATTGTATTCGCCTGATAGTGTTGTAGCAATTCTATCAATCGCTGTGCATTCACTATAAGTTTGCAAAAAAGATAGATAAGTATAGCGATTAGGTAAATTTAATCCTCTAGCAGTATTTGCTTCTTTGAAATTAAAATTAAGATAAGAAAATATATCTATACTTGTAGAAAAATATTCTATATTATTATTTTCATCTTTGTTGTTTAATCTAAACATGGCGGCTTCTTGAATTCTGCGACGATAGTAGGTATATGTTCGTTTATGAATATAATATCTGCATATATCAGCATAATATCGTATAGAAAACCATGCTAAAAACCTATTCTTTTTTTGCAAGGCTTTTTTTAACAAAATAAGGTCTTTGGTTGATGTCGATTTGTCTAATTGAGTAAATCTTGCTGGGCTTTGATAATAAATTGAAAGCAAAGGGATAAATTCTTGCGGATTGATTGCTTGTGTTTGACTAGTTGATTATTTCGATTTTCTGCATTATTATTATAAATAGCGATATTGTTTTGCAAAATAGTGTTTATATCATTTTGTAAATTTTGAATTATCACCACATTGCGTCTAGGGGATTCTTGAGAACTATTGGCTTGCAGATTATTATCCCTTTTATATTCATCAATCTTGTTTTTTATTTCTTGAGAGGCTGTATTGATAAGAGTTTGCATTGACTGGCTTGCATGGGTGAGTAATGAATTGATATAGCGTTTTACTTGCGGTTCTGTATTAAGATTTGTTTGAGTTTCTAGCATGCTTGGTGTAAGAATACCGCATTTATACATTAAAATTACTTTTCTCCATTCTATTACTTCAATATTGAATCCTATACCAATGGTTGCAATCGTTTTACTATCAGTATAAATATATTTCCTTGCTCCTTCCACTAACCTTACCAAAGTAAGCAATCTTATTTCAAAATCATTATAGCTTTGATTAGTCGTTTTTAGCATTTATTTTCCTAGTAGTTTGTTGAGCTTCGTATCCACTCTAAAAGCTTTGTCAAGTTTATTGTAATATTCTCTATGCTCTAGCGCAACCTCATTATAATCTGAATCTACAGACATTCCACCTGTGGTAACCCAATTAAATCTTTCTGCACTAAAATTAAAAAATTCTAAAATAATATTTTTATGTTTAGCATCAAAAAATCTATCATAGAGATTATAATAAGCAAGATTTGCTATGATGTCATATCTCCCGCTACTATAATAAGGATTGCCATCTGGATAATCCTTTTCTATAAACTCTAATAACTTTTGCTCCCCTAGCATATTATAGGCGATATACACTAAGGCTTCCAAATAAATATCTTTTATGCAAATAGGAAGCTCTTTATTCTCGATATATTCTGTATTTCTCAAAGATGAATAATAACAAGCTTTTGAGTTTCTAGCTTCCATCACTTGCCTATTAAAAGCCTTGAGATTCTCTCTTGTCTCTTTCCCTTGTGGCGTATCCTTTAGGATAGCTTTGAGTGTGGTAAAATAAAGCTTAGAATACAATCTATCTAGCCTCGCTAATTCACTATCGCTACAAATCATCTTTTCTATCTTTGTGGTGGCTTTAGTGCAATCAAAGCTAGGCTTTGCTTCATTTGGGCTTTGTGCAAAGGCTAGATTCACACATAGGCTTAATATCGCAACAATCATAAAGTATCTCATACAATCTCCTTGTTTGTAGTAGTAATTTTCTTAAGTATTTCTAAAATATCTTGTTTTGTGATTTAGATATTCAAAAGCAATTAAAACTCTAGCACATTCTTTGAGATAATCATTATAACTTAAAATTTGCGTATCATAAAGCATTATTTTTTCCTACGATATGGCTTATTGATGACAGGCTCTGCACCTACGCCACAACCAAAATCACAATCACTTGGTGTTTGCGTGATAAGCTTCATTGTATTGCCATTTATTTGTGCTTCAATTTGGCATTTGTTATCGCTACCCTCAAAATATAGTGTCGCTACATTTTTTACCCCTCTTTTTAGTGTCATATTAGACTCGCAAATATGCAAATCATTAAACTCGCTTTGTTTAAGCTCCGCATAATACGCAACCTCACAATCACCACTTTTATCACAATATCCAATATCAAATTCCCCTTCATAAAGATTATATGATAAGCTCCAGATTCCAGCCCACGCATTGCTCTTCGTATCGATATAACGCTCTAAGAATCTAATTCTATCCTGCAGACTTTTAGCGATACACTCTTTATCATCTCTGCAATCTTGATACGCCTTTATCCACGCTCTTTGAGTATTAAGAAGCTCTTTTCTAGCTACTTTATCAAGGCTTTTTCTAAGCTTTGCATACTCCTTTGCCATTGCAGAATCTAGCCTAGATAATTCACTATCGCTACAAATCATCTTTTCTATCTTACTCTTCGCCTTAGCACAATCAAAGCTAGGCTTTGCTTCATTTGGGCTTTGTGCAAAGGCTAGATTCACACATAGGCTTAGTGTTGTAAAAATCAATAGAATCCCTCTCGCTTTCTCTCTTGTAAAAGTGTGTATTTGTCTATTATCCATTGTTACCTTTCTGCTTTAGTATATTGTTATTTAATCATTTGATGATATATGCCATTTTGTAGCATCTTGATAGGCTTTTTAAGTTTACCCACTCTTCACCTCTCCACCCTTGACTACAAGTCCATTACTATCTATCACTACTTCTACACCACCTGCTTTTATGATGACAGAGTCTCCTTTGGCTATGATTTGGGTTTCGCCCACTTGGTGTATAATTTGATTTCCTGCACTTACATTACAATCAGATTCAAAGAGTTGTTCTGTATTATCTGCACTTATAGATAATTGTTCTTTGCTTTGTATGTGAGTGTTTGTATCGGAGCGTATATCAACAGCACCATTGCCTGTTAGGGTGTAGTTTGATTGGATAAAGGTATTTATATCTTTATTGACACTTATATCCAAACTTCCCTCCACTACCTCTACCTTATTACCTCTCACATTCTCTATTCTCTCTCCATGAATAGATTCTATTGTATTGCCTTGTATAGTAGTCTCTTTGTCCCCACCTATATATTCACTACTATTCTTTAATACTCTTAGTTTATTATCTATCCCTATATTAAGAGTATGGCTTCCTCCTACTATGGTATCTTTAGAGAGTGCTACATTGGTCAGATATTCTGCTCCTACTCTCACATCTTTCATACCTAGTATTTCTTGTTAAGGATTATTGATACTCCTTGCAATTAAGCTTGTCTTATGCTCATCTCCCTTAGGTGTTACACTCATCTATTTATCTCCCCAATCCACCTTATAATATTCCCTTTATCATCTATCTCTACACTTAAATCTTTATATTTCTTATAGAATCTAGGGGATAGAATCTCATTGAAGTATTTTGTGCCTTTTTCTGTCCTTGCGACTAAAATATTGTATTCACTCCAAGATTCTGGATTGTCCCAAGAAGCATAATCTATTGTATGATAATTATCATCAAATTTTCTTAAAAATTTTTCTTTATAAAAGAAATTATCCCTAAAATATATCCAAGCTTGATATTTGTCTTCTTTGTAATAGGATAAATTAGTAGGATAATCTATTCTGCTTCTATCATCGTCCCATTCACACAAAAAATCAATATATCCTGCTAAGAAGAGTTGCCCAATGATATGGATATATTCGCTTGCAAGAGTTGGCTTATACAAGTTTAAATCGACTTCTGGAATCTCCCAAAAAAGTTCATCGCATTCAAATCTATCTCCATAGCCATAAGAATCACAATAATAACACAGTCCACTAAGCTCAAAAAAATCTAAAATATCTATTTTTGTGATATATGGAAACTTTAAAAGTAACTCAATTTGTGTTCGGTATTTTCCTAGAGTGAAATTATAGTTTGGAAACAACTCCACACAATTAGTTTTGAAATCTTGAATAACTTTGTATCGCACAATATCTCCTTATTCTATATGAATTTTGATATTAGTTTTTGGATTTCTGCTATTAATATCAATATCTCATCTGCTACTTTATTTGTTAAACTTTCTTTTATATCCTCTAAACTTCTTGTATCAGATTCTATAAGAGATATTGTGCGTTTCCAAGTATCATTTGCTAAGTCTTTCATATCTTGCCAAATTTGTTCTAAACTATTATCACGCAGATAAATATATACATTGCTTAAAATCCAAGTTGCTAGATAAGATACAATGAGACTGCCTATAATTTTAAGTCCAGCAAGAGTTCCAATTACACCTATACCAATAGTAACCCCACCTAATACTATCTTTTCACTTACACTTAATTCTTCATTGCTTATATTTAATGCTGCCCCTTTTATCCCGTCTTTAAAAGTAAATAATAATCTTTATATACATTGGTGCTGCATTTGTTGCTATCGTGCTAATCGTAGAATCTAACATACTTAGAGTATTTAAAAGATAGGTTGTTAAAGCATTTTTATCTTTTAAATAAAACCATAAAATACAATAAATTATAAAAGTAATTATATAAATAATATATAAAAATATCCAAATATTATTATTTGATTTTTGAATCACAAAAACATTGAAAAATACAAAAGAAATTACACCAATAATAATACTAATATCATACATAATAACATTAACAATATTATTCCATTTTCGCTCCCTCTCACTTCCCAAGCCATTAAATAGTAATGGGTCAAACCTTTTAGTAGTTTTATGAGAATCTTGCTTCATCATCGCTCCTTTAGAATCTGTATTATAGCTTACATACTCCCCTAATCCCTATCTTGTTTTTCTCTCTCTCACTCACTCTTCACCTCTCCACCTTTGACTACAAGTCCATTAGCATCTAATATTGCTTCTACTCCACCTGCTTTTATGATGACAGAGTCTCCTTTGGCTATGATTTGGGTTTCGCCTACTTTATGGGTGATTTCATTATCAGCTATTGTTTGTATAGTGCTTTGTGCAATGATACCTAATGAATCAGATTCTATATTGGCAACATTTCTAGCTTAAAAAGAAAGTGTTTGAGATTCTATACTTTTTGATTCTATGTGGTAAGTGGCTCATTTGTGATTCCTAAGTTATTTGCAATGTTTGCTAACTATTGTTTCAAGTCGTTCTTGAAATTCCTTATTCTCATATACCCCATAAAAACAATTATTCACTTTCCCCAAAGAGTCGAAAGGCAAATATTCTTTGTCTAAATATGTTTTAATTTCTTCTAGTGGTTCAATGCCACATGTCTTTACCATATTGTCTATATGGCTTGGATTTTCTATTTCTTTTCTTTCTTTACATTTAGGCATGTGGTGCATTTTTCGCTCATTGGAAGTGTAACCCAAACAATACATTAAAGCCCATCTTTTGTAGTATTTAACAGGATCTTTTGTGAATCTATATCTTTCAAAAGATATAGATTCTGAATATGCTTTGGTCTCATCATAACAATAACTTCGTCCTAAAGATGAAATTGGTGCAATCAATAACAATATAACAAAAAAATTTTTCATTACTCAATCCCCCAAAAATAAAGCTTTTTAACAAAAATAGACTCTCTACTATCAGGTAAATGACTGCTTTTGTCTATAAAACTATCATTATCCCATAATGTTATGTGTCCCCAAGCATCACCCCAACCTTCTATTTGCATAGTTATAATACCATTTTTGCCTTTTTAGATTCTTGTGGAATCTCTTCTGCAAGAATAAAGGCTATATCTTTATTACTCTTTGTATCTTTTATAGAGAGGTTAGATTCTCTAAGTTCTAGTATATAGCCTATCTCACTCTTTAGATTCTCATTTAGATAGTGGGTATCACAAGAGTGTGAGAGGGTGTAGGTGGTGTTGGTGTTTGAGATTCTATACTTTTTGATTCTATGTGGTAAATGACTCATTTGTGATTCCTAAGTTATCTACAATGTTTGCAATGTTGTAGCTTATTTTCATATTTCTCTTGCATTTCAGTAATATAATATATAGCTCTAGGGTAGCATTCTGGTAATAAACAAGCTAACTCTATATAACACATATCGCCACTATCATCACTGCGAGGACATAGATACCATTTTTTCATAGAATCTTTTATTTGCTCTTGGGAGCTAATGTTTGTCTTTAGTGTTGTTTTGCCACCCATACTTTCAAAATCCCAAATTCTACCAAGCATTTTTACCTTACCTTTATAATCACATTCGCCCACCAATGTAGTATCTTCAAAACTATGATGCAAATGTGGTATATGCAGATAAAGATATTTTTGCATTTGCTCTTTTGTTTTTTGGTTTACACATTGTGATTTTGTGCTATTTTCTAACCCCATTTGTAATACCTCTATTGTTATGTTTCTGTTTTTTAGTGGTATATAATCTAACCTATAAAACAAAGGCAAATCTTCTTTTCTAAATTTTTCTACCTTAATGTTTTCTATTTCTTGGGCATAAAGGAAATGTGTTATACATATTAGTACATAAAATACACTACTCTTTTTCATATAATCCCTTTGCTTCGCCTCTTACTTTTTGTGGTGAAATATTATTTATACTTTAATTATTGGGTAATACACATATTGTGTGATGATGAGGGTTGCGACTGATTCTTATAATGGTGCATTAGTTGTCGTAATTGTCCGATATGTTCTTTATGTAGATTCATTCTAAATTCCTTTGTGTTGTATCGTGCTATTTTATTCATAAAAATTTTAAGTATGAATAAAATCAAATAAACATTGGTGAAGGTAGAAGAAATCGTATTTTGAATACAAAATTTGTTATAATAATGACTGAAGAATTCAAGACTTTAAGGAATAGAATGCGGTTATTTTTGCTAAATTTATGCTTATGTTGTGGATTGTCTGCTGCAAATTTTGTCAATGGAATTGCTTTTTTTGTTAATAATGAGCCTGTAACTTTATTTCAACTTTATCAAGTTATGCAGGGTGCAAAGGTTAGCCGTGAGGAGGCAATGGAGCTTTTAATTAGCGAAAAATTACACGAAGAGGAAGCTAAGAAATTTAATATCCAGATTACAGAGATTGAAATTGATGAAGAATTACAAAGGATTGCACAAAGATCAAACCAAAGTGTCGACCAGCTAAAAAGTATAATTTTAGCAAGAGGTGTTGCGTATTCTCATTATCGCGATGAAGTTAAAAAACGTGTTTTACAGAAAAAACTTTATTCAATGATTGTTACAGAAAATATTGAGCTTGCTGACGAAAGTGAACTAAAAAGTTATTATGACCAACATCATAATGATTTTATTGTTCCAACGCATATTTCCATTGTGCGATATTCAGCAAGTTCTCAGCCACTTTTAGAACAGCTCGTGAATGCAAAACGTTCTATCAGTAGTATTCCAGTTGCACCAGATGGTGTGTTGAGTGCTCCTGAAGTTGTAGAAACTGCTAAACTTAATCCTCAATTGACGGCTTTATTGATGAATGTGAATGTAGGGAGTTTTACACCCATTTTTAATATTGGCGGTGAATATGCGACCTTTTTGGTTAGCTCTAAAAGTGGTGGGGTGCAAATTCCTTTTGAGGAAGCAAAAAGAGATATTTTTGCACGTATTATGATGGAGAGAGAAAATACTGTGATTAAGGGGTATTTTGATAAGTTACGTGCTGTGGCAAAAATAAAAGTTTTACGCCTCGAGTAGTTTAGGATTTTTATGTGATTTTTTATTAGATTTTGCATAATTTTTCACATTGCTGTTTATTTTTCTTCTAATTCAGTGATGCGAATAATTCTTGCGATAGCTTGAGAGATTCCGTATCGGTTAATTAAAAGATTAGTTTTTGCTTGTGTAAGCAAGAGTTCCGCATCTAAAAAGTTGCTTGTCGTTTCGATTCTTTCTTTGTAGCGATTAGAGGCAATGCGGTAGTTTTCTTCCGCCTGTTCTAAAGCTTCTTTGGCAACATCATAAGCACTGATTGCGAGCGTGTAGGATTCATAAGCACTCAAAAGTTGCAAGTCTAATTCTTCTTTGAGTGCAGCAATTTGTGAGTTAAGAGAAAGCATATTAGAACGTTTAGCTTGAATATCATTGGTTGTAGAAAAACCGCTAAATAGGTTCATTGATATTTCTAATTTTGCACTCGTTTGGCTTTGTGTATTGGTATTTTTCTGGGAAAAACTTTGTTCACCAACAATATCTATGCTAGGATAATAATCGCTTTTAGCACCTTCTATGATATATCTTTTGGACTCTAGTTGTTGTTCTAATGCTTTGAGTTCTGAACGAGAATAGAGCATAATATCTTGCAAAGATTCAAAAGTTTTAATGGAGAGATGAAAACGTACTTCTTCTAAGTCATTAATGTGGAACTTTTCACCAATATAACGTTCCAAGTCCTTTTGCATATAAGTGAGAGTGCTTTTTGCAGAAAGAAGGTTTTGTTTTGCGTTGCTTAACTGCACTTCAACCTTGAGGACATCATTTTTGGGTACGATGCCTACGCGATAAAATTCTGCAGTCTCTTTATGTTGTTGCTCTAAGAGTTTAACGGATTCTTCTGCCACAATTAGTTGGTGTTTTTGTTGTAAAAGCTGGATATAAGCAGTTTTGATTGCTAAAATCAAATCTTGCTTTGTCGCTTTCAATGTGTACTGTTGGACATTTAAAAGGGAAGTCTGACTTTCTAAATTATTTATATCTGCAAAGCCATTAAATAAATTATAACGCAATTGCAATGTAGCAATATTGCCACCTCTGATAGAATTTGAATCTTCTGTATTTTGAACTTGTATATTTGCATCAAGGGTCGGATAATATAGCTGACCTTCAGCAATTTTAAGATTATATTCAACTTCTTCTAGGAGGTACTCTTGTTCTTTTAGTGTGTGGCTTTTGGTGAGAGCAAGAGAAATGGCTTCTTGAATATTCAACGCACACAATGGCGTGGGACATAAGTTAACAATAAAAAAGCTGATAACAAAAAGAAACTTTTGCATTGCAATGAAATCCCCAAGATTTTTTCGGCTATTATAGCATTCTATGGTTAATTCCTTCAATTTATGGAAAAATTGCTAAAATTAATCAAAATAAAGCAATTTTTTGCCATAATGGCAAAATTTTTTAGGAGTTTTGCATGTGTGGCATTGTTGGATATATCGGTGAAAAAGAGAAAAGAAATTTTTTATTAAGTGGTTTGAAAGAACTTGAATATAGAGGGTATGATTCGGCAGGAATTGCTGTTTTAAAAGGGCAGGATTTGCAAATTTTTCGCTCTGTGGGAAAGCTTGTTAATCTTGAAAATTGTTCTAAAGATTTTGAGTCTATCGGTTTTGGTGCGGGTATTGGGCATACAAGATGGGCGACACATGGTAAACCAACAGAAGCAAATGCACATCCGCATACAGCAGAATTTTCAAGTGTTGTACATAATGGGATTATTGAGAATTATAAAGATATTAAAAAAGATTTAGAAAAAAAAGGTAATGTTTTTCGCTCTCAAACAGATACAGAAGTGATTGTTCGACTTTTTGAAGAGTTACTTAGTCAACACAAAGAACCTTTGGAAGCCTTTAAAGCAACTATTCAGAATTTGCAAGGAGCTTATGCAATTTTATTAATTACAAAACAGGCAGAAGGGCAGATTTTTTATGCGAAAAAGGGTTCTCCTTTGATTATTGGTAAGGGTAAAGATGGTGTTTATTTTTCTTCTTCTGATGCCCCATTGATTGGATTTGTGCAAAATGTTTGTTATTTAGAAGATGGAAGTATAGGTGTGATGGACCAGCAAAAATTTGATGAATTACCTTTTGTTCGCCCTTTTAATATGAATAAGCTTTACGCCCAAAAAGAGGGTTATCGTTACTTTATGGAAAAAGAAATTTATGAGCAACATAAGGTTTTGCTAGAAACAATGATGGGCAGAATTCAGGGCGATAGCATTCATTTTGAAGAGCTAAACCCTTCTTTTTTTGAGGGTATTGAACATATTGTTCTTTGTGCTTGTGGGACAAGTTATCATGCGGCGCTTGTGGCGAGTTATTTATTTGAACGATTGGCAAAAATCAAATGTAATGTTGCAATTGCAAGTGAATTGCGGTATAGAGAACCTATTTTTGGATGCAATGAGCTTTTTGTTGTGATTTCTCAAAGTGGTGAGACGGCTGATACTTTGGAGGCATTGAGACAAGCCAGACAGGCAGGATTAAAAAGTCTAGCTATTTGTAATGTTGATAATAGTTCTATTGTCCGAGAAGCAGAAGTCAGCATTCTTACGCGAGCAGGAATTGAAAAAGGTGTGGCAAGCACTAAAGCGTTTGCAACGCAGGTGATGGTGTTATGGCTTCTTGCGTGTTCTATGGGGCAAAAAAGAGGTGTGTTAGGTTCTCAGCAAAGTAAGGCACAAATTACTTCTATGATTAAATCTGTGCAAGCTACAGAGGTGAATGAACACTTACATGATCGTTTGCGTCGAATTTGTAAACGTTACTTACACGGGCATGGATTCTTTTTTATTGGTCGGGATATTTTTTATCCTTTAGCTTTAGAGGGTGCATTAAAGTTAAAGGAGATTAGCTATCTTCATGCGGAGGGCTATCCTAGCGGAGAAATGAAGCATGGCCCAATTGCTCTTGCTGATAGTGAGTTATTTACCATTGCATTAATGCCACAACATTTATTGTATGAAAAAATCAAAAGCAATGTTGAAGAGTTGGCTGCAAGAGATGCAACAATTTGTGTGATGAGTGCTACAGAATTTGATTTGGCTGATGATATGCTTTTGTTGGAACAAAGAGAAAGCTATATGGAAGAATTTTTTGAAATGATGGTGGCATTGCAGCTTTTTGCTTTGGAGGTTTCTATACGATTGGGAAATGATGTGGATATGCCCCGCAATTTGGCGAAAAGTGTAACAGTAGAATAGGCCTTAAAAGGAGAATGAGTGTTTAAAAAAGTTGGGTATAAATTCTTTTTCATTCTCATTACCACTTTAGTTTTGTTTAGTTTTTTTGTTTTAACAACCATTGCATTGAGTATCCGGGAAGTAGGCATACGAAATGCTAAACAAAGTGCGTTTACAATAGCAGAGATTGTTCACAAAGAGTTGAATGCTTCCACAAATATTCAATTACAAGAATACTTAAATCGTCTTTTAGAAAACCCTAAAATAAGGGGTATTTGGATTGATACGATTGAAGAAAAAGATAAAAACCCACTCCTTAAAAAGGTTTTTGCGACAAAGAAGCGACAAAGTCGAGTCATTGAACATTTTTCTCAAATTTATGTGAGTGTAAGTTTGCCACACCTTTCAGAATCTAATGAGGTACAATTTGTTATCTCTGTTGAATTTGATGTGAGTGAAATCCGTTCGCAGTGGTTAGAGATGATTGTGCTAGTTATTTTTTTAGTTTTATTTTTTATTGGTGCTACCCTTTTTATTTTACGGCAACTTTTTGCACCTTATCGTAAATTTTATGACGATTTGCAAGAAATTGTTTTAGATACACAAAAAGGGTTTTATGAAAAACGTATTCAGACTAAACTGCAAGATGAGGTGGGTGATATTGCACATTGGATTAATGGAATAAATGAAGGTGTGTCTACCATTGCAAAAAGTATTGAAGCAAGAATCCCGATTCTTATCAATTATAAAAAAGAATATTATAGTCAGAGCCTGTTGGAACGTATTGAGGAAGTGATGAGCGATCTTGTTGACTTATATGAGTTTAAAAAAGGTATTGAGCATCTTGATGACCGTAATGATATAGAGCAAATGATTATTTCCCTATTTAACCAGTTTCATATTTATGAATTTATAATTATTGAAATTATAGGCGAGAAGCAACGGTTAGTGCATCCTTTGAACGCAGTGGGAATTTTTGAAAAATATCAGCAAATTATAAATAAAAAATCGATAAGCAGTAAGCAGTTACTTTATGAATCTGAATATGGCGTAACTAAATTTTTTAAAGAGTCAATTTCTCCCACAGAATCTTGTATTATTGGTTTATTTGAAATTTCAAATAAAATTCGTTGGAATTTGATTTTTATTTTCGAAGATTCTAGTGTGCAAGAGGATTTTATACAGCATTTGACCACATTTTGCAACTATTTTGATGCTGCAAGAGCATCATTACAGGCACGTTATTTGACAGATATATTAAAGGAGAATTCACGCAAGGATCCATTGACACAACTCTATAATCGTACCTTTTTAGAAGAATATAGTGCTTCTGCAACTTCTCAAGCTAAACGCATTAATGTTAGTTATGGTGTTTTGATGGTGGATATTGATTTTTTCAAGAAAGTGAATGATACTTATGGGCATAATATTGGCGATAAGGTGCTTGTTGAATTAGCACGAGTTTTTACGCAAAATATTCGTGAGAGTGATATAGCAGTGCGTTATGGTGGTGAAGAGTTTTTAATCTTATTGTTTAACTCTAATAAAGAAGGTTCTATGCATGTAGCACAAAACATTAAGAAACATTTTGAAGAGATTATTTTTGAGAGCGATAATGGTGAAAAATTTGGCAAGACGCTTAGTATAGGAATCTGTTTGTTCCCTAATAAAGCACAAAGTATTGCATTGGCGATTAAATATGCAGATATTGCACTCTACCGAGCAAAGGAGGGTGGACGCAACCGGATTGTTGAATTTATGCCAGATATGCTTCCAAAGGATTTTAATCCTACAAAAGTATAATCATTCTGTTTATGGTAATCGTGATTAAAAAATGTTATAATGTAGGCTGATTTTTAAGAACAAGGAGTGTAGATGGCTTTTAAAAGATATTTTGCGTTGCCTATGGTATTTGCAACCTTATTGTATGGTGCTGACCCTAGAGATGCACAAATTGCAGATCTTAAGAAAAAAATTGAGAGTATGCAGGATTCATTAGGAGAAATGGAAGAGAGAATTGACCAAAATGAGCTTTCTTCTACACTAAACAAGGTTAAATTTGGTTTAGAGGTTTCAACAAGTGCTTCAAATTTGAATTTTAAAGACAAAGATACTGCCTACCATAATAACGGAAAAATTGCTAGTGAAGTGCATTTAAATATGGCTGCAAGAACAGAACGTTTAAATTTTACCGGAAGATTATCGATTGCAAAAAGTTGGGGAGATATGGGGTGGAATGGACTCCCATCAGAGCTTGAAGCAGGCAGGGGGTTTGAGAGCGGACCTGTTGTGTATTTAGAGAGAGCTTTTGTAGACTATATGATTCTTGAGGGCTTAACAGCGACAATTGGACGGCAACCAGGAACAGACGGACCAGGAAGTAATTTACGTAATAATTCTGCAAGGATGTCGACTTATCCGGCGTTGCTTGTGAACGTATTAGGCGATGCACTTGTATTTACTTATGCACCGAAATATTTTGATACATCAGCATTAGCCTTTAGAGTTGGTTATTCTAAGATTTATCAAGGTGGAAATAGTGGTGGAAATTATTTTACCTTTAATCAAAAAGATAATGATGCAGATTTGTTGTTTGTGGGGGCAGAGGGTAAGTTACCACTTGGATTTATGGGGGATAACCTTGCAATTCTAAGTTATGTGCAGATTTTAAATCATACATTACCTATCGAGACAGGGGCTTTAAATTTAGGTCCTGTAAATTTGGGTAATGCACAAGTTGCAAATGCATATTTTGAGAATAATCGTTTCTTTGGGTTGCCACTGAATTGGTTTATTGCGGGTGGATTTTTTAAGGGTTCTGCTGCAAATCAAGATGATGTTGTACGTAAAATAACAAATGGTGCAGTAGGCGGTAGGGAGCAACTAGACCAGATCGTTTCTTCTGGTTTGGGTGGTGCTGAAATGGCACAAGCACAAGCCGTTGCGAATGCTTTAAGATTTAACGAAGAAAGTGCGTACGCAGTTCATGTAGGTGCAAGATATGATTTACCTTTTGATTTTAAATTGGGTTATGAATTTTTCCATGGGAGTCAATATTGGTATGCACTCAGTCGTGCTAGCATTAATGATCCATTAGATTTTAGAAATACACGTGGAAATGTGCATGATATTTATCTAATTTATCAACTTGATTTTTATCAATTTTTGAGGGCAAGTTATACGAATATTCATAATAAATATTCTAATAATGGGTTACCATTCGGGGGTGCATTGCCTGTTGACCGTACGAATGAAGTATTTATGCTAATGTATAATGTGAAGTTTTAGGAGGAAGTATGAATAAAATATGTTTAGTTTTTTTTCTAGTAGTACCTTTCTCTTTGATGGCAAATTGTTCTGCGTTAGAAGAGAAATATTCTGCACCTAAAGCCGAAAAAAGAACGATTGCACAGCTTAAAAGATGGGTTGGTCGTAAGGTTGATGATAACAATGATGCAGAGGCTTTATTGCAATGTTTGATTGCAAGAGCTGCTGATAATCCAAATAAAAGGCAAGTTGCTGGTGGAAGTTTCTAACTTAAGTGTTGTTTGAGATTGAGGACTTAAAGGAATATGTAACATTTTCAGAGGTTATAAGGATCGATATGAAAATAGGTAGAATTGATTATATCAATCTCTTGCCCTTCGATGTTTTTATTAAAAAACAGCCCTTAATGAATGCTTCAAAGAAGTTTATGGAGTGTCGAAAAAGTTATCCTAGCCGCTTGAA
Organism: Helicobacter monodelphidis; assembly: GCF_003288845.1. Classification (GTDB taxonomy): domain Bacteria; phylum Campylobacterota; class Campylobacteria; order Campylobacterales; family Helicobacteraceae; genus NHYN01. The sequence goes on along the minus strand of NZ_NHYN01000015.1, from coordinate 18,006 downwards.
TCAAGAATTTAAGCGGCGACGCATCGAGGCTTCTTTTATCTCTGCAATTGCAGGTAAAGGAAAAAAGGTTACAAAGGCTGGGATTGTCGCCAGAGGATCGGTTTTGAGTGTGATTGCGATTCCTGATGAGGAAGGCAAAGACTATCAATCCGCAACTTCCAATGCACTTCTAGAAGTTTTAGGGGTAAAGGGACGCGTTTTGATTGGTGATCGTGCTTTGCAGTATTATTCTCAAGGGAAGGAGCATATTGATTTGGGGGAGGAATGGTTTAAACGTCATCGTTTACCCTTTGTTTTTGGACGCTTTTGTTACAATGCTAGAGCAAGTTTATATGAAATGTTGGCGAATCGGTTTGTTCAAAAACCTATTAAGATTCCCTTTTATATTTTGGATAAATATGCAAGGGAACGTTCTGTTTCGCGTGATTTGATTAAACGGTATTTAAAAAATCATATTTTTTATAAAGTGGACAAGAAAGAATGTTTAAGTTTGAATAAATTTTATTTTGAAGAAAGAATGTCCTGTTTGTATAAGATTTCTAAAAGTAAAAAATTTAAATAAATAATAAGATTTTTGTATTAAGTTTCAAAAATACCCAAGTGCCATTGTTTATTCTATCAATTTGTGGAAATCAACTACGATTTATATTTTTTTGTTATAATGAGGTCATGAATTCAATTAAAGGAGAAATAATGTTGCATGAATATCGCGATGAAATTAGTGAGCTAAAACAAAAAGATGCGCATTTTGCGAAAATTTTTGATGAGCATAATGATTTAGACCAGCAAATTAAGGATGCTGAAGAGGGGAGAACCCCAATGGATAGCTATGCTTTAGAGACCCTCAAAAAGAAAAAATTAGCACTGAAAGACGAAGCGTATTCCATGGTGCGCGAGTTTATTAAGGAGAGAGATTCTAAAAAATAGCGTATTTAATTTGTGTTTGGGGCATAAATGCAGGATTGTTATAGTCTAAAAGAGAGTCTATCATTACTAAAAGAATATACTCTGTTGCAAGAGGAATTTAATCTCTTGCGGTTAGTGATTGTTAATCACGCTATTGATGGACTTTATGCGAGTGCACAAGATATTCGTGAGATGGTTGATATTGTGCGTACCCCGAGCGTACTTCAAGCTGTTATTACTAGGCGATTAGAGGCTTTTATGCAAAATCAAAAATTGCAGAATTATCTTTTAATTTTGCAACCTTTGTTTTGTGCGAAAGATAATTCTTTTACTCAAGATTTGTTACGAACTTGTACATTTCAAGTATCAAGCCTTATTGAACTTCAGCAAAAAGAGAAAGCATTGACATTGAAACGGGAATTGGCTTTTAGGATGCAGCCTGTGGTGGCAGATTTTAGCTATCAATACCTTAAACAAATCCATTTTGCATTGTTTCGTGATGTTTATCATTGGGCTGGAAAAGATCGCTATGAGATGGATTTATTAGGGCAGTTTGGAAAAGGTGATGATGTTTTTTGTATGGGTTCTTTGTTGCCAAAGGAGGCAGTTGTTCTGTTTGGAATATTAAAAAATGATGATTTTTTTAAGGATTCTAACCAAGAAGAATTTATACGAAAAATAACTTTTTTTGCAGCAGATTTATATGCCCTACATCCATTTAGGGAGGGTAACGGTAGGGTTTTTCGCATTTTTTTATCAGAGCTTGTTGAATTCTGTGGATATAGGCTTGAATGGAGCACAGAATCGACCAGATTAATTTCAAGTGCTTTTTCGGCAGCACATCAAGGTGATTGCCAAAAATTGGAGAATCTTTTAAAGAAACAACTGAAAAAGGAGGGATAAATGTTTTTTATAATTATTCCTATCTCATTTTTTTTGGGAATTTATGCTATTTTTTATGAGCGTCGTTTGCGGGAACGCAATAGGCAACAAATAAAACTTCAATTGTCAGTGTTTGCACAATGCTCCTCTGAAGGAGAATATTATAAAAATTTAGAGAATTTTTTACACCATAGTGGCTACTCTTTAGATAAACAAGATGAAAGGCTTTATATAACTAAAAAATTATTCCATATTGGTTATTTTTTAATGGGATTATCTTGCTTTGGCGTTGGTGCAATTTTTTATCTTATTTATTTTTATTTTTTTGCAAAATCTTCTTTAATTATTGAAGTACCTCATTTTCAATACTCTAATACAGGAGAAATAGAATGATTGTACTTTTTAGCCCAAGTGAGGGTAAGTTTTTTTTAGATTATAAAACAAAAACAAAATGTTGTTTGGATTTTCAAAGTTTTACCTTTCTTGGGAGTAATAAAGAGTTGCGTGAGCAAATCATTCGCCAATACATGGATTTTCTGAAGACAGCACAAGAGAGTGAAATTTTAGAATTATTTGGCTATAAAGAAATTGACCTTGATGTTTTAAAATTGTCACAAAATTTACTAGATTCACCAGTTATTGAGGCTATTCGGCTTTATAGTGGTGTGGCATATGAATATTTGGATTTTGAAAATCAGATGAAAGATATTCAGAATCTATTACTTGAACGTGTCGTTATTTTTTCGAACCTTTTTGGTCCCCTAAAAGGTGGGGATTTTATTCCTTATTATCGCCTTCAACAAGGGAAATTTATTGGAAATCTTAAGGAATATTATGCACAGTTTGCGGAAGAATTGGATAATTGGTGCGAAAAAGAGGATATTTTGGATTTAAGAGCTGATTTTTATAAAAAACTTTATCAACCTAAAGGTAAGATTTATTGCCCTGTTTTTTATAAGAATGGAAAAAAACTGAGCCATTATGCAAAAGCTTACCGAGGTTATTTTTTGCACCTTGTTGCGAGAAAATTTTTAGTAACAAGTGCAAAAGGGTGGGATTTGCTTTCATTTGAGATACCGGGTGTGCGTCAAAAGGGTGTCAATGAAAAAGAGGGAGTCATTTTGATTGACTACGAGATAGAACAAGAGTGATGGTGCGGAAGAGAGGACTTGAACCTCCATGCCTTGCGGCGCTAGATCCTAAGTCTAGTGCGTCTGCCAGTTTCGCCACTTCCGCGTAAATAGTCAGAAATTAAGACGGAGAGAATTATACTCAATAATTCTTATTTTATTCTGAAGAGCATAAAGTTTTACATTGTTGCATGTTTTGTGATACAATAAACCCATAGAATCTAACATTAGAACAAGGATTATTTTAATGAAAAAACATGAAATTGATAAGAAGGCAGTGGCGGAATTTTTTGCTTTTTGCAAGGAGCATGAGGTTAGATTTGTAGATTTTCGTTTTACAGATATTAAAGGAATTTGGCATCATGTTTCTTTTAGTTTTTCGGCGATTGATGAGGGTAGTTTTGAAGGGATTGCTTTTGATGGTAGCTCTTTTCCTTTTTGGCAACCTGTCGATAAGTCAGATATGATCCTTATCCCAGACCCAGTGCGTTATTTTATTGATCCATTTACTGCTGATACAACCGCTGTTGTTTTTTGTGATATTTGGGATATTTATAAAGATGAGCCTTATGAGAAGTGTCCGCGTAGTATTGTAAAACGTGCGATGAAATATATTCAAGAAAGTGGAATCGGTGATGTTGCTTATTTTGGTCCTGAAAATGAGTTTTTTATTTTTGACTCCATTAAGATGAAAGATGAGATTAACTGCCAATATTATGAGGTTGACACAGAGGAAGGAGAATGGAATCGTTCCACATCTTATGAGGTGGATATGTTGGGCAAAGGCTCAAATATTGGGCATCGTCCAGGTACAAAGGGTGGTTATTTTCCTGTTCCGCCTGTCGATTCTCTGATGGATATTCGTGCGGAGATGGTGCAAGTTTTAGAGCAAGTTGGTTTGGAAACTTTTATTGTTCATCATGAGGTTGCACAAGGGCAGGGTGAAATTGGTGTAAAGTTTGGAGATATGTTAGAAGCAGCAGATAATGTTCAGAAACTAAAGTATGTTGTGAAAATGGTTGCACACTTGAATGGTAAGACTGCGACTTTTATGCCCAAGCCTCTTTATGGAGATAATGGAAACGGAATGCATGTGCACACTAGTATTTGGAAAGGAGGTAGAAATCTTTTTGCAGGTGATGAATATGAGGGTTTGAGTTCGATGGCTTTGCATTATTTGGGTGGTGTATTAAAGCATGCAAGAAGTGTTGCTGCATTTACAAATGCTTCTACAAATTCTTACAAAAGGCTAATTCCCGGATTCGAAGCACCGAGTATTTTAAGTTATTCTGCTCAAAATCGCAGTGCAAGTATTCGTATTCCGTACAACAGTGGCGAGAAAGCAAAACGAATGGAGTTTCGTTTTCCTGATAGTTCTGCTAACCCTTATTTAGCATTTTCCAGCCTTTTGATGGCAGGGCTTGATGGCATTAAGAATAAGATTGACCCAGGTGCACCTATGAATATTAATTTATTCGAATTAACACTTGATGAAATTCGAGAAAAAGGTATTAAGCAACTTCCACATACGCTTAGATCGGCTATTGAGGAAATGTTGCTAGATAAAGAATATCTTAAGCAAGGTGGCGTTTTTTCGGAAGAATTTATTCAGACTTATAAGGCATTTAAATTTGAGACAGAAATTTGGCCGTGGGAAGCACGACCACACCCTTTTGAATTCATCACAACTTATAGTTGTTAGCTCTAAGAAAGTAACAAGTGAGAAATAGATAGTCAGTGCACAAGTGAAGATAGAGTTTATTAGGGGTAATAAGACTTGATTTGGTGTGTGGAATTAGTTATTCTAGAAAGGGACTAAACCTTCTAGTGCTTGATATTCCTACATTTAAACCCAAAAGGGAGATTGATGAAGATTAGATGCCAGAAATGTGCTTTTACACAGGAAGTAAATGTTGGCTTTTTGTTAAGACAATAGTCAACTTTTGCCTGTAAGGGGTTTTTGGGTATGGGTAATATTTATGGGTGGGGTTGCTCTTCCTGTTTGTTTGGTGATTGTTGCTTGTGAGGTTGTGATTCTTGTTTTGTAAGAATAAATCACAAAATGGATGATTGATAAAAATCATCGCTATGAAATATAGCTCTTGTGATGGAAATCAATACCCTAGTTTTTTTCATAAACAATCCTTGCGAGATACAAACCTTGTGGTGGAGCTAAGAATCTTGAATGTGTACGTTTTGTTTGGAGTTGCTCTATAATATGTTCTTGGGTAAGTTTGTTTTGGTCAAGTAGAATCAATGCTCCCATAATGAAACGAATTTGAGAATGCAAAAAACCTTGAGATTTAAAACAAAAAATTGTGTGATTTTTATGGGTATAAAGTTGTGTCTCAAGTTTTCTTGTTGTGCAAAGAGAGGGCGTAGATTTTGAAAATAAATAAAAATCGTGTTCCCCATTAAAGAGATTCAGGCCTAATTTCATTGTCTGAAAAGACTGGATGTGGTAGAAAAATGTATAGCGAGATGTAAAGGGCGAAAGTGGTGGTGGGCTAATGATATAGCGATAAAATCGCTCTTTCACTTTAAAACGGGGGTTAAAGTTAGGCTCAACAATATCTAGAGATTGAATATAAATAAAAGGAGCAATTTTTTTATTTAATTCTGATTTTAAGCTGGTAAGGCAAGATGGAATGTAGGGTGATGTAACACTAAGAACATTCCCTAGTGCATGTACGCCTTTGTCTGTTCGGCTAGCGGCTTGAATTTTTCCAAAAACCCCCGCACTCTTAAAAGCTTTTTGGAGATTACCTAAAACGCTTTGATGATGCTTTTGAAATTGTGAACCATAAAAAGCACTGCCGTCATATTGTATGATCGCTTTCAATCGAACTTCTGCCAATTAAAAAAACCTTGCGATGAATTGGCGAAATAATAAATAACTTCCAATGCTCCATAAGAAAATTGTTGGAAGAATTCCATGTATAGGGAAATATGTTGAAACGATATGGACACAACCATAAAAGAAAGCAACTGAAAAAATAATAAAAAAGTATGTATAGGGATGCATAAAACGTGGGTGCATTACACCAAATAAAGGGATGAGAGGAATGGATAATATTGGAAATAGAGAAACAAGAATATATGTTGCAAAATTACGCAAAACTTTTGCACCTTCCCTGGCTTTGCGGTCATTTTCAAGTGTATCTCTTTCAATATATGCATTATTCATACTCGCCCAATAATCCCAAATGCTATTGTGTTGATAATTTGTTGAGATATTTAAACGCGTAATGAGTTTTTCATAATCAATTCGTTCAATCATTTTTTCTTTACCTAAATATGCACTTCCATTAGAAACACTGATTTCAAAAATAGAATGGTTATTGATGAGTTCAGCACTATCAGCGACAATAAAAACTTCTCCCTGCAAACTTTGTTTAGAAAATAAAACCACTTCTCCATAGCGATTATTTTCAAAAGAATTAATATAGACGAGCCAAGAGCCTAGTTTTTGTGAAAATTCTGATGGCTTTAAGTTAATATCAATATTTTTTCTTTTTTCATTCAAAAATTGTTGGTAAAATTGATTTGAAGCTGGAATAAGAATAAAGGAAAAGATAAAAAGTGTGGCAGAAAGTATAAGAGATAAAGGAAAGAAAAATCGCAAAAGATAGTGCGATGAAAGCCCTAAGGAAAATAGTACAGGCAATTCATATTCTTGAGAAAGACGTGAAAGAGTTATTACTGCTGCAACAAAGAATGTGATAGGTAGGGCGAAAAATAACATAACAGGTAATGTATAGAAATAAAGTTCAAAAAATTCTAAAAAACTCATTTTTATAACAGCTGTTACGCTTGCAACGCGAATAAATAAAATAACAGAGGAGATAAAAAATATTACAAAAAATATGGGAAAGAAAATTTTTGCTAAGTTGATAAGAATAAAATTATTAACGATTCTCATTGAGATTGCCCAAAAAATAAATAAAAGGTTGGAAAAAACAAGAAGGGGAGCAGGGCAATTTTTTGCTGTTTTTTTATGAGTAACCAAATAAGAGCCAAACAAGAGCTAGACAGTAAAATTAGATTAAATAAATATAAATTATTAATAAGTATAGCAGTGGCGGCCAGGACAACAATATCCCCCTCACCTATAACTTTTTTATGCAAAATAGCTTGCAAAAAGATACTAAGTAAACAAATAAAGCCAATAATAGCCAAAGGTTCTATTAGAGAATTTAAAAAGAATTCAGAATTGAAATATAAAAAAATACATGAAAGCAATAAGACAAAAAATAAAATTTCGGCATGAACTTCTTGATGGAATGCGTCAATGAGGGTGGCGATAAAGAAAGATGTAAAAAATAAAAAAATTAAAATTGTATTGACTGAAAAACTATAAAAATAAAAAGAAATACAGGCTAAAATCATAATACAGCATTCTGTAAAAGGGTAAATCCAAGAAATACGTTGATGACAAAATGCACAACGTCCGAAAAGTAAAAGATAAGAAAAAAGGGGGATAAGGTGATGAGGTTGCAGAGATGTTTGGCATTTTTCACAGTGTGAAGGAGGACAGAAAATGCTTTGGCGATGTGGAACGCGCGTAATGATTACATTTGCAAAAGAGCCAAAGCAAAGCCCAAAGATAATAACTAATATCCATTCAAACCACAAGATAATTTCCTTTAGTCGATATATAGAATTTTAAACCTCATAGGCAAGTTTGTCAAGCAATGTTGTAATATTACTATTTTTTAATCTTATTTTTTGCTTAAAAATAATCTGATCAATATAAAAATTCTACCTCAAACTAAATAGATATTAATAGGTTCTTGAAATGTAATGTATGCCATAAAAATCCCAACAATAGGAATAAGATATAAGCACACTTATCCTAAAATCCTCAATATTTTTAAGCAGGCATTCCAAGACAAACAACATAATGCAGATGCAAAAATCCCTAGAAAAATGAGATTTAAAAGATTTTCTATGCACTGGAAACATTAATCCAAATTCTATTATTAGAGTTTTGATTTTTAGGTATAATTCCCTAAAGCATTTCGGTCTTTCTCTTATTGAAACGCCTTTTGACAAATTTAGCCTCGCTTAACTTAGTTATTATTTTTTATCATTTAATATTTATAAAATTAAATGATAACCGATTTTATATGGGATAACCAATGATGTGAATGCGATACTATACAGAAAAAATTATGTGCGTAATGGTAATGGGATGATTTCCCTTAAATCCAGAACAAAACTAGCAAGAATACAAAGCAAATCCCCAAGTAGATAAACCCCAAAAGAGAAATTCTCATTAAAATGACGAGCATTGCCCTAGTGAAGGCAAAGACGAATCTTAAGAATTTTTTAGTCTTTTAGCATAGAATATACCAAGCAATGTTACATTTGAAGTGGTTGTAATTTAGGGCAATATTTTCTATAAATAACTACCGCTTAATCCAGTAAATGCAAATAGGAGTAAAATTCTAGAAAGGCAGATAATAGCAATTAAAAATGTATGAAGAGAATTTCATCTACATAAAAATTAGCTAACAAGGCTTTTGTAGATATAAATTGCTACCCCAAATAAGAATCGTAAAAATCGCTAAACTATACCCTATAAGGAGATGATATTTTTGCAAATTCTACTCTATTAAATCTTGAAGATAAGCGATTATGGCAAATTTTTTGGAATGGAATTTTGACAAAAACTTAACAAAAAACCATAATAGAAATTTACAAAATACCCTTATAATTTTCGATTATGATTCAGCAGGAGGCAATCAATGTTGAGAATAATCTTTGCATTTTGTGTGTTTGGTGGTTTGTGTTTTGCATGGGAAATGCGGATTTTACCTATCAATCAAGCTAAATTCCTAGTTGGGCAAAAGTTTGATTTTTTAGTTGAAATGAAAAATGCTCCTAAAAACCCATTAGCAGTTAGTATTAATGGAGTAAAAGCGGAAGAATTTTTTCGGAAAACTCCGTATATTTGGGAGGAAAATGGTATTTTATCCTACCGCATTAACGAGGTTTCTTTTGAAAAAGAAGGTGAATTTGTCATTAAAGCACAAAGTGGACAGGTAGAGTCGCTTGTTCATTATGAAGTTGTGCAACCACAAATCTCTAAGAATGCAAAAAATGTTATTTTATTGATTGGCGATGGTATGAGTTTGCAGGCTAAGCAAATGGCTAGAATTCTTTCTAAAGGGATTGTTGAGGGTAAATATAAAGATGTGTTAGCAATGGAGAATCTTGATAGAATGGCTTTAATCACGACTTCAGGTTATGATTCTCTAACTACAGATTCAGCTAATAGTGCTTCAGCGTATGCGACGGGGCATAAGAGTGTTGTTGGTGCTATTGGCATATATGAAAACGCGACAAAAGATCCATTTGATGATCCAAAAGTTGAGAACTTAACCGAAATTCTTAAACGTTCTAAGAAAATGCAGATAGGGATTGTTACAACTGCAAGTGTTACAGATGCGACTCCAGCAGCGTTTATTTCCCATACAAGGCAAAGGTTTAATTCAAATCGTATTGCTCTTGATTTATTGGAATCTGCTCCTGATGTTTTGTTAGGTGGTGGGCTTAGATATTTTATCCCAAAAAGTCAAGCAAATTCCAGACGTGACGATGAACGCAATTTGATTCAGGAACTTAAAGATAAGGGTTATAATGTTGTTTTTAATCAAAAAGAATTATTATCTAAAAGTAAGTATTCAGATAAATTAGCCGGATTTTTTCATTATGGTAATCTAAATGTTTTTCTGGATAGAGAGATTCTCAAAAATGATAAAGTGTTAAAAGATTTTGATAATCAACCTAGTTTAGTTGAAATGACAGAAATTGCACTGCAGAAATTAAGCCAAAGCCCAAACGGGTTTTTTTTGCTTGTTGAAGCTGCAAGCATTGATAAACAGTTACATAATATGGACTGGCAACGTGCGACATATGATACAATTGAATTAGATAAAGCTGTTGCTAAGGCAATGGAATTTGCAAAAAATGATAAAAATACGCTTGTGATTGTCGTAGCTGACCATGCACATGGGGCTAGTATTACTGGAACATATCATGAAAAGGATGGCAAGACCGGACGTGAGGCGGTAAGGGTTTATGGTCGTGCTGTTTTTCCAACTTTTGAGGATAAAAATGGAGATGGATACCCAGACAATCCAAACCCAGAGGTAACCTTAGCTGTGCAATATGCAAACCACCCTGATTACAAGGCAAATTATCATTTGCGTGAGATTCCTGTTAGCCCAACTAAAAGGGAAGGACATAAATATATTGCAAATCCTCATTCAAATGGTGAAGAGTATAAGGGTAATATTCCAGAATCAGAATTGGAGGAAGTGCATGCAGCAGATGATGTGATTTTGATGGCTGATGGCGTTGGAAGTGAATATTTTAAGGGCGTTATGGATAATACGGAAGTCTTTTTTGGAATTATTCGAGCGTTAGATGTAGAATTATAGCAAGTTGCTAATTAAGATTTTGTGAGTATAATTGTTCTAAAAGAATTAGAAACAAATAATGCTTCAATAAGGAAAATGATGAATACTATTCGTATTAACATTAGTAGAGAATCTGAAGAATCTGTGCGTTTGATTGACTTGTGGCAAACACCCATTTCTGCTTTGAGGGTGTTTTGGAATGGTGATAATCAAGAATATGAAGAGTTTTTTGAAAAATATCATCTTACATGGGAGGAAACAAATAGTATTTATGAGACAAAGCAACAAGCTGCCGATATTTTAGAAAGGTTGGCACAGATTTTTAAACAAGATATTGCACAATTTGATTTTCGTCTTGCGACTGCTTTGAAGGGTCGGGGGTTAACTTCTATGCAGGAAGTAGAAATTGCGACATTGCGTTTTGATATGCAAGAATGTGATTCTGAGTGTCAAGAGATATTGCAAGATATTTTCTTTCATTGCACGACACGTTCCTTCTTAGATTTTAGGAGGATTCAGGGTTTTGAATTAATCTTAAATTATAGTCGTCGAGGTTATTTTGACGAGGGTGAACGTATAGGTATTTATACGGCAAGAAATGCCTATAATTTGAAAGATGGTATCAAAAATAGTCGCGATATTAATTTTATTTTGAGTGGTTTATGTTTAGAAATCGCACAAAAATTACCCCATTGTCAATTTTTATATACTTATGTAACCGGTGTTGGTGCAAGTATTGACAATATTGTTGCAGCGGCAGATATTGTGCAAGCAAAGCAAAATCGATTAGCCATCAAAGAAAAGGCAAAAGAAGAATTAAGGGCACAAAAAGCAAAAACAAGAGATTCTTTAGCGGTAGAATCTTTAGAGCAAAAGTTAATGCAGGCATCAACAACGCAATTCAGAATGCAGTTAGAAGATTCTTTTGATGAGTATTTTGAAAAGGGCTTTGAATATTATAATGCTAAAGAATTAGAAAAATTCCATATGCGATTGCAAAAAGCAAAAGAGAATGCGAAAGAGGCATATACTTATATTCGTACACAGATTGATGAGGGGTTGAGCTTGAAAGAATCTCTTGATTTGGTGAAACAGAAATATCGCGATGAGGATACTTTAAATCTTGCAAGTATGCTTATCGCACGCGATATTCTTGAAATTTCGAAAAAAGAAACACAAATTGCAAATCTTAAAGAAGAATTGACTTTAAAAGAAAAGGAATATAAAAAATTGTATGAACAAATTGCTAAGATGGAGCAAACTATATCAAGTTTAAGAGGTAGTTTGAGTGAAAAAGTGAATGAATTTAATCTTTACAAAGAAAAAGCAAAAGAAGAATTAGAAGATTTTGCACAAAAAGCAAAGCAGGCTGTTCAAGAGGAGTTACAACAGTTAATTCAAGAAAAGGAGGAGCTTGAGATAGAGTCAAGTGAAAATGCAACTTTAATTGATCGTTTAAATGTTGAGAATCAATTATTGAAGGAAAATCTAAATAAATTAGAGCAACATATCAAAGAATTGCAAATTGAAAATCGTGATTTATATGCCTTTAAAATAAACCATCAAGACTCAATGTAAGTGGGTACTCGGATACTAATTCTTGCATTCTTAGTGATGATTTTGTATAATTTTCAAAAAACCCAAAAGGAGCTAAAATGTTATTGCAGGATAATTTACAAGAAGTAAAAGAAGGGAGAAGAATCACCGCAAAAGGCTACGCTGTTAACCATAAAAACGACACTTTTAAGCCATTTTTATTTTCGCGTCATGCCTTGGGTGAAAATGATATTTTGATTGAAATTTTATTTGCTGGAATTTGTCATAGTGATATCCATTCTGCACGTAGTGAATGGCGTCAGGGTATTTATCCAATGGTGCCAGGACACGAGATTGCAGGAAAAGTTGTTGCAGTGGGTAGTCAGGTGAGTAAATTTAAAGTTGGTGATTATGCGGGCGTGGGTTGTATGGTGAATAGTTGTGGTGAATGCGAGGCTTGTAAGAGAAGTCAGGAGCAATTTTGTCAGAATGCAAAAACAATTTTTACCTATGATTGTAAAGATTGTTTTCATGATAATGAACCAACTTATGGCGGTTATTCTAATAATATTGTGGTCCATGAAAAATTTGCTGTGAATGTTCCCCAAAATGCACCTTTGGAGAAAGTTGCTCCTTTGCTTTGTGCAGGGATTACAACCTATTCTCCTTTAAAATTCAGCGGAGTTAAAAAGGGCGATAAAGTTGCCGTTGCAGGATTTGGAGGACTTGGTGTGATGGCGATGAAATATGCGTTACAGATGGGTGCTGAAGTGAGTGTTTTTGCACGCAATGACAAAAAAAGAGATGAGGCAATTCAGCTTGGTGCAAAAGCACTTTATGTAAGCACACAAGAATGCAAGGAACGTTTCAATTTTCTTATTTCTACCATTCCAACAGGCTATGATGTGAATAGCTACATTGATTTACTAGAATTTGGTGGTGAAATGGCGATTGTTGGACTTCCGCCAGTGGAGCTTAAAACTCATATTGATTTAACGCGTCTTGTTTTTGCCGCAGGTAAAAAGGTTTATGGTTCTTTGATTGGTGGAATGAAAGAGACACAAGAAATGCTTGATTTTTCTTTAAAGCACAGGATTTATCCAGAGACAGAAATTATTGGAGTAAATGATATTAACCAGGCGTATGAGAATCTCACGAATGGAAAGGCAAAATTCCGTTATGTGATTGATATGGCAAGTTTACAAAACTGAAAGGGGAACTATGCGTTTGGGTGTGAATATCGACCATATCGCAACTTTAAGGGAGGCAAGGAGAATCAATGAGCCAGAACCACTTGAAGCTATAGCGTACTTAAGGAATGCAGGTGCTAATCAAATCACAATTCATTTGCGTGAAGATAGGCGACATATTGATGATGTTGATGTTGCAAAAATTATTGAATGTTCCCCTCTGCCCGTCAACGTAGAATCTTCAATTCAGCCAGATATCATAGAATATCTTTGTTCTTTACGTCCACACTCTATCACACTTGTCCCTGAAAAAAGAGAGGAAATTACGACAGAGGGTGGCTTAAATCTTAAGGTTAAAACAGACCAAATTGCAAAAATTATTCAAATAATTAAGCAAGCCGATATTCTACCTTCATTGTTTATTGACCCACATTCAGAGATGTTGCAATTAGCCAAGCAAATTCAGTGTCCAAAGGTTGAGTTTCACACAGGACGATACGCTAATCTTTTTTTGATGCTACACAGCAATCTTGCCTTAACAAAACATAGCATTAGGGAGTTTGAACTATCGCGACAAGAGTTGCATACGCTTTTAACGCAAGAAATTAAAAATCTTGCACAAATGGCTAGGGAGGCAAAGGATATTGGCTTGTTTGTTGCAGCGGGGCATGGATTGAATAAAGAAAATTTGAAACCGATTATTTCAATTGCTGAAATTCAAGAATTAAATATAGGGCATAGCATTATTTCAAGAGCAGTTTTTGTGGGGTTGCAAAGAGCAACAGAAGAGATTATTGAGCAGTTTAAATATCCAAAATTTTATTAGCAAGAATGTTAAATGATTGAAGAATATATTCGCCGTCCTGTTGTTGTGATTGTGGGTATGATATTGCTTGTATTATTCGGTTTTATGGCATTAATGACAATGCCTTATCAACTTACTCCTAAGGTAACGCGTCCTATCATCAGCATTTCTACAAGTTGGAGCGGTGCAACTCCTTATGAAATTGAACGCGAAATTATTGAACGGCAAGAGAATGTCTTAAAAGGTTTAGATGGTTTGGAGAGTATGGAGTCGCGTTCGCGCAATGGTAGTGGACGTTTAACTTTAGAATTCTCTATCTCTACACCTTTAAATCAAGCAATGTTGGATGTAAGCAATAAACTTAGCGAAGTGAAGGGCTATCCTGATGATATCGACCGCCCAATTATTCGTGCAACAGGAGAAGATGTTGAAGCTGTTGTTTATATGATATTAAAAACGATTAATTCTGATGAAAATGTGCGTGAGTACCGCACTTTTTTTAATGAAGAAATTGCCGCCTACTTTGAACGTATTCCGGGTGTTGCAGAAGTAGATATGCCCGGTGGTGAAGACCGTGAGATGCATATTATCCTTGATTCTCAAAAACTTGCAGCCTATGATTTAAGAATTTCAGATGTAATCAATGCCCTTGAGAATGCAAATATCAATATTGCAGCTGGAACAATGAACTATGGGCAAAAGGCGTATCGTGTTCGTAGCGTAGCAGAATATAAGACACCAGAGGCTGTCGCTGAAACAATTGTTTGGGGCGATGGACGTCGACGCATTAAAATCAGTGATATTGCGATTGTTCGTGCTGGTTTTGAGAGTCCTAGTACTGTAACTTTGCATAATTTTCAAACAAGTCTTGGTGTGGGTATTAAACCGACAAGCGATGCAAATACACTTGAGTTGACAAATGCTGTTGAAGAGGTTTTCCATAAACTTAATAATGGGATTTTAAAGAACAATGGGCTTTATCTGGAATGGATGAGTGACCAGAGAGATTATATTGTTGAGGCAATTAATCTTGTTCAAAGTAATATCTTGACGGGTGCAATTCTTGCTTGTTTGGTTTTATTTGTTTTTTTACGTTCATTGACTTCTACTTTAACAATTGCTATCGCAATGCCTTTGAGTATCTTTGGCACATTTATGGTGATGGCATCTTTGGGACGCACCCTGAATGTAATTTCTATGGCGGGGGTTTCTTTTGCGGTGGGTATGCTTGTTGATTCAGCGATTGTTGTACTTGAAAATATTGAGAGACATAAAAGTTTAGGTAAAAATTCTTTGGAAGCTGTGCGAGATGGTACAAAAGAAGTGTTGGGAGGATTAATTGCCTCTGTTCTCACTACTATTGCTATTTTTATTCCTGTGATTACAATAAAAGATGAAGCAGGACAACTTTTTAGGGATATTGCGATTACTGCAAGTGCAGCAGTATGCTTCTCGCTGTTTGTTTCTATTATTGTGATTCCAACATTAAGTTATCAAACACTTCTGATGCTGGATAAAATAAAAAATAAAAAAGAAAAATCAAAAACAATCGGTAAAATTATTTCTGATAAAATCATATCTTTTGGAAATATGCTTGTAGAGATGATTATGTTTTTTGTACGATTAGCAATGAAGAATCTTTTTTCGCGTTTATTAACTATTGTTGCATTCACACTTTTTTCTTGTATTTTGAGTTATTTGCTTTTTCCTAAAATGGAATATTTGCCTAAGGGTAATCAAAACTTACTTGTTGCAAGGTTGAATCCACCGCCTGGCACTTCTTATGAAGAACGTTTGAATGTAGGAAGAATGATTTTTGATTACACAAAGGATTATTTCGAAAAAGAAGGCTTTGAGGGAAATGCAACAATCCCTGCCATCAGCCAACTTTATTTTATTGGAAGTGAAAGCACGATGCGTTTTACTGTTCGTAGTAGTGACCCTAGTCGTCCGGCTACATTAATTCCTTTATTGCGTGAAAGTATGGCGAATATTCCAGGTATGAGTGGCTCTGTGAGTCAGCCGGGTGTATTTGCAAGAGGTGGTGGAGGACGAGAAATTGATGTGGATATTAGTGGTTACAATTTAGAATCTATCATCACAACTGCACAGGTATTGCAAGAGAATATCCAGAAATTTTTAGGAGAAGGAACGCAGATTCGTGCAACTCCAAGCCTTGAAGTCTTGTATCCAGAGATTAATTTTTATCCGATTAGTGAGCGATTGAAAGCTGTTGGTTTGAGTGCAAAAGAGTTCGGAATCGCTTTAGATGTGCTGATGGATGGGCGTAAAATTTCTGAATATAAAGAAGAAGGGCGACAAAGTATTGATTTGATTCTTAAGGCACATTCAGAGATTCTAAAAAGCCCAGAGGAATTGTATAATGCTTCCATTTACACACCTGATGGCGGTATTGTCCCTATTTCCAGCCTCTCTATGCAACGTTTGGAATATGGAACTTCTGAAATTCGGCATTTTGAACGCAACCGTACAATTACATTGATCGTGTCTCCTCCAGAGCATATACCATTAGAACAAGCAATGGAGATTATTCAAACAGAAGTGCTAGATTCTTTAAAGGCGGAGAATGCCTTAGGTGATAACCAGATTCATTTAAGCGGAAATGCGGATAAACTGACAAAGATTCGCCTTGCTTTGCAATATGGATTTTTGCTTGCCGTGTTGATTATTTATCTCTTGATGGCAGCTTTATATGAACATTTTATTTATCCATTAATTATATTATTTACCGTTCCTTTAGCGGTTGCAGGAGGTGTGTTAGGAATTTGGCTTGTAAATTATTTTCTTGTGCCACAATCTCTTGATGTCTTAACAATGCTTGGCTTTATTATTCTGGTAGGGATTGTTGTCAATAATGCGATTTTGATTGTTTATCAGTCTTTGCATAATGTGCGACTATATGGAATGGCAGTTAAAGAGGGCATTATTGATGCGGTACGCGTAAGGATTCGCCCTATTTATATGAGTACTTTGACTTCTTTATTTGGAATGTTGCCTTTGGTTGTTGCACCAGGTGCTGGAAGTGAAATTTATCGTGGACTTGGTGCTGTGATTCTTGGTGGATTGGGATTTTCAACTGTTATTACAATTTTTGTTATTCCTTGCCTACTCTCTTTCTTCTTGAAAGCAAAAAAGAATCAATAAGTATATTTTTATTTTTTTGTATAATATTTCTTTAAGAATTTTTATGCTAGAATCCCGATTCTTTAGTTGTTCCAGATTCAAATTTTTAAGCGGGAGTAGCTCAGTGGTAGAGCACAACCTTGCCAAGGTTGGGGCCGCGGGTTCGATCCCCGTCTCCCGCTCCAAAAATCATCAAAACTTTCCAAAGATTCAATGAGGTAGATTGTGTTTTTAGAAAGTTTTATGCCCGAGTGGTGGAATGGTAGACACAAGGGACTTAAAATCCCTCGGACATTGTGTCCGTGCCGGTTCAAGTCCGGCCTTGGGCACCATTATTTTAGAGGGCGACATAGCCAAGTGGTAAGGCGTGGGCCTGCAAAGCCTTGATTCCCCAGTTCGAATCTGGGTGTCGCCTCCAGTGATTATTTGATATTGTTTGTAGTGCGGGAGATGGCTGAGTGGTCGAAAGCGGCGGTCTTGAAAACCGTTGAGGGTAACACCTCCGGGGGTTCGAATCCCTCTCTCCCGGCCATGCTTCTCAGTAGCTCTTTGCCTTGATGATTGCTCCTAGAATTTTCTATTTTTCTTTCTGGTTTCTAGATATTTTGGAATACAATGCCCCTATCAGCTTAATAGAGAGTTTTTTAATGAAATGGGTAATAGTTGCAAGATTTACGATGAGTCGAAATTCATATCATCAATATATAGGCTATCTTTAAAATTTTAAAGCCATAAGATAATAATTAATATAAGTTGACAAATATTACAAGTGTAGGTAACAGATTTAGTGTTATTCCTTTAAAGTGCCTATTATAGGAGTCTGTAAAAGGCTTTAATAAAAGTGTGCCAATTTTGTGACAATTTAAGTTTCATTTAAAGACTAAAATAGAGTCTATAACCTTTATAATAATACACTCAACCCTTAAAAACTCTCTATAAAAAACATATTTTTGCCACTTTCATTTTTTGCCATTCCTATACTATTG
>NZ_NHYN01000014.1 GCF_003288845.1 Helicobacter monodelphidis | reverse complement strand
TTCAAAATCGTAATAATACGATCATCTTTTTTACCCACGCCATAGATGATATTCTCACCCTCTTGAATCGTCTCTGGCGCTGCATCAATACTACTTTCTCTTAGGCGAATGGCTTCTGTTAAGCTATCAATGACAAAACTAGCCATTTGGTCATTGTGTTGCATAACGATATAGCGCGTATCTGGTCCTTGCTTTTCAGCAGGTAAACCAAATTTCAAACGCAAATTAATGAGTGGTATCACACTTCCACGCAAATTAAACACCCCAAGCACATAATTAGGAGAACCCGGAACACGGGTATGCTCAATAGGTTTAATAATCTCTTTAATACTAAGAATGGGAACAGCAAATTCTTCGCTCCCCACCATAAAACCTACAAGCTGGACGATGCTATCCAACTCTGCAGGGGGTTGCTTACTTTCTTGTTGCCTTTGCATAACCTCTTTTAATTGTTCATTCATATTGTTATCCTTTTATTTTAGAATTAGAATGTTCTCTTCAATAATCCTTCAGCCTTCAAAATCGTAATAATACGATCATCTTTTTTACCCACGCCATAGATGATATTCTCACCCTCTTGAATCGTCTCTGGTGCTGCATCAATACTACTTTCTCTTAGGCGAATGGCTTCTGTTAAGCTATCAATGACAAAACTAGCCATTTGGTCATTGTGTTGCATAACGATATAGCGCGTATCTGGTCCTTGCTTTTCAGCAGGTAAACCAAATTTCAAACGCAAATTAATGAGTGGTATCACACTTCCACGCAAATTAAACACCCCAAGCACATAATTAGGAGAACCCGGAACACGGGTATGCTCAATAGGTTTAATAATCTCTTTAATACTAAGAATGGGAACAGCAAATTCTTCGCTCCCCACCATAAAACCTACAAGCTGGACGATGCTATCCAACTCTGCAGGGGGTTGCTTACTTTCTTGTTGCCTTTGCATAACCTCTTTTAATTGTTCATTCATACACTCTCTACCTCAACATCAAGATTGATGTTTCGTTTAACAACATTCATTAAATATTCAGGAGAGTAAGGTTTAGTGATATATTCCGTCATACCTGCCTCAACACCACGCATTCTATCTGTTTTGCTTGTCCTACTTGTTACAGCAATCAATGGAAGATTCTTGAATTTATTGTATTTTCGAATCTCCGTCGCAAGCGTATATCCGTCCATTTTAGGCATTTCAATATCAATCAAAATTGCATCAAATTGCTTATCACCATTCTTAACAATTTCTAATGCCTGCAATCCATCAACTGCCTCAACAACAGTAATACCCAAAGGCTTCAAAGATTTTTGGATAATTGCCCTATCTACCTTACTATCATCAACAGCTAAAATCACATAATCACTAGGTGAGGTTTTTTGCTTCACGGACTGACTTTCACTTTCCCCTTTTTGACTAACATTCACCTTAATATGCTTTGCCATCTGCATCATCGCTGCTACATCAACAATCAATGTAACCTTACCATCACCACGTACAGTTGCACCTGCAATACCATCTGTCCCACTTAAATAATAGCCCAATGATTTAATTACAATCTCTTCTTGCCCAACCAAGAAATCGACAATCACACCAATCTTATTCTCTGCAAGTCCAATAACAACAACATAAGCTTCTTCTGTATTTTGGAACACACTATCCACACCAAAAATATCACCCAAACGCACCAAAGAAAGCACTTCATTACGTAAACGCAAGACACTCTTTCCTTCAACAGAGTAAATCTCATCTTGCCCAACACGAACGGTTTCAAGCACAGATGCAAGGGGGATCGCGTAATACTCCTCCTGCACCCCGACAAGCAAAGCCTGGATAATAGCCAATGTCAAAGGAATTTTAAGCTTCAATACCATACCCTTGCCCCATTCACTATCCACATCAATAATTCCGTTAAGTTTTTCAATGTTTGTCTTCACAACATCCATACCCACACCACGTCCAGATAGGTTACTCACTTGCTTTGCGGTTGAAAAACCTGCTTTAAAGATAATTCCAAAGGCTTCCTTATCTGTCATAGAATCTGCTTCTCTCTCACTAATTACGCCCTTTTCAATACCTTTTTGCTTTAATGCATCCGCATTCAAACCTTTGCCATCATCTGCAACTTCGATAACAATATGATTACCTTCATTGTAAGCTTTAAGTTTAATCGTTCCTGCCTCAGGTTTACCGACTTTTGCACGATCTTGAGGCATTTCCACACCATGGTCGCAAGAATTACGAATAATATGCACCAAAGGGTCACCAATCTCTTCAACAATAGACTTATCTAATTCTGTCTCCTCACCTGAAATTTCTAATTCAATATTCTTGCCCAATTCACGGGAGAGATCACGCACCATGCGAGGAAATTTATTAAACACCTTCCCAACAGGTATCATTCTTGTCTTCATTACAGCAAGCTGCAAATCTGTTGTAACAGTTGAGACTGATGACACAACTTGATTTAGTTCTTCTAAGAATTTTTCCCCTTCATAACGTTCCTCTACATCGTCATAAATCTTAATCAAACGATTCTTTCCTAAAACAAGCTCACCAATTAAGCTCATCAAATGGTCAAGTCGCTTAACATCTACCCTAATTGTTTGTTCCACCGCTGCAGCGGGTGCTTTAGGAGCTGCCCCACCACCTGCCGCTGCTTTGGGGGCTTCCGCTGCTTTGGGGGCTGGTTTAGGGGGTGGTGGAGTTGCTGGAGCCGGTGGTGGAGTTGCTGGAGCTGATTCAACAGGAGCTTGCACAGAAGTATCTCCACCTGAAGCTTTTTTCGCTTCTCGCCTTGCACGATCCTCCTCTTGTCGCTTCTTCAGCAATCTTTCAATTTCTGCCTCCACTTCCTCTGGACTCATATTAGCATAATCTGGCTCTGGCTCTTCCTCAACCGGTGGCGGAGGTGCTTCAACCGGTGCTGGGGCTGCTTCTGCCGCTGGTGCTGCACGTCCATTAGAAATAGCATCTAAACGTTGTACAACATCTTCAATCGCTAAACCTGTGTTTGCATCACTTCCAGAATCACGAATCGCATTCAAAAGAGATTTCATTAAGTCAATAGATTCAAGTACAACATCCATCACATCTGGCGTAAGCTTCAAATCCCCATGTCTTGCTTTATTTAGCACATCTTCCATGTGGTGTGTCAAATGTGTTAAAACATCAAAATTTAAAAAAGAGCTTGAACCTTTAACCGTATGTGCAACACGAAATATTCTATTTAATAACTCTAAATCCTCAGGATTACTTTCAAGCTCCACCAAATCTTGGTCAAGCTGCTCAATCATCTCAAAAGCCTCAATCAAAAAATCTTCTAGTATTTCTTGTAATTCATCCATTATATACCCCTTTTACTCTATTGTTTTCCGCCGACAACGCGTGCAATCTCTTCATAAAACGAATTTGCATCATATTTGACCAAATACGCTTCTCCACCAGCCTCTCTTCCTCTTTCAGCACTAAACTGATCACTAATCGAAGAATTAAAAATAATCGGAATTTTAGCAAACCTTTTATCTTCTTTAACTTTAGTTGCAAAATGAAAGCCGTCCATTTGGGGCATTTCAACATCAGAGATAATCACTTTTAATTCATGATTTAAACGATCACCATACGCCTCATAAAGATTCTCTAATCTTTCAATTCCTGCTTCTCCATCGATGGCTTCTACAACAGTAAAGCCCATATTTTCTAAAGTTTCACGCACAATTTTCCTAGCAATTGCACTATCATCAAGCACTAAAGCTAAACCATCAAATTTTACCCCCTGCCGTTCTGAAGTAACTTCTGGCTTATAGAATCCAAGCTCCTCTACAATACTTTCAAGATCTAAAATCAACAAAACATGATCACCCTCAATGCGCGTTGTCCCTGTGATTTTATTGCGATCAAGATTTCCATAATTAGAACTAAAATGGGCTGGTTCAATATTCTTCCAGCTAACTCGACGAATCCTTTTTGCTTCATGGACAACAAAACCAATAAGTACATTATTAAATTCTGTAATAATCACGCGTGGCTTAATTTTATAATTTGTAGGCACTTCAACGCCCATCCAGTTTGCTAAATTAATTATGGGGATGACGGTCCCTCTTAAATCAAAAACACCTTCGACAAAATCTGGAGCACCGGGTAATTCTGTGAGTTTAGGCAAGCGAATAATCTCATTAACTTTTGCTACATTAATGCCATACACGCCTTCATAGACTTTCCCATCTTCTAATTTCATAATACGAAAATCTACTAACTCCATCTCATTGTTGCCGACCTTTAATCCATCGCTTCTAACTGTTGACACTTATTCTCCTTGTGCGATTGGGCTGTAAATAAAAAACAGACGATTATAGGATTTTACTATAAAACAGTCTTGAATGCAATAAAATACAGGAAGTCCAACATACTTTTTTTCATTTTTTTGCAAAAAACCCCCTTGCATATGGTAATGCCCCTCAAAAATCCATTCAACTTCATAAGAATCATAAAGTTGCATTCTATGCTCAATAAACTCTTTTTGCAAACCATAAAAATAAGAAATTTTCTGTTTTTGTAGTCTTTTTTCCACCTGCTCAAAAATTTTTCCTTTACAACACACATCTAAGCCCCCCAGAAAATTCAGTAAATAAGGATTACGAATACATGTTGCATAGAAATGATAAAAACGATTCACCGCAAAATCACCATGTGCCAAGGCAATTCTTACTCCACCACATTCTGCGATGGCGGGTTGATTTTCACGACGAATCACCACCATATTTGAAAAAATCGGTTGTAAATTGAAATCATGGTTACCTTCTAAATAATACACTCGTCGCTTTTGTGCAATTTTTTTGAGTTGGTTAATTGCATTTTGATGAGGCTTAATACTATATTCAACACCACCAAAAAGCATATCAAAAATATCCCCCATTAAAATCAATGTGAAATCATTTTGAAGACGAATCTCATTTTCAAGAAATGCAAATAATCCAGGTAACGGATTATGAAAACGATTTTGGTGGGCATCCGCAACAAAAATGAGATGATTCCCAATTTCCCCTAGCTTAAGGCACATAGGCAAACATTGGAATTGCTGTTAGCTCCTCAATTCCACACATTAAATTTGCATTCACGATAGCTTGAGAACTAGCACCGCGTAATAAATTATCAATCGCTACATTAATCCATAAATCCTTACCATCTTGCTGAATGTAAATATTACAAAAATGCGTACCTACAACATCTTTAATCCGCACAGGTTCTGTGGCGATACGGATACTCCTTTCGCCCTTATAACAATCCTTTAAAATCGCCAATGTATCAATATTTGCTGATTTTAAATGCACAAATGCTGAAACTAACATTCCACGCGTAAGTGGAGTTAAGTGCGGAACAAATTGCACCTTTAAGTCACATCGCCCAAAACGATTTAACTTTTCTATAATTTCTCCTGAATGGCGGTGTTTCATTGGAGAATAGGCAAACATATTTTCATTAATTGTTGTATAATGTGTATTTTCACTCAAAGTTTTTCCAGCACCACTTACACCACTTTTTGCGTCAATAAAAACTGAAATTTGCGAATCAATATAAGGTGTAAAGGGTAATAAACCAAGCAGTGAAGCTGTAGGGTAACAACCCGGATTAGCAACAATTCTAGCCTTTTTAATTAACCCTCTTTGCCATTCAACAAGCCCATAGATAGCATGTTGGAGATTCTCCACATCAATATGTCTTGTATAAAATCGCTCATAAGATTCTTGACTTAATCTATAATCAGCCGATAAATCAACTACTTGTAAACCTAATTCTAACGCTTCTTTAGCAAATTCCATCGCCTTTTGGTGAGGTAGGGCTAAAAAAATCAATTTGCAACATTGTTTAGCAACTTTAGGGTCTGCTTTATGCACGGGCTGATGGCAAACATTCACCAAAGAAGGGTGAATATGGCTCACATCCTCTGTGCCTTCTTGATTAGCCAGATATGCTATTTCAAAAACAGGGTGAGAAAGAAGAATCTTTAATAATTCCAAGCCCGTATAACCGCTTACCCCTACAATACCAACAGGAATCTTTTGCATATTTTTCCTTTCATTATTCTTTAGTATGGTCACATTTTGAATGGCAAAATTCCAACAAGAATTCTTCAAGATTAAATTTTTTACGATGATTTTCTGTAAAAATATGCACCAAAATATCATTCATATCAACAACAATCCAATCTTGCCCTTCCTCAACACTCAAAAACTCTTCACCTAACGGCTTCAATTCTTGCTTTAAAGTATCTAATAAAGAAAGGGCGTGACGGTCAATTAATGCAGTTGCAATCACAACAAAATCTACAAAATACCCACTATCCCTCAAATCAAAAGATTCAATATTTTCTG
The DNA here is from genome assembly GCF_003288845.1 of Helicobacter monodelphidis. Classification (GTDB taxonomy): domain Bacteria; phylum Campylobacterota; class Campylobacteria; order Campylobacterales; family Helicobacteraceae; genus NHYN01. The sequence continues at coordinate 37,035 of NZ_NHYN01000014.1, read as the reverse complement.
CTTTCTTGTCGTCCAAAATACCCACAATACGTTCAACACGTGCTTGTATATCCATTCTCACTCCATTTTTTGGTAACGATTATAGCAAAAAAGTGAATCAATATGAATTAACGCTCACACAGAAAAAGCATAATTGTGAGATAAAAAGAGCTATAACAACAAAAATCAAATTTAAAAAATAATGAATTACCGACTCTCCATTGAATCCTAAAATGCAATGAGAGGGTGGAAAAGCTTGTAGCACTACTTTAATAAGTACTCAATATAAATGCAATTTTACACCCAAAATATCCATCCTTACTTAGTCAAAAATTTTTTATGGTCATCTTCTTGTTTCTCTTCATTAGATTCATCTACATTCTTCGCCTTAAAAGAAAAAACAGGTAAATTCAAATGTCGATAGATTGCATACATACGAAAACCAAATCCAACGATTAAGGAAATAATTGTTACAACAATGAGAGGTAAATTCGTTTTTAATAAAACCACATATAAAGCACCCGTAATAATCGAAATTCCAGCATAAATTTCTTTTTGAAAAACAAGCGGAATACGGTTACATAAAATATCCCTCAAAATTCCTCCAAAAACCCCTGTAATTACAGCTCCTGCAATCGCAATAATTTCCCCGTACTGCATATCAAGTGCAACTTGTGCACCAATAACGCTAAAAGTAACCAACCCTAACGCATCAAGGGTTAAAAAAATACGTTTGGAGTTATCAATAAAGTCAGGAATTTTTGTGGCAATTAAGGCACAAATTGCAATAAGAATAATATATTCAGGATGTTTTACCCAAGTAAGAGGATAATGCCCAAACAAAATATCACGAATCGAGCCACCGCCAATAGCAGTTACTGCCGCAATAAAAATTACACCAAATAAATCCATACGATGACGACCAGCCGCTAACGCACCAGTCATTGCTTCTGCACTAATGGCAATAATATAAAGTGTTGTCAACATATAAAGAAAATTCCTTTAAACCCTATGTCATCTTTTAGACATTGTAGCATATACTTTTTTAAGAAATAAAGAGAAATACAAATAAGGTTTATGCTAAAATACACAATTGAAAAAACAAACAGGAGAAAACCATGAAACTTCAACATAAATTCAAGCATTTACGCAAAATATCAGATTGTGCGATGATTGGAACAATGAGTGCATTTGTGCTTGTAGTGATGAGTGCATGCAGTAGCGAAGCAACCGATGATAAAACAGCTATTGCCCAAGCAGCAAAACAAGGTGCTTTTGTTATTATTGAAGAAAATGCGGATGGAAGCTACAAGATTTTAGAAGAACACCCAAGCGAAACAACAAGAATTCTTCTTAAAAAACCTGATGGCACAGAAAAAATGCTAACACAAGCAGAGATTGATGCTCTCTTGCAAGAAGAATCTAAAAAAATTGATGCAGGGACGAGCCAGCTGACAAACCCTACTGGTGGCGGACTCTCTTTAGGTGAAACGATTCTTGCCTCAGCTGCAGGGGCATTGATTGGAAGTTGGATTGGTAGCAAGCTATTCAACAATAACAATTTTGCAAATCAGCAAAGGGGGGCATATTCTTCCCCACAAGCTTATGAGAGAAGTCAAAATGTTAGGCAAGGTACACAAGCCGCAAGAGGAGCAGGACCTGCTAGTGGGCGGAGTGGTTTTTATAGTCCTGCCAACAACAATTCACCAGCAGCAACATCGACAACGCGTCAAACAAATAATAGCGGATTTGGAGGTTAAGAATGGAAATTACAAAACTTCAGCCCATTTCTAAAGATATTTTAGAAGAGATTGGCTTTGAATGGCATACCGACCCAGATTCTAGCTCCTACATCGCCAATGAGGCAATTGCTTTAAAAGAGGAAGAGGCGGAAAATTATTATGCAGCGGCAAATGAACTTTACGATATGTTTATTGAGGCAGCACAATATGTGATTGATCATAATTTGTTCTTTGAAATTGGAATTCCTTTCAATGCAATTGATATGATTAAAATGAGCTGGGAAGAAGACATTCATTGGCACTTGTATGGACGTTTTGACTTTGCTGGTGGGCTTGATGGAACACCAATTAAGCTTTTAGAATTCAACGCTGATACGCCAACAATGCTTTTTGAAAGCACTATTATTCAATGGGCTTTACTAAAAGCAAATGGAATGGACGAAAGTCTACAATTCAATAATGCTTATGAATCGCTAAGAGAGAATTTTAAGCGACTTATTACACTTGAGGAAAACACATCAGACTTTGAATCTTTGTACGAAGGCTGGAGAATTCTCTTTTCAAGCGTACAAGGGAATATCGAGGAAGAACAAACGGTAAGACTTTTGGAACATATCGCAAAGGAGGCGGGGTTTAATACACAATTTTGCTATGCACATGAAGCCCATTTAAGTCAGGAAGAGGGGCTTTTTTATCAAAATTTGAATTATGAATTTTGGTTTAAGCTTATCCCTTGGGAGAGTATTGCAGTTGATGAACCGGATATGGCTTCTATGATAACTGAAATGATGAGAAACAAAAATACAATTTTTCTAAATCCCGCTTATACACTTCTCTTTCAGTCAAAAAGAATCTTAAAGATTCTTTGGGATTTATTTCCAAATCACCCGTTATTGCTAGAAACTTCCTTTGAACCTCTCCCTAACCAAAAGCAGGTTAAAAAACACGCATTTTCGCGCGAGGGAGAAAATATCCAAATTATCGGAGCAAATGGAGAAATTTTAGCACAAAATGGGGGAAGTTATGGTAACCTTCCAGCGATTTATCAATCTTTCACACCTTTGAATCAATACCAAGACAAGCATTATCAGGCAAATGTTTTTTATGCTTTTGAAGCTTGTGCTTTAGGTTTTAGACAAGGGGGAGAAATTCTTGATAATTATTCTAAATTTGTTTCACATTTTATCAAATAGCACTCAAAATCAGCCATTGTGGGATTGCTAAAGGAGCTATTAATGAATAATGGTATGGTTGCCGTTATGCTCGCCACTTCAATCGTGATTGGATTAATCGGGTTAATCGGGTTTTTGTGGGGACTTAAAAGAGGGCAGTTTGATGATGAAAAAAAAATGACTCAAGGCGTTCTTTTTGATAGTGTAAAAGATTTGCAAGAAGCCATTGCATTGGAAGAACGTAAGAAAAAATTTGAACAACAATCTCAGAGAACAGGAAAAATAGATGGAAAAAATATATAATTTAGCGATTGTAGGTGGCGGACCTGGCGGTATCGCGTCTGCTGTAGAAGCAATGATTCTTGGCATTAAAGACATTGTTTTACTAGAAAAGGGAGAAAATCACTCTACAACTTTGCGGAAGTTCTACAAAGACAACAAACGTGTAGACAAAGATTACAAAGGACAAAAAGTTGAGTTAAGTGGTAATATTTTTTTTGCTGATGGAACAAAAGAAAGCACTCTTGATTTATTTGATGAAATGCTCAAAGGACATCACATTGAAAGCCATTTTAAAACGGAGGTAGAATCCATCAAAAAACAAGGTGATATTTTTGAGGTATCCACAACGGGTGGTGGAGTATTTAAGGCGTATTTCGTTGTCATCTCAATTGGCAAAATGGGACAACCAAACAAACCTAGCTACCCCCTACCCTCCTCACTAAAAAATATAATCAACTTCAACACCTCTGCTTGTTCTAAGAATGAAAAAATAATTGTCGTTGGAGGAGGAAATTCTGCCGTTGAATATGCTTATTTTCTAGCCGATAATAATCAGGTTACGCTCAATTATCGCCAACGCACTTTCTCACGCATTAATGATGTGAATGCAAAGATTTTAAATGAATACATTGCATCAAGACGTCTCAAAACAAGATTGGGCGTTGATATTGAGCGCGTAGAAGATAGCGAAGGCAAAGTAAAGATTATTTTTAAAGATGGAAGTGAAGACATTTTCGATCGTGCAATTTATGCAATTGGTGGCGTTGCACCCATTGATTTTTTAAAGAAATGTGGTGTTCAAATCGATGAATCAGGCGTTCCTATTGTCGATGAAAACCATCAAAGCTCTCAACAAAACATTTATATCGCTGGAGATATTTTGTTTAAAAGTGGTGGTTCAATCGCAGCCGCTCTTAATCACGGATTTCAAATCAGTCAACATATTTTCAAGAATGGATACTCTAAGATTCAAAAGAGTTAGATATGCCCTTGCGTCTAATTTTAATTCTAGGTCTTTTGTCGGGTTTAGGACCGTTTTGCACAGACTTGTACCTACCCGCCTTACCTAGCATCCAAAAGGCTTTCAACCAAGATTATTATATTTTGGGTATACACTTTTCATCAGCCTCCTTAGTCAATCTTACCCTTGCGGGTTCGATGTTTGGCATTGCTTGGGGGCAGATTTTGATTGGGTATTTAAGTGATCGTTATGGACGCAAGAATGTTTTGCTGATTTCACTTTTTTTCTTTGTACTTAGCTCTTATTTGTGTAGCGTTAGTAATCATATTTTTGAATTAATTTTGTGGCGTTTTTTGCAGGGCGTAAGTGCTGCTGCCGGAGTTGTGATTTCGCGTGCAATGGGCTATGACCTATTTAAAGGTGAATCTTTATTGCGTTTCACAGCTATGCTTATGCTCGTATTTGGGCTTGCACCTATTCTTAGTCCACTCTTTGGTGCATTTTTATTAGAATTTATTACAGCAGAATGGCAGAGTTTGTTTGTTACTCTAGCAATTCTAGGATTGTTGCTCGGATTAAGCTCATGGTTTTTTCTTACTGAAACCTTACCTGCTTCATCAAGAAATAAAGGTAGTTTCAAGGAAGTTTTAAATAACTTTAAATCATTATTAACTAATCAACAATTCACACTTTACCTATTCATTAATAGTTTTGCATTCGGTTCACTCTTTGCATACATTTCTGCCTCTTCTTTTGTGTTCCAAAACATTTACCATCTTGATAAAACACAATATAGCTATCTATTTGCTTTCAATGCATTAGGTGTGATGATTGTTGCCTCAAGCGTTGCAAAATTGGCGACTTATTTTCAAGCAAAGAATATCCTAAAATATGGAATTTATGCAACACTCTTAGGAAGTATTGGTGTCCTCTTTGCATTATTTTTTACACCTAATTCCTTGCTTCTATTAGAAATTCCTTTATTTTTTGTTGTGAGTGGTTTTGGTGCAATCTCTAGCACAAGTTTAGCAGAAGGTATGAATGCAATTAGCGGAAATGCCGGTGTTGCCTCTGGACTTTTTGGTGTTGTCAGCTTTACTCTTGCAGGTTTAATTGCACCCTTAGTTGGAGTTGCAGGTGAAAGTAATGCTCTACCAATGGGAATCTTATTTCTACTATGCAACACAATAGCAGCTATGTTATTTTTTGTTGCACAAAGAAAAATATAAATGAAATGCTTTTTATGCCATCGTTTTTCTTTTAAAGCGATTTGTGATTGTTGTCTCAAGTGGATTAAAATTACTCCAAAAATTCGTGAAATAGATGGGTTTAAAATTTATAGCTTTTTTTCTTATGATGATTCCTCAATGATTCTACATAGCAAATATAGCACTCTAGGAAGCCGATTGATACGCATTCTAACAATAAAAGCTGCAAACTATTTCAAAGATTCTTATGAGTCGTCATTACTTGAAAATGTTTATGGTGTTGGGATAGACGATAAGCCAAAACATAGCTTTTCTCACACCGCAATTATTGCACACACATTTTATCAAATTTTGGGAATTAAGCCCCTATATAGTGCATTACATGCAAAAAATACAATCCAATACGCGGGTAAAACTTTGGAGTTTCGCAAGAATAATCCGCGTCATTTTCAGTGGATTCATAAGAAAAAGCCTCCATTTGTTATCTTATATGATGACCTTATCACCACAGGCACAACAATACTAGAGGCAAAGAATGTTTTACAAAAGAATAATATTCAGGCTATCTTTGGCATTACTCTTGCAAATTCTTCTTAAAACAGCTCCTCACTTCTCTTCTATCTTACATATATCGCCAAAGCCAGCCACAGGGATACCTAAGCTCCGAATGAGCCTCGCCCAATAATTGACTTGAGCAATACTTGAGGCGATAATCACAATTCCGCGTTCAGAAAAATGGCTATGAAGCCTATCGATAATCTCTTTTGGTATTACCACAGGCGTGTGTGTAACAATAGCAACATATTCCATTAGCACCTTTTCTTGCTCACTAAAAGTCTTAAAATTATAATCACCTCTTTGTATCGCCTCTATTTCTTCGCGATTTAACCCCGCCTTGTCGTATTCAAAAGCATTCATATCGATACAAAAAGGACAGGCAATTAATACTGAAACTTGCACACGGATAATCTTTAATAGCCGCTTATTAATCTCCCTATCATCATGTGCTACGAGGCTCTCCATAATTCCAGAGCTTATAGCAGTTTTTGGATACCATGCAAGAAGTTCAGGAATCATTATGTTTTTCTTTACCATTTTTTTAGAAAACCACGCACCAAAGCGCAGAAATAAGGGCATTTTTTGTGGTGGTTTGATATATGCTTCATCAAAAGATTTAAAAAAATTCTTTGTATCATCGAATGTAAAACGCATTATCTTTCCTTTGTGCCAAATAATACATTAAGTATAGCCTAAAATTCATCAAAGGTAGAAATGCAAATTTTGTTCATTGCTTAGGATTTCGTCGCACCTTGCCCAACTTGCCTACCCCGTCCTTATTATAATACACCAAACTTACTTGGATCTCGTATTCATCATATCGTAGATTCTACCCCGCAAAAATCCTCTCAAAACCTCGTGCCTTACTTCTTTCTTGCATTTACTTCATATTTCAAGCCCTTTGGGTTGATGAATATAATACGATACACACTATGGCACTCAGACTTGAGAATACAAAATCTGGATAGAATCTCCTCATTTCTTGTCTCTCTTCATCAAAACACTAGATAAAAATATTATCTTTCATAAGGATATATTTTTGCAAGTCCTCTAAAAACTCGATTTCGCTAATATTTTGTATAGTGTAATTTATTTTTCCATCTTTTTTGTTATTAACAAGAATCTTCAAATACTTCTCCACCACTCCATTCTTTACCAAGTGCTAAGGTAAAGTATTTCTCCGCCCCATTTTGGTCAAAATAGCTCCCCATAGAAATATGCACGAATACATTTTTTTCGTAAATGATTTGACAGAGATAATATTTCTTGAGTGCTTCTTTGTTTTCGGTTTGCACAATGATAAAGTCTTTATCTTTTGATAATTCAGCTTTGAGAATCAAATGTCTCCCATATTGATCTTCAGAAAATATTTTACCCTCTTGCAAGTTTGCCTGATAAGATTCTAAAGGATTCATAGCACTAGAATCTAAGTTTTTCAAATTAAGATTTTGCGGACAAAGTGGGAAGTAAGCAGGGGTTCGCCAATATCTTTGCACCGCTCCTTGCGTTAAAGATAGGACATTATACTTGCTCTCATCTTTTCTATCATCTGTATAGGATTGTGTCGTGTGTCTCGCAGATTCTCTTAGCTTATGAAACGCCCATTCACCCATACTTCCGCCTGATTGTAAAGTATTTTCTTTTTCTAGCCATTGTTCTTGTCGTTTTGTGAGATTATTTGCTTCGTGCTTGTTTGTGGGACGCATCCATGAAGTATCTTGTTTATGATTTCTTAGCACACTTCAATTTTTCCTTACCTCATTGATAGACATTCCTATGATATATTCAATTTTATGAATAGTCAATGGATTTTTTAGCACATTTTCTTCACGCGTAACCCACCGCAAATTTTCAACCCTATTATTTTGCTTATTTGTATCAATGTGGTCTATTACATAATCCTTACTTGGAGCTTCTCCATGAAAGGCAGTCGCTACGATTCTATGCACCCTTACCCCCGCAAACTCCAAATAGCCATGCTTCTTTGGTTTGCCAAAAGTGAAATAATTATCAAGTTTTCTAGCTTTTGTGCCTTTTGGGTATCTCAGAATCGCTCCATTATCTCTTACAGAATATTTCTCGTCTTTGTATTCACATAATCGCTCTTCGTTAAAATCATCAATATTTGGCATATTTTATTCCCTGCATTTAAAATGTTTTCAAACATCTACTAATCGCTTCTCTCACATCATCAGCTTCTGTTGAACCTTGTCCTTCAGCTGAACACATAAATAATGGCTCATAAGTTTTCGCATCAAGTATTTGAATACTTACACTTAATGTGTATCCGCCAATACCCCCTAAGACATTCCGCTTGTCTCCCTGCCCATATTTTACAAGAAATGTTCCGTCTTTTTCTGCACTATCTACGATGAGATAGCCTTTTTTCATTAAGATTCCAGAGATTATATCTGATGGATTTACACTTTTAGAGATAGAGCTAGAAAAGCCACCACCCGTGCCATATCCAATATAGCCAGAACCGACACTAATTGCCCATTATTCACCTCCGAAATTTATCATTCATTATATCATTTTATACTTCTTATTGCTTTATTTCACTCCCCTCCCTAAATCCATTCGCAAGGGAGGGAGAATCGCCCACTATCTCTTAAGAGATTCAATAGAGAAATTCCCTTAATATTTCTTCTTTTTTCTCGCTCAATAGGATTTCATTTGATAGTAAATATGAGACTTGAGATTCTATAAAGTCAATAGTTTGCACGATTGTATCTTGTGCTTCTTTTGGCGGGAGCGGGATTTGAAATGTTTTAATATCATCAACATTAATGCTTGGATATGAAGCTTTTGGCATTTTTTCTTCTATTTGTCGCATTAAATCGTTTGAAAACATAAAAAGAATATAGAGGAATTTAGATTCCAACTTTTCATTGCCCTTAAGAATGGCAAATCCTGTTGAGAAAATAGAATCTTTGATATTTTCTTTAATATATGCAAATCCTTTAAGATATGGTCGCACCGTTGAAATCAACACGCTATCATCATCAGCTAATCGTCTAGCCCTTGTTGGTAAATTTGAGCCTAATATTCTATTGTCAGTAAAAAATTTTCCTGTGCCTTTTTCCACAGAATCAATATCAATATAAATGTATTCTTTGCTTGTATCATAGCTTGGATTATAGGTTTTTTCATTAATTTTGCAAAGATTTATGAGTTTTTGTTTCTCCCAGCCTTGTGGTGGTGGAGTGGGTAGAGATTCTAAGAGGCTTTTTAAGGTGTTAAAGTCGTCTTTTTGTTGTTTTTGTGCCATTGTGAGATTTGCATTGGCAAATCGTGGCAATCCATTGTTTGCGTTTTCGGATATTTTGCGTTCGCCTAATATTATATTTTTATTATGGATTGCTTCGGCTTTGCCTCGCAATGACGAGTCAGTAATATCGTTGTTTGTGTTATTGTAAAAAGTTTTGGCTTCATCTTGTGATGATAGCTCAAGCGACTTTAGAGAAAAATCTATAAGCTCTTTGGTGAGTTTTTCTAACTTTGCTACAATAGAATCTACGCTACGAGGAGGATTCCCCACCCCCCCCCCGATAGAGTCTTGGGCGATGACACCACAATTTACGAGGATTGCTTTGATAAGATTTTGATATTCTTCTATGCTCATTCTTATTGTTTTGTATTGCTCTTCTATCTTTTCGCATTCGCTCACGATTTGTTGTTGAATCTCAAGCGGTGGAAGGGGGATTTTTAATTGTGATAAATTTGTTTTTGTAATTTGTGGCTGTGCTGACCCTGTAATAATGTGTGAAATATTTGATAAAGGTAGAATATAAATTAAAAATTTCTTTAAAACTTCTTTTGAGTTTAATGGCGAAATAACCATAGCATTTCCTGTTATCCAAGACTCTGGTTCTGTAAAATTAATAGTTCCACAAGTTGCACCTCTACAAGTCATAGCTACTTCAGAATCTTTGTGATTATATTCATTGAAGTATCCAATAATTCCGTTAGCTCCATAAACTTTGTATTTTCCTTGTTCTAAAATTTCTGTGCTAGTAATAGTTTTTGGCTGATACATTTTACAAATAGATTCTAACTTCACCAACGGATACCTATAATTTACAAAAGGATTATGGATTGCTTCGGCTTCGCCTCGCAATGACCGCGAAGGACTTAAACTTATCGCCTTATCAAACTCTACTTTGCTAAAATCTATCATATCTACAAGCCTTGCCCTACTTGCGTATTGTGTCAAATCATTTGGAATCTCAAATTCATTTCTCAAAAAGCTTTGTTTGATGAGAAAGCTAAGCTTGTTTTGATTATCTGGATTGCCCCTTTCAAAAAGTGGTGTGAGATATGGGGTGTTTAGCTCTTTAAGCCCCTCACTGCCCTTTCTATCACTCCATTCATAGCCTAAGAATTTCTTTTGCTCTTTATTTTCACTAGGAGATTTGATAATCAGCACTTCATTTTCTATACTCAAAGCAAAGTAAAGCAATTTTTCTTTCTCTCTCTCAAGGCAAAAATGGACAAATTCTTTCTCCTCTAAGGCTTTTTTATCCTCACAATCTTTATAAATCTTAGAATCTTTGAGCTTTTTATATGAGGCACTTTTAAGAAATTCTTGCTTGTATTCTTTGAAATTTTCATTTTCTAATATCTCATCGCTCAATATAGAATCTAAAAATGATTTGTAAGATTCTGGCTCAAAACCTCTATAACTTATATAAGATTCTAATAAATCATTTTCTTTAAAATTATCATTATTGATGAGATTTTCATAGTCTAATCTCTCTTGAATGAGTTTCAATCTTTGTGAATGTAACCTATCATTTTTAAAACTTATTCGCTTTTGCATAAATAAAATAATCGTGTTTGTCCCTGTCGCACCAAAAGTATTGCTCCCTAGCTCCACAATAGAGATAATATCAAAGTTTTGGAGGATAATTTCTCTAGCTTGCTCATAAATCCCGCTTTTATTGAGGAGTGAAGAGGGTAAAATAATAGCCGTGATAGCCTTATCGTCTAAAAGCTGATTGGCTCGCTCGATAAAAAAGCATTCGATATTGTTATTCGTCTCTAAATTTATTTGCTGACTAAAAAGCGTATAGCTTTTGCGTGATTTTTCGCTCAAAGTCTCTAAAAAGCCTTGCACACTATAAGGAGGATTGGCAACAAGTATATCAAAGCTAAAATTATTCATCTTAGATTCTAACGCATCGCTTGAGAGTGCGTCTGCATAGAGGATATTTATCTCATTTTGCCCATACATACAGCTTGAGACTTTGGCAACTTTGCTTAAACGATATTCTTTTTCTATGCCATAGATTTGAGAAAAATATTCTTTTACATTTTCTTTTTTGCAGAACTCTTGCAAAAAATTCGCATAAGTATTGAGAAAATGCCCCGCTCCACACGCATAATCAAGCACTTTTGGAATCTTTGTATCAATATAATCTTGCAAGGGCAAAGAATACATTATAAACTCACAAATTTGCACAGGGGTAAAAAACTGCCCCTCATCTTGCTTCATACCTTTTTGTAAAAAGAGTTCAAAAAGATTGCCTAAGAATTGATTGGTTTTGTTTTGGGTAAGCTTGAGATTCTCAAAAAGCTTCACAACCGATATAAGCACTAAGGCATTTTGATAAAAAAGCTCCTCATTATGCACTTCCAAAAATGCAAAATCATTGTTTGAATAAAATTTCAATGCTTTAATAAATCCTTTGACTTCGCTTTCCAAGCTTGAAATGCTCTTTTTATTATGATTTAACGCACTAAAAGCCTTTTCTATCGTCTCATCTGCGATAAAGGTTACCTCTTCTTTTAAAAACTCGCTCATCGCCTCTTTATAAAGCAACATTAATCTATCTTGCATATCCTCAAAGCTATCTGCAATCACGCCACGATAAACAAATTTGAGATTATTTTTATTGTGAATCTCATCATAGATTTTACATAAAAAGAGATTGACAAGCTTATCAAAGGCATTTTCTTTGCCTGAAATATTATACTTTCGCAAGATTTTTGCAAATTCGTGATATTTGCCATCTTCGTGTTTTTTAGAATCATCTTTAAAAGATTGCAATTCTTTTAAGTCCTCGAAACAAAGAGCATTTTTTCCTACTTCATAGGCATTGATATTTCGCTCAAAGATTCCAATGCTTGAAGCATCATATTTATAAATCTCGCTCCAAACTTTAAAAACTTCCTCATTCGTATTAGCGTTTTTGTATGAATCTTTAAAATCATTTTTTCTTAAATAATCTTCATTGTCTTGCATATTTAAAATATAATTTTCAAAAATAATATTTTCCCCATTAAAATCACTCGTATAAAGACAAAGGAATTTGACATTTTTATCTTGCTGATAGTATGAGAGAAGCTGTCCGCCATTGTTTTGCATTCGCTCCCACTCTTTTTTAAATTCACTATTTTTAGAATCTGTGGTTTTGCACTCAATAAGCAAATAGGAATTTCCCTCATTATCTTTGACCAAAATATCAGCTTTGCCGCTTTTTGCCTCTCTGCCTAGTTGCCATTTTGGCTCTAGCTCTAAATGCTGTGGTTTGTAGCCTTTTTCTAAAAGTCTATGCACACATTCAAAGACAACAAAATTTTCAGGTTTAGAAAAATTACTTGTAGTCGCGTCATTGATGATGATTCCCTTAGGATAAAGAAGCTTTGAGTGTTTAAAATCAGCTTGTAGTTCGCATTCTGAATCATCAAATATTTTTATATACACCTCATCATTATTGTGTTGAAATCCTAGAGATTCTAAACTTGCTTTAAAATTTTCTTTTGTAATCACAATTCCTACCTACATATTTACTCAAGTTGCTATTATAACAAGGATTTTATTTAAATGCTACTTTCTTAGATATTCATAAAAGTGTTTTGTTGAAGCCTCGCGTTTGGGTAGGGGTAAAAGTGAAGTTGAAGCCTCTCACTCACCACCGCCCAAACGATACGACACTCAATCATAGTGGTAAAAACGATATAATTTCTCCTCGTGTTTTGTGATAGAATCACAATTTTGTAAGTCATTAAAGTCATTACAAGGAGCAAGTATGCAAACTCTCAAAAAGTGTCTAAAACTCATATTCGCCCTCTATGGGATTATTGGGATTATGGTGTTTTATGCGTGGGCAGAGCCTTTGTGTCTCTCTGAAGCACAGATTGAAGCAAAGCAGTATGCAGTCAAAATAATCAAGGAATATGGCGGTGATGAGGCAGGCGGAGAAAGCGGTGTGCTGAAGTATTATAGTGATGCAACCTATGTCAAGGCAAATTCGTGGGGAGTGGATTATGAAGTGATAGAATTGAATGAGACAATCAAAAGTATACAGATTCTAGGACACAAAAATGATAAATCAAGTGTTGATGATTGGTTTCCTCATGGCTATGGCGGGGATAATGGGGCAAATTGGCATGAAATGGGCAAAGTAGTTTTTGAAGCACATTCTCTCCCCAAAGGGAGCAAGATTCTAGTGAGAGCCGCTACTCCGGGTAGCACAAGTGTGGGCGGTGTGGTGTATCTCACTCTTAAAAATGGTGTAAAAATCACGCATATCATCACAGAAGATGGGCTAGGGAGCGATTATTTCTATGATAAATCTGGCGAAATATATTCCGAGTGCCACGCGTATGAGATTCTATAAATATATAGAATCTGCGAATCTTCTCATACATCCAATTTCTTTATCACTCTTGCTGGATTCCCGCCCACTATGACATTTGGTGGAATATCTTTTGTTACGACACTCCCTGCGGCGATGATACTATTTTCCCCAATCGTTACACCCGGACAAATTGTCGCACCAATCCCTATCCACACTCTATCACCTATCACAATGGGTTTGCAAAATGTCGCACGGCGATTGTAGGGATTAAAATCATGATTAATCGTCGTCAAATTACATTTTGGCGCGATGAAGACATCATCACCGATAGTTATCCCACCCCTATCCATAAAAGTGCAGTTTTGATTCATAAAAAACCTCTTGCCCACGCGGATATTTCGCCCATAATCCACATAAAATGGCGGCAGTATCCACACGCTTTCATCGACTTTTTGCCCGATGATTTCGCTAAAAATCGCCCTCACTTCCTCATCGCTATGAATGCCGTTATTAAGCTTGTTTGTAAGCTGCAAAGTCTGCTTGATAATCGATGTGATTCTATCGCATTCTTTATCGTCCATACTTACGAGTTCGCCCTCCAAATCGCGTATGAAAACATCTCTATTTGTGCTTGGTGCAGGTGTGCTACGCCACTTTGGATTGCTCCTATCAAGCCCGATAGGCGAGGGGATACTTGAGGCGAATTGAGATTCACTCTTTTGAGAATCTTGCTTAGAATCTTCGCATATATTTTGTGTGTATTTGTCGCTATGTTGCATAATCGCTCCTTGCATATTATCCAAAATCTCTTTTTATAGAATCTGCACAAAGTGCAATGGTATTGTTTTGAATCTTTCTTTGCCCTGTGAGATTCTATAACTTGAAATTTTTAGTATTATAAATGATGAGAGTTACTCTAAGTCAAGGGGTTTTGCAAAATTCATGAAAAACTTTTACAAACTATAGAAAACATCATATTGGGTGAGTTGGAGGTATTCCATTTGTCTTATACGAAGGAAAGATAAATATAATTTTCAAGTTAATTATACCCAAATACTCTCATTTTCAAGCTTCACTTCGAGATGAATATCGTCCCTTTCATCTTGATAGATAATGAGGGGAGCTATGGGGTGATTCTGTGTATGCAAGTGGTGTCCTTATTGTTTAAGCTTAAAATCTAAAAGCACAAAAACACTTTTTGCTGTATCTGACAAAATTAATATTGCATAGATAAAACAGCTAAATATCAATGTTTCAAAGCTTAATTGGATATAAGGGTTACATTTGATAATGTGTAATTCACTATTATGCAAAGTCAAAGAAAGGGCAGAAAATACAATTAAAACAATCTGCTCATTGATTGAAATAACCATCTCTTTTTTTGTGCTAGAAAAATCAGCTTTTTCTGGATTTTTGTCTATAATTTCGCGTATTTTTGTTAAAATAATACCTAATGTAGCAGAGTTTATAGCCAATAGGGCAACTAGAATAGTTATAAGATTATTTTCTAAAAACTTTATTAAAAAATAAGAATCAAGTATTTGTTGCAATATTGAAAATAAAAAACCTATTCCAAGAGACATAAAAATATTTTTAATGAATTCCATAATTATAAATTATCCAATAATTTTTCTAAGTCATTTATAGCTTTTGTTATACTTTCTTGTTTGTCTGCATTCAAAGTTATTTCATCAATAGCTATCGATTTATATTTATCTGTTGTTTTAAATACCTTTTTAATGCCTTTTACTTTAATATTAATAGACCCTCCACCATTACTTGCATAATCAACCATATCTTCTACCAAATCATCACCCTGTTGTAAATGTAATTTAGATTGCTCTGCAGATTTTATTTCTAACGAACTTTCTGTGGTATTTGTAGCCTTAAAAAGATTTTTTAAATCTTTAGATAAAGCACTAGAAATATTAGCCATATTGGGAGTAATGAGATTAAATCTAACACGAGAAATTTTATCTGGATATAAATTTACAATATTCCAAAACTCAGATTTATCAAATAAAGATTCTGATTTGATAACTAATTGTTTTTCCAATAAAGATTGTTCAAGAATTTTCATTATCCTCGTATGCGAAACTTTTATATCATTAAAAACTTTTACCTTATCTTGAATGAGTAAAAATTGCTTATCTGGGTGATTCCAAAATATTATAAAAATATATCGCCAATCATCATGTTCAGTATCTTCCAAGTCCTCATTCCCAATCTTTGTAACCCTCTTCACATCTAATTTAAATATCAAAAAGTTATCTAAATTATACTTTAATTGAAATTTAATAGGATATTGACGATGCCTAAAATCACGAGTTTCTAAAGATTCTAAAATTTGTTGAAGTATTTTATTTTTATTTTCTATTAATTGTTCAACATTTTGAATCTCATCAAACAATGAAAATTCTATCCTATCTCTTGGCAAAATTTGATACCTATATATATTAAAACTAGCCTCTTTATTCACTTCACACCCTCACTTCCCCGCTCAATAATCTTGGTAGTATTATATCACGCATTTTCTCTAGCTTCAAGATTTGTTGAGAATTATTATCTTGCTTGGTTTCAAAACTTGAGACAATTTGACTAAAATATTGAATATCTTTTATATTAGGTTTTATAAAAGTAGCGTCTTGCAAGCTTTGTATTGTAATTTGTGGCTGGGCTGAGCCAGATACAAATAAAGAAAAATCTTGTGAAAGACAAAAATATTTTAGATATACAAAACTTATGTCTTTATCTTTACTTCGTTCTAATATCAAAGAATTATTTGTTATATAAGATTCTTTATATGAAATATTAACTTTGCCTGATGCTTCACCTCTACAAGAAACTAAAACTTGTGGTTCTTTATAAAGAAATTTATCAAAATATCCTATTTGTCCATTTCCACCGAAAACAGGATAGCCAGAATTTAATAAGTTTTTGGTTGGTAAATTTTTACCATATACAATCCTCACATAATCTCCTAATTTTCCTATTTGCCATTCGCTTTTGGCGTTGTCGATGAAGTGGTGGCGGAAGAGGAGTCGGGCTAGGGATTCTAAAGTCTTGTTTTGCTTATGGAGTAAATCTATCTTATCATCAAGACTGCTTAGAATCTCTGCTATCCTCCTTTGCTCCTCTAGCGGTGGAAGGCTTATTTCTAAAGTTGATAAATCCTTGATAGGAAGTTGAGGTTGTGCAGTGCCTGAAGTAAAATTATCAATATCTCTTTTTAAATTTACCATTGCATAAAAAATAAATCTAGAATCTAGCTCACTGATATTTGGACGAAGGGGATAACCATGCCTGAATTTATACGCATATTTTGATATTTTACTTTTTCATTATAAAGAGCGACATTACCTATTGTGCCACGCGTAGTTAAAACTATATCGTTCATTTCTAACTTGCCCTTTCTTAGTATAGAATCTTTGTCTTTACTAATAAATTGGCATTCTGCGAAATCAAAACCACTCGAACGCACATTTTTAGTAGATAGAAAGAGACAATATCCATCGCTAAGAAAATCATTTTGTGTTGGGTAGTTTTTACCTCTATCGCCATCGACAATATTTAATGGAGCTTCCCCAAGCCTACAAGTTTTCCATTCACTCATTTGTATTCCTTTAAGTATAGTTTAATTTTTTATGACGAGAGAGGTATATAAGAAATTTGATGAAGATATGCTCTATATAGCGTAAAATAGGTCTATACAGATTTGTAATTAAGAAAAATTTAAAGAAAAATGACGAAAACATAACACAAGAAATATTCATAGACTTATCCAAAAAATGGAATATATTTGATATGTTTTGTTGATTTATTTTCAGGATCAGCTGGTTTGATGAGCCCTTTTTCCAAAGTATCGCTTATAATTTTCGAGGCTTTTGAATGCTGTTTATCACCTAAATTAAAGCGTTGTCTCAAGCTAGAGTTTGTCATGCAATTATGTTCTAAAAATTTCAAACAACAATGCTGATATGTCGCTCTAATCCTCTCTTCTTTATCCATATCATCAAAAGGCATAGGAGCAAGTAAAATTGCTTTAAAATAATCCTTTTCAGCTCTAAAAATAGGGGCTGGGAGTTGATATTTATCTGTATAAGAAATAACCTTGTCTATACCCGAACCTCTTTCCTCGCAAATACCTAATATTCTCATTAATCTCGCAAGAGTTTCATTGCGAGATTTAGGCATACAATCAATTAACCTCAACACTTCTACGAGAGATGTGCCATTATTGGTAATTTCAATCCTATTATCAAAAATTTCTACCATAGGATTAGTTCCTGTCATACTAAAATCCTGATGTATTAAAGCATTGGCTACCAATTCTCTTATGGCAATCTCTGGATATAATAAATTATTTTGCCTTATCGAATTTTTAATGGTTTCTTGCTTTGGTAAAGAGTTTATAATAAATTTTATCAATCCTTGAAAGCCTGTAGCATATCCTTTGCTACCTTCTTGTTCAAATTCTGTTTCTAGCTTATTATTCCCTTTGTATTTGATAACACGCATTCTTTTTCTATGAAAATGTGAAAAATTATCAAGGTTTTTTGCAAAAAGAATAGCACCAAGATTAGTGATAGCTAAAGATGAATAATGTTTTACTACGAGTTTATACTCCATAAGTTTATCAATGATAAAATCTGGATTTGTTTCACCATATGAGGTAAGCTTTAAAAAACTTTCTGTATCAAGCAAATTCAATATATCATTCTTACTAAGATTTTGCTTTGCTATATCATTTTCAAAACAAAAGGCAGAGAGCTTTTGCCAAAGTAATCTTTCCTTTTCTGGATAATCATTTAGAGGTTTCTTGTAGCTTCCTATTCTTATGTATTCTCTTCCGCTAAATTTTATAGGCGTATGTGTGGTCGCGTCTATTTCAAATATCACAATAGGTTTTTCTTGATATATAATTTCATTGATAACAAAATTAATATTTGGTTCTAAAAGTCTATGCAGCCAACTTTCTAATTCTTCATTGCCCTTCTTACATTCCTTTGGTTTAAAGTCTGTTCCTATAATCTCTTGATTATCATTGATGCCATAAATTAAATATGCTTTGGAGACATTACATAAAGTCGCAGAGCTGGAAAGTACAGAAATATATTCACCAATTTCTTGAGGATTCTTGTTGTTATGCTTAAATTCTATATATTCATTTTCTCTCATTGGAAAATCAATGATTTGTTTTAAGATATTGTGCATAATTTATCCTTGAAACATTCATCATTGCGATGCTTGGAATCTATCCTGCGAGAATAGCACCCGCTTAAATCCCCGCGTAGAGATTCTGGCTTACCTGTCCCTTTCATCGGGTCTCTAGCGATTTCTTTGATGAGGGCATTAATCTTTGCAAATATCTTTTTGTCGTTGATGAAGCCTGTATATTGATTCCACGAGCTTTCTGCAAAAGTGATTTTACGCATTCATCACCTCTTTTTGTAGGGCTTCTAGCTCCTCTATGCTTTTGATTATTGGCTTGACTTTACCTGAATCTAGCTCTTCTATACGCTGTTTTATCTCTGCGATATTCTCCTTACTATAAAATGGGTCTTGTTTTGATTTGTTTAGCGTGAGATTGAGCGGGATTTTTTGCTCTCGCACCGCTGTTTTTAAAAACATTCTTAAGGCAGTAGTCGTATCAAGCCCTAAAGCGTGAAATAGCTTATCCGCCTCCTCTTTTAACTCCTTATCGACTTTGACTTGCACTAATGTTGTCATTTGTTCTCCTTGTCATTTTAATTCTTTTGATTTTCATCTTGTGTAGTATGAAAATATTATGGTATTTTACATTATTTTCTATAAGATTCCATAATAAAACCATATAAATGTATGTGAAATTTATTGCGATGCTTCGTAAATGTTCTCTTTTAGCTCTTTATTAGTATTGTTTGCTTGAATATGATGATGAGATGTATAGATTGCCACGCATTGCTTGATTTTCAAGTATATGCAAAACACTTAGAATCCCAAAGCTCCACTTCCCTAAGGTGCCGTTATATCCTTAAAATCCACTATCACATCACCGCCTTTTTGAGTGAAAGTGTAGATTTGCGGATTGTATTCATAATACACACTGACGATAAGCGTATCTTTCCCCGCCCATTCATAATCAATCGAGCTAAAGCCTGTTTTCATATCGTTGATAAACTCTCCCTCATACTTCCACCTGCTCTCATCGTTTGGACGCGCCTTTGCTATTTCATCTACTCCAAGCCACTGCCTCCATTGCTCTTTGCCCTCATTTTCCTTCAAAGCATATTTGGCATACATATCTAAAAGATTTGCATTCTTATACTCGCATTGATACCAATCCTCGTATTCCTCACCGGGACTCCACCCACCATCGACACTTACGCTACGCATAAGCTTGCAAGTCTTATCAAAGCCCCGATTTATAAGCCTTTGTTGTAGCTCATCTTGCAAGGTGGCGATTCTTTTGGTGTAAGAATCTTTAATGCACTCTATATCCTTGCCACACGCATTGCGAGACTTTACCCACGCTCTTTGTGAGGTTTTGAGGGCGTTATAATCTCTATTAGTTTTGCCATTTTCGTGATTTTGATAGCCATCACGATTCTCTATATCTTGCTGCAAAGTCTCATAGGCATAGTGCATTTTCAAATCAAGTGCGAGATTTGCCTTGCATATCGCACTCTCTGTTTGACTTAGCCCACTTTGCGTGCAAGAAAAAGTTACATTTTTGGGCGTAGAGCTTAGTGTGAGATAAGTCCCATCGTCTTTTTCCTCAAAAAGTAGGGTAAAAATAGAGTATTTTGGAGAGATATTATACTCGACTTCCTCACCTACGCTGTAAGCTTGATAGGTGATGAGGAGCTTTTTGGGCGTCTCATAGATGAAATCAAAAAAGAGCAAAATCCTTGTTTTATCATTGCCCTGTGGGCGAAGTTGTGCAAAATCTAAGAGGATTTCTTTGTGTGTGCTTTCTTTGGGGAGTTTGGGAAGCCATAGAATCTTATCATCTAGCTTTGTATAATGGTCTCCCCCTGAATTTTGCAAATAGCTTTGATAAGCAATATCTAGCGACATATTTTCATAAAGTGTCGTAACGGCAGGACGCACGATGCCTATCTCATCGATGAAAAGCTCTTTCTTTTGAAACGCATTGTAGCCACCCTTACCATTATACGCACGAAAATCATAACTGCCTGCGATATATTTCGCCTCCTCTTTGAGCCTCTCTTCACGCTTCGTATCTGTCTCTTTACGCCAAGTTTTTGTAGGTTTAGAATCTTGATTCAAATCGTGAGCAGATTCTTGCGTGGAATCTTGTGAAACTTTTTCGTGGGATTCTAATGCAGAATCCACCTTTGTATGTATCTTAGAATCTTGTGAATTGCCACTAAAATCTTGACTTGAATTCTTAGAATCCCCCGCTACATCTTTGTTTGATTCTTGATTTGTGTGTATCACTAAATCTCGCGGAGAATCTGTATGAGATTCTTTGCTGTGTATAGAATCTTGATTGGAAGCCTTAGAATCCCCGCTAGATTCTCTATTGTTTTTAGAATCTTTATGAGAATCTAAGGCAATATTCTTGTGGGAATCTCCTACATTTCTCACATTCTCTCTATGCTCATTTTTTGCCTCATTGATTTCATTTGTCTTATTTTTGCTATCACTACACGCGATGAAACCTATGAGTGATAAACCAAGCAATGCAAGTGTGATTGTGCGTGTCATATTGCTTCCTTGCAATCTCTATTTATACTCTACTTCATAAATATCCACTGCGTTGCCCCCATATTTTTATCTCGCTTTCCTCACTACACGCTATATTTATAATATTTTCCAGTAATAAATAATATTAATATTATAAAACTATTATGTATTACAAACCTTTTCTTAAAAGACGATGCACAATCAAATAATAACACGCACGTAGAATACCAAATAAAATATAGGAAGTAATAAGAACAGCAATACCTAAAGTTGCATATAAATATAAAATCGCTAAAACAAGAATCAACAAAATAATCAACCCTCGCATACTTATTCCATTTTTAGTTAAATTTTTAAAACTAGGATAACGAATATTGCTCACCATCAGAATAGCCGTTAGCAACGCACAAATTAGCAACAAAACACCAAAAAAATTTGGCAAATAATCATTATAGTAAATATCCATTAGAATCCAAATTACAACAAAAGTTGCCGCTGAGGGAATGGGTAATCCAATAAAAACATTAGGTTCATTATTTCCTGTTGAAACATTAAATCGTGCCAAACGCACTGCACCAAACACAACAAAAAGTCCAGACACAATGAATCCAAACCGCTCAAAACTACTCCCAACATAAATATACAATAAAGTGGCGGGAGCAGCTCCAAATGCGATAACATCAGCAAGCGAATCAAACTCCACACCAAATTTACTTGTTGTGCCTGTAAGTCTTGCAACACGTCCATCAAGCCCATCAAAAATCAACGCCACAAGCACGAGCCAACAAGCCGCCTCAAAACGTTGAGAAGAAGCATAGGCAATACTCAACATACCTAAGAACGCACTAATGCCCGTGAAGAGATTAGGCAATATATAAAGAGGATTTATCGGGTTCATTAAGCAAATATCCCTATTGTCGTTTCTGCACCCTTAATTTTATCGCCCTCACAAATTTTTAAATGTACACTAGCAGGTAAGAAAAATTCTACAACGCCAAAAGGTAAAAAGCCTAAACGCTCGCCCTTTTCTAAAGATTCAGTCTCAAAAAATTTCAAGGATTTCGATAAAAATAGGGGATAATAAACCAAAGAAAGTTGACCACGAACACTTTGGATATTAAGTTGTGCAAAGGTATTCAGCCTTTTTGCCACTTCAGATTTAAGAGAAAAGAAAAACAAACCACTTGTTTTTTGAATTTCTATATCACCTTCAAAGGGACACCGCAACACGCCCACAAAACAAGGGGGAGAAGAAATAACAACCTTGATTCCTTTTTCTTGATTATGCTCTATGCTTTTCACCACCCCATCAATGGGTGCGACAATTACATCCTTACCGCGCTCAAAAGGAATTCTTTCCGGATTATAAAAGATCATTACCGACAAAAATAGACAAATAACTGCAAGAAAAACAAAAAACAAAGAATAGCAAAAGATAGCAAGCAATAATACAACAGAAAAAGCAACAATAAACTTCATACCGCCATCAATAATGACGAAAGAATGGCGACTGTGTCTATTTTTCGTCATTTTCTTCAGCACTCACTAAGCGAGTAGGCATTTCATTTTGTTTTTCAAAATTACGGATAATCTCTCTTACCCTCTGCCCATCAATCGTTTCCTTATCATATAAATCCTTAACCATTTCTTCAATCGCACCCTTATAGCTTTCAAGTGTTGCTTTTACGCTCTCAAAACGTTCTTTTAAAAACCTCTTTACATAGTCATCAACTTCTTGTGCTGTTTTATCGCTGAATTCCCGTGCACTCGTCAATCCACCATTCAAGAAAGCATTGCGTTGCTTCTCAAGCACCATCAATCCCACAATATCTGTCATCCCATAGTAGCTAATCATTGCTTTAATAATATCTGTCGCCCTCTCTAAATCATTGCTTGCACCTGTTGAAATTTCACCAATAAAAACATCTTCAGCTGCCCTTCCTCCAAGCAAAACATCAACCTCAGCAATCAGCTCATGCTTTTGCATAAGATATTTATTCTCTTCTGGAGTATTCAAGGTGTAACCTAAAGCTGCAAGCCCACGCGGAATAATAGACACCTTACTTACCTTTTTTGCACCCTTTGTTGTCTCTGCTAATAAAGCATGCCCACTCTCATGATAAGCAACAATTTTCTTTTCTTTAGGAGAAATACGACGAGACTTCTTCTCAAGCCCTGCAATCCCTCTTTCAACCGCCTCTCTAAAATCGCTTTGTTCTACTTCTTTTTTATTCGCACGTCCTGCAAGCAACGCCGCTTCATTAATAATATTCGCTAAATCAGCTCCCGCTAACCCTGCCGTCAAACGTGCAATTTCCTCTAAGTCCACATCTCTTGCAAGTTTAATCGACTGAATATGAACTTTCAACACCTCAACGCGTCCATTAAAGTCAGGTTTATCTACAAGCACTTGCCTATCAAACCTACCCGGCCTCAAAAGTGCTGGGTCTAACACCTCCGGCCGATTCGTTGCCGCTAACACAATTACCGGAGAAGAATCGGAACTAAACCCATCCATTTCAGCTAACAGCTGATTAAGGGTCTGCTCTCTTTCGTCATTACCACTAATCATACCCCCTGCTGCCCGACTCTTTCCTATTGCATCAATTTCATCAATAAAAATAATGGCTGGAGCTTCCTTTTTTGCAGTTTCGAAAAGATCGCGCACACGGCTCGCACCTACACCAACAAACATTTCAATAAAGCTACTTCCACTTACGGAGAAAAAAGGTACATCAGCTTCCCCTGCAACTGCTTTCGCTAAAAGTGTTTTTCCTGTTCCCGGAGGTCCAACCAAAAGTACACCCTTAGGAATTTTCGCACCCAATTGCAAGTAGCGGTCGGGATATTTAAGAAAATCAACAATTTCAACAACTTCTTCTTTTGCCTCTTTATTTCCTGCCATATCACCAAACTTTACCTTAGGCTTCTCAGAGTTAACAAGCTTTTTTGCGCTACCCATACCTAAAATTCCGCCACCCATATTCTTTTGCATACGATTCGCCAAAAACATCCAAATTGCGAAAAAGATAAAAATAGGAAGCACCCAACCTAAAAGGGTATCAATAAACCAATTCGTTTCATTATAGCCATTATATTCCACACCACTTGCATCAAGCAAAGGAATAAGAGTGCTATCGGGGATAATCCGCTTGGTCATATAAATCGTCTTACTTCCACCACTCTCACTTACCGCCTTAATTGTTGTCTGCCCAATCGCAACATAACTGACGCCCTTATTTTCAATGAGCTTTTTCAACTCATAATAGTTAACATTCTTCGTGGTTGTAGATCCACCAAAATAAGAACCCATTCCATCTGAATCAAAGCCTGAAAAACCACGAAATAGAATAATAGAAATAATTGCTAGAATTGCAAAAATAAGAATTGGATTTTGGTTAAAAGGGCGAGGTTTTTTTTCATTGTCGTTGTTGTTCTGATTATTTTGTGCCATTTTGAATCCTTTAATTCTTGCAAAGCAAAAGCGTTAACCATTCTTGCTTTACTAATTCTTTCTGAATACTAAAATCTCTAAAACATTCTAAGACATTCGTCCTAGCATTACCTAAAATACCTGAAAGTAAAAGTTTCGATCCTTTTTTTGTATGCTTTTTAAATTCTAAAGCTAAGGCAATAATAACGGTTGAAACAAGGTTTGCCAAAATAAAATCATAAATTACTTTAGAATCATTCAAAGAACCATGCCAAAGTTCTTGAGCTTTTACATTGTTTATCTGAAAATTCTTCTGACTCTCCTCGTAGGCAAGCATATCTGTATCGCATGCACTGACAATCGCCCCTTTTTTCATGGCAGCAATAGACAAAATCCCACTCCCACACCCTACATCAAGGATTGTTCGATTCTCCAAATCGCATTCACTCAAAATCTCTAAGCACGAAGATGTCGTCTCATGATGTCCCGAGCCAAAAGCTAAAGCAGGGTCAATAACAATCTCATCTAAGGAGCAAGAATGGGGCGGATACCAAGAGGGACGAACATAAAAATCTCCACACTCAACAGGAGAAACCCCCTGTTGATACTGAGAAATCCAATCCTGCTGTTTTTCAGAAGAAAGCAAATATCGGCAAGTAACCTCCTCCTCATGACAGCCCATAGCATTCAGCCTTTGTACAAACTCCTGCAATGCATCAATAAGGGGTTGTAAGTTATTTTCACTATAAACAACAAAAGCTTCCTTTTGTTCATAACAAATCTCCTCAATCGCCTCACCCGTATATTCTAAAAGAAAATCAGCAAACAATTCTGCCACAGAAGAGGGAATAACAAGAAGTTTGTAATAGAATTCTTTCAAACAATTAACCCTCATTCACACCTAGTACGGCCTCAAGTTTTTCTTTAAGAACTTGTGGGGTAAAAGGTTTCACGATATAATTATTAACGCCCGCCTTGAGGGCAGTAATCACCTCTGCCTTACCCCCTTCTGTTGTGACCATAATAATAGGAATATCAACAAAACGAGAATCGGCACGCACTTTTTTAACAAGCTCCAATCCATTCATTTCCGGCATATTCCAATCCGTAATTAAGACCTTCACATCAGGATTCCCATCCATCTTCTCCCAGCCTTCTACACCATTCTCCCCTTCCAATACATCATTGTAACCCAATCTTGCAAGGGTATTTTTTATAATTCTTCTCATTGTTGAACTATCATCAACCACAACTAGCTTCACAGGACTCCTTTATTTCGAAATATTTCAGCATTTTTGTTTTTTATTCGCGTATTTTATCAGAAATTCTATTAATTTTCTTAAAAACCTGTTCTAAATTTACTTTACCTTCGTAAAATGCCTTACCAACGATGACTCCAGAAAGCAAACCAGACCGCATAATATCTTCAATTTCGCCCTCATTTGCCAATCCTCCGCTTGCAAATACACGGTGACCACTCGCTTTAGCAATTTCCTCACTAAAAACGCGATTAATGCCACTTAATGTGCCATCTTGTCCAATATCTGTGCAAATAACTGCCTCTAATTGCACATCTTTAAAAACAGCAGCTAATTCTGCAGCTTGCATTTTGCCCTGCTCTACCCAACCACTCACACTTACAAAACCATTCTTTGCATCAATACCTACAACAATGGGATATTTCTCTGCCATAGAAATTGTAAATAATGGATCACGCATCGCAACTGACCCTAAAATGATTCTATCTATTCCAGCATCAATATAACGTTTAATGCCTTCTTCATTACGAATTCCACCACCCACTTCAATTTTTAAGTGTGTTTGCTTGCGAATCTCTTGCACAATTTCTAAATTAACAGGCTTTCCGACAATTGCACCATCCAAATCGACAATATGCACCCATTCTGCACCTATCTCCTCAAAATGTTTTGCCACCTCACATGGATTTGTGTCATAAATTTTTGCACTCTCCATTACACCCTTTGTCAACCTAACAACCTCACCTTGCTTAATATCAATTGCTGGAATTACTTCAAAACTCATTTTGCTTCCTTCTTACAAAAATTTTCTAATACTCTTAAACCAACATTATGACTTTTTTCTGGGTGAGGCTGAATCCCATAAAGATGTCCATATCTAACTATACTCACAAACTCATATCCATAATTCGTCGTTGCCAAAATTGTGTGATTATCACTTGGCACAACATGATAGCTATGCACAAAATACAAAAATTCTGCATCCTTCAAAGAGTCAAAGAGCGTATCTTGTTGCTGAATCTTTAGTGAATTCCAACCGATATGTGGCACTTTTTGAGAGATCGAAAAAGATTCAACATCAAAAGGAAGTACTTCCCCTTGAATCAGTCCAAGCCCATCAAATACTCCAAATTCATAGCTTTTTTCAAAAAGAAGTTGCATACCCAAACAAATACCCAACAAAAAACAGCCCTGTTTTTCCGCATTATCTGCATATTCACGAATGGCTAAATGCATGTCATTTTTCTTTAACGACTCCATTGCTTGCCCAAATGCTCCAACGCCTGGCAAAAGAATCTTCCTAAAATTTTTTAATTCTTGAGGATTCTTCACAAACACAGGATTTGCACCTATTTTCTGCAAAGCATTGAATATGCTTGCATAATTACCTACACCATAATCAATAATCGCAATATCTTGCTTCATTCTTCCTTTATCCTATGTGTAAAATAAATATAAACGGCAAGCCCTATCAAAAGCAAAGCGACGCCACCAATCAAATAAATTGCATAAATAATCTTATCAGGTTCTGTCATCGTAAATTTAAATACAAGCATTAAAGCTTCAATCGCAAGGGCAATAATAATAGAACCCAAAAAGCGAATCATCGTTTGATGCACCATTTTGCGCTCTTCCCCAATGCCACGTCCTAAAACCTCTTGCTCAAAAATTGTCTTTACTAAATCAAAGATTGCCAAAGAAAGAGTAAGAAGAATAGTGGCTTGAAAAATCTCCTTTGAATCCAATGTTTGAAAATTTACAAGTGCATGGTAAATACTTTCTGCCCCTTTTAAAAACAACAAACAAACAACAATCATCAACATTATAGAAAGCGTAAAATAGGTTAACTGCGAGAATCCACCAAAACCTTTTGAAAGCGTTGTAGATTGTGTTAATGAAATCGCGTGGCTAAGCTCAAAATCCATGCAAGCGACAAATTTAAGCTCCTTATGCTCATCATAAATCGGATATGCCGCTGTAACAACAAGTTCGCCGTCATTACGTGTAGGATAAGGGTCAGTCAAAATACATTTTCTTTCTTCAACAGCACGATAAAAATATGCACGATGGTTAAAGTTTTTTCCTTTTGCAGAACTACTTTCAGAATGTTTAGTGATAGTTTCAATTACCTGTGTTCCGTGTGAATCAAGAATGTAGGCAGCATCAATATCCCCAATCTCGCGTGAAATTTTTTGCAATCCCTCATAAACCTTACTTAACTCAATGGTAGGAAGATGATTTTTGATATTACGGTTAAATAAAAAACAAGCGTACGCACGCACTTCGTAACGCAAATCTTTAAAAGTTGCAATCTCTTTTGATAGCATTCAATCTCCTATATAGCTTGAATTTCAGCCTGAATTGCTTCCAAGAAAATATCCGCATATTCTTTATCTTGCGGAATTTTTTCACCCATACTTTCAAGACATTTTCGATAATGTGAGAGTTGAATCACCCCACTTAAAAGCTGATATTTCAGATAAACCCAATAAGTATTTAAAACATCGCTTTGGCAGTAAGTATCAATTCTTTCTTGTTGATTCTCAAAATAAAGCCGATAGACTTCGTCACCATAAATATCGTATTTTCCGGGTAAACCACACATATTAGCTAAAACATTTAGTCTTAATCCTTTTGTTGCTGCACCATAATGCCCTAAAACATCAAATAAATCAAGATGAAATCGTTCGCTATAACGTTGACGATAATTTTCCCATTTATCTTTCTTAAGGGTAGGATTCGTTGTTTCAAAATAAGCTTCTGCATTCAAATTGTATTGCATGGCACGTAATAAGATAGTTGGAATATCAAAACCTCTCCCATTAAAACTTACTAAGCGCGGTTGCTTCGTATTTAGGTACTGCAAAAAACTGCTTAAAATCGCCTTTTCACCGCCACCCTCCTCAAAGCAACCTATTTTAATCATATTGCCAGATTCATCGGCGATTAAAGCTGCTATACTGATAATTTTATGAAAAGCATGAGGCAGAAAACTGCTACCGCTCAACTCTTCTTGTGCCTTAAAAGCCTGCTCACAAATCTCTAAATCATCGCCCTCATAGCCATAAATTTTACGCAATAACTGCGTATCAGGAATACTCTCGCAATCAAAAACACATAACATTATTTTTCTCCCATTCTCTGAATAAGGGCATAAAAAATCTCTTCTAGCTCCAAAACTTCCTTTTCGCTTACTCGCTCATCAACAGCGTGAATGCGGTCATTGCACACACCACATTCAACAACACTCACACCAAAAGCCGCAAAATACTTTGCATCACTTGTTCCACCACCTGTAGAAAGTATGGGAGATTTTTGGTATTTCTTTTCCAATACTTCTTTAAGCGTTTGGATAATTTCTGAGTCATTTTGTGTTAAGAATGCAAAAGAGCTTGCCTTTAATGTCAGTTTGTGCGGAATTCCTGCAAGAATTGTTTCCAAATGTTTTTGCAAACTTTCCTTATTACTTTTTGTAGAATTTCTCACATTAAACATCACTTTCAGTTCACTTGGTGTCACATTGACAACCTCTAATCCACCTCGTATATCTGTCACAACAATCTTTGAAGGCTCAAAATGTTCATCTCCAGAATCTAAATTAAAACCGGCAATTTGAGAAAGGACGGGTGCGATTCTTTCTACAGGATTATCACACTTACCAGGATATGCAACATGCCCTTGAATACCATGTATGACCAATGTCCCATTAATAGAACCACGTCGACCAACTTTAATCGTATCACCTACCCATTTTTCTGCCGTTGGTTCAGCAACAACCGCATAATGTGGCAATTCGTTGCGTATCTTCAAATATTTTAAAACCTCTTGCGTGCCATAAACAGCATCCCCTTCTTCATCACTCGTCAAAATCATACTGATTTTACCCTTGAAATCACGCAAAAATTCTTCATTTTGCAACACAGATACAAACGCCGCCACGCCACTTTTCATATCTTGTGTTCCACGTCCATAAATATATCCATCTTTCTGTTCAGCCAAAAAAGGATCAACACTCCAACCACTTCCCTCATTCACAACATCAATATGCCCAGCAAAACATAGATGTACATCGCCTCCACCATCATAACAACTATAAAGATTCTGAACACCCTCTTTATTGATATGATGATGCTTGAAATGAGGCAAAAGACTTTTGATATAATCATAAATCCCAGCTTCATCAGGCGTGATACTTTTTTTACGCACCAAATTCCTTAGAATTTCTATACTTGTTTGCATAATCCCTCCTTTTTATAACTTAATGGCAATAAGAGTTTCGAAGTTCAACCATAAAAATAAATTCTCAATATGTTGAAAACCAGCAATTTTTAACAATTCTATATTTTGTTCATGTGTGTTTGGGATTAAGACATTTTCTAAAGCCTCCCGTTTTTTAGCAATTTCCCCCAAAGAATAGCCTTGAGACTCTTTAAAGCGATAGTATTGCTGAATCATCTTTTGATTTAAGAAAGAATGATTTGAATAAATTTTTTCACTCATAATCAAAGCCCCCCCTGTTTTTAAGTGATCAAATATCCTTTGTAACAAAATTAATCGCTTAGAGGGATTGATAAATTGCAAAGTATAATGACAAAGAAATAAATCTGCCTCCAAGAATTCTGCATCGACAATATCGCTCAAAATAAATTCTACATGAACGCCAATCGCAGCAGATTTTAACTTTGCTCGTTCAATCATCGCGATTGAATTATCAATCCCAATGAGTTGAAGTTCCTCATAATGTTGATTTTGCGTTTTTAGGGCAATTTCAATCAGCATATTGCCTGTGGAACTCCCTAAATCATAACAACGCCCTTGAGTTTTAGATAAGAATCCTAAGCTAAATTCACTGATTAATTCTAATGTCGTATGGTAGTAAGGAATAGACCGTTCAGCCATATCATCAAAAACAGCACTCACGCGCTCATCAAAACAAAAGGTTTTCATATCTGTTTGCTTAAACAGCTCATCTCTCATCGGCATCCTTCTATAAAGCAAAGAGTTAAAATCTAAAAAGAATTTGTATCACCCTACTTTAATATCTGACAATAATTATAACACAGCTTAGTTAGATTTTATCTATACAAAAATATTACATAAATAAATATGGCTTTAACAAAGCTTAAGTAAATTTTAACTATAGTTACAAAACAAATTAAAAGCAAAAATGGGAGTGGTTGAATGAGGATTATGATAATAGTGTGTGTTTTTTTAATTCCAATTTTTGCGGTAGAAATGATTATTCCTATTCCAGATTCTATCCATTATGAGAAAGAAAAAGCATTGCTAGGAAAAAAACTTTACCTTGATGCAAGACTTTCTAAAGATGGAAAGGTAGCTTGTGCAACTTGTCATAATCTCGCAACTTATGGCGTTGACAATAAAGCCATTTCATTAGGTGTGAATGGTATTGTTGACGACCCTTTTAATACCCCTACTTCCTTTAATGCCGTCTTTAATCTCTCTCAATTCTGGGATGGACGTGCAAATAGTCTCAAAGAGCAAGCAAAGGGGCCTATCACAAACCCTAAGGAAATGGCTTTTAGTGAAGAGGAGGCTATTGCTGTCGTGCAAAGCGATGAAGCTTATATGGAAGAATTTGAAAAACTTTACAAAGGGGAAGTTAGTTTGGAGACTATTGCTGATGCCATTGCCGAATTTGAAAAGACACTATTAACACCAAATTCTCCTTTTGATCGTTACCTAAAAGGCGATCAAAACGCTATCTCTGAATCAGCAAAACGTGGCTATGAGTCTTTTAAGGCAAATGGTTGCATTTCTTGTCATCATGGTATTGGTATCGGGGGAAATATGTATCAAAAAGTGGGTATTTTTACGCCTTACAATACCCCACAATTAGGACGTTATGATGTTACAAAAAAAGAAGAGGACAAATATTTCTTTAAAGTGCCTAGCTTACGCAATATAGATAAAACTGCACCCTATTTCCACGATGGAAGTGTCATTAATTTAGAAACTACAATCCAATTAATGGCTCTCTATCAATTAGGAACAATTTTAGAGACTGATGAAATCAATGATTTAGTCGCCTTCTTACAATCACTGACAGGAGAATACAAAGATGCCCTTCACCAATAAAAAAAGATTCTCATTTTTTAAACAATTTATCGGTCTCTCCATTCTTGTTTTACTCCTCGTTTTATCCCTTGTATTTTTTGTCCTAAACACCTATATTGCTTCAGACAGAAACATTAAAGTCTTACAGAACTTGCAATATTTAGAAACTTTAGATACACGATTAGATGAATTTTTTAAAAATCGCCTCACTTTCATTAACTTTGATGCCAGCGTTGAAGCTAGCCATAAATTCCAAGAAACACTTGATACCCTAAAAAGTTTAGGCACAGATATAGAAAGCATTGAATCAATCTATCATCAAAAGTCTTATGAGCTAGAACGTTTTAAATCAGCAAATGCAATTGCAATGAATTCAAAACTTTATTTGTATAAAATTCATCAATCTCTTGCAGATTCTTTACGCAATAAAGTTTTAACGCCCCAATCTTTGGCGGGTATTGAAGCAAGCAATACAATTCTTTCAATTATTGCAACAGAAGATATTTTAGAAGAATCAACCCAAAGCCGACTTCAAAAATTTATCCAGATTATCGCAGTAAATAAAGATGTTCTAGATACACAACTTGTAGATTTATTTCTTACACACTTTAATATGATGATTTTTCAAGCAAATCAATTACAACTCAACTCAAACCTTTTCTTGAAAAAAACGCTCTCTCAAGAGATTAGACGTTTTTCCCTTGAGAAAAGGGAACAAATTTCTCTTGATAGTCGCAATAGCTTTTTTCTTGCGATTAGTGTTTTTATTTTTAGCCTTGTTGCCTTAGTTTCATTTATCTTCATAACGCTTAAAAAGGTCATTATCCCTATTACAGAATTAGAACATCTCAGTGCAAATCTTGCTGGTAAGAATGCCAATCTACACGCAAGACTTAATATTAGCCCAAAAAGTGAATTAGGACAAAGTGCACACTATATTAACCGCTTTATTGAAATTGTGGAACAATCCATTATGGAAGCAATTTCAACAGCTGAAGCAAGCCATAGCAACTCCCAAAAGCTCCAACAAAATGCAAATACGCTCAAAGAATCTGCCTCCTTGCAATATCATCAAATTAATAATATGAGTGCAATTAGCAAGATTCTTGACGAACATATCGACCTAACGCAAAATCTTGC
This sequence comes from Helicobacter monodelphidis, assembly GCF_003288845.1. GTDB lineage: Bacteria > Campylobacterota > Campylobacteria > Campylobacterales > Helicobacteraceae > NHYN01. The sequence continues at coordinate 3,945 of NZ_NHYN01000014.1, read as the reverse complement.
TCACCAAACCATTATCGATATGCATGGAACAGAGGAAACAATGAATAAAGTTAAAATGACTTTACAAGAATTAATCCAGCTCATTACAGAAAACAAGGAAAAAGAAGAAACAATTATGCAAAATATGGATCTCCTTACCCAAAGTGCTGATAGCATTATCCTTGTTACAACCACCATCAAAGATATTGCAGACCAAACAAACCTACTTGCTTTAAACGCCGCTATTGAAGCTGCTAGAGCTGGAGAACACGGGAGAGGCTTTGCAGTGGTAGCTGATGAAATTCGCAAACTAGCAGAAAAAACAACAACTTCGCTTACAGATATTAACCACACCGTTTCAACCATCACACAACAAATCAACAATAATCTTTCTTTAATGCATGGCATTCACACTTCAATGGGGGAAACAACCCAAAAAGCTAATATTTTGCAAGAAGAGATGGTTACTTCTATCGAAAAACTACAAATTGGTATTCAATCCACAGAAACAATGGAAGAAAAAAGCACTGAAGCACAAGAAAAGATGGAAGAATTAGGAAGTAATATCCAAAAAGTTACAGAAATTGCAGACAATTTGCAACAATTTGCATCAGAAGTTAATCACATTTCAATCGATGTTCTCAATGGTGCTTCTAATCTTTCAACAAAGCTAGATTCTTTTAAGTAGACTCATTGCCCTTGATTTATTTAGGGCAAAATATGTATAATTTAAAAAACTAAAGAGAGATGGGGTTATGGACATAAGATTCTTAAAATCGTTTCGTGCAAAAGTATTAATCACACTTCTAGTTTTTTTCACCACTGGCTCTGTTAGTCTCTACACATTTTTAGCCCATGATTATGAGAAAATGGCGGTTAATAATGCAACAAACTCTCTTCATATGTTGAGTAGCTCTATTTTTCAAACCTTACGTTTAAGTATGAATATTGGTGAAAGAGAAGTCATTGATAACACAATAGAGGAAGCAAAGAAAATTAATGGTGTTACACGACTTGATTTGTATCAATCACAAAGCGTGATTGATTTGTTTGGTATGAAAATTACAATGACAAAAGATAATGAAATCTTAGAAATATTCAAAAAAGGAGAAGAACAAATACAATTCCCCACAAGCAATACAGATAGCTTACGTCTCCTGAAACCTCTAAAGGCTGATGAGACATGCCTACTTTGTCACGCAAACAGCACACAAGGAGAGGTTTTAGGGGTAATGGATTTAGAATTTTCACTCAAAGAAACACATGAAAAAATTGCGACAACAAAAACATCAATTGGAGTAGCAATGGTTTTAGTTGTTTTGATGGGCATACTTGGGCTTTGGATATTTTTCACGCGTGAATTAATCACTCCATTAACACATCTTATAACGATGGCAAAAGACCTTACCACTGGTGATGGTGATTTAACAAAACGATTAAAAATTAAAACAGAAGATGAAGTTGGCACAGCTTCTATGCTTATTAATGCTTTCATAGAAAAAATTCAAGGTGCAATATCCATTGCTAAACACAGCTCTAAAAGCAGTGTTGCAGAAAGCGAAAAACTCAAAGAGGAAGCAGAAATTCTCACACAATCTGCTAATAAAGAAGAGGAATATATCGAATCCATTTACGCATTTACAAGGGATATTAATGAACACTTGCATTCTGTCGCACAATCTGCAGAAAGCACCTCTGATGATATTAATAAAGTATGTATGAATCTTGAGGAATTTAGCACTCAGCTTGGTGATGTTGTCCGGTTAATTTCAGACGACAATGAACGTCAAAAGGAGCTTTTAGAAAAATTCCAAATGCTTTCAAATCACGCCGCTCAGGTAGGTGAAGTTCTAAGTGTTATTGCTGAAGTGGCAGAACAGACCGATTTGCTTGCTTTGAATGCGACAATTGAAGCTGCTAGAGCTGGAGAACACGGGAGAGGCTTTGCAGTAGTAGCTGATGAAGTAAGGAAACTTTCAGAACGAACACAAAAAAGTTTGGGCGAAATTCGATCAAATATTGGCGTTATTGCACAAAGTGTCAAGGAGGTAAATGAAGTCATTACACAAACTTCAACTAATAGTATTCAGATTCTAGCCCAAGCAAATAATTTAATTGAAAGCACTTCACAAACGCGGGATAGGTTACATTCCAGCTTACAAATTTCAATGAATTCAGAACAAAAAAGTGATGAAGCGGAAGAAAAAACGCAGAAACTTGTCCAATCCATTCAGCAAATTGTGGATCTCTCTATGCAAACCAAAGAAGTTAGCAAACGTATTGACGAAATTTCACATGAAATATTAACAAGAAGTCAAAAATTGGATACAGAATTATCGCGTTTCAAATCGTAGTTTCTTAAAGGAATTCTTATGAAAATTATTAAATTAGAAGAACGTTCTTTTGATATTAAGGGTAGCATGGATACGGAAGAGGATTACCTTACTTTCAAAAAATTAATACGGGAAATTCAATTACAAAATGGAGAAACAATCCATTTTAATATCTTAGATGCACACGAAATTAGCCCATCAATCATTGGTTTTCTTATTAAAATCCACAACCAGCAAAAAATAAATATTGTTATGGATATTATGAGTTTAAAATTAGGTATCTATTTACGCGATGTACAACTTTTAGGCACTTTTAATGTTACCTTAATGAATCCTGAGGATTATTGATGGAATGGTCGCAAATTTATAGCACATTTAATCCCGTTGCATTTGAGTTCTTTGGCTTCAAGATTCATTGGTATGCTCTTGCCTATATCACTGCACTCCTTAGTGCTTTATATATTGCCTATCATTTTGTTATTCAGGAAAAAAAGGCTCTCAACACACTTGCTAATGTTAGAGATTTGCGCTTTTCTTTAGATAAAGAATTGCTGATGAGTTATTTTTTCTGGATTGAGATTGGGGTTATTTTAGGTGCTAGAATTGGTTATATTTTAATTTACATTATCCCCTATGAAGAAGGAAGTTTAGTCTATTACCTCAGTGCACCATGGCAAATGTTTAACCCCTTTATGAATGGTGAATTTGTTGGAATTCGCGGAATGAGTTTTCATGGTGCTTTAGTGGGTGCATTGCTTAGCTCTATCCTGTTTGTAAGATTTCACCGCAAACGCGGTGTTCATTTTTGGAAAATTATGGATTTGGTAGGCTTGAGTGTGCCTGTTGGATATGTTTTTGGCAGAATTGGAAATTTTTTAAACCAAGAATTAGTTGGACGAGAAACAGATGTAAGTTGGGGGATTTATGTGAATGGTGTACTCAGACATCCGAGTCAGCTCTATGAGGCAGTTTTAGAAGGTCCGCTTGTTTTTATTATTGTATATGCTTTTTACCGCTATAGGCTCAAGCAGAATATTCCTTTTTGTGGACAAATTGGAAGTCTATATATGATTGCTTATTCTTTAGCACGATTTTGTGCGGAATTTTTTCGTGAGCCAGATTCACATATCGGTTTCTTATTTGTGCAATTTTCTATGGGGCAAATTCTATGTCTTGCAATGGCGATTCCTGCGGTAATTTTATTGATAGCCCAAATGAAAAATCCACGTTTTTTCTGCCCACATACCGCTTCATCATAAATACAAAACATTCACACATAGAATACTTTAGCATATGGCTTGAGATTTCTATGCTCATCTGTGTATTTATTGCAGGATAAATCTTTAAAAAAATTTATGAGATAAATCAAGGTAAACATTTTACTTTTCTATAGAATTACCCAGAAAACTTATACCCTATTTTAGAAAGTTGTTCCAAGATTTCTGTAATGTCATTACCCTTTTCTTGTTCTACTTTTAAGAAACGTTCAAAGAATGTTTTTTTAAATTCATCTTGATAGGTTTCTGTATTATCGCTTTCTCCTTGAATAGGTTTAAAGGGTTTTTGATTTTCTTCGTGTTCTTCTTGTAGATTTCCAATCAAAGAATCTTTAGGTAATGGTTTTGCTGAAAGT
>NZ_NHYN01000013.1 GCF_003288845.1 Helicobacter monodelphidis | reverse complement strand
TTTCTTTATTCTCTTTAGAATCTTTAGTGGATTCTAAGAGTGCTTTTTCTTTCTTCTCTATCTCTTGAGATTCAGAGCTATTACATTCTAGTTTGATATGAAGGCTAGAGTCTAATATAGAGTAGTTTAGTATGGTAAGAGTAGAGGAGTGGAGGAATATTTGGAGGGTGGAAGTGGATATGTGGGTAGAATTGTTGTTTGTGGATTGCTTCGTCATTTCATTCCTCGCAATGACAGAATCTATATCCTCTCCACCTTGTAGGTAATATATAGGCTTAGATTCTATCAACTCTCCCTCTTTGTCTAATTCCCCAAAGTATAAAGGATGAGATTCTATTTCTTTTGAGCCATGAAGGAGAGTAGAATAAAGGAATATTTGAGTGTTAGGAGAATTAAGAATATCTAGGGTGAGATTAGAATCTCTAAATGTATCATTAGAATCTAAAGTGGGATTAGAGGCTATCTTAGAATCTGTGTATGTATCCTTATAATCTCTAAGTAGAGATTCTATCTCTGCTATATCTATCTCACTACCATTCTTAGTAAATATATCTATCTTGTTATTATAGAGGTGGATTAGATTGGATAGAGAGAGATTGTTAGATTGATTTATTGTATGATTGCTTGTATTGTTTGAGGTATTATGTGTGGATTGCCACGAAGTCGTGCCGACTTCTCGCAATGACGAAGTATTATTTGATGAAGTATTATAAGCATTGTTTGAAGTCTTAGAATCTAGCTTATCTAAGAATATTATCTTTATACTTTTATCATTTGATTCTAATATAAGATGATTTGAATCTTTAGATGTATCTTTTCTATTAAATCTTACTTGTCGTTGTTTTTCTCTTTGCTCTTGTGTGTATTCCTCATAGCTTAATTGAGAGACTCCCTCTTGTTTCTCTTTATGCTCTTGCTCTCTTTCCTTTCTTAGATTCATCATTGTTTTATACAAGGCTTTTCTAGCTTCAAGATATTCATTACTTAGAGAATCTTTGCCATATACAAAAATGTTTGCAAAGTCAGATTTATAGCCTAGTATCTTACTGGCATTTTCTTGTGTGATAAAGCTTTCATTGTTTTCTTTACAAATAGCAAAACTCTTGCAAGTGTATAAAGCTCTAAACAAATGGATAGGGGAATCTTTTGTGAGGGAATCTATGTCAGAACTTTGAAGCCTTGTGATGTTTATGTTGTTATGCTTTTGTTTTAAACAAATAATACTATCAGCGACATAATCTAAATCTTCATTGTGAATATATGCTAATTCATATAGAAAATTTTTCATACTCTCTCCTTCATTTTGCGATATTAATCAAAATACAACTATTTAATGATAAAAAACACTGCCACAGCGACCAATAATAAAACAGGTATCACAAGGATTTGCATTAAAGATTCCACATAAAAACTCCTTATATTAAAATTATAGAATCTATCTACAACCAAAAATTAAAAAATAGCACCTATTAGTTTTATGATGAGTAAAAAACCTGCAACAAATATAACACCAGCACATTTATTTAGAACTTTTATATAAGTCTTGTAAGATATTTTGCTATGACAAACAAAATCAATGCAAATATACATAAAATTACCAATAACACGCCAAGAGTAATATTATTTGCAATAACATAAGATGGAATAGCGATAATTATGACGAATATTTTTTGCCAAGAGCTTAAATTTTCATCCTGAAGCACTGATGAAAAGCCATAGACTTTATCAAGTATCCATAAAACAAGTAAAATTACAAAAATAAGTGTAATAAAACCAAGTATAACACCAAAAGATTCCATAATTGCACTCACAATCTTGGTAAAATAAAGTTTATAAAAATACCCAAAATAATGAGAAAAATCATCATTTTAAGGCTTATTTTTTTATCTTTTTTTTCTTTCCATAAATCCAACCATTGTCCAATTGTCAAGTCATAATACAACCATTTAATGATAAAAAATACTGCCGTAGCTATCAATAACAAAGCAGGGATAAGGAGTATTGATATTAAAGATTCCATGATTTTACCTCTATAATGCTTGGTTGGTATAATGTGCTTAAAAATTGCATAAGTTCTGTATCGCTCATCGCCGTATCATCAATATGGGCTAGAATAGCTAGGGCATTATATATGTCTTCTATGGTTATAATGACTAGGATATAGGCAATTATATTTCTTTTTATACTATTTTTTATTGTTTTAGATAGAGTTTGTGAAATTTTAATTCTTGGTTTAAACTCCTTATCTATTGGTAGAGGTGGATATGTCGTAGAAAGAATATGCTTACCAAAAAACACATAGCCTTTTTCCATATTGATTCTATATATGGCTTTTATATCTGTTTGTATTTGGTGGATTTGAGATTGTGTAAGTGGGCTAGGCAATGTTGTATCAGCTATTTTGATGCGATGACTAAGAGTTTTTATCTCTTTAAAGTGTTTTGTAGAAATTGGGGTGATACCATTTTCATCAAACATAGTCATAAACGACGCTCCTACATTTGTTTGTAAGTTGCAAGCCAAAAATATGCCATTATCCCTAGTCTGTATTTTATAGAAAAGCTTACTTGCAAAATTTTTCATACTTGCCTTTGCTGGTAGTGGAGTATTGCTTTGCACATATGAATCTATGTGATTAGATGCATAAGGACTTTCTGTCTTAAGATAATATGGTAAAAAGTTATCTAACTCTTTGTTTGGTTTAGCCAGATAAATAAGACTATTTTGTAATCGGATAGAATCTTTGTGTTCTTGTGTGATTTGTAATGTTGAATACATTTCAAGATTAGATGAAAAACTCTCTAGCACGAAACTCATAATACTATTAGACCAATCAGGCACCACACCAATGGAACTAAAGGTATATGTCTCTTTTATGATTTCTGGATACATCAAAGTAAAAAGTTGAGCTAAGTAGCCACCAAAGGAATGGCCAACAACAATATATTTGTCCTGTAATGGTTGTATTTTAGCTGTGTAAAAATCTATTATATCCACACAAATTTGCAAAGATATCAGCCTTTAGGCTATTCCCCAATCCTTTAATATTTGGATTCTCTGCAATATTTAATCTAAATATGTCGAGCCCACGAAATGCAAGAATCTTTTCATTGTTGTATGTATCTTTAAATAAAGTAGCACTAAATCCAGAATCTGTCTTATCGATAAAGGCTAATATTTCGTAACGATGTATAAAAGCCTCTGCTTGTTTATCCCCAAAATCTACTCTTGTATCATTGTAAAAAGTAAATATATTAGATGTCAAGGCTCTTTTATAAGAGACTTGATGTATTTTTTGTGCTTCTTGTTTGGTTAAATATTTTCTCTGCTCTTTATAACCCCATTTCTTTTCTTTATCCCCAAACATTCCTTCATTAAGTTTTGTGCTATAACTAGCCCATGCAAGTTCAGCATATCGTAATAACTTCAATCTCTGTTCTTTTGTGTATTGACTCATCTATGCCACCTCTTTAGATTCTATAAACAAGATTCTAGCATAAGTCCATTAAAATTCATTTAATCTTTCCTTCAAATAGGGAATCCTTTATAACTCAATACCCCACTAACACATAAATCTTGCATTATAGGATAATCATCATTATATTTTTTTAATGCTCTAGCACTAGGGAGGATTACAGATACTAGAGAACAAGGAGTAGGAACACCTGCGATATTATTCGTGCAACCTACAATACTAGAGTTAATTAAATCAGATTCTAAAATCATAGGAATATCTTTAGATGTAAAGCTTTTACCTTTCTTACTCTTTAGCTTTACTACTCCATTATGAGGACATTTAAGCTCATTATCTTCTAGGACAGGACAAAGGAATGCGCTAGATATTATTTCTTTATTCTCTTTAGAATCTTTAGTGGATTCTAAGAGTGCTTTTTCTTTCTTCTCTATCTCTTGAGATTCAGAGCTATTACATTCTAGTTTGATATGAAGGCTAGAGTGAATAAGAGAATAATGAAGTATTGTAAGTGTAGAAGAAATTAGAAACTTTGTTTATGGATACTTCAGTCGTGCTTTGCCCTCCTTCAGTATGACGATATGCTTTGTTATGAGGAGTATTAGAATTGTTGTTTATGGATTGCTTCGTCATTTCATTTCTCACAACGACAGAATCCATATCCTCTCCACCTTGTAAGTAATAGATAGGCTTATTTATATTTAATCCCATATTGCTATCATTATTATCTAACTCCCCAAAGTATAAGGAGTGGGATTCTATCTCTTTTGAGCCATTAAGGAGATTTGATGATAGATTCTAACTCTACTATATCTATCTCACTACCATTCTTAGTAAATATATCTATCTTGTCCTTATGGAGATGGGGGAGGTTAGATAGAGAGAAATTACTATAAGATTGAGTGTTGTTTATGGATTGATTTATTGTATGATTGTTTGTATTGTTTGAAGTATTATTTGTGGAAGGACTTAAAACCATCAGTAAAAAAATTAAGGGCAGGACGAGGAAGTTACGGTATAGTCGTATAATGCACAAAAAGCCAAGCAACACCTTTCAAGTTAACACTAAGTTATTATCAAAATTAAGCCCCATCGCCAGACATTTAACCAGTCATCCAGGAGCAAACAACGTCTACTCCCAGATACGGCTTATGCTAATTGTGCTTTAAACATCCAAATTGACTTTTCTAATGCAGCAAGCTTATCATCTGCCAAGGCAGCAGTAACACTATCATCATTATCAGCTGCTGCTTTTGAAAGTTCCTTAAATTTCTTATATAACAACTCATAGTCTTTCAAGATTGACTCTACAATCTGCTTAGAAGTAAAGCTCACTCCAGACTCTTCTTTAACTGACGCCTTTTCCAATGCTTCCTTTAAAGTCGTGATTGGCTTATCAGAAAGTTGTAAAATACGTTCTGCTAAATCATCAAAAAGGGTTGCAAAATTTTCATACATCTCCTCAGTTGCTGCATGCACGGGGTGAAAATCCATTCCTTTAACATTCCAATGATAATTATGAAGCTTCATATGTAAAACAATCGCATCCGCTTCAAGACCTTTCAATAACGAAATAATAGAACTCATCTTTATCTCTCCTATACGAAATTAATTTTTAAGGCAATGGAATTATAACAAAATTTTGTATTTTTTTCAACAAATAATATTTCTCTTTTCAAGAATCAAAATTCTTGCTAAAACTAAAAGTCAAAAAGTTCACTCAAGAAGCTTTCTCTCTTTTTATAAGGCTTATGATAATTTTGCTTACCACCATGATATTGTTGTTCTTGGTATTGCTGTCTTGGTTGCTCATATTGCCCCCTTTCTGGTTGTCTTTGCTGTATATTTGATGACCGCTCAATAATCTTATCAAGCTCTCCTCTATCTAGCCAAACTCCCCTACACTGTGGACAATAATCAATTTCCACGCCATTCCTCTCACTCATCACTAGCTGCACATTACTACAAACTGGGCATAGCATTCAGAACTCCTTTTACTTTAATATGCAACATTATATCCTAAAAAAATTAAATTCCCTCATCGTAAGGCACGCATAGCATTCAGAAGAGCTAAAAAAGCAACCCCCACATCTCCAAAAAGAGCAATCCACATATTTGCAACACCCAAAACACCAAAAACCATAATAGCCGCTTTTGTCCCAAGTGCAAAAATAATATTTTGCCTTAAAATACTACGTGTTTTACGTGCAATTTGGATAGCAAGTGGAATCTTTGAGAGATGATCATTCATAATCACCATATCTGCACCTTCTAAGGCAACATCGCTCCCTTTCTTCCCCATTGCAACACCAATATCACTCAACGCTAAAGAAGGAGCATCATTAATCCCATCACCAACAAAAATTACTTTTCTTTTATCTTTATCATCAAGAATCTTTTGTAACATAAATACTTTATCAGCCGGTAATAACTCCCCATAAAAATTTGGAATCTGCAAAGTTTTTGCGACCGATTCCACCACATTTTTTTTATCTCCACTCAAAACATAAATATCCTGTATTCCTAATGCTTTCAAAGCTTGAATATTCTGTGCCGCTTCTTGCTTAATCTCATCTTCAAGAATAAAAGAGGCAATCACTTCCTGACCATAAGCCAATAAAATTTGACATTGCTCGCTTTGTGTAAACTCTCCCATATTCCCTATCTCATTACTCACAAAAAGAGGATTTCCAATACATAATGCCTCGCCTTTATAAATTGCTTTCAAACCTCCTCCAGCTTGCTCACTTATTTCTTGCAGATTTTCCTCAAGCTGAAAAGATACTTCTACCGACTCATTTAAAATAGCTCGGGCAATGGGATGATTAGAATGCTCTTCTAGCTTTTGTGCAAGACTTAATGCTTCCTCCCTGCTAATGCCCTCTTTTGTGGTGATTTCAACCACCCTTAACTCACCTTTTGTGAGTGTACCTGTCTTATCAAAAACAATACTTTTTGCATAAAATAATGACTCAAGATAGCTAGAACCTTTAAGCAAAATCCCTTCTCTACTTGCCTTTCCTAAAGAAACAAAAAAGCTTAAAGGAATGGATATAACCAAAGCACAAGGGCAGGACACCACAAGAAAAATTAAACCCTTCGCAAACCATTCCTTAAATGCAATACTAAAAGAATCCAAAAAACTTTCACTCATAATTCCTAAAAATAAGGGGGGAACAAAAGCGATTAAGATTGCCAAAAAAGTTACACTCGGTGTATAGTAACGGGAAAAACGCGTGATAAATTCTTCGCTTCGACTTTTTTTTGCACTACCCTCTTCAATTAATTCAATCACTCTACTAAATGTAGAATTACCATAATTTTTAACCGCTTGAATCTGTAAAATTCCATCAATATTAATTGCACCAGAAAGAACTTCATCGCCCACTTTAACATTAATAGGCAGAGATTCACCATTGAGAACTGAAAGGTCAAGACTAGAATGCCCATCAACCACAATCCCATCAACAGCAATTCTCTCCCCCGCATAAACAAAGAGTATATCTCCAACCTGCACTTCTGAAGGATCGACATTTACTTTTTGTTCTCCCCTTAATATATGCACTTGATCAATCTTCATTGACTGCAAGGAACGAATGGATTTACGCGACTTCTCTATTACGCGCGACTCCAATGCTTCACCTAAACGAAAAAACAACAAAATAGCAACACCCTCTGCACCTTCGCCAATTCCCCAAGCTCCTAAACTTGCAATAGCCATCAAACTATTTTCATTAAAAAAATCACGTCTCCATAAACCTAAAGCCGCTTCTTTTAAAATCCCATAGCCAAGCACAATATAAGCAAGAACATAAGATGCTATAATCCAGTGTTGTAGTTGCTCTTTCAAAGGGATAAATTCATAATCTACTAGCAAAACAAAAACATAAAAAACACTCATGCTTATCGTAAGATAAAGCTGTATCTGGTTTGATTGTGCCAACTCTGAATTGCTTGAATGAGAGGAGCAACATTCACAACCAATACTGTTAGAAGCAATTTCACTCATTTTACATCTCCTTAATATGTTCTAAACCTTGTTCAAAAATTTTTTCAATATGTTCATCATCAAGACTATAAAAAACCTCTTTTCCAACCTTACAATAACGCACTAATCTCGCCTGACGCAGGATTCTTAATTGATGCGAAATAGCTGATGGAGAGAGTTTTAATAAAGTTGAAATTTCATTAACACATAATTCTTCTCGTTGCAAGAGTGAAAGAATCTGAATACGTGTAGAATCCCCAAAAATCTTAAAAAACTCCGCAAGCTCATAAAGCAATTCTTCCTTAGGTAGCGATTCCATGAGTTGCTGTAAAATATACTCGCGATTGTGCATATCATTGGTTTTGAAATGGTTCATACATCTCCTTATGTTAATAATTATCTACAAAATGAGACAAACAATGAATATATGAATATATGTTCATATAATAAACTATAAAAGCTAAAATTATACTGAAAATGATCGCAAGACTTTAGATTCAGTTTTAAGCTGCTTTCAGATAGAATAAGCCTTGATAAATTTATTCAAAGGACAATAGAAGGAGATAGGGCACTGTGTCGTTGGGTGAATCGTCACGAAAACAATACCATAAAGAACAGCTTAGAGCAAAAAGAGAAAGCGAAAAGCTAAGAAGAATACAGATACAAAAGCAACAGGGGATAACAGAGGAAGAAGAATCTCCATTCTTGAATATCACCGAAGATGTCGTCAAGCTTATGCATACTGATTTAGATAAAGAATGTGTCAGACTATTGAACCCTATTTTAGATAAAAAATATAAAGAAGAAGAAGTTTCTATCACAATTCAGCATGAAGAATTATTGTCTATGCAGGATATTATCCGCTTTATACATGGCATCTTAATACAATATCTCAAAAAAAGTGAATTCAAAAATCATGCACTCACTATTATTCTTAACCGCACAAACGAAGAAGGAAAAAGAGTTTTTCAGCGCATTTTTGAAGTAATTAGTCCTCCACAAGAATGGGGAGGATTTCGTGAGGGTTTCTCTATTGTTAAAACAGAGGGTTTGACAAAAAAAGGTATTATAGACATTTTAATCCAACCCACAAATGTAATGACAAAGGGCTTAAATAATGAAAACTTCTCCTACCAACTCGCCATCTTAAGTGACGGAAAGCCTCATCAAATCACCATCGCTAACGACTTAATAGGGGAGGAAATTTTTTTAAGCGTTAAAGATTCAGAACACTCTACTATCACTTTTGATGTGATTAGTTTAAAAAGATTTTTTGTCGGTTTTGGCTTTTTTGCTTTCGTTCTTTTTATATTTATATTTATATCGCGATAAAGGAGATTAATGTCAACGCTTAAAGAAGAAATCCAAAAAAAGATTCAAGAAAATGAGTTTACACCCATTATTATCGATATTTTTGGACAAGAGGAGCAAGAAAAGAGTATTGCAAGAAATACAACAATGCAAGGGATTATTTCTGCCTTCAAGGGAGAAGATGAACCCATTTATCAGCATTTAAAACAATTACAACTAGCTATTGAAAAAATGAATCCAAACCATATTTCTGCAGGTTTTTTCGGAAAATTATTCAAACTTAATCCTTTTAAACGTTATTTAGCAGACTTACAACAAAATCAAGCATTCATTGATGAAGTTTTAAAAACCCTAGAAGATGGACAACAAAGACTCAAGCGAGATAATATTGCCTTTGAACTAGAAATTAAAAATAATCTTGAATTGCTACAAGATTTGAAGGTGAAGTTAACAGAAGCATTAGAGGCTGATGAATTCTTAGCCCAACTCATTGATCAAAAAATAGAAAATATAGAACGTATTTCTCAATCCTTTATCTTTCCACTCAAGCAAAGAATTATCGATATTCAACAACAGATTATGGTCCATGAACAAGGAGAACTCGCAATTGCAAGTTTAATGGAAAATAATCGTCAACTCATCAACAGCATTGAACGTACAAAAGCTGTAACACTTAACGCACTTAACGTTGCAATTATCGTTGCACAAGGCTTAGCAACACAAAAAAAAGTGCTTGATTCTGTAGAGCAAATTAACACGCAAACAAGCGATTTGATTTTACATACCTCACAAAAATTAAAGGAGCAAGGCACGCATATTCAACAACGAGCAAGTTCTGCACTGCTTGATATGGATAAACTCAAGGTAGCCTATGAAAATGTGCTGGAAGCTATGAAAGAAGTAGAAGAATTCAGACTCAAATCCATTCCTATAATGAGCGAACAAATCAAATCTTACCAACACGATTTAGCAGAATTAGAAAGTAAAAAAATAATACTTAAAGGAGATAATTGAAAAAAAAATATTTTATTGACACTTCTATCATCTTAGATAATATTGAGAACTTAAATGTGCTTTACGATGAGGAAAATCTACTATTCATTAGTGATATTGTCTTGCTGGAGTTGGGCAAGAAAAAAGAAAATTTAGGGGAAAGTGGGTATTTTAGCCGTGAGTTTTTTCGCCTCATCAACCACAATTTAGGCGAAGAAATTACTATTGAAAGTATAGGCCTAAAAACATTAAAAAAGGGTGATTTCTTATGGAAAACCTACCTTAAAGATTTGGATTTTATGATTCCATTATATATTATTTCTCGTTCTCATTACGCAACTCCTATGCCAGAATGGGGACAAAACGACCTTAAAATTGCAGAAATTGCACTCGATTATGGATTCACATTAATCACAAATGATACTGCCTTAAAAATCCATTCACTTTCTCGTGGCATTCAAGCTGAATCCTTAGAACGTAATAGTGTTCACAATGTAGATTCTATCAATTTTTTTCACTCTTTCACATGCCACATTCAAGAAATTCCGACAATCCATCAGCTCCAATGCTTTCAAGAATTAAGTGATTGGAGTTTGATAGAAATTACTGAAGAGGAAAATACTGGAAACTCTCGCTACCTCAACGGAAAAAAACAATTTGGATTTAAGATTAAGGGTGAATTTTGTCCTCAAAATTTTGATGAAATTCTCAAAATACACAACCCCTATGTTTTACCTCTAAACCTAGAACAAAAAATGTATTACTCCTTACTTATTCACCCATCAAATCGCATTAGTGTCGTGAGTGGGGCAACAGGGAGTGGCAAGACGCTTATCGCCCTACAGGCAGGCTTAACACTTCTCAAAATGGGAATGGTTGATGGTATTGTCTATTTACGCAATACAATCACTGCAAATGATAAAGAGGCAGAATTAGGCTTCAGAAAGGGTGGAGAATCAGAAAAGCTTGATTATTTTATGTATCCTTTATATAGTGCCATCAATTTTATGATAGCAAAGATGCAAAAAGAATCTCTAGCAAAACGTATTGAATACCGCGGAGAAAATAAAGGAGAGCAAAAGGCAGAAGCTACTGAATATTTTATGAAAAAACACCATATTTCTTTAATTGATATTGCCCATGCAAGAGGAATCACGATTGCTAAAAAATTTGTTATTTTTGATGAAGTGCAAAATGCTTCAAATGCAACAGTAAAACTGATAGGAACGCGTATGGGCGAGGAAAGTCGGATTGTCTTTTTGGGAGATACAAAGCAAATTGATCATCCTTATTTAAGCCGAAACCGCAATGGTTTAGCAACACTCTTAAAAATGGCAAAAGACGATGATTATATTGCTGCAATTAAATTAAAGCAAACAATTAGAAGTGAGATTGCGGGTTGGTTTGAAGATCATTTTATCTAATGCAATACCCTTTTAGGAATAGTTTACCTTTTAAAAGTAGAATACCACTTGATTTTATTTGAGGATTAATCCATGAAAACAGAGAAATTCTATATCGATGGAATGACTTGTAGTGCTTGTTCGTCTGGAATTGAACGTTCTTTAAAACGCAAGGATTTTATTCATTCAATTGAAGTGAACTTAGTCAATCAAAGTGCGATTGTCAGCTTTGATGAAAACAAGAGTAACCTTGAATCTATCTTTGCATTGGTTGAAAAATTAGGTTATGCACCTCACCAATTCAGCACACAAAATTCTAATGAAATGCCACTTAAAGAATTAATAAAACAAAAAAATTGGGTAGCTATTGAAAAAAAGCTCTTGCCCTCTAATCTTCGCTTGACAATAGCTGTTATAATGATGTTTATTGTTCTGTATCTTTCTATGGTGGGTATGTTTTTCCCTTCTATAGTGCCACCTATACTCCAATCATCTTTAGGAGTTTTTTTACAAATTATCGCAACGGGCGTTACTATGCTTCTTGGTTGGCGTTTTTATACTAAAGGTTTTAAAAGTATTGTATCAAAAAATCCTAATATGGATTCCCTGATAGCTATCAGTACAACAGCAGCTTTATTTTATAGCTTTTATTTAATCTCTACAAATTCCTTAACACATGGTCTTTACTTTGAAAGTATTACCGTAATTCTCACCTTAGTAATGGTCGGTAAACATATCGAAGAGGGTGCAAAAAATAATGCCAACAGTGCTATCAGTGCGTTGTTAGCTAAACAATCAAAGGAAGTCATTTTAATCGATGGAACAACAGAACGAACAGTCTTAATTGACCACATAAAAATCAATGATCATTTAAAGATTCTTCCTGGCCATTCCATACCCGTTGATGGTATTCTTTTTGAGGGCGAGGGCTATCTTGATGAATCTATGCTAACAGGCGAAATTATGCCCATTTTTAAACAAAAAGGAGATAAGCTATTCGCAGGGAGCCTTAACACGCAAACAAGTTTCATTCTTAAAGCAACAAGTGATAGTCAACATAACACACTTCAAGCAATGATTGCTCTAATTGAAGAAGCAGCAAACTCAAAAACAAAAATGACAAAAATAGCAGATAAAGTTGCAATGTTTTTTGTTCCTAGTGTAATTTTCATTGCCCTTCTTGCCGGAATTTTTTGGAGTTTTTACCAGAATTTTACATTCGGTTTTGAGATTTTTATTGCTGTTTTAGTCATTTCTTGCCCATGTGCCTTAGGACTTGCAACACCGATGGCAGTGATGATTGCAAGTGCAATTGCAAACAAAAAGGGATTATTCTTTAAGAATGTGCAAAGTATGGAATATGCAGGACAAGTTTCAGCGGTTGTATTCGATAAAACAGGTACACTCACTTACACTCACCTAAAAATTGCCCATATTATTCCACTAAAGGGTAATGAAGAGACCCTTTTACAAATTGCCGCAAGCATAGAGCAAGGTAGCGAACATCTTATTGCAAAAGCAATTCTTAAAGAATGCAAAGTGCGTCAGTTAGAGCTATTGAAGGCTGAAAAATTCTGCACAAAAAGTGGCTATGGCATTTGTGCTTCCATTCATAATCAAGAATACACACTAGGGAATGCTGAATTATTTTCGAGTGAATCTTTAAAACCTCTACAAGAAAAAATGCGAGACATAGAGAATTTTATCCATGTTATCATTGGGCAAGGAGAAGAAGTTTTAGGAGCAATTTTATTAGAAGATTTTATTAAAGAAGGTGCAAAAGAATTAATTGAAACTCTAAAAACAAGAAAAATTAAAAGTTACATTCTTAGCGGAGATAGAGAAAACAATGTCAAACGAGTGGCTGAAAATATAGGCATTGTAGAATTTATCGCAAAAGCTAAACCACAAGATAAACTAGAATTCGTCAAACACCTTAAAGCACAAGGAGAAGTAGTGATGATGGTGGGTGATGGTATTAATGATGTTGCAGCATTAGAGGCAAGCGATGTTTCTGTGAGCTTTTCAAGTGCAAGTGACATTAGCACACAGAGTGCAGAAATCTTAATTTGCAACGAGGATATTCGCCTTTGTGGTTTTATAATCGCTTTAAGTAAAGCCACAAGTACAAACATTAAGCAAAATTTATTTTGGGCTTTTTGCTATAATGTGATTTCCATTCCCTTAGCTTGTGGGTTTTTATATGGATATGGGATTTTACTTAATCCTATGATTGCCGCTGCTGCTATGAGTTTTAGCAGTTTAAGTGTCGTACTTAATGCCCAAAGATTAAGGGGATTTAAATTTATTAAGGAGTAGAAAATGGTAGAAACATTACAGGTTGAAGGTATGAATTGCCAACATTGTGTTAATAAAATTGAGAAGTTTGTTGGTGAATTACAAGGAGTTAGTCAAATTAATGTTAATTTAGCTGAAAAAAATGTGCAGGTTGAATTTAATGCTCCAACAACTCCAGAGAAAATTAAGGAAGCAATTCTTGATGCTGGTTTTGATGTAGTTTAAGGATTGTTATTACTTAAAGTACCACAAATAAAGGGCAATAATGTTTGGCGTAGAATCACAATTACATATTCTCTTATTGGCTGTTGTCGCTATTTTAGCCGTCTTGAATCCTTTTGGAAATTTGCCACAATTCATTTCGATGACAGAAGGCTTAAGTGCGTTAGTGAGAAAAAAACTATTCAGAAACATCCTTTATACCTCCTTTGTGATTGTGATTGTTTTTTTATTTCTTGGTCCTTTCATAATGACATATTTATTCCGTGTCAGTATCAATGATTTGCGTATTGCAGGAGGATTGCTTTTAATTCTTGTGAGCGTAAAAAAACTTTTACTACCTGCAGCAACAAAGGATTTTTCACATTATCAGGGACTATCGGAAGAAGAACTTTTAAGTCGTAGCCTTGTGCCAATGGCTTTTCCTATGCTTGTTGGTCCAGGAACACTCTCAACGGTGGTTGTTATCGCTGAAGAAAACGGGCTATATATTACTAGCGGTGCAGTTTGTGTTGCATTCGTATTTATGCTTATTTTATTTCATTTTGCTGCAACAATCGAAAAAGTTTTAGGCAAACTCGTCTTGCATGTCTTTTCGCGCATCGCACTTGTCTTTATTATGGCGATGGGTGTAAAATTGATTATCACGGGAGTTAAGGCTATTTTTTCTCTTAACCCATAAAAAGTTATCTCACGCAAATGCGGGAGGCTAACCCTCCCGCGGATCATTAAAATTACCTATCTTTAATTCCTAGAGTAGCGATTAAGGAAGCGTAAGATGTGTAATTCTTCCTTTTAAGATACTTAAGTAAATGGCGTCTATGAGCCACCAACTTTAAAAGCCCTAAACGACTTGAATGATCTTTCTTATTCACTTTCAAGTGTTCTGTGAGATAACGAATTCTCTCACTCAAAAGTGCAACCTGAACTTCTGGAGAACCCGTATCTTGCTCTCCACGTGCAAACTTAGCGATAATTTCTTTCTTTTTCGCCAAATCCAAAGCCATAAGCGACCTCCTAAGATTGGTATTTTTTCTTTTTGCAAAATTACAAAAGAGAACATAGAATTTTAATCCAAAAAAGCAAAAATTTACTTGAATTTTTGTATGATTACACTTTTAAAACAAAAATAGGGGTTATAATTTTGGCAAAAAAGAGAGTTGCAGAAAAAAACAAGAGTCTTTTACAACGTACACTCCCCTTTTTAAAGGGCTTAAGTGAATCAAAAGACTTAACTGTTGTTATTTTTATTATCTGTATTATTGCAATCATTATTGTTCCACTACCCAGTGCGTTACTTGATTTTTTTCTTGTTATTTCAATTGCCATCTCTGTTTTAATTATCCTTATCTCCTTATACACGGAAAAGCCGACAGATTTTGCCGCTTTTCCAACCCTGCTTTTGATTGTTACATTGTTTCGTCTAGCCTTGAATGTTGCAACAACACGTATGATTCTTAGCGAGGGACATAATGGACCTGAAGCAGTGAGTGAGATTGTTGCTTCATTCGGGCAATTTGTTGTAGGTGGCAATTATGTCATTGGTGTGATTGTGTTCTTAATTCTTGTCATTATCAATTTTATGGTTATCACAAATGGTTCTACAAGAGTTGCTGAAGTTGCAGCACGTTTTACACTTGATGCAATGCCCGGAAAACAGATGGCTATTGATGCGGATATGAATACGGGGGCAATCGATGAGGATGAAGCGAAACGACGTCGTGAAGCATTAGCACAAGAGGCGGATTTTTATGGCTCAATGGATGGTGCAAGTAAATTTGTAAAGGGGGATGCTGTTGCTGGGATTATCATCACCTTCATTAATATTATCGGTGGATTCTTAATTGGAATGTTCCAACGAGATATGAGTGCAGGAGATGCTGCAGCGACTTTCACGATTCTAACAATTGGTGATGGTTTGGTTTCTCAACTTCCTGCGTTAATTGTTTCCACTGCAACAGGTATCATTGTTACTCGCTCAAGCAAGACTGATGAAACTAGCAATTTTGCAGAGAGTATCATCAATCAATTGATGGGTGAATCTAGAATACTCATTATCGTTGGATCAATTTTGATGCTTTTTGCAATGGTACCTGGCTTACCCACGTTGTCATTAGGATTTGTGGGAGCCATCTTTTTATTAATGGCTTACTTAATTAACCGACAAGATGAAGGTGGTTTATTTGCAATGTTTGAAAGATGGATTAATAAAAAAGCTGGAGACCCAAATGCAACCCCCACACAAAGCAGGAGAAGACGACAACCCACAACTTCTGCCTCAGCAGGTGTTGCAGGAGGGGTTGCTGCATCGGGTGGATTAGCAACAGATGGTGCTACAAAACAAAATATCCCCCAAAAAACAGAGGAAGAAATTCTCTCTGAAGCACTTAAAGTGGAACTTTTGGAAGTATATTTGGGCTTCAATCTTATTCGCCTTGCGAACCCTAAGTATGGCGGAAGTTTGCTTGAAAGAATTAAAATGCAAAGAAAAAATCTCGCTTCTGAATATGGCTTCTTAATGCCTGTTGTACGCGTCAGAGATAGCGTGGATCTTGACGCTGATCAATATCAAATCAGACTAAAAGGTGTTGTTGTCTCCACTGCACAAGTATTTCCGGATAAATTCTTAGCCTTTGAAAGTGGAATTGCACACAATAAAATTGAAGGAATCCCCACAAAAGAACCAGCATTTGGGCTTGACGCCTTATGGATTGAACCTTCCTTAAAAGATGAAGCATTATTAAACTCATACACGGTTATTGACGCCGTCACTGTCATTTCAACGCATATCGTTGAAGTGGTCAAGCAAAATGCGGAGGATTTAATCACGCGTCAAGATGTCTTGAAGTTAATGGATAATCTTGCACAAAGCTTCCCTGTTGTCGTGGAAGATGCCAAAAAAGTAGCAACACTTGGGACAATTCAGCAAATTCTTAAAGCTTTGTTGCATGAGCAAATCCCAATTCGCGATATGCTAACAATACTAGAAACGATCACGGATGCAGCAGCAGTGGCAAATGGAGACATAAATTATATCATTGATCGTGTACGTCAAGCCCTAAGTCGTGTTATTAGTGACACATTCAAAGATGATAATGGTAAACTACAACTAATTACTTTATCACCTGAAAGTGAACAATATTTACTTAACAAACAAAATGACGGTAGTGGCAGAATGCGTCCCATCGTTTTGAATGTGAGTGAAACAAATGCTTTAATCGAAAGCGTGAGGGCAGAAGTTGAACGCGTCCGCCAGTTTGCGGTGGCTTCTCCTGTTATTCTTGTCTCACAACAATTACGTCGCTATCTTTCAGAAAAATTAGAGCAATTCAGTGTTAAGGTTGTTGTACTTTCCCATGCCGAAATTGATAGTCGCTCACCATTTGAAATTTGTGGACAAATCACTATCCCATTTGGCAACTAGAGACAAGAATATAGTGCATTCTGGTAAAAAGCAAAAAGGGTAGAATCCGATGATTTTTCGTTTGATTCTACTGTAGGATTAATGTAAAAAGAAGTTCGAAAAATTTCGTGGTGTGAATGCGTTTGTAGCTGAATTCTTTGAAGCTGAATCGAGATTTCTTGAAAATGTGTCTGCATAATCCACACAAAAACCTCTAAATGTCGCAAGAAAAATGTCCTCACTCCCTCCCTTATGTCTTCGTCATTCAAAGATTGAATAAATCGTAAAATCTCTTCTTGGTTTGGTTGTTTTTCTCCATAAAAACTTTGAACCAATAAGAATTCATCACTATCCAGTTTTTTATAAATTTGAATCTCGGTATCGCTCTTTGCGATAAGCTTAACAGAGTAGTTAGCCTGAATATATTGAGAACAAATATGTTGAGCAACACGAGAGGCAAGAACTTGCAATTCATCATCACTTACATTAGGTTTTTGAGTCAACAAATAACGTTTAAATGTATCAAGCCGAATTTGTTGCTTAAGACGCGATTTATTTTCTTCAAAAGAATCCATACGAATCGCTGTTCCATAAACAAAAATCTGTAATTTGCCCTCAATAATGCTCTCTTGAAAACGGATTGCAATAACTCCATTAGCACCCAACAGGGTCGCGTTCTTAAGCATTTCTTCTTTTGCTTTTTCCTTTAAAGAATGGAATATTTTTGTTGCCTCACTACCACCCAAAAAACTCTTTACTTCAGAAAGAATCTCAACAAAAGTACCCCTATCCTGAATAACATACCCCTCAACAAGCCCCAAAATACGATATTTTTGTGGTATATATTCTGTTGTACTTAAGAGCATAATTCTTCACTTGCAAGAATAATTCTGAATCCTTTTTGTTGTCCATCAATAATTTCAACATTCCCATTGTGTGCCTCAATAATCCTTAAAGAGAGGGCAAGCCCTAAGCCATTACCCTTAACTTTTGTACTTTTAAAAGGTTCAAAAATAATATTTTTATTTTCAAAAGCTTTACCATTATCATATATTTCGAAAACACGATTCCCATTCTCCTGCTCATAACAAAAAAGCTCTACAAAACCATTACTTAATTCTTCTTCCTCTTCAATCGCATCAATGGCATTAAAAATAAAATTTTGAAAAACAATACCCAACAAATCAATATCACCGTAAATGATAGAATCAGGCTTAAAGTTAAAAACAAAATCAATCATCTTTGTGTAGGTATAATAACCGATAGCTAACCCCAACTCATCTTGAAGTTGTTTTAGATGAAAACGATTCTTGTTGGGTTGTATTCCTTTCGAAAACAGTAATGTTGCCTTAATAATTCTCTCAACACGCCAAATTGCTTTTTTAATCTCTAAAACCAGTGGCTTTACACTTACATCAACGCGCTTAAGAAGTGTGGAACTGAGTAGAGTAACAGAACCGATAGGATTGCGAATCTCATGAGCAAGATTTGCTGAAATTTGCCCCATAGAAATGAGTCGCTCCTTTCGTTTTTCATCGGTGATATCTGTGGCAGAGATAATACTCTTACCCATTTTTTTATTCACCTTAATCAGATAGAAACTCCCTTCTAACTCCACTTCACTATCTTCTTGTATATTACAAATAATGGGTAAGAGATTCTTTATTTTGAGAGATTCATCATTCTGATAAATCAAACCTCCATTCTCATCAAGAACCCACAAAGCATTAGGTAAAAGCTCTAACACCCCTTCAAATAAACCTTTAAGCTCAATAAATTCATTCTCAATTTGATAAGATTGATTGATAAGTTCTTCTAAAGAACGCATCAAAGTTAGCTTATCATTGCCACTTAATGAATTCAGTAATTCTTGATTAATCACTCAAAGCCTTTTTCCACATCCAAAGAACCTGCATCTTGCATCTTTTCAGATTTTTGATTATTTTGTTCCGGCTTATAAATTCCTCCATTTTTAAGAATATTCTCCTGCTCTTTAAGCCAATTAAATAAGGTATCGCTATAACCAAACCCGCCTGCTAACTCCTCACTCAATTGCTCTTTATACATACTCTGATAAATATCATGACCAGGTGCTTTAGGAAACAACCCATCATCGAGGTTCAACGCCTGGTCTAAAAGCGTTTTAACCAAAATTGCTTCAAACGCATCTGTTTGCTCCCTTAATTTTTCATCTTCTGTCTGTGTCTCTAGCTTCCTAAGACTTTCTGCTTGTTTTTGTTTCTGTGCTTCAAGCATTGCCATTGACTGATCAAAGCTCCCTAAACCATTCATACCACTAAACATCACTCACTCCTTCTATAAGAATAACATCATTTAAATAACTTCTAAATCCGCACTAATAGCACCTGAACGTTTAATTGTTTGCAGGATAGAAATAACATCTTTAGGTGCAGCCCCCATTCTTTGTAGGGCACGCGTAAGATTTGCTACGGTCGGATTCTGATTATTCGTACTTAACACATTATTCGCCATATTAAGCTTTAAGCCTCCACCCAAATCCACCGCTCCATCATCAGCAAGAGGTGCTTTTGAAATTTGAACTGTTATATCGCCATGTGTAACAACAACATCACCCACTTCTACACCAACACCGGCTACAATCGTGCCTGTCCGCTCATCAATCACAATCTTTTCTTCTCGAGTGAATTCAAGCTCCACATCCTCAACACGTGCCAAGAATTCCACCATTCCAACATCAGCCGGACGATTTAATTTAATCGTTCTTGGGTCAATCGCTGTTGCCACAGGCGTTGCTGCCGTTGGAAATGCTGCATTAATGCTCTGTTGCACCTTCAAAGCATTCTGAAAATTTGAAGTTTTTAAACTAAGTGTTGCATCTTTTTTGGAAAAAAGATCAAAACTCACTTCCCTTTCAATAATCGCCCCATTATAAATCGTTGCAGCTAAGGGATGGTTAATTCCGCCACCTCGCTCATTCTTTCCACCAATTGAAACTGCCCCTTGCGTTGTTGCATAAATTCTGCCATCAACCCCACTTAACGGAGTAAGAATCAAAGTTCCACCTTCTAAAGATTTTGCATCACCAATACTTGAAACAAGGGCATCAACGCGATCCCCCTGTCTTGCAAAAGAAGGAAGCCTAGCTGTTACCATCACCGCCGCGACATTCTTTGATTTAATATCATTAGGATCAATTTTCACATTCACGCTCTCAAGCATATTAGCTAAAGACTGCATCGTGAATTGAGAAGTTGTCTTATCCCCTGTCCCATTTAGCCCCACAACCAAACCATAACCAATCAGCTGATTCTCACGCACACCCACGACATTCGCAATATCCTTCACTTTCTCTGCATTGCTATTTGTAAAAAATAATCCTACCAGAGTAGCCGCACAAAGTACCCTTTTTGCTAAGCCTCGCATATTAAATCCTTTTAATGAAATTTACCTAATCACAAAGCAATTACCGTGCCAACTTTTCTCTACATTATTTAGCAAACCCTACAACTGGTGAGAATTTAACCTTTTTTCTCTTTAAAAGAGGTTAAATTCAACAAGCACGAACAATTAAACTTTCAGGTAAATGAAAATATGTAATAATTTCTTGTTCTTTTTGTCGTTGCTCTCCTGAATCAACCTCATGATCATAACCTTTTAAGTGCAATAAACCATGAATAAAAAGAAGTGCAATTTCATCATCCAAGCTATGATTAAAATGCTGGGCTGCCTTTTGAACAAAATTCTCCGCAATCACAATTGCACCCAATGGCATATTTTGAATCCCACAATTTTCAAGCGGAAAAGATAAGACATCAGTAGAAGAATCCATATTGCGATATTCTAAATTGAGTTGTCGCATTTTTGAATCTGAAACAAACAATAATTCAACATCTCCGCCACCCAAAAATTCTAAAATTTCTTGCAAAAAATCTTGTGGAATATCCAAATCTGTTTCATTCACAATATCAATCATTCTTTTTGTCCTTACATAAACTTATATTGAGAGATAAATGCTATAATTTCACAACTTTATTTTACTTTAAAAAGGAAAAGATGATGATGAACTATGGAATACAATTTTGGTCTAATGATGATTTTATCATTGAAGATGGAAAGGTGAAAGTTAACCATAGACATCAACCCGCCTTGATTGATATTGTTAAAAAAGTTCGTGAAGATGGTTATCGCGGACCTCTATTATTGCGTTTTCCACATCTAATCCAAAAACAAATCAATCAAATTTTTAAAAATTTTAATCATGCTATCAAAACATATCACTACGATGCCTCATTTCGGGCAGTCTTTCCACTCAAAGTCAATCAATTTCCTAACTTTGTGCTTCCGCTGGTACGATATGCACAAGAATTGGATTATGGGCTTGAAGCAGGTTCTAAGGCAGAACTGATTCTAGCAATGGCTTACACGCGTTTAGGAGCACCCATTACAGTGAATGGTTTTAAGGATCGCGAAATGATTTCTCTTGGCTTTATTGCTGCAAGTATGGGGCATGACATCACCCTTACCATTGAGGGCTTAGGGGAACTTGAAACAATCATTGAAGTATCTAAGGTGATGGGCAAACCATGCCCTAATATTGGCTTAAGAATTCGTTTGCATAGCACTGGAGTCGGTATCTGGGCAAAAAGTGGAGGAATTAATGCAAAATTCGGCTTAACAAGCACGGAATTACTAGAAGCTGTAAAAATGCTGGAAAAAAGCAATTTACTCAAAAAGTTCACTATGATTCATTTTCATATCGGCTCACAAATCAGCGATATTTCACCACTCAAAAAAGCCATTAGAGAAGCTGGAAATATTTATGTAGAACTACGCAAAATGGGTGCAAAACATTTAAAGGGTGTCAATATCGGAGGGGGCTTAGCGATTGAGTATACACAACATGAAGGTAAACAAGACCGCAACTACACATTAGAAGAATTTGCAGGAGATGTAATTTTTGCACTCAAAGAAATTGCAAAAGACAAAAAAGAACCCGCTCCTGATATTTACATTGAATCAGGACGTTTTATCGCCGCAAGTCACGCTGTATTAGTTGCTCCTGTTTTAGAGCTTTTCTCCCAAGAATATACAGAAGATGCGTTAAACTTAAAAGAAAAAAATCCGCCACTTATTGAAGAACTCGTTGATTTATACAAAAGCATTAATGAACGTTATGCGATTGAGTATCTACATGATAGCCTTGACCACTTAGAATCCTTATTAACTCTTTTTGATTTAGGTTATATTGATTTACAAGATCGTAGTAATACAGAAATTCTTGTGCATTTAATTATTAAAAAAGTAATTCGGATTCTTAAACATAAAAATCATAGCGATATCATTCGGATTCAAAAAGAGGTACAGGAACGCTATTTGCTTAATTGTTCTTTCTTCCAAAGTATTCCTGATTTTTGGGGATTGGGGCAGAATTTTCCTGTTATGCCACTAGATCGTCTCAATACACGTCCAACGCGTTCAGCAAGCCTATGGGACATTACTTGCGATAGTGATGGAGAAATTACATTCAACATAAAAAGACCATTATTTTTACATGATATTGATGTAAAAAAAGAAGAATATTTTTTAGGATTTTTCTTAGTAGGTGCCTACCAGGAAGTTTTGGGAATGCGACATAATCTTTTTACGCACCCAACAGAATTTACAATTGAGTTCAATGATGATGGACATCAAATTGAAAATCTGCAGGAGGCACAAACTATTTTAGATGTTTTGGACGATATTGATTATAATACAAAAGAAATCGAGCGAAACCTAAGACAACGTATCGAAGAATCTATTCTTGATGAGGAAACACGCAAAGAAGTGTTAGGACAACTCTATGTAATGTTAAGTGAAAATGGTTACTTAAGGACTGTTTTTAATGGAGAAAGGTAATCAAAATGAGTTTATGGGCTATTTTGAAAGAAGATTTTGCAGTAGTTTTACAAAAGGATCCCGCCATTGCTTCCAAAATTGAGCTTTTTTTTAATTATCCGGGCTTGCTTGCCATTATCCACTACCGCTTTGCTCACGCCTTACACCGACGTGGATGGAAAGTCCTTGCACGTATAATTATGGGTTTTACACAATTTATTACAAACATAGACATTCACCCAGCAGCTATCATCAAACGACGTGTTTTTATCGATCATGGAATTGGCGTTGTGATTGGTGAAACTGCTGAAGTACATGATGATGTAACAATTTATCAAGGAGTTAGTTTAGGGGGTGTTAGTCTTGAGAAAACAAAACGTCATCCCACAATTTATGAAGGTGCAGTTATTGGAGCAGGAGCAAAAATATTGGGAAATATCACGATTGGCAAAAATGCAAAAATCGGTGCAAATTCGGTTGTGATTCGCTCTGTTCCTGATGACTCAACCGCTGTTGGCATTCCAGCAAAAGTTATCACAAAAGGGCGCGATAAGAATCCTTATGATTTAGGTAAAATTCCAGACATTAACCGCCAACTTTTTAATTTTTTAATAAAAAGAATTGAAAATATAGAATCTCAATTAGAAAAAGAGGGGCATCATCACCTTTTAGAAGAATGTGAAGAATTAAAGCATTTATACGCAGCCTATCTTTCTAGTCTAAAGAGTTGATATATGCTATATGCAATTGGTGATGTACATGGCTGCTACAAAAGCCTTGTTGCACTCCTAAAAAAAATTAACCCTAAAGTGAGTGATGAAGTATATTTTGTGGGTGATGCCGTCAATAAAGGGGTAGATTCAGCAAAAGTAATGAAATTAATTCGCGAACAAGGCTATCAACTCGTTTTAGGTAACCATGAAAAAATGGTTTTGGAGGGCTTTAAAGACGGAAAGTTAACTAAAGAATTTGTGCATTCTTATCGCGGAAAAGAGGTACAACTGCTTGATGATATTGCCTTTATGCGTGCCGCCCCTACTTACGTTCTTGGTAAAAAAGATGAGCAGGGGCGCAAATTAATTATTACGCATGGCTATGGGCATAGTCTATTTGGAAAATATCGTTTGGGAAGCAAAGAGTTTAATGAAAAAATTATTAAAGAGAGGATTCCGCCTGATTTGACCCCGCAAAAAGTAGCTAAGTTAGATTCTTTCTACTTTAATATTTTTGGACATATTCCACTATCAAAACCCCTTATCTCTCCCTGTATGGTAGGGATTGATACGGGCTGCTATGCTGGCAATTATTTATGTGCTTTTAGCTTTCCTGAAAAAAAGATATTTTTGCAACGTTCTTTAGGTTAACGATATTGTCGCCTCACATAAACAAACAAACTAAAAGTACCGATAATACCTAAAATCATCACACTTCCGCTCGCTAGAGGTAACCACTCAAGAGGCATAGCAACTTTGTCACTGATTAAGATAGCCCCCAAAGCCGCTCCTATTGAATTGCCTAAGTTGAATGCAGATTGGTTAAAGGTTGAAGCAAGATTTGGTGCAGCCTTTGCCTGCAATACAATCAGCATTTGCAACATTGGACAGAGTGCAAACGCGAAACTTCCCCAAAGCAAAATAAACACACCAAAACCATAGAGATGATGAAGAACAAAAAACATTCCAAACTGAATCAAAACACTTAATGCCATCACAATCATTATATTAAGAATCACCCTTTGATTAGCTAATCTTCCTCCAAGAATTGAACCAATACTCAACCCGATTCCAAAAATCATCATAATCGGCACAATTGATTCAGCTCCAGCCTGTGTAACCTGCAACAAAATTGGCTTAACATAAGTAACAAGCAAAAATAAACTCGTACTTGTGATGATAGACAACAACAAAGGCATTTGGACATTGAATCGTTTAAGAATCATAAATTCACGCATCACTTTTCCGCGTGGCATTCTAAGGTTATTAGGTAAAAATAAAAAAATTGCTAACAAAGAAATAAGACCACAGAAAAAGATAATATAAAAAGGCATTCTCCAGCCATAATAATGCCCAATCAATGCTCCTAAAGGAACACCCAAAACATTCGCCAAGGTTAAGCCCATAAAAACAAGGGAAATAGCAAAACCTTGCTTCTCTTTTGATGCTAAAGAAGTTGCCACAACAGAAGCTATACCAAAAAAAACACCATGTGCCAAACCTGTGATAATTCTTGCACCAATCAATGTCCAGTATGTAGGGGCAATGGCACATAAAAAATTACCCACAACAAACAAAAAACAAAAAAATAGTAAGGTAGCCTTACGCGACATTTTAAATGTAAGTACAGCTAGAATTGGTCCTCCCACAACAACGCTCATCGCGTAAGCAAAAACAATCATACCCGCACTCGAATCACTCACACCTAGACTGATTGCAATATCCGACAATAAACCCACAACAATAAATTCACTTGCACCAATTACAAAACTTGAAGTTGCAAGAGCAAAAATGGCTAAATAATTCACTCATTTCCTCTCTTATTAAAAATTATTTAAAAGGATCGCATTATACAACAAAGAATCAGAAAAAATATTAAGATATTCTTAAGATTTTTGAAAAATTAAGCTTTTAAATGGCATAATTACAATTTTAAGCTAAAGGAGCTTGTATGTATTCTAAACTTATTCCTGTGAATCCAGAATTTTTCAAAGGCAAAGGTTTTGTAGTCAACAGAAACTACCTTTTTGCACAATCCCAAATGGTCTGTGAGGTCGTCTATACAGAGCTTAGCGACATTATTGGTTCTCTACCAATGGGTATGATTTATAATCAAGGACAGCCGAAATTAGTTGTTTTACTCTCTGTTATCGCGGGAAAAAATTGCTTTGTATCGCCTGATGGGCGTTGGTTGGGTACCTACTCCCCCAAATTTATTCAAGGTTATCCTTTCACAACCTACCCTGCTCCAGATAATCCTGATAGTGAATGGATATTATGTATTGAAGAATCAGCGATTAAATCGCTCCAATCTGAAGGTGTGGAACGACTTTTTACTGACAATAATGAACCTACCGAACGTCTGAAATCCATTATTACTTTTTGGAATAATCTCAAAGAAGCCCAATCCCTAACTGATAAAGCTGTCAGAGACTTAGAAAAAGCTGGAGTTTTTACGGAATGGGAAATCGTTTTAAAAAGTGAAAAAGAAGATGAACCTCAAAAAATAGAAGGGCTATTTCGCATCGATGAAGCAAAACTCAAAGCACTGCCTTCTGACATTGCAGGAGACTTAAATCAAAGTGGTGCCTTAAGTATTGCATACGCACAACTCCTTTCACGAACGCGTATATCGCATTTGCAAAATAGTGTCAGTCAACATATGCAATATACTTCTGAAAAAGAGAAATTGACAAAGAAAATTGAGGAAATAACAAGCGATAGCGGAATGGATTGGGGCTTTTAAACAACCTACAATCTTTTCACAAACCAACAACACTTAAATATCGCAGAATTTTTTACTTAAGTGTTGTTTTAGCCTTGTTTAATTTTTTCTAACCATTCTAAAAGGTTTTTTTCATAACCAATACCTTTAAGGTGAACAAACTTTAAGTCTTCAGTCATATATTCTTGTTTCACCCACCCCCCAAAATGATGAGGATAAAGATAGTTATGGTAGGGCGGAATAAGGTGAGAGGGAATGGAATTTGACTGATGAGTCTCAAGATATTTTAAAGCGGCATTAATCGCCTCGTAAGCACTATTTGATTTAGGGCAACATGCAAGATAAATCGCACATTGTGCAAGAATGATTCTCGCTTCTGGCATACCAATTTTGGAAACGGCCTGCATAGTCGAAACTGCAAGATTCAAGGCATGAGGGTTTGCGTTACCAATATCCTCACTTGCAAAAATCACCATTCTTCTTGCAATAAATGCAACATCTTCCCCTTCTTTAAGCCACAAGGCAAGATAATAAATTGTAGCATTTTCATCGCTTCCACGAAGGCTTTTAATGAATGCACTTGCTATAGAATAGTGTCGGTCGTTTTCATCGCTTCCACCCACCAAAGCATTTTGACGAAAACTCTTCAATAATTCTAAACTAATAGATTCCTCCTTTTGGACAGCACTTATCGCACAATCAAGAAGATTCAACATTCCCCTTGCATCGCCCCCACTTGAATACAACAAATATTCCAACGCATCATCATCAATCTTAAATACAATGTCTTGCTGAATACGTTTTAGAAGAATCTTTAAATCCTCTTGTTTAAGGGGTTCAAAATGAAAAAGCATTGAACGAGAACGAAAGGCTTGAGTGAGGCTATGATAAGGATTCTGAGTTGAGGCACCAATCAAAATCACCTCATTTCTCTCCATAAAAGGGAGCAAAACCTCTTCTTGATTAACTGATAAACGATGGATTTCATCGATAAAGAGGAGAGGTTTTTGTAAGCGATGCGTAAATTCTTTTAAGAATAATCGCACTTCTTCGACTTTAAGTGTCGTCGCATTCAATGTTTTATAAGGTAATTCAAGTTTTTTAGCAATTAATAGTGCAGCTGTTGTTTTACCACTACCTGGCGGTCCAAAAAATAAAGAATGCGGAATACTCCCTGATTCAATCAATCTCCTCAAGGGTGCATTTTGTGCAAATAAATGACACTGCCCAACGAACTCATCGAAATTTTGTGGACGTAAAAAAGTAGAAAGATAACGCATTGATTTCCTTTTATGCTATAATTTTACCTAAAAAAGGAGTTAATAATGTTCTCTTTCTCTAATCTTGCTCCATTGCTAATTGGCTTAGGTACGCTCGCAATGCTTTTGTATATGTTCTTTGGTTTAGATAATCCCATTTTTAATCTCTAGTTTTCTTTAAATATAATCAATTCATAGGAACTCTTCCTACTTATGGTAGGTGCTTTGGTAGGTTCTCTTGCTTGTTGTTGGGTAGCTAGTTTTTGATTTTCGATCCGTAATTCTTCAATCTCATTCTCTAATTCGTCCAACTTATTTTTAAGGCGCAAAATAATATCCACACCAGCTAAATTTACACCCAAATCACGCGTTAAACGTAAAATAGTTTTAATTTGGTCAATATCTTTTTGGGAATACAATCGCATCTTTCCCATCGTCCTACCCGGCTCAATCAACCCTTCCCTTTCATATTGCCTGAGCGTTTGTGGGTGAATATTCAAAATTCTTGCAACAACACTAATTAAATAGACAGGCTCATCATAGCTATACATCAACTCCTCCTTTATCGTTCTGGTAACTCTTTCTCTAAAAGAGATTGCAATTCTGCACTCAATAAATTTAAGTCAGGCATAATAATGTTTGCTTTTAAAAATAAATCACCTTTCTGTAAATTCTTACGACTTGTTGCACCTAATTCCTTAACACGAAATTTCTGCTGATTCTTTGTGTTCTTGGGTACTTTCATTGTGATTTCCTTATGTAATGTTGGCACAACAACCTTTCCACCAAAAAGTGCTGTCTTCAAAGGAACATCAAAAGTTTTAATCAAATTATTGCCATCACGGCTATACTCATCACTCTTTTCAACTTCAACCTGCAATAACATATCACCCTTTTGTGCACCAAAAGTCTTTCCAAAACCTTTTAAACGAATTGTTTCACCACTCTCAATACCAGCTGGAATATTAATTGTTCGTTGCTCTCTTCCCACCTCAATATTTTGCTTTCCACCTAAAATGGATGTCTCAAAAGAAACTTTTAATTTTCCTTTAACATCTAAGCTCCCGCCACTAAATCCACCAAAACCAGAACTACCAAAGTTAGCACCACCAAAACCGCCACTAAATAAAGAATTCAAAATCTCATCAAGATTCACATTTTGGTGTTGTTGATGACGTGCAAAATCATGAAAATTTTGTCCACCAAACATACTATCGCCAAATTGATCATACTGCTTTCGCTTCTTTGCATCACTTAAAATCTCGTATGCAGCATTAATTTCTTTAAATTTCTCTTCAGCTTTTTTATCTTTATTAACATCTGGGTGATAGATTCTCGCAAGCTTACGATAAGCCTTTTTGATTTCTTCTTCTGACGCATCTTGGGAGACTTCAAGAGTCTCATAAAGACTTTTTGACATAAACACTCCTTTTGCTTAATATAATTTGTGTATAATTTTAAAATATGGAATACTAACATAAAACTTGAGTTAATGTCAATCAATTTTTCTTATAGAAACAGATTAACCATTTAAAGGAATCTCTATGGCACAATTTGAACCCTTTTTGGCCCTCAAGGCAAGTGCGGGTAGTGGTAAAACCTTTGCATTAAGCGTGCGTTACATTTTACTTCTCTTAAGAGGAGCAAACGCTAGCGAAATCCTCACCTTGACATTCACAAATAAAGCAACCTCAGAAATGAAACGTAAAATCACCCATGCACTCCACTTACTTGCTTTCACGCCTACAACACAAGAAGACCTAACTCTCAAGCAAAGCTATATTGATGAATTATTACATATGGACCCTCGCTTGACACTAAATTTTTTACAAGAACATTCTTTAAAGGTTTATGAAAAATTCTTAGTTAGTGATGTCATGATTATGACAATTGATGCTTTTTTACAATCCATACTACATAAATTTTGCTGGTATGTGAATATTCCTTATCATTTTCAAGCACAGGAAAATTCAGAATTAGACACTCTATCAGAATTATTTTTAGCAAAGATTACTCCACATTCTCGCGATTTATTACTTATGCTTGCACAAGAAGAAGATAAAAAAACAATAAAAAGTATTTTCCCTTTTTTCGATGATTTATTATTGCATATAGCAGAAAATCAAGAATTGATGCAAATTCAACCTCAAGAGATACCTGACCAAGAAATTCTCAATATTGCCTACAAAATTAAAGATGCAGTAAATACTTATTCCTCCAAAAATACAGACAATGCTGTCGACTTCTATTCTGTCCCTACCCTGCTAAAAAGGGGTGCAACTTGGCTTACAAAAAAGAATTTACAGGATTACCGCTCATTTAAAAAAATCCCTGCTTTACAAAATTTACAAGCAGACTTTATAGAACTTAAGCAATATATTGCTCAATATTTTATCGCTAAAGAATCGCGTTTACTTTCACATATTTTTACACTTTTACAAGAATATCAACAAACCTTGAACTTATGGCAACAAAGGACAAATTCTTTGCGTTTTAATGATGCAATTCTCAAAACGCACGAATTGCTTTGCAACAATAAGATATCGACAGATTTTTTATATTTTCGCCTAGATTCTCGCATTACACATATTCTTATCGATGAATTTCAAGACACAAACTTACTTCAATACTATATTTTAGAACCCTTAATTCATGAAATTGTTTCAGGCATATCAACAAAAAATATCCAAAGAAGCTTTTTTTATGTGGGAGACACAAAACAATCCATTTATCGCTTTCGTGGTTCTATGCCAGAATTATTTGATGAGGTACGTTTAAGTATCCAACAAATGCGAGAGAGCATCCTACCTTATAATTGGCGTTCTCAGCAACAAATTGTAGAATTTATCAATGATACCTTTACAAAAGCGTATCAAGAAATTGGTAAAGATTATATTCCACAACAATTCAAAAAAGAAGGTGGTTTTGTCCATATTCTCCCCTACTCTACGGACAATAAAGAAGTTTTTTCCTTGATTATTACTGAGATTAAAATGCTACTCAAGCAGGGCATAACTCCAGATGAAATTGCGATTCTTGTCTTAAAAAACAATGATATTGAAGAAATTGCAACAGAGATAAAACAACACATTCCAACTATCAAAGTAATCAAAGAAGGCATAAGCTATCTAGGCGAATACCGCGAGGTAAAGGCTCTAAAAGAAATGATGCTATACGCACAAGATTCTTTACCTATCCATGCCAAAACTTTTTTTGCCTTAGTAAATGCACAAGAAAAAGATGAAGCATTTTTCAATTTTATTCAACAATTCTTGAATGCTAAAATCTCCGTTGCAATACTTATCAAAAAAATAATGGAACATTTTCAATTATTCAGCATTCAAGCAAAAAAAGTTTTGGAGTATGCGATTTTTGCACAAAAACCTCAAGAAGTGCTTGACTTCATTCAACGGCAAAATAAAATTCAAATTCAAGAGGAACTTTGCGGAATAAGAATTCTCACAATTCACGCCTCAAAGGGGCTGGAATTCCCAAGAGTTTTTGTTATTGACCGGTTATCCAAAAAGAATACGCAAAATAAAGGATTATTGTTTGATTATCAAGGCATTACACTTAAACATATTTTTTCTGGCAACAAAATGCGTGAAAATTTTGACGAAAATTACAAGCAAGCAAAACAACGCGAGGCAAAACGCATTCTAGAGGAAGATTTGAATCTACTATATGTCGCTTTTACACGTGCAAAAAAATCTTTACATATTTTTCCAAAAGCAACACAAGATTTTTTAGAGATTCTACATTTATCTCCCTTAAAAATGGGAGAATTAGAGGCACAAGATTCAACACAAAAACCTGAAATAGAAAATATACAGAATAAAGATGATACACCTATAATCCAAAAAAATTTTGGACGCCAACATGATTTTTTGCGTCATAATCACTTGGCTTATTCCAGCGATACTCAACATGTAGATGATTCACAATACACAAGGCTAGAGATTTTAAAAATGCGTAAAAAACGGCAAGATATAGGTAAAGCCTTTCATCTTGCGTTAGAATATCACCTAAAATTTCAAGCACAAAAAGAAGATATCATTATGTTCCTATACAATCAGTTTGGACATACACTAAGTGCGGATGAAATTAATGAAAGTTATCAAAAATGTGAAATCGTTATGCAATCTGCTGAATTTTTAGAAATTCTCAGCAAAGGTAAGATAAAATGCGAGGTTTCTTTTTTGCAGGATAATTGTTTAAGGCGAATAGATTTGCTCATTTTAGGGAAAAATAAAGCCTTTGTCATTGACTATAAAAGTGGCAAATTAGAGCAAGATGCTTACTATAAACAGATAAAGGACTACATTGAGGTTGTTTCATCTGCTTATAAAAAGCCAACAGAGGGCTTTCTTTTAGACGCTAAAGGAAAGTTAATTCCTGTAAAGGAATAAAATCTTTAATGCAAGGAATAAAAATGAGTGATCATGTGCATTCGGTTGGGGACAAAGGGTTCGTGGGAATGCTAACGCGATTCATTAAAAGCGAATCTTTTGGTGGTATTTTTCTATTTATTTGTGCGGTGTTGGCAATGATTGTTGCAAATTCACCATTGGCGGAATATTATTTTCACGCTAAAGAAGTCTATATCGGCTTTAGTGTTGGGGAAAAAGTCGCTGATGCAGTTAATGCGATGAGCCATTACACCGTGAATTGGACAGGACATGTGGGGTTAAGCGTAGAACACTGGATTAATGATGTTTTGATGGCATTTTTCTTTCTTGTTGTAGGGCTTGAGATTAAGCGAGAAATGATGTATGGTGCTTTAGCAAGCTTCAAAAAAGCTGCTTTTCCCGTCATCGCGGCATTAGGCGGAATGATTGTTCCGGGTTTAATTTATTATGGTTTTAATATCGGAACTCCATCACAAAATGGTTTTGGTATTCCGATGGCAACAGATATTGCGTTTGCATTGGGTGTGATGTTAATGCTTGGCAGCCGTGTTCCTGCCGCATTAAAAGTATTTTTGGTAACTTTAGCGGTTGCTGATGACTTGGGTGCAATTATCGTGATTGCAATTTTTTACACAACAACTTTTCAAGCCTTCTATCTTGCTATCGCAGCCGGAATTGTTGTGGTTCTATTAATTATGAATAGAATGGGTGTTCGTTCTATTGCTCCTTATTTAATTTTAGGCGTTCCTTTATGGCTTGCCGTTCATGCTTGCGGTATCCACGCAACAATTTCAGCCGTCGTGCTTGCATTCACAATCCCATCTGTGGCAAAGGTGAAGGCATCAGAATATCTTGAGAATGCGGGAAGTTATTTGGAGATTTTCAAAAAACGTGATGAAGGTAGCCATGTTATCAGTGATGACCAAATTCATCAAGTGGCACACATCATCAAAGATTCAAAATTTGTGCAATCTCCGCTTGTACGCATTGAACATGCCCTTTCTCCTTGGAGTTCTTATTTTATTATGCCTTTGTTTGCGTTTGCAAATGCTGGGGTAACTATTACAAGTGATATTGATTTCGGTGTTGATGGTATTTTGCTTGGTATTGCTTTAGGCTTAATTGTTGGAAAGCCTGTTGGAATTCTCCTTGCTACATTCTTGTCTGAAAAACTGGGCATTGCGGCACGTCCTGAAGGAATTGGTTGGATTGATATTTTGGGTGCTGGAATGCTTGCTGGAATCGGATTCACAATGTCGTTGTTCGTCACTGCACTGGCATTCACCAACCCTCAAGCAACAGATTTGGCAAAAATTACAATTCTTTGCTCATCACTCCTTGCAGGAATTCTTGGTGCAGCATTCTTGCTGATTGAAAGTAGCTTAAAACATAAACATTAAACTATAGAATCAGACAGCAAAGAATCAAAATTCTTCTAAAAAGCTCATTTTATTTAGCCTCGCCCTTCATAGAAGGGTGGAGAGCTAAACACCTTTAAGAAATCTGTACACTCAATGAAAATCTTTAATTTTTTTTGAAAAAAACTTTAAAATTTGCTAAGAATATGTTACAATCGCATTTGATATTTTAATTTCAACATAAGGAAACCATATGCGAATTCTCATCATAGAAGATGACAATACTCTTAAAAAAACATTATTGGATGGGCTTACAGAGTTTAACTACCAGACTGACCTTGCAGAGAATCTTAAAGATGGCGAATACTTTATCAGCATTCGTAATTATGATTTAGTATTGGCGGATTGGAATCTTCCTGATGGTAGCGGGATTGATGTTATCGCTCCCGTGAAAACAAAATCTCCTCGCACAGCAGTCGTCATTTTATCAGCAAAAGATGATAAGCAAAGTGAAATTGAAACATTACGTGCAGGTGCTGATGACTACATTAAAAAACCATTTGACTTTGATGTTTTAGTTGCAAGAATTGAAGCAAGGTTGCGCTTTGGAGGAACAAATCTCATTGAAATTGAAAACCTCATCATCAATCCTGATGAAGAGAAAATTACCTATAAAGGCACGGAAATTGAATTAAAAGGTAAACCTTTTGAAGTTCTCACCCATCTTGCTAGACATCGTGACCAAATTGTTTCAAAGGAACAATTGCTTGATGCAATTTGGGAAGAGCCAGAACTGGTAACGCCTAATGTTATTGAAGTCGCAATTAATCAGATTCGTCAAAAAATGGATAAACCATTGAATATTGCCACAATAGAAACCGTTCGTCGTAGAGGTTACCGTTTTTGTTATCCAAAACCTGCAAATATGCAATAAAACATCAAAATACATGGGGGTACACCCCCATCTCTAATCTTAAATATTCTATTTTTTAAGCAATATTTTATATTTTGTCTGTTACTATCGCCCATTACTTTAAAAATAAAGGAGTATCTATTGAAAAAAGTTGCATTACTCATGAGTGGAGGAGTAGATTCTTCTTATTGTGCCTATTTGCTTAAAGAACAAGGATATGAAGTATTAGGGGTTTATCTTAAGTTGCATCGACGTGAAGAGTTACACACTCAAAATATACGCAATATCCAGAAAGCAAGCGAAAAACTCAATATTAATTACACTATTTTAGAATTTCAGGAACTTTTCTCAAAATTTGTCTACGAAGAATTTATTACAAGCTACAAGGAGGGAAGAACTCCTAATCCATGTGCTATTTGCAATCCACAGATGAAGTTTGGTTTTGCCTTACAAAAAGCCTTAGAATTAGGCTATCCAAACATTGCAACTGGGCATTATGCACGTATTGAGAATGGACGCATTAAAGAAGCTTACGATAAAAATAAAGATCAAAGTTACTTTTTATTTGGAATTTCTCAAGACGCCATCAATCGTGTGATTTTTCCACTTGGTCATTCCATTAAGGCAGAAATCAAACCCACCGCTCTTGAAAAGCTCCCATGGCTTGGTAGCCTTGAAACCTATAAAGATTCTCAAGAAATTTGCTTTGTAGAGACAAACTATATCGATATTTTAAAAAAACATTACCCCGTTGACACAATCGGCGATATTGTCGACAAAAAAGGTAATAAAATTGGACAGCATCAAGGTTATATGCAATACACTATCGGAAAACGTAAGGGTTTTCGTGTAGATGGTGCACATACTCCACATTATGTCATCGGCATTCACCCCCAAAACAATCAGATTACGGTTGGCTCAAAAGAGGATTTAGCAAAAAATCTTGTCCATGCAAAACCCGTATCCCTACCAAAAGACTTTAAACAAATTGAATGCAGTGTGAAAATTCGCTACAGAAGTCCGAAAATACCTGCTACTGTATTTTTAAATGCGAATGGGCAACTAGAGGCAAGACTAAAAGAAAAGGCATATGGAGTAGCAAACGGACAAGCTTTAGTGCTTTACGATAATGATTGTATTATCGGAGGTGGCTTTATTTCGCATTCTGAAATTGCATAATTCTAAGAAAGTTTGCACAAAATAAGAGAAAACTATATAATACGATTTTGATACTCAAAAAGGAGAGGGAGTATGCGTCATTATAAGCTTTTTACTGGAAGTGCGCATGTGAGTTTTGCTGAAGAGGTTGCACAATGCTTAGAGCTTTCACTCTCACCTGCGGTGGTGAGCCATTTTAGCGATGGTGAGATTAGCGTTCAGATTGCTGAAAGCGTGAGAGGTTGCGATGTATTCGTGATTCAACCTACCTGTGCCCCCACAAATAACAATTTAATGGAATTACTCATTATGATTGATGCATTAAAGAGAAGTTCTGTAACATCCATTAATGCTGTCATTCCTTATTTTGGATATGCAAGGCAAGACCGCAAAGCCGCACCAAGAGTGCCTATCAGTGCTAAACTTGTTGCAGATTTATTACAAACTGCTGGGGTAACGCGTGTTGTAACAATGGATTTACACGCTGGACAAATTCAAGGTTTTTTTGATATTCCTGTTGATAACCTTTATGGTTCAATCGTTTTTAAAGAACATATTGAATCTTTGAATCTAGTACGTCCTATCGTTGCAAGCCCAGATATTGGTGGCGTTGCACGTGCAAGATACTTTGCAAAACTACTTAATTTAGATTTAGTCATCATCGACAAACGTCGTGAAAGAGCGAATGTAAGCGAAGTGATGAATATTATCGGAGATGTCAAAGATAAGAGTGTTATTCTAGTTGATGATATGATTGATACTGCAGGAACAATGTTTAAGGCAGCAGAAGCCTTAAAGAAGAATGGAGCCATACAAGTTCTAGCTTTAGGCACTCACCCTGTTTTTAGTGGGCATGCAATGGAGAGAATCAAAGAGGATGCCCTCGATGGTGTCATTGTAACCAACACAATCCCCATCAAAAACCCCCACTCTAAAATCAAAATTCTTAGTGTTGCACCCTTGTTTGCTGAAGTAATTAGGAGGATTTATCGCAATGAAAGTGTTAATTCATTATTTGGTTAAAGCTGTTTCAGTTAGCTTACTTTTATTTTGTTTTTTTAATCAGGCAAGTGCAAATGAGGGCAATCCAGCTCAAACAAAGCACCAAACAACAGATACGATGAGTGGTAGTAGTCAAAAAGTTAAAAAAATTCTTGCATCAGGAAAAAATCCGATTGTTATCCTAGAAACAACGGCAGGAAACCTGGAGCTAGAATTGTATCCAAAAGTTGCACCAAAAGCAGTCGAAAATTTCTTAGAATTGGTTAATCGTGGCTACTATGATGGCATTACTTTTCATCGTATCATTAAAGGCTTTATGATTCAAGGTGGTGACCCGACTGGTACAGGTAGAGGTGGGGAATCTATTTTTGGGGGTGCATTTGAAGATGAAATTGCTTTGGGTTATGCTTTTGATCATGGCGGTATTCTAGCAATGGCAAATGCAGGACCAAACACAAATCGATCTCAATTTTTCATTACAACCGGACGAGCTTCTTGGCTAAATGGATTGCACACTATTTTTGGTGAACTAAAAAATGGTTTTGATGTGTTAACAAAACTAGAATCCGTCCGCACTGACGAAAATAATAGACCTTTACAGACAGAAAGAATCATTAAAGCAAAAATTCTTGAATGACTTGAGACGGGAGTTTCTTATGAGAATACTAATATTATTTGCATTCATCGTTGGCTTGGGCAACGAAATAGCTTTTGCACGTTATCGTCTTCAACCAGAAGACCGCTTATGTCAAATGCGTGAAGCACAAGAAAAAGCAGAGAGGTATGGTAATCTCAAAGAGGCAGAACGACTTGAAATAGAAATTGAATACTTCAAGGAGCAATTCCACCTGCAATGGTATAATGAAGCCTACTGCAATAGCAGAGGTAGCTACTGGAGACATAAAGATGACTATAGAGATGGCTTTCAAGATGGCTACCATTATGGGACACAACAATATTATCAAAATCCTTACTTTCACCATTCTCCAGGATACAAACCCAACCACAGACCAAATCGTCCAGGACACTCAAAGCCACCTCACCAACCTAATGACAACTATCCACCCTATCGTCCACAACCACGATAGGTGAATTCCATAGCTAATTAGATACTAGAAAGAATGGATTCAACACTCTTTTTAGCATCGCCTAGTAGCATTGATGTGTTTTCGTTAAAAAATAAAGGATTCTGCACACCCGCATAACCTGATCCTAAAGAACGTTTAAAGACAATGACATTCTTCGCATTCCATACCTCTAATACAGGCATTCCAGCAATAGGGCTATTTGGGTCACTCAAAGCAACGGGGTTTACCGTGTCATTTGCCCCAATTACGAGCACAACATCCGTTTTTGAAAAATCATCATTGATCTCCTCCATTTCTAGCACAATATCGTAAGATACTTTTGCTTCTGCCAACAAAACATTCATGTGACCAGGTAATCGCCCAGCAACCGGATGAATCCCAAAACGTACAAGAATTCCCATTTCTTGCAGTTTTGTGGTAAGTGCATAAAGTGAATGTTGAGCGTTTGCAACCGCCATTCCATAACCCGGCACAATAACAACGCTTTGTGCATTCTTAAGTAACTCGGCAACTTCACTCGCTGAACTCTCTCTACAAACTCCACCAGATTCTTCTCCTTCTCTACTTTCATCAAAACCAAAACCTCCAGAAATTACACTCATAAAAGAACGATTCATTGCCTTACACATAATGTAAGATAAAATTGCACCTGAAGACCCAACAAGAGCACCTACAATAATCAATAGAGTATTGCTTAATATAAAACCTGAAGCAGCAGCAGCCCAACCCGAATAAGAATTCAACATAGACACAACCACAGGCATATCTGCCCCACCAATTGACGAAACAAGATGCCAACCAAAAGCAAAAGCGATGAATGTCATCACGAAAAGGGCGAAAAATTGCATTCCAGATGATTCACTTGAACAAAATATGATCATTAAGAGAAAAGATAAACCCAGTGCCAATGCGTTCAAGCGATGCTTGCAAGAAAGCACCAAAGGTTTTGCAGATAGATGACCACGCAATTTCCCAAATGCAACAAGAGAACCACTAAAGGTTACCGCCCCGATAAATACCCCCAAAAAAATTTCTCCTAAGTGGATACGATACATTGTTGTGTTAATAGAATCTCCAATTTCCCAAAAACTATTATAACCCACAAATACAGCAGCTAGACCAACAAAACTATGCAAAATAGCGATTAACTCTGGCATTTGCGTCATCTCTACTTTCTGTGCAAAATGCAGCCCAATACTACCACCAAAAACCATTGCAAGCACAATCAAGATAATGCTCCCACTCTCCCCACTAAAAATAGTTGCGATTAATGCAACCACCATTCCAATCATTCCAAATAAATTACCACGTTTCGCACTTTCGTGCTTTGATAATCCTGCTAAAGAGAGTATAAATAAAACAGCCGCAATAATATAAGCGATATTAACAAAACTACCCATCATTCACCCCTAGAACCTTTCTGAAACATTTTCAGCATACGTTGCGTAACAACAAAACCACCAAAAATATTAATGCTAGCGATAAAAACACCAATAAATGCAAAAAAACTCACTATTCCACCACTATCAAGTTGCAATAATGCACCAATAATAA
This sequence comes from Helicobacter monodelphidis, assembly GCF_003288845.1. Classification (GTDB taxonomy): domain Bacteria; phylum Campylobacterota; class Campylobacteria; order Campylobacterales; family Helicobacteraceae; genus NHYN01. The sequence continues at coordinate 18,500 of NZ_NHYN01000013.1, read as the reverse complement.
TAATCCCAGAAATTGCATTTGTAACACTCATTAAAGGCGTATGCAATGCCGATGAAACATTCCAAATCACATAATATCCTACAACGCAAGACAGGGCGAAAAGGCTTAGGTGTGCCAAAAATGTCTCCTCAACACCATCAAACAACCATACACACAATAATAATGCCAACGCCACTAAAGCATATTTAATAAAAGGGCAGGATTGCTTTTTTACTTGTTGAGTGGGTGCAGACTTAAGCAATTCAGGCTTTTGCTTTGGTTTTGCTGAAACTTTAATGGGTGGGGGTGGAAATGTAATTTCAGATTCTTTAATGGCAGTTGCTGAACGGATAATCTCATCACTAAAATCAATATTTAAAACCCCATTTTTCTCTTTACATAAAAGCTTAAAAAAATTCAGCAAATTTGTTGCAAAAAGTTGTGAAGATTGTGTGCTTAAGCGGGAAGGATAATCTGTGTAACCAAGAATCTTTACACCATTCTTATTAACTATCTTATTTGCTTCTGTCAATTCACAATTTCCCCCATTTATAGCAGCTAAATCAACAATCACACTTCCACTCTTCATCGATTCTACCATTTCTTTAGTGATAAGTTTTGGGGCAGGTTTGTTGGGGATTAAAGCCGTTGTGATAATAACATCAACTTCTTTAGCTAAAGTAGCAAAAAGCTCCATTTCAGCTTTAATATATTCCGCACTCATTATCTTTGCATAACCATCAGCACCACCACCATTCTCTTTAATTTTTATTTCCAAGAATTCACCACCAAGACTCTGGATCTCTTCTTTAACTTCCTCGCGTGTATCAAAAGCTTTCACCACTGCCCCAAGATTCTTCGCTGCAGAAATGGCAGCAAGTCCCGCAACACCCGCTCCAATAACCAGCACCTTTGCAGGGGGTATTTTACCTGCAGCAGTGATTTGTCCCGCAAAGAATCGCCCAAATTCAAAAGCTGCTTCAATAACCGCACGATAACCCGCAATATTCGCCATTGAGCTTAAAACATCCATTGATTGGGCACGCGAAATTCGAGGAATCAAATCTAAACCCAATGTTGTAATTTTTTTTGCTTGCAATTTTTCAAGAAGTTTTGGATTCTGTATTGCCTCAATTAAACACACAAGTGTCGACCCTTCTCGCATCAGGTTAATTTCGCTATCAGTAGGAGGATTAATTTTTACAATAATATCAGACTTCCAAATTTCATCTTTACTCGTAATTATCGCACCGAATTTTTTATATTCTTGATTATCGAAATCTGCCTTTTTACCGGCATCACGTTCTACATTTACTTGAAAACCAAGTTGCCTTAATCCTTCAGTTGCCGATGGTGTAATTGCCACACGACATTCAAATTTTAAACTTTCCTTTGGAATACCTACCCGCATTCTTCCTCCTTATTCACAAATAAACAATACTAAAAGTATAATTATATTCTAAAAGATGTAAAAAACTCATTAACACTAAGAGAATCTTTAATTTAATTTAATTTTTTTGCGTTATAATTCGCACTCCAGACCATCAAAGGAAGGGGTGTTAGCTCAGCTGGGAGAGCGCAACGCTGGCAGCGTTGAGGTCAGGGGTTCGATCCCCCTACACTCCACCAACTTTCCTAATATATCATAATTCAGCTTCAACGATAAAGTTCTTAACAATTACCTTTAAGCCTCTTTTATCTTAATTCCATCTTTGTGTCATATCCGAACACTTTTTGTGTGTTTTTTCAGCAGTTTTATCGCCCAGACATAATGCGATGGAGCAGCTGAAATATAATAGCTTCCAAGATGAGTGCTACCACACCAACTCCAGAGTTTTTTGGTAAAAAGCTCTTCATTATTGAATTGCTCTATCGTTTTTAAGACCTCATTATGACTTTGTTTGAGTAATTGTTTGCTTTTTTCTAAGCTTGTGTTTTGGTGCTTTTTCCAGATTTCTTTATTCATTTTTGGGTAGGTTTTCCAATTATAAGGTGGCGGGAGGAATGGTATAGACTTACTTATAGGAGGTTTTGTGCTAGATTTTGTATGAGCGTGATTCGTATTTGTATGCGCGGCACAAAGCTTGAAATTATCTGTATTAATATTCACAAAATGGAGCAAAAGTAAATGCCATTCATAGAGATGAATAAGCACATCACGGACATTCCTATCCCGCCCTTCAAAGCAAAATTCCGCACTTTGCATTTCTTTTGGCATTGTATCAATGAGTTTTGTAAGCTTTACAAATTCACTTTGAGCAGATTCTAATAAGTCGGCTTTATTTTTTGCTCGTGGCATACGCATTACCTTATTTGATATATCAAGACTACAAATATTATGATAACAAAAAAATCTAACTTTAAAGTATATTCATAGTATCATAAAAATTTTTTTGCTAGAATCTTTTAGGATTTTTGGGATTTTAAGCCCGAGCCACAACTACGATATAAGGCAGATTTTAGAGAGAATGATAGGGGATAATTTATGAATCAAGTGCAAATTTTAGTCTTAGACTTTGGGAGTCAATACACACAATTAATCGCTAGGCGACTGCGTGAATATGGCGTCTATACCGAAATCGTGCCATATTTTGAGAAGCTAGAGTGTGGGTCATCAGTTTGTCATTAAAGCAGGAATGATATGACACAGCAAATCCACCTTAATCGCCAACAAATGATTAATCAAGGGAGTTTTTATACCCCAAATCATGTTGTGGAGTTAGTGTATCAATTATTAGAATCTTATTTGCGTAACTTTCGCCTTGATAAGAGAAAGACACAAAATCTTCATCATCTTACCCTGCTTGATAGCTCTTGTGGCTATGGGAGTTTTCTTATAAATCCCCCAAACTTGCAACTCAAATTTCATCAAAAAATCGGTTGTGATATTGATAAAAATGCCTTGCAAAAAGCACAAGAATTATTAGAATCTGATGATTTCCACAATCTCACTTTACTTCATCAAAATACACTTTGTGGGCTGATAAGAAAAGATTTAAACATCAAGGATAATGACACACTCATCATCATCGGCAATCCGCCATACAATGACAAAACCTCTATCGTGCGACAAAAAATTAAAAACGATAGGGAATCTTGCATTACAGATTCTATCCCACTTACACAAAATTTAAACACCTCTTTTGCGATAGATTCTAGTCTTAAACATCGTGATATTGGGGTAAGCTTTTTACGCTCTTTTGATAGGCTTGAGGCGAATATTATTTGTGTGCTTCACCCGCTTTCTTATCTTATCAAAGAGAGTAATTTTAAGGCATTAAAAAGCTTTGCAAAAAACTATATATTGCGAGATTCTATTATTATAAGTTCGCAAGTTTTTTGTCCAAAATCAAGCGGATTTTTCCCTATTATCATCGCTCTTTATGAGCGCAATACACAGGGAATGGACTATGAGCTTATCAAAAATTACACATTTCGCACACTTGAAGGAAGGGGATTTTGCCTCAATGATTTTGACTTTATCGCCCACTATATCGATAAATATCCTAACAAAAAGCGTGTGCCTATTTCGCAGAAAAAAGCGATGTTTTACACTCTGCGTGATATAAATGCCTTGCGTCGCTCTAAGACTTTCATTACAAAAGAAAATGCGAATGCGGTGTATGTTACACCAGAGAAATATAGCCTGTATTGTTATGTTGATGTGTTGAAGCAAATCATTTCACATATCCCATATTATCTCGGGAATTGCGATGTGATGATTGATTATGAGCGATTTAAAAAGCTAGAATCTCACTTTATCAAGGCAAGTGAAAGTAAGATTCTAGTCCCGCAGATTGTGGGATATTTTAAAGATTTATTGGGAGAGCATTATGAGGATTGAGAGGGTGGAGAATGATAAGATTTTTGTAGAGATTCCGCTTACTACACAGAGTGGCAAGACAAGAGTCAAAGTGCGTAATAGCTTTTATGAATACGGATTGCCCACTGCTACGAGGCAGATTCCATTCACACAAAAGCATTATATTGAATGGCAAATCGGCTATGATATTGACAAAAATGATAGGGAAAAATTAGCACTTTCTACTTTGCAAGATAGCGGTTTTATCGGGGCAAATGGCAAGAATAAAGCATTGTATGAATTAAGCGAATTTATTTATTATTTTATGCAATTTGGGATTATTAAGAAAGACGAGATAGCTTATTTGATAGATTTTTTAAGTAAAGTGAAAAGTAATGAATTAATCGATTCTCAATTTTCTATCCTCCGCACTCACCCAATAGAGCGAGAGATTCTAGGGATTAATTTTTATCATTCACAAGTGCAATATCCACTTTTGGTGCATAAATTTGGTGTGTTTGATATTTTGGTAGAAATTATCATTAAAGAAAAACAACGGGCTATCGGTGTGCAACCAATGCTCTATGTGTGCTTCCCTATCACAGAGTTGCGACCACAAAACAATATCCCGCTTTTAGGGCGAGTGGCGGAGCAAAAGGAATGTGCTTCATTGATCTTAGATGCTAATCATAAAAATTTTTTGCTAGAATCTTTTAGGATTTTTGGGATTCTAAGCCCGAGCCACAATCACGATATAAGGCAGATTTTAGAGAGAATGATAGGGGATAATTTATGAATCAAGTGCAAATTTTAGTCTTAGACTTTACAAGAAACTTCGCTCAAGCTTGTTTTGGGAGTCAATACACACAATTAATCGCTAGGCGACTGCGTGAATATGGCGTCTATACCGAAATCGTGCCATATTTTGAGAAGCTAGATTCTATCCGCACGAAAAGTCCCGAAACAAACAGGAATTTTAAACTATGACACAAGCAAAACAAGATTCTGATTTATTTCTTACCCCCAAACAAGCAGCACTTTGGGCGAGTGAATATTTGGGCAAAAATGTAACGAGCAATAATATTATCTATCTTTTAAATTATGGCAAAATAGCTAATCATGCACAAATTATAAAGCAAGATTTTAGTCAAGATTCTGCAAACGATACCCCTACAAGTGAAAATCTCATTCATAAAGATGAGTTAAAAGCCTATTATGACACGCTATTTACCACAAAACCTCATTTGAATAATCCACTTTCTTTCGCACAATGCAAAGAGGCTGAAACGACGAAACATATCCATAGATTGCACCCATATAAAGGTAAGTTTATCCCGCAACTTGCAGAGTATTTCTTGGATTCACATGTTGATTCTATAAAGAGAGAGGCTGTGTTTAAGCGAAGCGATATTGTGCTTGACCCATTTTGTGGGAGTGGGACGACATTGAGTGTGGCAAATGAACTAGGAATGCACGCTATTGGCGTGGATATATCGATTTTTAATACAATACTTGCAAATGTAAAAGTGCGAGATTATGATATGGGAAATTTAGAGTATGAAATTTTGAGATTGACAAAGATTCTAGAATCTCATATACAACAAAATCAAATTGTAGAGTTTGAGCAAATCTTGAATGAAAGATTAAGTGAATTTAATCAAGCATTCTTCCCAAATAAAGAGTTTAAAAGAAAGGTTGTTTTAGGTGAGATTGATGAAAAATCTTATGGGAGAGAAAAAGAGCAGGAATTTTTAGAAATCTATAATGATTTGGTAAAAAAATATAATATTAATATTCAAATAGTAAATAATGAAGTAAGTTTTTTTGAAAAATGGTATTTAGATTCTATCAAATGCGAGATTGTGTATTTAAGAGATGAGATAGCAATGTCCCCAAAAGAACTGCGAGATATTTTGATGATTATTTTAAGTCGCACTGCTCGTTCGTGTCGAGCAACAACGCATTCAGATTTGGCGACCTTGCTTACACCTATTACACAGACTTATTATTGTCGTAAGCACGGCAGAATCTGCAAACCTCTTTTTAGTATTTTAAAATGGTGGAAAAGTTATAGTCAAGATACGCTTAAACGCTTGAAGGAATTTGCAAGATTAAAGACAAATACAAGGCAGGTTTGTTTGAATGGAGATTCTATAAATATCAATATTTTAGCAGAAGTTATGAAATTCGATACACAATTTGGGGATTTACTAGAAACTCAAAAAATTGCAGGAATCTTTAGCTCACCACCTTATGTAGGGCTGATTGATTATCACGAACAGCATGCGTATGCGTATGATATTTTTACACTTCCTCGTAACGATAAGCAAGAGATTGGTAAGATGAGTGAAGGGCAAGGGAAGGTAGCACAAGAGAAATATGCTCAAAATATTGCAAAAGTGCTTCGCAATGCAAAAAGATTCTTAAAAGAAAATTACAATATTTTTTTGGTTGCAAATGATAAATTTAATCTCTATCCAAAGATAGCAGAACTTGCAGGAATGGAGATTGTCAATCGATATGATAGACCTGTGCTTAATCGAAGTGAAAAGGATAAAAACAAATATAATGAAAGTATATTTCATTTGAAAGATAAACAAGGCTCAAGTTAAAAAATAAGGGAAAATCTATGCAAATAAAGCAAAACATCAAAAATCGCCTTAAAAATGCGTTGAGACAAAAATTTAGTAATTACACGCCAGAAACTTCATATATGCCTTTTCACACGAGACTTTTAGGTAGGGATAGAATGGCACTATATAGTTTTATTCAAAGCCTGAATACAAATTTTGGGACAAGTATTTTTGAGCCTGTGGCAGAAGAATTGGGATTAGCGAAGTTTGATAATATCACGCGTCAAGCCTTTGCAGGAGAAACTATCACCAGAGAAGCACAGCGAGTAATTCAAGATATTATGGATAACCTAGAAAGTGGAAGGGTAAAGCCGAACAAATGCAATGAAATAGAGAGAATTTTGCGTGTAGCACATAGTGGTGAGATTTCTACAATCAAACCTACAAAGATAGATTTATTGCTTCAAAAAGACAAGAGTGTATATTTAATTGATATAAAGACAGCTAAACCAAACAAAGGTGGTTTTAAGGAATTTAAACGCACATTGCTTACTTGGGTGGCAAGCTATGCCTATGCAAATCCAAATGCAGAGATTCATACGCTTATCGCTATTCCCTACAATCCTTATGAGCCAAAGCCTTATGAACGATGGACTATGGCAGGAATGTTGGATTTAGATTTTGAACTCAAAGTTGCAAAGGAGTTTTGGGATTTTATCGGTGGAAATGGGAGCTATGAAATGCTTTTAGAGGCTTTTGAAGAGGTAGGAATTGAGATGAGAGCTGAAATTGATGAATATTTTGCTAGATTCAACACGAAGTGAGATATTCAATGAGTTATTATAAAATCTTTAGAGGAATAAGGATAGCAATACACACAATCAGAGTGAATCTCCAATTTTAAAAGGATAATTTATGAATCAAGTGCAAATTTTAGTCTTAGACTTTGGGAGTCAATACACACAATTAATTGCTAGGCGACTGCGGGAATATGGCGTCTATACCGAAATCGTGCCATATTTTGAGAAGCTAGATTCTATCCGCGCACGCAATCCAAAAGGGATAATCCTAAGCGGTGGTCCCGCAAGTGTGTATGAAAAGGACGCCTACAAGCCAGATTCGAGGGTGTTTGAGCTAGGTATCCCCGTGCTTGGAATCTGCTATGGTATGCAGTATATAGCGGATTTTTTCGGCGGTCGTGTCGTGCGGGCGGAGGCACAGGAGTTCGGCAAGGCAGTGCTAGAGATTGTCGAGCGTGTGAATGGGGATTCTCAAAACGCACACACATATATCGGGCGAGGGGATTCTATCCACGCAGATTCTATCCATAGAGATTTTCACAGCACAAATGCTTGTAGAAATGCCACACATTCTTTCACGCGAAATCCCCATTATGTAGCCTCAAATCTCACTTTGTGCAATACAGATTCTCAAAGCACCAAGCGAGATTGTTTGTCTCATCAGCGGGGGAGTTACGAGCAAGGGATTCATCATCAATGCGAGATTCTTAGGGCAAGTGGCGATTTTGTTATCACAAAGGCGAGTGAAGCGGATTTAGAGGAGATTCTCAATTTGCAACACACAGCCTTTATCCCGGAGGCAGAACGCGTAGGGAGGCTTGATATTGAGCCACTCACGCAGGATTTGGCGAGTATCAAGGAGGAGTTTCAAACCCACATATTTATCAAATGCGTTCATAATGATGCGATTGTGGGCAGTGTGCGAGGATGCGTGCGTGATGAGACGGCACATATTGGCAAACTTTTTGTCGCCCCTCAATATGCGGGCAATGGCTTGGCAAAGGCGATGATTGCGGAGCTTGAGCGATGTCTTCCAGCGAAGCGATATGAGATTTTTACGAGTGCAAAGAGCGTTGAGAATATCAAACGATATGAGAAACTCGGCTACAAGCAGTATGCAAAGAAATTGGTAGAAAATGATATAGAAATGGTGTTTTTGGAGAAATTCGTATCACAAAATCACACTATCCACGCAGATTCTAAACCTTTTCAATGTGCTGCATTACGCGCACTTCCAAACGCTAAGAGTATCAAAAAATCTCTCATTACTTTGTGGGAAGATTCTATGCGTGCGACGCATAGCTTTATCAAAGAAAGCGATATTGCAAACCTTAGAGATGAGCTGAAAGAGGGCTTAGAGAGCGTATTTGTGATTGTGGCGAGGCGAGAGAATGGGCGTGAAATGTGGCAAAAAGATGAGATTGTGGGATTTATCGGTATAGATTCTAAGAATATAGAAATGCTTTTTGTCTCACCGCGTGCGTTGCATCAAGGCGTTGGCAAGGCTCTTATCGCAGAGGCGTATAAGCAGGGCTTAAGTGTCTTTCAAACTATCAAGGTTTCTTGTAATGAACAAAACACAGACGCCTTAAGATTCTATCAGGATTTGGGTTTTGAGATTGTGGGGAGAAGTGCGCTTGATAGTGGCTCACGCCCTTATCCTATGCTATTTTTAGAGATTTCAAAGCCCAAACTACAATCCATTATAGAATCTTGGACTTCACACAATGCTTCAAAAGGTGCATATATGCAGGGGCAGGATTCTAAGGGCAGTGCATGGGGACAAAAAGTGATTTTGCAAACCAAACGCACGATATTGCGTGAGTTTAGGCAAAGCGATTTCGCGGAGCTAAAGCAGATTCTAAGCGATGAATCTGTGATGTATGCGTGGGGACATAGCTTTAGCGATGATGAGGTGCAAAAGTGGCTAGAGCAGCAGTTTGTGCGATATGAGCGTGATGGCATTGGCACTTGGGCGATGATAGAGACGCAAAGTGGCAAGCTCATCGGCACTTGTGGGCTGAACTATACGGAGATTAGCTTGGAGGGTGTGCAAAAAAGGCGAGTTGTTGAGATTGGCTATATTTTGAGGCGGAGTCATTGGGGCAAGGGCTATGCGTTAGAATGTGCGGAAATGTGTAGGGATTATGCGTTTGCAAATCTTGGGCTAAGTGAGGTGTATTGCCTCATCAAAGATGATAATTTCGCCTCAATGAAAGTCGCTAGGAAGCTAGGAATGCGTCTTGTTGGCGAGAATATTAAGAACTACAAGGGCGAGGATTTGCGACATTATCTTTTTTATGTGAAGAATGCCGAACTGATTTTTGCAGCACAAAAGTCCGAAGTGGCTCATAAGGGAACTCATAGTATAGAATCTCGTGGGGCAGAATCTCACATTGCAGACTTAGAAGAGGCAACAATCCATAAGATAGAATCTAGCGATATTTTTCTTGCAACCAAACGCACGATTTTGCGATGTTTCAATGATAATGACTTCGCAGAACTCAAAAAGATTCTAAGTGATAAAGAGACGATGTGGGCGTGGATAGAGGATTTTGATGATAGGGAAGTCAAGCGTTGGATTCAGCATGAGAAAGAAAACTACGCACGATATGGCGTGGGCTATTTTGCCATTATCGAGCCTCATAGTGGCGAGATGATAGGACAGGCTGGATTGCATTACAAAGAGCATTTGGAGCTTAGCTATATCGTGAAAAAAACTCATTGGAGTAAAGGCTATGCACTTGAGGTGTGCGAGGCATTACGCGAATATGCCTTTGCACATCTTGGCGCGAAAGAACTCTATGCGATTTGCAGGAGTGATAACCTCGCTTCACAGAATCTCGCGCGCAAGTTAGGAATGCAAAAAGTCGGCGAAGTGGGCGATAGTGTGGGGAGTGGCGAAGTGTATTTTGAGTTTGCCCTGAAGAAAGATAAATGGCGTAAATCATATCTTAAGACTTGTGGCAATGAAGTGAGCAATAGAAATATGAGCGTAAGACACACGATAGATTCTAAAGATTCTTGCCATACGCGCAATCATTACTTGAATCATTTTTCTTTTCACACCATACATAAGAATGAAAAAGAGAGTGTATTCACGCAATGGCAAAGCTATTTTCTTAGCAATCATAGCTTTATGGGTGAGAAAATCCTGCAAGAAATCACGCAGGATATTGCTCATGTGATACGCAATGGCAAAAATGTGAAGTGCATTGTAGATTCTCATAATCAAGAAATGATGGGCTTTGGCGTGTTGCGAGACAATCATTTTGAATGCTATGCGATGAATACTCAAGTCGCATACAAGGATTTGCTTGAGGCATTCCTTGTGCATATTATGGCAAATGAATTTTTGCACATTGCGACAATCACGACGCGTTGGGATATGCAGGACAAAAATGGATTGCAGTGCTATCTTAATCTCGGCTTTGAGAGAGTAAAAAAAGAGGGGAATATCGCCCATTTGAGCGTAGATTCTATGGCACTCAAGGCAAAATTGAGCGATACTCTCTATGGGGGGCGAAGTGGAGATTCTAAAGATTTGAGCAAAAATCCCCATCACTTCAATCAGCCTTGTAGCCTTAGCAATGAAGTGGATTTAGAGCAAGGCAGGGATTCTAAAAATCCTTGCCATACACGCAATCTTTTTTATGGTGTGAAGCAAGATTCTATCGTGTGGATGAGCCATGCGGACAAAGTCGAGGAGATACCGAGTGGATTTATCGAGCTAGCGAAGTCTGGCAATACGCATTATTGTGCGATTGCGGATTTGGAGCGAAATATTTATGCCTTGCAATTCCACCCCGAAGTCGTGCATAGCGAATGTGGCGGACAGATTCTCAAAAATTTTGCGGTGGATATTTGCGGGAGCAACACGGATTGGAATATGCAAAATTTCGTGCAAAATGAGATTATCAAATTGCGTAAAATCGTGGGGATAGAATCAAGTATGAAGTTTCAAGAAATTGATGATTCTAACTTCAAAGATGTGTGTGCATTGCGTGTGAAAGAGGAATTTAGCCATTTTATAGAATCTAATGCGGATTCTATCAATGAGGCGAAACAGGTTGGATATTGGAAAGCAAGGGCTATTTATGCTGATGATACGCTCGTTGGCTTTTGTATGTATGATTATGTGGCGATTGAGGATAGAGTGTGGATTGACCGCTTTATGATTGATGAGAAGTTTAGCAACAAGGGCATAGGAGGGGTAGCGTTTCGCACATTGCTTCGGAGGATTTTTGCTGAATTTGGCAAAGATGAAATTTATCTTAGCACCTATGATGAAAATATCGTCGCTATGGGCTTTTATGCAAAGATTGGATTCCAAAAAAATGGCGAGAGAGATAGAAATAACGAAGCGGTTATGGTGCTAAAAAGAGTAGATTTTGAAAGGAGTGAATCCGCTAGTAGGGCATCTAAGGGCGAAATACAAAAAAGAATCCCTTATAAAAAGAACCCACAAAATACGCCGAGACTAGATACAAAAAGACTCATTTTAAGGCGATTTGAAGCAAGTGATTTGAGGGCGATTTTTGAAATTTATAGCGATGAGGCGACAAATGTTTATCTGCCTTGCTTTGTGTGTGAGAATCTTGCTCAAGCTCAAAATATTTTTGCTCAAAAATATCAAGCAATTTATGCAAAAAAGCAGGGCTATAAATATGCAATATGCCTCAAAAATGAGAATATCCCCATAGGCTATGTGCATATAGAGTGTGAGCCGCCCTATGATTTGGGCTATGCGTTGCGCAGTGAGTTTTGGGGCAATGGATATGCTTTTGAGGCGCTTAGTGCGGTGCTTGATGAGGCGCGAGAGAATCTGCCCTATATCAGTGCGACACACGATATACAAAACACAAAAAGCGGGGCTTTGATGTGTCGTCTGGGAATGCCTCGCTATTATGCCTACAAGGAGCATTGGCAACCAAAAAATAAAGAAGTGGTGTTTTGCTATCATCAATTCAATTTTGCACAAAATGTGGAGATATATCGCGGATATTTGACGAAATATGAGCTGATAGAGGAATATGAGGAGTGCTATTGCGATACTTGCGTGAGAGATTTAGAATCTCACAATATAGAATCTCAAACCACACAAGATTCTCATATAGAATCTCAAACTTCCGCTATGGCTCATTCGTGCAAGAAAGATTCTGTGCGAAGTGAGAAAATCCACAATGATTTTGTGCGTTGTGAGTGGGCAAGGGCGAAAAATCCCGATGATGAGAGGCTTTATCAGCACTACCACGATAATGAATGGGGCGTGCCACTTTATGATGACAACAAACTCTTTGAATTGCTCGTGCTAGAGGGTATGCAAGCGGGGCTTTCGTGGCTCACAATCCTCAAAAAACGCGAGGCTTTTAGAAAAGCATTTGATGATTTTAATCCTGCTATCGTGGCGAAATATGATGAGGCGAAAATCACGGAGCTAATGGTGAATGAGGGCATTATCCGCAATCGCAAAAAGATAGAATCTGCGATACATAATGCAAAGGTATTTTTGGAGATTCAAAGTGAATTTGGGAGTTTTTCGCATTATATTTGGGGCTTTGTAGGAGGGAAACCCCTTGATAATTGCCCTCGCACGATAGCGGATTTGCCTCCTCGCACGCCATTATCAGATACAATCAGCAAAGATTTGCAAAAGCGGGGCTTTACATTCGTCGGCTCAACGATAATGTATGCCTTTATGCAGTCTATGGGTATGGTGAATGACCATATAGAATCGTGCGTGTGTCGTCGTAAAATGCGAGATTCTATCGATGAATTCATAAAGCCACAAGATTCTGTAAATGACACGAGGCAAAATATTTTTGATGAGAAATTGGGGTTGCGTAGTTGTGAGCAAGGAGATAAGACTAGGGCGTCTATCGACGAAGCGAGCGACAAGCTCCACAATTTATCGCAAAAAGACGAACCTAGTAAGCCTTGCAAGGTGCTATGTGCGGTGAGTGGCGGTGTGGATTCTAGTGTCGTGGCGACTTTGTTGTATCGTGCGATTGGTGAGCGACTGATACCGGTATTTGTGGATACGGGGCTTTTGCGACTTGGGGAGCGTGAGGCGGTGGAGAAGATGTTTCGCGAAAACTTGCGTGTGCCGCTCATCACGATTGACGCCAAAGAGGTATTTTTAGGCAAACTTAGAGGCGTGAGAGAGCCAGAAACGAAGCGTAAAATCATCGGCGAGACTTTCATCGAAGTGTTTGAGAAAGAGGCGAGGAAGCATAATACAAATGGTGAGATAAAGTTCCTCGCACAAGGCACGCTCTATCCTGATGTGATAGAATCTGTGAGTGTCAAAGGTCCGAGTAAGACGATAAAATCTCATCATAATGTCGGTGGATTGCCTGAATGGATGAAGTTTGAGCTTATCGAGCCATTGCGGGAGCTTTTTAAGGACGAGGTGCGCGCACTTGGGCGGGAGCTAGGTATGCCTGAATCTATGCTTATGCGGCATCCATTCCCGGGTCCCGGACTTGCGATACGCATAATGGGCGAGGTGAATGAGGCGGACTTGGAGCTTTTGAAGAGGGCAGATTCTATATTTATCGAGGAATTGCGCAATAAGGGCTATTATGATAGCGTGTGGCAGGCATTTTGCGTGTTGCTCAATGTCAAAAGTGTCGGCGTAATGGGGGATAATCGCACTTATGATAATACGATTTGCGTGCGTGCGGTGGAGGCATTGGACGGAATGACGGCGACTTTTGCACATTTGCCCCATGATTTTTTAGAGGGTGTGGCAAATCGAATCATCAATGAAGTAGAGGGCATAAATCGTGTGGTGTATGACATCACGAGTAAGCCACCCGGCACGATAGAGTGGGAGTAAAGGGGAAGATATAATGTAAATATTAAGTAAAAATATAATATAATTGTATTTATCTAAATTAGGGAGTTATTGGGAGAGTATCAATGAAGGCAAATGAAAGTAATTTTGGTTTTATAGAACAAGAAAGTTTGATTGAAATACCATTTTTTCAAAGACAATATGTATGGGAAGAGGAACAATGGGAGCAACTTTTTGATGATTTGCTAGATAGCTTTAAGAATAAAAGAGAACATTTTTTACAAATGCAGGTGAGGGGTCTCATAGAAGTTTGATTGATGGACAACAAAGATTAACAACATTTTCAATACTTGTAAAATCACTTTATGACTGCTTAGATGAGAAGTATAAAGGAGATTATGGAAAGTATCTATTTAAAGAACCTACAAGCGATAAAAATCCAAAAATTCAACATTCTAGGATTGATAAAGAATATTTTAATAAAATTTTACAAGCAGAAAATTATACTTCTTTGCAAATTGATGGATATAATCGGTTAGTAAAATGTTATGAATATTTTACTAAAAGAATTGAAAATAACATAGAAAACAAACTTGATTTTTTAAAATTTATAAAAAATTCTAAATTATGGGTTATTATTAATTTAGATGCAAATGAAGATGAACAAAAAATATTTGATTCCATAAATACTGCTGGATTAAAACTTACAGCAACAGACATTATAAAAAATGCAATTTTTGCAAAAGTAGTTTTTTTAAAAATGGAATATGAAAAAATATATCAAGAATATTGGGAAAATATATTTGAAACAGAACAAAAAAAGATTTTTGGGAACAAGAAGTTGTAACAGGGCGAATTAAAAGAGTTCAAAGTGAGATTTTCTTACACGCTTTTGCTGTTATACAAGGATTCTTTGATACAGATAAGGATACTTTGGAAAACCTGAGTAGTATTTATAAAGAAAAAATAAAATAGTTTGATGCAGAGGAGATAGAAAATTTTTTATCTCTTATTAAAGAATATGCAAATATTTATCAAAATTTTCCATGCATTACAAAAGGTATGGCATTAAGCTTTGATAATACTGAAAATAGATTATTTCATATTTTAAAGATTACAGATACAAATACAGCAATGCCATTATTATTGGCTTTAAAATATACATTGAAAGATAAAAAGAAGTTAAATTCTTGTTTTAAAGTTTTAGAAATATTTATAATAACTCGTTATGTTTGCAATATGAACAATAAGGATTACAATAAAAATTTTGCTACTATCTCAGTAGAGTTTTGTAAGAGTAAAGATACAAAAGTATTAAAGAGTTTAAGTTTTCCTAAACAAGAACAAATAGAAGAATCGTTAAAATATATTCCAAGTAATAAAAATAAAAAAGCTAATCTTATTTTATTTTGGATAGAACTTTACAGAAGATATAGCAATAAAAATAATCAAGATATTATTGAGTTATCATATAATTATACCTTAGAACATTTGTGCCCACAATCATGGAAACAATGGAGTATGTTATTGAAAATGATGATGAAGCAAATGAGTTTATTTATCAAATAGGTAATATGACTTTACTTAAAGGTTCGCTTAATAGTCAAATAAAAAATTCTTTATGGAATATTAAATTAAATGGTGATGGAAGTAAGAAAAATTGTATTAAAAAATGTGCAGATTTAAGTATTACACGAGATGATTTATTGGATAAAAAAGAATGGACAAAAGATGATATAAAAGAACGCACTGCAAGACTAACTAAAGAATTTCTTAAAATATGGGATATTAATTATATTATAAATGATTAACATCATAGATAAAATCTGCCAACGAGTAATAAGAGCTATCCAAAATGCTACTAGCCAAAATTCAAAACTTCTCATATCAAAAACAATGGCGAGAGAATCTTGAGATTTTTGATATATCTCAAACTAATATTAATGATTTGCCGAGCAAATGTCTCATTACTATAAACAACAAAACCTTTGCAATAAGCAAATGGGTAAGCCCCAAAAGGACGCGTTCTTACCCGTATGCACGAGTTTATGATACTTTTGATTGTTCTGCGACTAAGATTGTAACGATTATCCCGCTTATCAAAGATGAAGGGAAAGATGGCGATATGGATTATTTGCAATGGGATAGTGTTTCGCTAATGAGTCTTTTGAATATCTATGTGATTATTAGCTATTATGAGAGTGCAGAGACAAATACGAGAAACCCAAACAAACTAAATAAAATCACTCATCAGCGATTTGGCAATGACTACATTACCAAGCAACTTAGCGAACTTACAAACTATCATCAATCCGCACTCCATTGGAATCTTAATCAACTTAGTAAGGAAAATTTACTTAGCAAAATCACGCTTGTGAAAAATGCCTATCAACATATCTCAAAAATCCTCAAAGTGCAACTTCATAATCCAAATAATATTGATAAATTTGCAACAAATCTTTCAAAAAATAGAGAATCTTTTATGCGATATTCGAGACAAAAAGCACAAAATGCTCAAAATAGAGAGTTTCTTACGCTTCAGCCAAAAGAATCTATCGGTATAGGTGAAAAGACAAAAATTACCATTGAAAATTATTTGGGTGGATATTATTTTTTTACCATCGATGATGTGATAGAAAAAGATAATATTTTGTATTTGATTGAGAGTAAGCATAGTAGAGATTCTATATTGCCCTCAAGTGATGATATAAAAGATGGTTTGCTTAAACTTATGCTTTATCATAATCTTTCAATCCTTCAAGATTCTATAGGCAAGAGGGAATTTAGAGTGATTTTACGCTTGACTTCTACTACACTCAAATCAAGTATTACACTGCCAAATACAGCACAAAATAGAGAAACTTTTATGAAAAATAATAATTTTAACGAGAAACAAAAAAGTATTCTTCATTCGCTCAATCTCGAATCTCAAAAGAATAATTTTACTATTTGGTTAGAGAATATACAATGACACAAGCGATTCACACTCTCTCATCGATAAAATCCCCCTTGCGTTATCCCGGTGGCAAAAGCAGGGCGATAAAATTCTTAGGGCAATTTATTCCACATGATTTCAAGGAATATCGTGAGCCTTTTTTTGGTGGAGGTTCGATAGGATTTTATATTGCCCAGCAACGAAGTGGTATGAAGCTCATCGCAAATGACTTAAATTACGAACTTTATTGCTTTTGGGATTGTCTTCAAAATAATCATATTAATCTCATTAGGGGAGTTGAAGAACTAAGGCAAAAATTTGAGAGCGGAAGGGATTTGTATGATTTCCTCATTGCGAGGCGAAATAGCGATTTAAGCCCATTGCAGAGAGGGATTGACTTTTTTATCCTCAATCGTATCACTTTTTCAGGTGTGGTTGATAGTGGTGGATATTCGCAAAAGGCATTTGAGGGGAGATTCACACAAAGTTGTATTGATAGGCTCATAGAATCTCATTCCATTATCACAAATTTTGAATTTCACGCAGAGGATTTTGAGGGCATTATCAAGCGTAAAGGGGATAGTGTCTTTATGTTTTTGGACCCGCCTTATTATCGTGCGAGTAAGTCCAAACTCTATGGCAAAAAGGGAATCTTGCATACAAGCTTCAATCACGAGGCTTTGCATAGGGTGCTTTGCAAGACAAATCATCGATTTTTGCTCACTTATGATGATAGCGAGTATATTCGTCATCTCTACAAGGATTTTTGTGTGATAGAGTGGGATTTGCAATATGGTATGAATAACTACAAGCAGGGGCGAGCGAGCAAAGGCAAAGAGTTGCTCATTAGCAATTATTTATAATTAAAGAAGTGCATAGAGCAGGATTTTAATCACAAAATTATATTAAAATAAATCTCAAATTAAGATTCTATGTTTGGCTCAATCTTGTGGAATACTCCGCTTAAAATAATCTCATAAATGCGAAATGTTAAGGAGATTTTTTGTAGGCACTTTAGATTTGTAGCCTCATTAAACATTTATGAAAGACAGCTATAATCCCGCTTATTTTATCTGTGGGATATATTATTTAAGCGAAAATTAACCCTACTTAGTATTGTTTTAGCCATATTTTTTGCTTTTACTTATTTCATTATGCGTCTTTTTATGCAGTTTGCTTTTATTGATACTGCGCCTGCATTGAGTGATATAGCCTCAATGTATAGAATCGGGTTTCTTTCTGATATGCGTGTAGTTTGTGTAATGGTTGCAGTGATTTTGCTCTGTGCGTATTTCACACCGCCTTTAAGGTTTGTATTGAATCGTTATCTCTGTAATTTTTCCTTAGGGCTAAAGTGGGCAAAATTATTATTCTTTGCCTATATTGTGCTTGTAAGCTTTATTGTTATATTCAGTGCGATTGGCAATTTTTATTATTTTCAGACTTATCATACCAAAATTGATATTTTTATTTTTGGGCTTAAAGATGATGATACAATGTATCTGGTAATGTCTAAAATCAAAGTGGTATTTTGGTTTTAAAATTTTGAATGAGATTTTTAAAAATTTGAATTTTTAAGGGTGTTTTTTTGTTTAAATTGCGTGTTTATAGG
>NZ_NHYN01000131.1 GCF_003288845.1 Helicobacter monodelphidis | reverse complement strand
ATTGCTAAAAGCTTTGGCAATATCTATCAACTCTTTTCACAAGTCTTGGAATCTCCTGCCTATGGAGAGGATTTTTCTAAGGAATATTTGGATAATTTACCTATCGTCTATGAATATAATCCTAAAACACTCAAAGTTATTCAAACTTTTACACAAGAAGATGAGGAAAGAGCTATAAAAGCAGATACTTGGGCAGTCGTAATGGAAGATGACAAAAAGAATCGACTTGCAAGATTTTTTGGTTCAAAGTCTGATTTTAGCTCTTATTCCAAAGGTGATGTCTTTTTAGAGTTTGCAAAGTATGCACCA
>NZ_NHYN01000130.1 GCF_003288845.1 Helicobacter monodelphidis | reverse complement strand
AGATTGTAACATACTGAAGCATAAAAACAAATAAAATAAAATAATTTTGAAAGATTGAGTAATATTTAAAAAAATATTAAGTAAAAAAATTATAGCATACTTTAGCCTATAGTTAAGGCAAATGATCAAAGGGGATAGCATGAAAAAACTTATTTTTTCAATATCAGTAAGTGCGTTAATGGCAAGTTCTGTGTTTGCAGCAGAAGATATTTTGGCAAAAGTTACTCATGGTGCATTAAGTGATTATTCTAAAGGTGTGCATATTCTAAGCCTAGAGGAAGAAAAGCAAGTTAAGGGTGGGTATGATGTTGGA
>NZ_NHYN01000129.1 GCF_003288845.1 Helicobacter monodelphidis | reverse complement strand
ACTAAAGAATCTACAAATTGGCTAGAAAATGATTCTATACAAAAGATTAAAACTCCACTCAAAGAGGGTTTAGGTATTTTAAGTCTTATCTCTCCTCAACAAGCAGAAAACAAAGAACCACAAGAAACAGAAGCAGAAAAAATAGCAAGGATTACAAAACACATTAATGAAAAGTTTAATCCATACAAATACGCACAAAATAATATCACAGAAGAACAAGTTGCAGAAGCACTGAGAAGAAATGAAATTGTTTTTGATGAAAAAGGAGAAGTAACAGCTTATTTTGAACGTGACCCCAAGCGAGATTGGCGTTTAA
>NZ_NHYN01000012.1 GCF_003288845.1 Helicobacter monodelphidis | reverse complement strand
AGTGTTTGTATTCTGTAAATCTAGTGAGAAAGTATCTTTAAAGGATTTTACTTGCTGTGGTTGTTTTAAATCTCTTACAAAAGTATTATGATTGTTGTAGCCTGTTGTTATCATTTTATTTCCTTCTTAGAATAAACTTCTTGCATTGTATTTCTAAATTCAGTGAGGATTCTTTTATCCTTTTGCACCTGTTCTATAGAATTACCACCTGCGTTGTTTTCATTCATTTTAAGGCTCTTATCGATTGTCTTAAAGAATTCATTCATTATCTCTTCTTTGCTTGTAGAATTAAAAAAAGGAAACTCTATACCTCGCTCAAATGCGCTAAAGGGAGTTCCTGTATAAAGTTCTGCTTGCTTTACTTTATGCAGGGTATGCGTGAAACATACCTCTTTTTGCGCATCAGAGCTAAGCGTTTGCCAATAATCACTTGCCACCCTTGCTTCTTCTGTTAGCCCTGCTTTATTAAGTTCCACTGCCCAAGGATTACCCCTAGGCTTATATAAAAACCAATCTCGTTTAGGATCTCGTATAAAGGCATCAGTTACCTCCCCATTCTCATTAAAAACAATTTCATTTCTTCTCAGTGCCTCTGCAACTTGTTCTTCTGTAACATTGTTGCGTTTAATTTTATTAGGATTAAACTTCTCATTGAAATGTTTTGTAATCCTTGCTATTTTTTCTGCTTCTGTTTCTTGTGGTTCTTTGTTTTCTGCTTGTTGAGGAGAGATAAGGTTTAAAATACTTAAACCCTCTTTGAGTGGGGTTTTAATCTTTTGTGTAGAATCATCTTCTAGCCAATTTGTAGATTCTTTAGTGTTTGTATTCTGTAAATCTAGCGAGAAAGTATCTTTAAAGGATTTTACTTGCTGTGGTTGTTTTAAATCTCTTACAAAAGTATTATGATTGTTGTAACCTGTTGTTATCATTTTATTTCCTTACTATTGAAATTGCCTTTACCCTTAATATTTAATAAGCAAAAGTTATTCCAAAAAAATAGAAAAAAATAAAAAATGAGGTGAACTACTGATTTTGATAAGCTAGAAACCTTTGTAGTAAGGATTCTGTGTCGATGTGAATTTGTTTAGCTATTTCATCAGCATTGCCGTGTGTAATAAAATCATCTTCAAATTCGAAGGAAATCGTTTGAATTTGAAGATGATTTGTCATTTGCCATTCCATCAATGCACTTGCAACACCGCCTACAACACTATTATCGCTAAAAACAAACCATTTTTTATATTTTTGTGCAAGATGAAGAAGTAAGTGAGAATCTAAAGGTTTAACAAAACGCAAATCAACCAAAGCAGGTAGTGGTTGATTATGTCTTGTTTCCAGCGCTTTGATAAGCTTGAATGCCCTGCCTACACCATTTCCATAACCAATAAAGGCAATCTCTTTTCCATCAAGTAATATTTCGCCCTTTCCCCACTCCGTTTGACTAAAAGTTAATTCATTATCTTGAATAATAAATTTTTTACGCGGATAGCGAAATGCAATCGGTCCTTGATCGAAGGTGTAAGAAAACTTAACCATATCTTTAAGTTGGGCATTGCAGTAGGGTGCTAGGAGTGTAAAATGTGGAATTAAACGCAAATAGCCAACATCAAAAAGCCCTTGATGTGTTTCTCCGTCTTCTCCCACAATTCCTCCCCTATCAATTGCAAATCGCACAGGCAATGAAGATATCCCAACATCATGCATTAAAGAATCAAAAGCACGTTGCAAGAATGTGGAGTAAATGGCAACAAATGGCTTAAGCCCCTCTTTAGCGGCAGCTGCCATTGAGGTAACAGCATGGGCTTCTGCAATGGCAACATCCCAAAAGCGGTTGGGAAATTCTTTGATGAGTGCGTCCATTCCAGTTCCGCTTGGCATAGCAGCCGTAACCCCGACAATTTTTTCATCTTTTCTTGCTAATTCTAGTAAGGTTTTAGAAAATACACTTGTTGGTGCTGGGGCATTAGTTATATTGACTGGAGTCAAGGCTTTTCCGCTACTTAGGTCAAAGGGTGAAACACCATGCCATGATTCAAAGTGTCCTTCAGCAATCTTATAGCCTTTTCCTTTAATGGTTTGTGCATGAATGACAATGGGTTTTCTAAGCCCCTTGGCGATATGTAATGCCTCAATAATTTCTTTTAAGTTATGTCCATCGATGGGTCCGATATATTCTAACCCCAATTCTTCAAAGAGTAGCCCTGGCGTGATGAGTTTAAGGGATTCTTCAAACCGCTTAGCCATATAAGTCGCACCTTCTGGTAGCTTTTTAAAGATGGGTTCTGCCTTTGCTTTAAGAGTTTGGAAGAATCCTCCCGCGATGGCTTGTGAAAGATATTTGCTGATTGCACCAATAGGTTCAGCGATACTCATTTCATTATCGTTTAAAATAATCACTAAAGGATATTTACGATCGCCTAATTCATTTAACGCCTCATAGCATAATCCAGCCGATAGTGAACCATCACCAATAAGAACAACAGGAATTCTGTTTTCTTGTTTGATGGCAATAGATTTAGCTGCACCCACACCCAAAGAAATGGAGGTGGAGCTATGACCGGCAATAAAATAATCGTGTTCACTTTCTTGCGGTTTAGTAAAGCCACTTAAACCGCCGGTTTGCCTTAAAGATTCAAACTCTTCCCAACGATTTGTTAATAACTTATGTGCATAAGCCTGGTGCGAGACATCAAAAATAAAAGGATCGTTAGGTGAATCAAAAACAAAGTGCATCGCGACAATGAGTTCCGTTGCACCAAGCGTTGAGCTAAGATGCCCCCCATTCTTAGAAACAACTTCCAAGATGCGTTTTCGGATTAAAGAGCAAAGTACTTCTAATTCTTCGATGCTTTTTTCTTTGATGTTGAGTTCACTTTTTTCCAAAATCATCCTTGATTGCCTTCTAGAATTGAACGTTTAAGATTTTCAAAGCGAGAATGGATTGTTCCATCTAAATTACCACTGTCGCTGACAACGACCACTCCGCCTTTTGTGATGGCTTTATCTGCCTGAAGTTTAATGCGACTATCTCCATCAAAACGTTTGAGTAAAATAGCATAATCTTCCGGATTGAGTTTGATAAGAATTTTTGTGGCTTCTTTTAGAGATTCTAGGAGTTTTTTAGAAAGAGAAAGTGCAATTTCACCGCTTTGTTCGCTCACTTCTCTTGCAATGACCTCCTTTGCGATATCAATTGCAATAAGGCTTAAGTCTTTTTCTATGCCATTAATATGCTCTTCCATTTTTAGAGATGTTTCACCAATGCCTGCGATAGAATCACCAAATTTTTCAATCACGGCATCAATTTCAGCTTGCATTTGTGCTCGTGCTTGCTCCTCACCTTCTTTAATGCCCTGCATTCTGGATTCTTCTTTTGCTTCTCTTAAAATCTTTTCCATCTCTTCTTGTTGTTTTTCAAGCTTTGCTTGGACAGAATCCAAAGATTTTGCAAGATCATCACTCCGTTCCAGTAAACGTTCAATTAGTTCTGCTTCAATACCGCTTATCACTTGTGGAGGTGGCATTTCCTGCGTCGTTTGTGCCGTTGGGGCTATACTTTCTTGTGTTACTTCCTGTGGAGTGTCCTGTTCTAACACAGGAAGTGAATCCAGTTTTGGTAGAGATTCTTCGCTTGGAACTTCAAGCGCCTTGAATTCATACCGCCTAATATCGTGCCGACTGCGTCTATCTGTTGCGATGACATTTTCTTGATGCTGTAAATTATTCAACCATATCCTCTTGTTCGCCAATTTGAATTACGCCCTGCTCTGCTAAAGCTTGAACGACTTCTACAACTTTCCTTTGTGAGCCTTCCACATCTTTAACGCGGACGGCACCTAAAAATTGCATTTCCTCTATAAACTGCTCTCCTGCCCTTTGAGACATATTGGAGATAAACTTTTGCTTTAATTCCTCTGGTGCAGATTTAAGCGCTAAAGTAAGCTCTTTTTTATCCACAGTTTTGAGAATTTCACGAATTGCCGCATTATCAAGCTTCTCAATATCTTCAAAGGTGAACATCATTTCCTTAATTTCATTAGCTAATTGCTCATCGATTTGTTCAATATAAGCAATCGTTGCCTTTGCAGCTTTTTGTCCCAAGCGGTTAAATACTTCAGCAACCGCCCTTGTTCCGCCCACTTCTACTTTATAGCTTGTGAGTGATTCTAGTTTGTTTTCTAGCACTGTTGAAACCCTTTTAACAACATTAGGTGAAATATCCCCCAAATTTGCCATACGAATAGCAATTTCCGCCCTCAAATCATCGGTAAAATAACTTAGGGTTTCTGCTGCATTTGTAGGATCCATATGGGCGAGAATTAATGCAATGGTTTGGGGGTGTTCATTAATAATGAAGTCTGCAAGTTGTTGTGGGCGAATTTTTGAAAGGTAAGAAAAATTCTGTGCAGATTGCATAGACTTTGCAAGCTTATCCAAAACCTTCTTTGCTTCTTCTGGACCAAGCACACGATAAAGAATCTCTCTTGCATACTCCAAGCCTCCTGCTGCAATGTACTGGTTGGATTGAAAAATGGCATAGAACTCTTCTAAAATCGCTGTTGCAATGGGTTTATCGATACCAGTATTTTGTGCAATGTATTTTGAAATTTCTGTGATAGTATCCAAATCAACCCGTGCAAGAATATCCCCTGCTAAATCATCACCGACCTGCAGAAGAAGTATGGCAATTTTCTCCGCCATACTCATTTCATCATATTGTGCTTGCTGACGAGGTGTTAACGCCATTCTGACTCCTTTTTACTTTTTCTCTGCTAATGCTTTGGCATCGTCAATGCCTAACTCATCATGTACAAGTGCCTGGAATACACTAGCGACATCTTCTGGTTTGTCCTGGATTAATGCCTTGAGTTTTTCAAGCAGAATATCGTATTTAACTTCATCTTCATTCAAGCCTGAACTAAGTCCAAGTTGATCCTCCACTCTTTTGCGCATTTCATTGAGTTTATTGCGACTATCTTCATCGTCCTCATCAAGTTTGATGAGAGATTCAATTTCATCGTCCTCATCTTCGTGAATTTCAAGCATACGTTCCATAAAGGGTGCAATAACTTTTTTGTAAAACACAAATAGAATGAATGCCACAACAAGGTACTTAAACAATGGCGTGAATGGTCCAAGCAGTTTTTGCATTCCTTCCATAAAACGTTCAAAGGCAGTTTTTGGAATGTATGCAGCAGTTGTTGCACTGAATTCAAAATTATCAACACTAACGGTATCGCCACGGTCGGGATTGAAGCCAATAGCATCGCGTACTTGTGCACGGATTCTTGTCATCGTGTCATCATCCAAAGCAGAATAACGCAAAACTTCATTGCCCACATCATCAATTTCGACATTATAGCGCCCATCAACAACAACAGCAGCTGTTAAACGTTTCAATGTTGCAAATTCACCCTTAATGCTTGCAACTTCTCTGTCTGTAACATAGTTTGTTGTGTTTTCAGAACGTTCATATTTTTCGCGAATATCTTGATTGTCCAACCCTTGCACAGGACCAATGTTGCTCACCGTACCCGGAACGCCTCCAATTTCTTTAGGCTTGTAACCTTCCCTTTTTTCTTCGATATTTTGTTCACTAAACACAAAACTATTGGGACCATAGCTTTCTTTTGTACTTTGTTTTTGGGAGAAGTCAAACTCCATTGTAACTTTTGCGACAACTTTATCTGGGCCACCTACGACAGCAGCAAGAATCGAGGTAATTTTTTCTTCTAAGGCGGTTTCGGCTGCCTTTTGGTGTGCACGTTGCATTGCAGACTGAGATTTTAAGGAGGTAAGGGCATCATCTTCACCGAGTGGATCACCATCTGAATTTGTGATTTTCACATTTTCGGGTGTGAGGCTTGTAACAGCTGCAGCCGTGAGATTCTTAATTCCCATAATCTGTGCGGGGGTTAATGCCATATTGGGTTGTAAGTGTAAAACAATAGAGGCAGTTGGTGGTGTAGATTGTTGTGTAAACACAGATTGTTTAGGTAGTGCAACTTTCACAATAGCTTTTTGCACAGGAGAAAGACTTTCGATTGTACGGCTTAATTCTCCCTCTGTTGCACGTAAGAACTTTACTTTTTGTTCTTCGTCAGTTACACCAAATTGTTGAACATCAAAAATTTCAAAACCGACCTTAGAAGTTTTTGGAATGCCATTTCCGGCAAGGATAATGCGTTGTTGCAAAACTTGTTCTGATGGAATAGCAATTGTATTTTCCTTAGGAATCTCATAAGGAATTTGGTTTTGTTGCAAATGTTGTAACACTAAAGCTGAATCTTGAGGAGATAGTCCCTCAAACAGCGTTGAATAACCTGCTAAAGTTTGCTGACTGCTTCGTCCATTGTAAATAAACAAAAAAGCAATCATCAAAATAACAGCCACGATTGTCCCAATAATCACAAGTCGTTGGCGAAAACTCTGTTTTTTATAAATTGCTTGAATTTGCCTAAATATTGCCTGAAAATCCATATTTATCCCTTAGTATTTAATCCTTACAAAAGAGCACTCATAAGCGATAAAGCCCTTTGATTCTGCTCTTTTGTGCCTATGGTGATTCTGACTGCATTTAGCCCATATGATGCTAAATTGCGGATAATGACGCCTTTTTCTAGCATTTTTTGTGCAAGAGTCGTCGAATCGCCCAACCCATCTAAGAAAAGAGTAATAAAATTCGCAAAAGAAGGAATATATCGAATTCCACGTTGCCGACAAAAATCTTCGTATTGCTTCATTTGTGTGAAGCAATCCTGCAATGAATATTTTATAAACTCTTCATCTTTTAATGCCTCTATGGCCGCCACCAAAGAAAGGGTTGTAATGTTGAATGGGGGACGTAATTTGTAAAGTGTTTGGATAATCTCTTGCTGTGCAATGCCATAACCTACACGCATTCCGCCCAAGCCATAAACTTTTGAGAATGTTCCTAAATACAATACATTTGGGAAATCCCTAATAAATTCAGCCACAGAAATTCGCATCTCTTCATCTTTAAATGTTGCATATTCTTGATATGCCCCATCAATGACAACAAGGCATTCTTTATTGATTTGTTTTAAGAATGTTTGAATGTCAGAAACTTTTAGCGATTCTCCTAATGGATTGTTGGGGACACACAAGAAAATGATAGAGGGTGAATGCTGCTTATATAATTCTGTAAATTCAGAAAGATTATGGGTGGAACTTTTTGTGCGGATAATCTTTGCTTCAGCAATTCTCCCATAAATTTCATACATAGCAAAAGTTACACCAGCCATTAAAATGCCATCATTCTTAGCACATTTCGCATGAATTGCAAATTCGATAATCTGATCGCTACCCGCACCAATGATAATCTGCGATGTATCCACTTTATGCTTTGCCCCCAAAGCCTCTTTGAGTTGATAAAATGAATCATCAGGATAAAGGTGCATTGAAGCAAGCTTTTGTGCTACACATTGCTGAACCTTTTTTGAACAGCCATGCGGATTCTCGTTGCTTGCAAGCTTGATGACCTCGTTTGCAGAAATGCCAAATTCCCTTACAACTAATTCTATTGGTTTCCCTGCCTCATAGGTTTGTAAGGATTGTAATGCTGCTTTAAATTTCATTCCCTTTTTGCACTCCATATATCTTTTAGAGTAAAACCTCTAAAATAAACCCTCAATTATAACAATAAACTTCTAAATTTTGCCCTAAATTTTCAAAACTATAATAGAGTTTTATCAAAATTGTTTCTAAAAATGACAAGAAAATATCACTAAAGAAATAGCTAGGCTCTTTAAAAAGTTATAATCCCATTTTTCCTCCGTTTAAAATATTGTTAGGGTCAAACGCTTTTTTAATTGCACGAAATAAATTCATCTCTGATTCATTGAATGCAAGGGGCATAAAAGGTGCTTTTGCAATACCTATGCCATGTTCTCCGCTTAGGGTGCCACCTAATTCAATTGCAACTTTGAAAATTTCCGTAATAGCTAAATGTCCCTTTTCTAATTCTTTTGGATCATTACCATCAACCATTACATTTGTGTGTACATTACCATCACCAGTATGCCCAAAACATGGCACAACAACACTGTATTTTTGGGCAATTTGCTCAATCCTTTCTAAAAGTTCTGGAAGCTTGCTACGTGGAACAGTGATATCTTCATTGAGTTTTTTGCTTCCATAAATTGTAATGCTTTGACTTGCATTTCGTCTTGCAAACCATAGGTCGGCAATTTCTGAATCAGTTGTCGCTTTTTTGAATTCTGTGCAACCATTTTCGTAAAATTTTTCTTGAATTTTGTTGATAGCATAGTCAATTTCTTCAGGTAAATTTCCATCAACATCTGTAATCAAAATTGCACCGGCATTCTTAGGTAGCCCTTTGTGGAAGCGTTCTTCTACAGCACGAATACTAAGATTGTCTAAAAATTCCATCGCAACAGGTGTAACCCCAGCAGACATCGTTTTATACACTGCATTCATGGCGGCTTGAATTGTGGGAAAAACGCCCATTGCACTTTGACGTAATTTAGGCTTACTCAATAGCTTTAGTGTAATTTCTGTGATGACAGCAAGTGTTCCTTCGCTTGCAATAAGAATTCCAGCAACATTATAGCCCGCAACATCTTTGATGGTTTTTTTACCTGCACGGATAATTTCTCCACTTGGTAAAACTGCACGCAATGCCATTACGAAATCTTTTGTAATGCCGTATTTAGCTGCCCGCATTCCGCCCGCATTTTCACTCACATTACCTCCAAGCGTGGAGTATTCTTCACTTGCAGGGTCGGGGGGATAAAAAAGCCCGACTTCTTCTACGGCTTGTTGGAATTTTTTATTCACAACTCCCGGTTGTACACGTGCTAACATATTTTCCATATCAATTTCAAGAATTTTGTTCATATGCTTTTCTAAGGCAAGAATGATGCCTCCATTGATAGGTAATGCACCACCGGTAAATCCGCTTCCCGCACCTCGTGGTGTAATAGTGATTCTGTGTGTGTTGCAATAAGCAAGAATTTGGCTTACATCTTGCTCATCGCGTGGAAATATGACGGCATCGGGTTCATAGCGGTTGCGTGTTGCATCGTAGGAATATGCAAGTTTGTGTGCGATATCATCATAACAGTTCTCCTCACCAACAATCGCTTTTAAGGCTTTGATATGTTGTTCGTTAATCATTATTCCTCCTTATTCTTGGTCGATGATGATATTAAAAATTGTGTTAAAAAATCCTCTTTCGTCATCTTTAATCGCACCCCTACCCAGATCCCTATAAAAGCGGTAGTAATCGTCCATCTCTAATTTTCCAAAACTAAACCAATTATTGTTTAATTCTCCAATGCGTGAAAAGAATGGGTGCACCTGCTGCGTTTCCGTACTCACTTCGCTTAAAGAATCTTGTTTAAGAAGTCCAAAGGTTTGACAATCCCTGATTTCACCGCTACCAACACCGACAATGTAAACGATCCCTACTCCATAACTATCACATAATGCACGAAAATCATTGCGTCTAGGGGCAGACTTCCCTTCTTTGACTAAATATGCTGCAAAAAGATCAGGGTGAATCCATTCAACCCCCGTGTAACGATTTGTAATTTTTGTGTATAAATCCTGATTAGGCGAGATAAGAATTGCACGATGGTTTAAGGAGCGAAAAACAATATTGTCGCCAATGCTTGGTTGAATTATAGGGCGTGGAAAAGAGGCGTGGTCTAGTGTTTTGAATCGCTCAAAGGCGATTTTAGCACGTCCGTCTTGAATGCCAACAACAGCGGTACGTGCTATAATTGCTGAATGTCTATTGTCAAGTTGGCGGACAACAAAGCCACTTTCGCCTACTTTCAAATCCATAGAGGGTGTGTAGAAAAATTCAGATTCTTCTCCTAATTCTAAAATAGGAATGGAAATACGATTCCCAAAGTCCTCTGCTTGTAGCCAGATAATAGCTAAAAAAAATCCAAAAATTATTTTTCGTATAATCATTGCGGGTATTTCCTTAAAAACCACAAAAAGGCAAATAGTAGCCCCGATGTTTTTGCATATTGAGAATCGAAAATGAATTGTTGTAATTCTTGAATGGGAATGCTGACAACTTCAATCATTTCATCATCAATGCCCCCGCCCTCATTCATCTTCATTGTGCCGTCAACCTCTGCATAGTAGAGATGTTGCTTTGTGGAGGCAAAGCCCACAGAAGAGTAAAAGAGAGCAACTTCTTCTAATGCATCTGGAGAAATAGCATAGCCACATTCCTCTAAAACTTCTTCACTTGCGATTTCTCTTAAGCTTTTTTGTTTATCGACAAGCCCGGCACATAGCTCATAAGTGTAAGGGATGTTTTCTTTTGCATAAACTGCAATACGCAACTGCTTGACGACAATTAAGGATTGTTGTGTCTTGTCAAAAATCAAAATTGCAACACTATCGTGAGCATCTAGAATATCCCAACTTTTTTGGCAACCTTTCTCAAGGTAATGCACCCTTTTAGTGCGAATATAAGGAGAGTTTGGGCATTCTTCAGTATGTAAAATTTTGATATTGTCGCTATTCACTTCTATAAATCCTTGTTAGTGTCGTGCTTGGCAAGATATTCAACTGCTTTTTCATAGAAGGGCAAGTTTTCTTGGGCAAGAACTTCTTGAATACGGGCTTTGTAGTCAACTGCCAATAGGTTAAACTCTTTAATTTCATTTTTGTTTAGTACCCTTTTTGCAACTTTTACGCTTTTAAGGGGATTAATTGCACGTCCATGTTTGTATAAACCTAAATGCAGGTGGGGACCTGTGCTTAATCCGCTGTTACCAACATAAGCGATGATTTTACCTTGTTTCACAAACTGCCCAGAGCGGATACCTTTTGCATAACCATTGAGGTGGGCATAAAGCGTTTTAAAGCCATCGGTATGGTTAATAATGACTGTGCGTCCGTAGCCACCTTTGTTTCCAACAAAAGTGATTTTTCCATCACCAGCAGCATGAACAGGCGTACCCTTTTTTGCCGCATAATCCACACCTAAATGTGGGCGTTTATAACCCAAAATAGGGTGTTTTCTTGCATTTGAAAAACGTGAAGAAATGCGCGTATAACGTACGGGATTAGTGAGTAGAAATCTTGCTAATTCTTCACCCTTCTCATTGTAATAGCGCCCATCTTTGTAAGCAAAGACATAGTAAGGTTTATTTCTTGTGTTAACAAAAGCAGCAACAATTTCAGGAGAACCATAAGGAGCACCTAAGCGATATTTGCGGTTATAAATAAGAGCAATTTTATCTTTAACTTGTAAATTATTAATATTGAAAGATTGTTTAAAGGCAATTGCAAATTCATTTGCTAATCGAGTATCATTGGTGGCTTTCGTAATTTCATGATAGGGGGAATTGCTCAATTCTAAGGCAATGGATTGTTGCTTTTGGAAGAATTGTACAGGAATAGTGCCAAAGTGGTAGCCATTTTCTGTGGAATCATCTTTAACAATATGGATTTGATTGTCTTCACCGATTGGAATCAATGCTTGCAAAAGTTGCCCATTTTTATCATCTTTAAGAATAAAGTACTTATTACCACTTATCACTTCCGTTGCCAACTCCTTATCTTCTGGAGAAAGGTTATAGTAGAGATTTTGAGGAATTTTGTGTTTATCTAAAAAATCAAGAAAAGTTACACCATTTCCCCAAATACCTTCTTGCACAACAGCAGCAAAACTATTTGCTGATAGTGCTATCATAAAACACATCATTAAGCCCAAGAATCTCATTTTGAAACCACCCCTTTTTGTTAGAATGAAGTTTGCCATTCTATCACAGAAAGGTATATGAATCTATAAATTATTAAAACTTTTTTATATAATAAAAATATACCAATGTGGAACATTAATTGCTGAAAACTAAAGCAGAAATTTAAATTTTTTGCTACAAGGCAAAAGGATGTGAGAAGCAAAATGAATGAGACAAAAACAACAAGAGAATGCTTTAATGCTTTAAAGAATCGGTTCCAGGAGGTTGAGTTTAGTATCGATGTGGCCATGCCTAATCGTAAAACGGATAATTTTGTGCTAAGTAAAGGGACATTGGAGCAAATGGCTAAAAATCCACAGGAGGCAGTGGAGTATGAAAGTCAAATCGCTCTAACGATAGCACTACAGAAAGCTTTTAGTGAAGCTTTCCGTGCAAATGGGCAGGAGAATCCGCGTCTAGTGCTTGTGCATTAAGAGTCAGTTGTCCTTGATTCCGCCACTCAATAGGGACATATCGGCAAAGGTGCTGATTTCCCCCACCTGCGTATGATCATTTCCTAGACTTAGGGTGGGGTTGTTGCTTTTTTCTTGATTTTCAATGGCAGGACTGAAGGCTTGTCGCCAGAAGTCTTGATTTACAAGTCCGACAACGGCTTTAACAGAATGTTCCATTCTTTGCCCCTTGCGTATTTCTTGTGCTATTTCTTGCTGTGCTATTTCGATACGCATAGCTAGATTTTCTCTTGCGACAGATTCTTTATCCTCTAAAGAAGGTAGAATGGATTTTATTGGTAGAGTTGAATCTTTTTGCTTGATTGCGTTAAGAATATCGTTAAAGCGATTAGACTGCGATGTAGGTTCTTGATGATTAAGAATGGTTAGTTGGCTTTGTATTTGATGAATCGACTGAATCATAATTAGTTCCTAAAATTTTTATTTTAAACATAGAAACATTTTTGCATATCAAAGTTAATGGAGGGTTAATTGTATACAAGCTACAATTTCGCTTTTTTAAGGAGGTGGAATGAAATGGTTACATATTCTTAAGTATGTTGTTGCTGGGGTTTGCATTGTGGGTGCTTTTGTTGGAGGAATTTTTTTTGAAATTCTTACAGACAAACTCAAAAAAGAATTGGAGCAGGAAAATTTAGAGTTTAGCCGTAATATCAGTGTGAATTCTATGATGATGGCAACACTTTTTACCTCAACTCCAACATTCAATGCTGCAAAACTTTTGAGCAGTAAGGCAGAATTAACAAGCGAAGATAAAGTTGCAGTCGGCGATTTATTTGCAAAAATTTTAGAACGTGTTTCTCGTGAGAAATTTTGTAGTGGCGGAAGTTATGAAGTGCGTCCTATTTATCGCTATGAAGAAGGTGCAAGGAATATAATTGGGCAGGAATTAGATTCACGATTGCAATGTAAAATTACCAAGGAGCAGCTTGAATCCTATAGTGCACTTTTGCATGATTTAGATCGTTTTGTTTCAGAAAGTGGATATGCAACGTTAAATATTCCTGCATTAGAACAAACTTTTAGCACAGAAGAAATGAATGAAAATGAAGATAAAATGTATGAGGAGCTTTTGTTGAAAGCTTCAAAGTATGCAGAATCTTATTCTAAAATCTTGAATCGTCAGTGCAGGGTTGTAACAATGCAGATTGGCAATGGGCATATTGTACCTCGTATGCTTGCAGCATCACCTATGGCTGATGGAGGTTCTTTGAGAATGGCAAAAAATACAACGCCTATTGTACAAGATAGGGAGTTTAGTTCTCAAGCGGTCGTGCAGTTTAGTTGTCGGTAAAAATGATTTTAATGTTACGAAGGTGGGCTTAAATACCCACCCCCTTTTATGTTATATCTAAGTAAGTAGTCTTTGTGCTCTTAGTAGTGCGTCATACTGGAACATTGAAGCATTGACCTGACTAAGGTTATCTCCAAAAATCATACTGTTTAAGATAGAAGCATGCGAACTAGGATTGCGATTCTTGCTAAAAATGAAATCAATTTGCATTGCTGTTAGCTCTTCGTTGCTAATTTCACCTTTCTGTAAGGCTGAAAATCGTTGCAAGAATGCATCTTCATTTCCCTGCAGTAAGCCCACATTCTCCTTGCCGAGTTTTTGCGTAATATCTTTGAGGATAGAAGTTAAGAATTCTTCGCTGAAACCCTCATTAAGATTAATTTTGTCTTCAGCGCTTGTTGGTTTATTGTTAAGGAATCGTAAGCGTTCGAGGTCGCCTTGACTTTGTTTGTATCTCGCAATTCCTTTTTCTTTACTTGCATTTGATGTTGTCTCTTCTTGTTGTTCTTCTTGTCGTTTTGCAAGGTCGACATGATGAATTCCACCTGTTGTGCCATCAACTCTTTCGTATGTTCCGCTTTTCTGCTGAACACCTAAAACCTCGCCAGACGCACTTTCAAAGATATGTTGATTTTTTTGTGCATCCAAGTAAATTGCACCAATTCCAACTTCGCCAAGCCCGATTAATTTACCTTTGCCGTCGGCACCAGGCTGCCAAATACGTAATTTTTCAAAAATGGGATCATTCTTGTCAATTTTCCCGTCATTGTTAGAGTCATGTTGTGCTAAATCTTTGAATCCATCGCCATTTTGTGTCCCAAATAGCTCTTTTCCGTCATTAATTACCCCATCTTCATTTTTATCTAATGCCAAAAATCCGCTATTTCCTGCTGGGCGAGAGATTTGGTCAAGCTCTCCATCAGCATCTAAATCAAATTGAAAATAGTCTGTGCTTAACTCTACTCCCTCACCACCCAAGTCGATAATTAATGGGTCAATAAGATTTAATGTAGAATTTCCACCTGGAGTACCTGAAAGGCTAGCGTTGATTTGTGTGGAGTTGAACATGAAGTTAAAGTTTGTGGTTATTGAATTGCCATTATTGGTTTGGCTCATGCTTGCACCAAACGAAATATTTGTGAAAGAGAAATCCATACCAGCAGTTGTGCCATCTGCACCATTAAAAAAGTTTTGTTGCATAAAGCTACTTGAGAAGCTAATTTCAGTTTTAAAGACATATTGCGACATATCCGCACCCTGAATGACTGAATCAAAAATCATTGAAAAGGAACTCCCGTTGCCCTTTTGAATGCTATCTGCAATATCAGAGGCTTGTTCTCTTGTTGTGCCAAGCATTTTTGCATATTCTATGAGAAAAACATCGCGAATGCTACTTACAACTTGTAAAGCCTTATCAATGATGGCTTCAGTTATTCTTTTGCTGTCTAGAATTTCGCCAAAGCTAGGCCCTTCTATGACGCCTGCTTGAATAGTATTTTGTTGAAATTGGGAGTTGCCACTACCATTTCCACCGCCTTGACCTTCTTGTTTATCACTTACGCCTGCAATAGGCTCTTGTAATGTTGCAACGCGATCATTGGTGTTAGTATTAGTGCTACTGTGTGGATTTTTGCCTTTAGAGGGGGTTCTTTCCTCTTCTGTAGCCTTGCCAGATTCGCCAAAAGCGAATGAACTCAATCGATTATATTGTTGAAAAGATGTCGTTAAACCATCCATGGTTCCTTCTCCGCATATTGATATCTTCTTCCCCTATTCCTTTCTGGGGGTTTACATCATCTATATCGGTTAAGTTATGAAAAACTTTAGTTCCTTTTGTTTAAAAAGTTTCGATAAGAATTAATTTAGCTCTTAAATCCAAAGATTATCCAGTAATCTAACACCCTCAATTTTAGCAACTAACAAAATGAGACTTTCATTTTTTTTGATTTCTTTGATATCGTTGAGCTGATGATCAACAATCGCTAGATAATCAACTTCTATTTGCCTCAAAGACTCCAAACCAATTTGTTTGAGGGATTCACAGCAATATTCTCCTCCCATAATTTTACGTCCTATTGTCTCTAGTGCAAGAGGAATTTGTAGGGCTTGTTCGTAACCTGCTTTGCTTAAATAACGATTTCTGGAACTGAGTGCTAACCCCTTTGAATCGCGAATGATAGGACACCCCACAATTTTTACAGGTAAAAATAGATTCCTTACCATTTGTTGAATGATGAGTAGCTGTTGTGCATCTTTTTTGCCAAAATATGCACGATTAGCTTGAGTAAGGTTCAAGAGTCGCAAAACAATTTCTAGTACACCATCAAAATGCCCTTTTCGTCTAGCACCCTCTAAGATGTTACCACTTTTGCTTGGTGCCAGAATCTTGATTGGATCATTATGATAAATTTCATCAGCATCTGGGGTAAATAAAATATCCACTCCTGCTTTTTGGCAGATATCTATATCTGTTTGCAATGTGCGTGGATAACGTTCAAAATCTTCACCCTTACCAAATTGCTTTGGATTCACAAAAATAGAAACAATGATTTTTTGATTTTCTTCCTTTGCTTTTTGGATTAAAGAAATATGCCCATTGTGCAAAGCCCCCATTGTTGGGACTAAACCGATACTTAGAGAATTGTCTTTTAAATGTGTGATATGTTGTCGTAATTCTTCTATCTTTTGGATAACTTGCATACCTTAAGCCTTAGTTGTGTAGAATTGAAGTGTGAATTATACAAAATTTTTCTTTTGGGAGTTAAATTTTAATGGATATTTATGAGTATGGCGAGTTGCTGAAAATACTTGAAATCAAGATTGAAAACATTAAGAGCATTATTCGCATTGATAAACTTCATACGCGTTTAGATGATATTGCTAAGCAAGAACAAGACCCAATATTTTGGGAGAATGCAAAGCAGGCGAGTGAATTACAAAAAGAAAAGCGGCATATTGAAAGAGTTTTAGATAAATATTACCAGAATGCAAATGCACTCAAAGATGCAAGGGAGCTTTTTGAAATTGCGACAAGTGAAGATGATGCAAGTATGTTAGATTCGCTATTTCAGGAATCTGTGGAGCTTGAAAAACAGCTCAAAGGCCTAGAGATTGAAGTCATGCTGAATGGTGAGTATGATAGTGCGAATGCAATTTTAACGATTCATCCGGGTGCTGGAGGAACAGAATCACAAGATTGGGCAAGTATGCTTTATCGCATGTATTTGCGTTATAGCGAACGCAAAGGGTTTAAGGTAGAATTATTGGATTATCAAGAGGGAGAGGAAGCAGGGATTAAAGATGTTTCTTTTTTGATTAAAGGGGATAACGCCTATGGTTATTTGAAAGTAGAAAGCGGAATTCATCGTTTAGTGAGGATTTCCCCTTTTGACGCAAATGGAAAGCGACATACTTCTTTTAGTTCTGTTGTGGTAAGTCCAGAAATTGATGATGATATTGAAATTGAAATTTTAGATAAAGATATTCGTATTGATACTTATCGTGCAAGTGGGGCGGGTGGGCAACATATTAATAAGACAGAATCTGCCGTGAGAATCACACATATTCCGACATGCATTGTCGTGCAATGTCAGAATGACCGTAGTCAACATAAAAATAAAGCTACTGCTTTTAAAATGTTAAAAAGTCGACTTTATGAATTGGAGATGCTGAAAAAAACTACACAAGGTGAGGTGGATATTAAGGGAGAAAATGGTTGGGGCTATCAGATTCGTAATTATGTGCTTTATCCTTATCAGCAAGTTAAAGATGTTCGCTCTAATCTTGCTTACAGTAACACAGAGGCGATTTTAGATGGCGATTTAGACGATATTTTGGAGGGTGTTTTAATTGCAAACGCACAAAGATAGATTCTTGTTGCTAAAATTTATTTTTTGAAATAGGCATAATAGAGAAAGCTTCCTATTCCAATGACTACTACCACATTTAAAAAAATAATGAGTCCAACATCAAGCATTTTGCCCCTTGTATGTAAAATCTAATTTTGTGTCTAATTAAAGTTAAAAGCCTGAATCCTGTGTTTTGGAGTGGGCTTGATATCTCTTTAACATTGTTACTTGTTCTTTAAAATCTGAGTCACATAATCGTGAAGTAGCTAACAAACCCCACAAAATGCGGGGTAGTAGACATTGATTCTACTCACTTGTCCTTTTTCTTTTTGCGTTTGCTATCTTGAGCGGTGTAGCCTTGCGAATAACGCGATGCAATGCTAGGATCTGCAAGCAAACAAACGCTAGATTGGTCTTTTCCTTCATAGTCAATGCGTGAGAGTAAATCTCTTGCTAAATTTAATCTTGCACGTTTTTTATCATTGGAGTCAACAATCACCCACGGAGCATAAGGTGTGTGTGTACGTGAGAACATTTTTTGGAAAGCTTCTGTGTAGTCATCCCATAAATCGAGTGATTTTGAGTCGATGGGGCTAAGTTTCCACATTCTAAGAGGGTCAGTTTCTCTTCGTTTGATGCGCATAAGTTGTTCATCTTGCCCAACATCAAGGAAGTATTTAAATAGTAAGAATCCGCTTCCTAGCAACATTTGTTCTAAATTTGGTGCTTGATAAATGAATTCTTTGTATTGGTCTACAGAGCAAAATCCCATCACACGTTCTACCCCTGCACGATTGTACCAGCTACGGTCATAGAAAACAATCTCACCACCATTTGGAAAACTACTAATGTAACGTTGGAAATACCATTGAGTCCGTTCCACATCGCTAGGTTTTTGCAACGCAACAACACGACAACCTCTAGGATTCATATGTTCTGTCAAGGCTTTGATTGTCCCACCCTTGCCAGCACCGTCGCGTCCTTCCATAATGATAATAATATTCTTATTTTGGTCTTTTGCCCAATTTTGAAGCTTAACAAGCTCAATCTGAAGTTTTCTGATTTCCTCCTCATAAAAATCCCTCTTCATGCGACCATCTTTCTTAAATGCTTTTTGTGGATTCGCTTCTTCTGGGCGAATTACAATTTGCTTTGCCATTCCTACTCCTTTTAAGAAATTTAAAAAACAGATTTGAGTATAGTATAAAAACAATTACACAATAATTAATTTTTCACTGAACATAGAATAAAAGGGAGTGAATGAAAAAGTTTTTTGCAACCATCGGTGATTCATTTTTTTACGATAACGCATTTTTTGATTACTATCATCGACAAGTGATTCAAAAGTATGGAAGAGTTTCTGCTGTATTTCGCATTTTAGAGAGTGAGAATTATTGTGAGATTATTCAAAGTATCCTTAAAATTTATGAAGACGGTATCGTAATTTGTTTTGAATCACACTTAGAAGCATTGAAGTCTTTGAGGTTGCAAAATCCCTTATTGTCTGTTTATGTACCCGGTTATTTTCAGCAACCTTATGTTTGTAGTAATGAAGTATGGCTTTATTCTTTGGGTTTTGAGAAAGATACGGCAATATTGTTTCTTTCACCGCTTGCACAATCTTTTGATGTTGAGCTAATTCCTGTAATAACGATAAGTAATGCATTTTTAATCAAGGGGCAGAATGAAGAATTTATGAAAGAAGTGAATGCATATTTTGGCAATCATTTTGTTTTTTGTCGTGGTGGGATTGAGGTTAAAGTTTCGGAGCTATTACTTGAAAAAAGAATGCGTATGGCAACGGCCGAAAGTTGCACAGGTGGACTAGTTGCAGCAAAAATTACTGCTTTGGCGGGTGCGTCTTGTGTATTTAATGGAACAATGGTTAGCTATCAAGATAATCTAAAGCAGTGCTGGTTAGGGGTTGATGAAGGCATTTTAAAAACATATTCAAGTGTGAGTGAATTCTGCGTTCAACAAATGGCAGAAGGGATTATACAAAAAGCAGGGGTAGAATTTGGAATTGCAACAAGCGGGGTGGCTGGACCTGGTGGAGGAAGTGCAACAAAGCCTGTGGGTTGTGTTTATATTGCTGTGGCACAAAGAGGTGCTTCAACGCAGGTAGAACGTCTGCAATTTCAAGGCGATAGAATTTATATCCAGCAACAAGCCACACATTACGCACTCTTAATGCTCCTTAAGGCTTTAATACAATTAGGATAGAATTCTAGCAAGCAGGTATCTTAAGGGATTTTATTGGTTTTTGCAGTGAATTAATGCTTTTCCTTTTCTTGCAAGACTTGCGTAAAAATACTTCCCCCTTGATCTTTTTCGTTGAAACGCTTAAGAATCTGATTAAACATTTCTTTTTCCTCATCTTCTTTTGTTTTTCCTGTTACTAAAAATTTCAAATGCTCTTGAATGGATTCCGAAAGATTTTTAGATGAAAATTTGGGTTGATAAGTGCCATTTAAAAAATCATTTAATCCCGATTCACTCAAGGTGTTTCTTAGTGATTCCGAAAGCTGATTGAAAAGGTTAATTTTAGCCCGAATGCGTTCCGCAGGTTCTTCCCCTTGATTAAGTTTAACAAGTGAGATATGCTCCTCAAGTCCATGTAAGAATTCACAAACTGCCGCCTCCCCTCGCGTGTTTTTAAAAGTGGGAGTGTTTGGATCAAGTAAACTGTAAGGTTGATTTTCCTCATACATTCTTCTTCGCCGTTTGTTTTCAATTGCCTCTAATAGAAAATTTTTCTCTTCCCTGTTACTTTGTTCCCATAGTGTACTTACTGCCTTTGCGGCTTCTTTTGCACCTACTTTTTGCAATTCAACCGCGAGCAGATTAGCTGTCCACCCACTTCCACCTTCTTTTGAACCCGTTCTTATGACAATTCCAACAACTTCGCCTTGATCATCAAAGACAATTTCATTGTTTTCAAGGGCTCTTTGGGCTTGTTCCTGTGTAACTTG
Source organism: Helicobacter monodelphidis (assembly GCF_003288845.1). GTDB lineage: Bacteria > Campylobacterota > Campylobacteria > Campylobacterales > Helicobacteraceae > NHYN01. The sequence continues at coordinate 38,874 of NZ_NHYN01000012.1, read as the reverse complement.
GTCGCTTTTAGGGTGTGCCGTTAGATTGTATTGTTTGTTGATATGTGCAGTTAATTGCTCTATATTGATCGATGATTCTGTGTATTTTGATTTTTGAGCTTTCTGTAAGTCTTTTATAAAAATGTTAGAAAGCGTTTGTTTTTTTGTATCTGGTAAATAAGAGAAATCCTTTTTGGAGTTTATAGAAGTAATCATAAATGAATCCTTTTGCTTATTCTTATTCAAAGATAAGCAAAAAGGATTCCTGAAACTAAAGAATGTAAATAGAATCAGATTCTGTGCGAGAAATTCCGCTAAGCGAACGAGCAATCAGCTGAAATGAACCTTCTGTTGGAAGTCCTGATAAGTCCCAAGTTTCTTGCCAGCCATCGACAAATCCATCGCCATCCGTATGAATAGCTGTGTGACTAAGTAATCTTGGATTTTTTCCAAACTCTTGTCCAGCAAAACGCATAACATCTAGCATGGTGTTGTTGTATCCTATAATGCCCACAACCGCCTTAATACCTGTATCGTGGTCTAGTGTTGTTGTGAATTGGAAAGGATCAATCGACTCTCCATTTGGATGTTGATCGGATATTACTCTGACAACCTCTACGCTTGAAATTGCGGGTGCAGGTCCTCTAGTTTGATTATTTGCAAAGAATTGGACATTCTCTTCCATATCGACCATGGTTCACTCCTCATATGTGCTGATTTTTTGATTCTCAAAAAATCCAGCAAAAACCAAAAACGCTCATAAACACACTTTAAAGCAACGCCAAAGTTAAAATAACGCAGTGATTATCCAATATTTTGTATAAAATTATCAATAAATCTATAAAACAAAATTATTTTTAATGTTTTTAACCGCCAAATTCAATAATAAATCCGCGTTCCAGCCCTGCTAAGTCTTGGTAGAATGTAATCTTTTTAGGTGTAAATTGTTGAACGTATGCTTCTATGGATTCTCGTTGATTATAACCCATCTCGCATAAAAGGTAAGGAATTTTTCTCTGATGGGTTAAAAAAATGATTTGCTTGAGGATTTCATCGCCCATTTCTCCCCCAAATAGTGCTTCCTTAGGCTCATACAATACAGGCTTGGGAAGAGGTATGTTATTTTGAATGTAGGGTGGATTTGAATAGATAATTTCGATGTTTTGAGGTATTTTATCTAACAAAGAGCTTTGATTCAATGTAATGCGTTTTTGCAGTGAATGTCGCTTAATATTGATTGTTGCAATACGCAAAGCCTTTAGTGAAATATCATTTCCAAAAAATTGGATATTTGGGCAGGAAAGGGAAAGACTACATATTAAAGCACCACTACCAACACCAATTTCAGCGACATTCTTTGCGTTGGTTTGCAGTATAAGACTTTTTGTTTTTTCAATAAGAATTTCGCTCTCTGGACGCGGAATCAAAGCCCCTTTAGTAATATAAAAAAAATACTCCATAAAACTTACAGAATGGGTGATGTATTCAATAGGTTCTCCATTTTCACGACGTTTAAAAAGTTTATGAATGGCTCTTATTTGTGAATTTGTAAGTATGAGGTTGGGGTGAGTGTGTAAAAAAACACGATTTTTTTGTAAAATAAAACTAAGTAGAATTTCACTTTCTAAAAGCGGTCTTTCGGCAATGTTCCGGAGTTGCGAAGTACCCTTTTTAAGAATCTCTTGCAATTGCAATGTTATGCCTTTTTGTGGATAACGAATTGTAGCATCAGAAACCTAAAAAAGATCTATAACTTCTTGAAGATGAGAAATGCGTATTTCATTAGGTTTTAATTCTTGTAGTGATTCTTCCTTTGTGGTGCTTGAATTCAGCCAAAAACTTTTTTGGATTCCTGCATTTCTTGCGGCAAGAATGTCTGTCCAAGAATCTCCAATCAGTACCGATGAGGAAAGTTGAATTTGTGGAAAATCATGTAGAGATTCAGCTATCATACCTGCTTTAGGCTTACGACAAGCACATTCTTCTTGCGGTAGATGGGGGCAAAAGTAGATACGGTCTAATCCAAAGCCAAGCTGAAAATGTAAATATTCTTGCATAAAAAGGCTAAGAGTGCTGAACTCAGAAAAAGAAAAATAGTGGCGGTGAATACCTGATTGGTTTGTAACCATTAATAGCAAAAAACCTTTTTGCTTAAAAAAGCTTAAAATCTCGAAAATACCCTCCACCCAAGTCAGTTGAGATGCGGAATGTAAGTATTCTGTATTCACATTAATGACTCCATCGCGGTCTAAAAAAAGGGCTTTTGTGCACATCGCGTCCTCTCATTTTGGATTCTTATTTGGATAAGAATATACAAATTAGGCTTAAAGAAAGGCGGGTAGGGTGGTGAAACTATGGTATAATTCACAAAAATAGCAAACTATTGAAGGCATTGAGATGGAGCAGGCAATTGAACAAAATACAGATGTGAAGCGAGAGGAAAAAGAACAATTATTACAAGAATATGATCGCTATCAAGAAGAAAGTAATAATCTTAATCTAAAAAGCTTGATCACAATATTTATTTTACTTTTTTTAATATTAGCACTTTTTGCCCCAAAAATCTATATTCGCAGTAATATTTATTATGCAAGTCGCAATATTTTGCATTTGCAAACACAGGCTGATGCATTGAGGGAGGAGAACAAGCACTTAAAAAAACAACTTGAGGATGTTAAATTCAAATATCTTATCTTAGATATGGGAGATTAGGTTGCTAGAAAATTTGATTAAGTTCTTCCTCCATAATTATCGATTAAACTATACGCTTACATTTTTTCTAATGTTGGCAGGTTTTTATGCATACTCTGCTTTACCGCGTGAGATGTTTCCCCCTTTTGCTTCCGATAAAATAATGATTTCAGGTGCGTATCCTGGTGCAAGTGCAGATAATTTGGATAAAATGGCGGTGAGTGATATTGAGGACCAATTACGTTCTATTCCAGCCATTACAAAAATAGAATCCACAATACAATCTGGTTTTTTTAGTATGATTGTTGAGTTAGCGAATGGGAGCGATAAAAGTGACACATTAAATCGTATTAAAGATGCAATTGCACTTTCACGTCCTAATTTGCCTAGTGATATGGACGAACCTATTGCACAGAATGTTGATATTCAAATGCCATTAATTCTTGTTGCTATTTCTTCACAAGTTCGTAATGGTGAGGCAATTTTAAATAAAGATCAGCTATTGAGCGAAGCGAAGGAGGTAAGAAAGAGGCTTGCAGCAATTCCAAATTTAAGTAATGTGCAACTTTTGGGCGAAGCAGAGAAAGAAATTCAGATTCGTATTGATTCAAGTAAACTAAAGGCATATGGGCTGAATGCTCAAGAAGTCGCAAGTTTTATCGCCAATCTTTCGTATATTTTTCCATTAGGTACAATTGAAACCCGTGAAGCACAATATTACCTTTCTACAACCTATGGTAAAAAGGACCCACAGGAATTACTCAATACTCTTGTAAGTGTGGGCGGTAAGCGGATTTTAATGCGTGAATTTGCAGAGGTTTATTATGGCTATGGTGAAAGCAGTACGCATTCTAGCTTTAATGGTTTTCCATCATTCACAATCAATATCTCTAAAGATGAGAAGGGCAATGCAATAGCTCTTTCAAAGAGAGTTAAAGAGGAAGTAGAACGTTTAAAGACTGCTTTTCCTTATCTTACTTTTTCTATTTCGCTAGATAGTTCTATTCCTGTAAGCAATCGCTTAAGTACGGTTATTTCGAATATTACTCTTGGATTTTTGCTTGTGGGTGGGTGTATGTGGCTTTTGATTAACAAGCGTATAGCTTTTGTTGTCTCACTTGGTATTCCATTTGCATTCTTGTTGGGTGCATTAATTTTTTATATTCTTGGTTATAGTTTGAATCTCATTAGTTTATTGGGTGCATTAATTGCTGTGGGGATTCTTGTTGATGATGCGATTATTGTTTCTGAAAATATTCAAAGGCACATTGAGCAGGGAAAAAGCCCTATGCAAGCAGCATTTGACGGCACAAAAGAGGTAATTTTACCAGTTGTTGTTGCGGCTGTAACAACAATTTGTGCGTTTTTGCCGATGTTTTTTATACGCGGAGATGTTGGTACATTTGCTAAACTCATTCCTGCTGCCATTGTTATTTTAATTATTGCCTCTTTGCTTGAATCTTTTTTCTTTTTACCTCTGCATGCCGCCCATACTCTTAGTAAGGCTGAAAAACAACGTCGTTGGGGTAGAGTGCTAAAAATGTATTATGCTTCTTTGAAATGGATTTTTGCATGGAGAAAGCTTGCAGTTACACTTTTTTTGGTTGTTGTGCCGATTTTAACGATTGGTTGCTTTATTTATGCTTTTATGAAATATCAACTTTTTACAACTTTTGATGGCAATGAGATTCATATCAATGGGCAACTACCTAGTTCTTATACTCTTGAAGAGACTATTAAAGCTGTTAATGGCTTAGAAAAAGAGATTCTTTCCCACAAGGAACAATATTTTATCCGTTCAACTTCTGCTTTTAGCGGATTTCGCCAAAAGGGTATGGAGTCAGAACAAGCAAGTAATGTGTTTATGGTAAAAGTGGAATTAGAAGATGCAATGGAGGATAATTTTTTGGAACGTTACATTACGCCTATCCTTGCATTTGATTGGTTTGAGGAACGTAATGAAGGGCGACGTGTGGTAAAAAGTTTTATTATTGCAAAAGAACTAAATGAGAAGATTCAGGCTTATATTAGCGATAAGGATTTTGTAGAATTTTCTGTGCAGTCTGTGCAAACGGGTATTACAGATGCAGATATAGAAATTTCTCTAATTGGTTCTAATGAGAAAGTCGCTTCTGCTTTAAAGAGGTTAAAGGCGGAAGCAGAGGGGTTAAGTGGCATAAGAGATGTGCAAGATGATTTGAAAGATGGAATTACGGAGTTAAAAATTTCTATCAATAATTATGGAGAAAGCTTAGGGCTGAATGAGGGTAAGTTGAGTGCTGCCTTAAGTGATTCTTTTTTGTTTGCAAAACGTGGAAAAAGCCTTGATTCTGATGGGATTGTTCAGATAAGAATCGAAGATACATATAAAGATGACTTGAATACATTGAAATATTTTGTGGTAAATACTGGAGAAAAACAGGTATTATTAAAAGATGTTGCAACAATCACTGAACAACAAACCATTGAACGTATAAAAAAGCAAGAGGGTGATCGTACACGTACTCTTTCAATTAATGTGAATGCTGAAGAAACGAATGCAAATTCGATATTGTCGCTTTTAAATCCTACATTGGAAGAATTCAAACAGCAAGGTATTGCTGTGCGTTTAGGCGGAGAATATGAACAAAATGTGATTCTCTTTCAGGATATGATTATTGCAAGTGCAGTTGCCCTATCATTAATTTTTATAACTTTGCTTTTAATGTTTAATTCTTTAGCGATTTCTTTTGCCGTTCTTTCTGTAATTCCACTATCTTTGCTTGGTGCGGTTCTTGGGCATTTGATTATGGGCGTAAACTTATCTATGACTTCTTTGCTTGGGCTTTTGGGGTTGTGTGGAGTTGTTGTAAATGATGGGATTGTAATGCTTGATTTTTTACGCAAGGCAAAGAATGTGCAGGAATTTTTTGCAAATGCAACCAAACGTCTGAGACCTATTATGCTAACCTCTATTACAACTTTTATTGGATTGGCTACATTGATTTTTTTTCCATCTGGGCAAGCGGTGATTTTGCAACCTCTAGCTATTTGTTTGGGCTTTGGACTTGCGTGGGGAACGGTTCTGAATCTTTACTATTTACCTTTGATTTATGCTCTGATCCATCAAAATCGTCAGTCTAAGCCACAAAGAGAATCATTGAAAGATAAAATTTTAAATAAGATTCGATTTGCTAAGAGAGTAAAATATGAAAATTGAATTGAGAAATATATACAAATCTTTTGGAGAGCGGGAAATTTTAAGAGGCGTGAATCTAACCATTAAACCCGGACGCACAACCGTCATTTTCGGGACATCTGGTGGGGGAAAATCAACAATTATTAAGTTAATTGTGCGTTTGATTGAGCCTAATCGCGGAGATATTTTGATAGGTGGCGAAAATATTACACAGCTTTCAATAAAGAGATTGTATGAAATTCGCAAACAGATTGGATTCTTGTTTCAATCAGGTGCATTGTTTGACTCTAAGAATGTGTTTGAGAATGTTGCATTTCCCTTAAGGGAGCATACTTTGATGAGTGAAAAGGAGATTTATCGCATTGTTTGTGAGAAATTAGAACTTGTAGGTTTAAAGCCTAATGTTGTTTTAAATCTTTTTCCTGATGAATTGAGTGGTGGTATGAAAAAGAGAGTTGGGCTTGCGAGAAGTATTGCGATGAATCCTAAGGTGATTTTGTACGATGAACCTACAAGTGGTTTAGACCCTATTTCAAGCAATCATATTACACAAATGATTCGCCACTTGCAAGACGAATTGCATGTAACTTCTATCTTAATTAGCCATGACATTAAGGAGAGCTTTAAATCAGCAGACGACATTGCTATGCTTTTTGAGGGGAAAATTATTGAATATGGTACAAAAGAAGAATTTGCACAGAGTAAAAGAGAAGAAGTAATTGCGTTTATTCGTTAATATGTTTCATGTGAAACATATTTTAGCGATGAGGATTAAATTTAAATCTTGTTCCAGTCTTTGTGGTGTTTAGCATTTTGTCTTTTGTTTTTAGCTTAACCTTAATCTTTCATGAGATGAGTTTTTGTAGATTAAGGAACATATTTTTGTCATAAGTTGTTTGATAGCAGATAGGGCAACAAGCCATTTTCATGCCATTATAGTAGGATTTAAGTATTGTTTTCTATTTTTTATCTTTCAAATATTTTTCTAACTCTTTGTCGTTGAGAATCTCATCATAGCTATCCTTGACGATTCGCTTTTCATCTCTAATGTCAATATCTTTTACCACAGAATCCACAAAGTCCCTAAAATTAGGATTCTTACTCACAAGCATATTGAGTGTTTCACTATCTATATCCCTACTTTGTGAGGATAAGAGGATTTTTGAGCTTACAATATCACTTGTCAGCTGAATCACCCCAATCCCAAAGCTCGTATTTAGCCGCCTTAATTCAGTGAGAATCTCATCATCAATCTCCTCAAATACCACCAAATATCCCTCATTCGCCCAACTTGAATTAGAGACGGCTTGGAAATAAGATTCTTTGAGGTTGCTAAAATTTAAAGCAATTTTTAGCTCAAAAGAGCAAAGTTTATAGTTCGAATAGCCGATAGCATCAAGTAATTCCAAAGTCTCGCTCTCATAATCATCACTAAATGCGAAGTGAATCCCAACAATGTCAGGGTAATTCCATTTATCCTGCCCACTTTGAGATTTCTTGCTTGTTTCGTGGCGGATTGTCTTGCAATAGAGTCTGAAATGCTCATTTTCACTCAAATACTTCACAAGCAATGGGTGCAAATCGCGTTCTTTAAATTTACTTTTTTGCATTGAAACTTTTTCACTCTCTAAAATCTGCTCCTCTATATGTGGCTTATCTAGCTCACTTTCGCGAGATTTGAGCCATAAAGTCGTGGGCTTCTTTGAGGCAAATATGAAGGGAGAATCTTCGCTTTTAATGTCTGTGTAGAGTCTCGCCTCAAGTGTTCGTCTAGGTGTTTTGCCAATACTCCCTAGTTCCTTATCCAAGCCTTTTGCTTGTGCCTCCTCCCATATTTGCCCTGCATTAAGCGGGATTTTGCTCTCCTCTAGCACTGCTTGTGCAAGTGCCAAAAATGTAAGCTTTTTATGTGAATGCTGCATAATAACCTCCAAAACCATCAAGCCAAGTGTTGTGTTTTATATAAGTTAAGATTCTATAAATTATCTATGTTGTGAGACTTTGCCAAAAAGCTATGACAATCTGTGAATATTGCTATAAAAAACCAAGATTTTAGCATAAATGATGTGAAAATGCGCTAAAAGGGCGATAGTGTGATTAAGTAAAATAAAGAATCTTAGATATGTGGTGCTATTGTCTAAGTATTTTCAAACAACACAATCCATATCATAAAGTTGGTAGGTTGTAAAAAAAATCATTTATCTTACAATGAGAGATTGTATCTCACTAGCCTCTAACTTCGCGCCAAACACGCGTTTAAGCTCACTTGACTTTGTGGTTTTGATAAGCATATCGCCTTGCCCAAGTAACTTTTCTGCACCATTTTCATCAAGGATTATTCGTGAATCACTTGCCTTAGAAACTTTGAGGGCGATTCTAGTAGGGATATTGCTCCGCAAGCCTCCTGTGAAAACTTTAGAATCTGGTCTCTGTGTGCCAAGTATGAGGTGGATTCCTGCTTGACGAGATTTTTGGGCTAGTCGTGTGAGTTTGTCATTTATCGTTTTATCACTCATCACAAGGTCGTTTAGTTCATCGATGATGATGACTTGATAAGGAAGATTAAGTGCGTTTATATCATCTGCATTATGCCCTGCAAGTAGCTTGTAACGCTCCTCCATTTCATCGATATATTCATCAAGCTTTTTACTTGCTTGACGCATATCGATAATAAATTCTTCCAAGTGAGATTCAAAAATTTTATAGTCTGTGCCATTTTTGGGGTCTATGATGATAATATCAATGCGATTTTTATTTTTTAGCAAAGAGATAATGATATTTTGCAATAAAATCGTTTTTCCACTCCCGGTTGCCCCTGCGGCAAAGAGATGAGGGGCTGAAGCCAAATCAAAACAATAAGGATTTTTATCGATACCAAATCCTGCGAAGATTCCTAGCTTGTAGTCCTTAGTATGAAGAGATTCTATGCCTTGTTTAAAGTCATCTTTAGTGATTTTGCTCCATTTATCTTGTGGTTTTGCCACTTGAATATCATAGGTTTTGGAGAGATTATTTTCTTTACACGATTGCAACAATACGCTCTCTACGCCGAGTTCATCTTCGAGATTTTTTGCTTTATTTTTAAATGATTCTATTTTACTAGAATCAAGTATCTGTATGCGGCAAATATCGTGACGATAGGATTGTGTGGTATTGATATGCTCTACATCAATACTGAATTTTGAAAAATATTGTTTGATTTGTTCAAATAAATCCTTATTTTGTGTGGAAGATTCTATATTTTTGTGCGATTGTGGGGGGAAGTCAAGTTTGAGATTATCAATACACCATTGATAAAAGCAGTCATTATTTTTCCAAGTATTGTGTATCTCATACAAACCGCGATGAATGTACTTGGAGAGAATCTCTAAGTATTTTTCATCGTGAGAAAAAATATCAATATTTTTGTCATTGAGTTCATCTTTGTGGTTGATATAGAATATGCTTCGTGTGAGGCTATCAAAGTCTTCTTGTTTGGATTTTCCTTTGCCTGTGAGTTGCTCTAAATGATATTCTTTATCTCTTTGAGCATCTAATCGTTTCCTCTCCCATTCTGGTGAATGAAGTGGGAGATGTGGGAGTTTAAGGGCAAGAGAGAGGGCGAGACGCAGTATGAAATATTTAGGCAAAGTATCGGGACTAAATCCTAAACCATCTCTGCCAATAATTCTTTGAATCAAATACTCCTCTGCTTTATTTGTATAAAAATCTGCCATTTCTTTCCTCCGTCCTAATTAAGTATATTTTCTATTGCTACTTCTTTGATTGTCGCGTGTTGTCTATCACTTGGATTATCTATCTTATATAATCCAGCAAGATAAGTTTTAGAATACTCATATTCCTCATATCCCATTTCGCCATCGTGAGGAAGTATAATTACTTGTTCTGCACCCTTAGCATAATATTGCTGGATAATCCTTTTGCGATTTGCCCTATCAATCCTACTTAATGGTGTATCGATGATAAGCGGAATTTGGGATTGCGAGAGTTTGCTTAATGCCCAAAAGATAGAAATAGCTAGAATCTGTTTTTGCCCACTGCTTTGATTTGCCACATTGATATTATTGCCATAACTATCTTTTAAAGTCATTTCAAAATCATTATTAATCTCTAAATCAGCGATATTATCATCAGGTAATAGAATCTTATAATTCTCTATAATCTTTGTATGCAAATCTTCTCGAAGTTGCATAACTAGCTTATCTTTATAAGATTCTATATATGTCCTTAGTTTTTTTAATATTTTTAATTTATTATCAATTCTCTCTGTATTAATTCTTTGTTCGATAATATGAATATCTTTTTCTAAATTCTCTTCTTCAATTTTTAATTTCATTCTCCCTTCCTTCTTAGAATCTAACTTTTCTTGATATTGTTTTATCTGGCTTTCTATTTTGTTTATTTCATCGTTGAGATTATCTTCTTTAATTTTTGTGCTATCATCAAGGTTTAAATCCCTTATTTCTTCATTAATCTCTTTTAAATCTCTTTTTAATCTTTGCATTGTTTTTATGTGATTATTAGCATTATTGCTTTCAAGTCGTATCAGCATATCTTTAATATTTTCAATAATATTGAATGGTAAATTTGAATATGTGAGTCGTTGTTGCAGTGAATCTGGCAAAGTATCTAGCGAATCTAAAATTTTATTTGAAGCCTTAGAATCTCGTATTTCATTAATACTATCAAGCATTTGAGAGAAACAATGCTTTATTTCTGGTAAAAGCCTTTTAAGCGTCTCAATATCACTTTTATTTGCTTTAGAGTATATCTCATCGATTTCATTTTTTAGATTCGTAATAAGCTTCGGATTGCTTGTAAAGACGATAGATTGTAAGAGGCTAGGAAGCTCGTTTCTCGTTGTAGCAATATCCTCTTCAAGCTTAACCCTTTGTCGTTCTAGCTCATTATGTCGTTCGCTTTGATTGGCAATAAGTGTGCTTTTTTCATTTTCTTTGGACTTTTTCTTATCTTGTTCCTCTTGAAGCATATTTTCAATTTGAGTAATTTCGTTATTGAGATTTTCTAGCTTAGTTTGATGTAATTCTAACTCTTTTTTCTTTACTTCAAATCTATTTTTCTCTTCTTGATTTTGAATCTGGCTTTGATTTAATTCATCTTTTATCTTATCAATTTGTTTAATGATACATTCTAGCGGAGTGATTTGTAAAATTGCACTAATTTTTTCTTTAAGTGAAGAGCGTAAATTATCGCTAATATCCTCAATCTCTTCACCATCAAAGAAAAAGAATTCTACAAAATTAGGAGGTAGAAATTTATTTACTTCATTTTGAGCCTCTTCATTTTTATATGTTTCATTATTAATCACTAATTCTAAACTCTCATTTAATTCATTTGTTTTAAAAGACTTATTCCAACTTCGCTTAAGGCAAAAAGCTTTATTGTCAATTTTGCCTTGAAACTCTATATAATATTCTCTTTTTTCTTCGCTTACTGCAGTTTTATTGAGGATTCCATTCCAAGAATTTGTCTTGCTTCCCTCGATAAATATATAAGGAGATGGTAGCTTGATATTTTTACCAAATCTCTCAATAATTTCTGGAATCTTATTATTTTCTTCCAAAAGCCCACTTCCTAGAAAAAGTAACTTTGCACAGCGGATAAAGCTTGTTTTTCCATAGCCATTTTTGCCATAAATAAAATAGAGATTTTTATTTGGGATATGGATAAAATCTACCTCAACCTTGTCATAATATGCAAATATATTGCAAATTATAATTTTTTCTATAAACATTGATTATTCCTTTTAGAATTGAGATTTGCTCGTTTTATCATCAAGTATTTTTTCAATTTCTTGTTTGATTTTACGATTAGCATTTGTCTTGCCATTGTCATTAAAAATTTCAATACTTTTTGCAATGACATTCTCTACTTTTTGAGAATCTAATCCTAGATTCTCACTATCATTTGCTATGATTTCTTCTAAAATTTCTTTATGCAAAATATTACTTTGCGTTTTTACTTCGTATTTTTCCATTCTGTTATACTCCTTTGCTAGGTTTATTGCAGTATCATTAAAGTCAAAATCTTTATCCCATTCTTCTTGAATAGCCAAGATTTGAGAATCTGAAATTAAATTATCTCCACCATTGTTTTTAAAATCCTTTTCAGCTTCCAAAAGCCTATGTAGAATCTCAATTCGTGTTGAGCTTAAAAACGGTCCAAGCCCACCGACTTTATATACAGCCCTGCCATCTCGCTTATAATCTGCCCTTGATTGTGGATTCTCCCTTAAATCTTTGATAAAATTGCGAAACTCATTAAGTGGCTTGAGATGAGATTCTCCATTACCTATAAAGCCTTGTAGGGATTTATCCTCATTGACCACCGTGCAAACCCAGCACCCAAAGCGACTCCCGCCACAGCTACTTTGTCTCAAATCCGTGATAAATTGACATTCATCGCCACTTGCCTTAGAGTAGAGTGCAAAAAGCTCACTATGGTCTTTGTCCCATAGCGGTTTATTGCCAATCAAATATCCCCAGACATCATCAGTACTCCATTGTGCTATCGGTGAATAAGTGAGAGTGTTTGGGAATTCATGGTGCTGTGAATAGCCATCTTCGTTTAATACACGTTTTTCCATAGATTTTTTGCGATTAGTGGATTCTTGCTTTCTTGTGCCAAGACATAATAACACGCTTCCAAACTTGTGAGTGATATTTGCAATTGTTGATTTTGTCGGTGTGATTTTCAATCTATCGGTGCACCAGCGAAATGTCCTTGTCGGGCTTGGATAGCCTTTGCCGATGAGATTTACCCAAAATTCATCTTTAGATTCTGGTGCGACTTCTATGACCTCAAATGGAATCCCATTTTCTCTTGCGTGTTTGTTGATTGAAGTGATGACTGATTGCAGGAATCTCTCTATATGAGGAGCTTCTACAAGTGTATTTGAGGCTATGGCAAATGTCGGTCGTCTCTGCTCTTGTGGCAAGGATACAAGCATTTCATAGACGAGCTGTAAAACACAAGTCGAATCTTTCCCACCACTAAAGGCGACGACAAAAGCTCTTTTTGATGAGAGATATTTAGACTTAATATCCTCTATGGTATGGGCGACCAAAGGAGGTAGTCGCCCCCCCCCCCCATAGTAATGGTGTTTGAGTAAGGATTTGCTTGTGATTCTGTGATAGGAATCCCGTTATCAGCAACCTCCATAATCCCCGCATTGAGATAATACACACTTCCCTGATAGATTGTTGCGGATATATTTGAAAGAGATTTTGTAAGTTTTAAAGCTATTTGTTTAGCTTTTGCACTACTAAAGCAGATAAGTAAAAGTGGTTTTGTAACTTGCGAAGAGCATAGAAAATCCAAAATCTCCTCCAAAGTCTGCAGATTGATAGAATCTCGTAAATGTGTTGCGTGAAAGGCTTGTTTCCCACGAATATCGATAATGCAAAAGCTATCTTGATTGTTGCGAAATTCCTCTAAAGCTAATTGCCTTACACTTTTTGCACTCATAAAAATCCCTAAAATTTATATTCAATACTATTTACTTAAAAAGTTGAATTATATCATAAAAATAGAAAAAGCTCTTTTTATGCTTTTTATGGAATTATAATTTAGTCATTTGTTTGGTATGCTTGTTTCATTGAGATTCTATACTGAATTTATTATCAATAATAAAGTTTCCGTGAAGTTCTACAAAGCACAATCTAGTATATTTTTATTTATTGATGCACCTCTCATTTTAAAATATTTTTTGTCATTCTGAAGAAGTGTAACGACTGAAGAATCCATAGTTTTAGAATCTACATTGTCTTTTTTGGATACTTCGCATTTGCTTTAGTGTGACGAATTGGATATTGTGCTATCATGAGGTTTCCTTAACTCCTCTCTGATTTTAGATTCTATCATCACTTCTTCATTGCTCCCTATCGTGCTAAGGCGGAGCAAGGGTGCGTTATATTTCTCAAAGATAGAATCTAAACATTTTGTATCAAAAATTATTTTAATTTCAAATATTGTAAATACTTTTCTAATTGTTGTTTTTCTACATTTTTCATATAAGATTCCATAAATTTCCAATCAGGATTACCTTTAGAATCTATGGGTAATATAAGTTTCTCTCTTTTAATTCTTTTATCATTTATCTCACGATTAAAGCTATATTTCTCACTCAAACGATGAATAAGTGGCACAAGAAAAAGATAAACATAACTTACTGAATTGTTTATTTTCAAGCTTTGTGATATGGTCGCTTGCAATAAATGTATAATGATGAAAAAATGCACTTCCCACACTACCACTATTTGCTATGCTAATACAATTTTGAAATTTACGAACCCCACTATCATTATCTATAAAATTATCAATTCCATTATTTATAGCACTCGATGAGACATAAGGGGTTTTACCTTGAGTTTGATTTGCTTTTATTAGCCTTTTACCTCTTTGAATCTTGGTAAAAATTTCATCAAAATAAAATTCTCTCCATTTGCAAGTATGGAGGCTGTTATGAGTTCTAAAATTATCACAAAATGTTTTGTATTCTTCTAAATCAAAGGTTATTACCCCCCCCATTAGAATCTGAATCAATTTTAGAGTGATAATAAGCAATGATAGTTTTTAGATGTTTTTGCTCGATTTGTCTCATATAGCTTTCCATAAATTCCCAATGGGGTTTATTATCGGTAGTTTTTGGAAGCAAAATTTTGCCTCGTTTTAGTCTAGTAAGAGTTGCTCCATTGCCACCCCAATTAAATTTTGTCATAAACACTTTAAGATTTCGTAAAATAAATATAGCATTATATTTATTGAGTTTTTTATTAAACAAAATTTGTATATTTTGTCCTGTATAAAAATAGTTATTTTGATAAAAAGCTGTTTGTGTATCAAGCCCAATGGTAATCACATTCCCATCATTTCTAGTATATAATTCTTGGGTATCAATGAAACTATCTATGCCATTTTGTTTATCTGTTCTTGTAATATATGGGATTTTACCTTCCTTGCCATTTAGTTTATTTTTATCAATACCACTTAAAGTTGAAGTAACCTCAAAAATCTCCCCTATTACAAATTCTCCCCATTCTACAGAATCTAAACTTAGCTTTTCACTCATTTTTAGCCTCTATCTTATTTTTATTCTCATCAAGTCCAAATAAATACCCTCTGCCATGCGTTATCATATTAAACTCAAATGTGAGATAATCAGCCATTGTCTTTTCAAAATCACTTTGACTTGGAATCTCATCATTAAAATAATAAAAACTATGCAGCCATTCATCATCAGATTCTATGGTTGTTTTTACGCAGAATTTTGAAGGGGCTTCTTTTCTCTCAAACCAAATATCGAGCAAATGAGCTTTTTTATCTTTTGCGTGGATAGTCTCTACCAAGCCCCTATGTTTTTGCACCTCAAAACCATCATCTTCAAAGTTGATAAATTTGCAAATTTTCTCTTTATCATGGGGTAAGCCTGTGGTAAAAACTGCGATACAAGGATTTGTCCCTACCCCATAGAAAGTGTTTTTATTAAGCGTAATAACCCCTTCTAAAGTGTGATGTTTTAATATATTTTCTTTAATAGCCTTTTCTTCTTTGCTTTTCCCTGTCATTGCTGATTGAGGGACGATGACAACTACTTTACCACCCTTAAGTATAGAATCACATAAATGTTCTGTAAATGCGATTTCTGTTAGTCTTTTGTCAATTTTACCTTGAGAATAAGGAGGATTCATAAAGCCAACATTTGCCATAAAGTTTTCTTGGAGTTTTAAGGGATTTTGTTTTAAAAAATCCTCATCATTTAGATTGCTTTTACCATCTCCTCGCAAAACCATATTTGTCGTAGCGACTGCAAACATAAAAGATTGAAGCTCAAAACCAAAAAGCTGATTTTGTTTGATTTGTCTTTTTTGCTCTTCTTTATCTGTCTTAAGAAGCATATAATCCATAGCGGTGATTAAGAATCCAGCTGTCCCGCAATAAGGGTCAAGCACTCTGTCACTCATCTTTAAATCAACTAAATCACAAAATAATTCTGTAATGTGCGTAGGGGTTAAAACAATTCCTAAAGTCTGTCCATCTCCGCCACTAAAACGCATAAATTCGCTATAAAACACTCCTAAATAATCATAAGAATTTTTTATGATATGAATAGAGTCAAAAATTTCTTCTTTAATAGTTTTTGCATAATATTTTAAGGGTGTCGAATTAATTTTCGAACCTTTTTTATCGGTTATTTCGCATATTTCATTTATCTTTTTTGTATCTTTTATGACAGAAAATTGAGTAAGAACCTTGTCAAATTTGACTTGAGGAGAGAGACTAGAGCGTTTGAGATTGGATTCAATTAATCCATAAATCTTATTGCCATCGGTGTTAATTGTATCATTATTGAGATGCTCTAATGTTAAATTTTGTGCTTTCATCTCATCAAGGGCTAATAAGATTCCAGCGACAACCAAAGGCTTATTTCTATCGTCTAATGCTCCATAATTTCTTAAATCTTCGTGTAATCTTGTAGCGATTTTTTCTATTTCTTCTTTGGTTTTTTGTTTTGGCGAATCTTCTTTTAAAACTTCTCGTTTGTAATACTCGTCTATATTTTTCTCATTTAAAAGCATAAAAGTTTCTATATCTTCTAAAGGCTCTCTAATAAATGCACCATCATCAATAAATAAGGGAGTGATTCTATGGTTTTTCTCGTTACCACTCACAGCAATAGCAAAGACTTTTTTATACGAAGTTTGATGTTTAATAATTGCTTTTGCATACCATAAAGCCCCATTTAACGCATAATTTTCTATATCTTTTTGCTTTTGTGAGATGAGATTGTTTTCATCGTGCTTTATGTGCTTATCCACACTCGCTTTATCCTCAATCACGATTACAAAATCTTTCACCACGCCCACATATTCGGGGTAACCCACTCCTCCTGTGCCTTTTTTGGAAGCTTTGCTTAAAGCTTCGCTAAGTTCTTTTATATCACTGCCTTGCGGACTTAAATTAATATTAGCCTCCTTTAAAAGCTCATATACCCACAAATCTGTTTTTATTTCTTTTTTTGCCATAACATACTCAAATATTAAAGTGTGAAATTCAAGATAAATTATATCATAAAATATAAAGCTCCTTAGAGTGTAAGAGAGCTTAGAAATAGGATTATATGGGGTTTTGCGTGAGAATCTGAACTTGCTTGAAGCGCACTTGAGGGGATAATCTCCTCCGTGCCATTGTCAAAAAAGATTTTGATATAGGTATCAAATTTGAGGGCTTGTTGCACACAGAGCAAATCCCCTTGCTTTAAGCTTATCTTATCGCCCAAATCAAGCGGATTGGTAAAAATCTCGACATTGTTTTTCGCATAGAGATATGTTTTATTTGGATAAGTAATTTCGACTTTTTCGCCTTGAAATGCGTAGCTTATAATCTCGCTTGTTTTGTCCTCACCCTTGATGATGATGAGGTATTGTTGATTGTCCATACCCGCCTTCAAATGATATTTTTATCTTGCAATGATAGCAAAATCTTTTATAGAATATGATTTTTGCGTGGGATTCGCCTTAATCAATATTTATCAAATCTCCAATAAGTTTAACTTTATATTTTATTATTTTTGCTGTTTTATATTTTTCCTTTAATAATTTAAGTTTACACTTAATCATCATTTTCAAATTTTTCTTTTAATTGTAAAATGGTATAAAGTGTGGGCTTGTTGTCTTTATATTGAACCTCCAAATCAACAATAAAATTATATTTATAGGGATTCTTTAAGATATTTTTCTTTACTTCGGTATTCTCAATAAAAGTTTTTACTTCTTTTTTAGATATTTTTTCACATATCGCTTTATCGGCTTTTTTGGATTTTGTATTTGTTTGAACAAAAGATATTAAAGCATTTGATACAATTTGACTGCGAGACTTATCTTCATTAGAATGGCTATCAGATAGATATTGTTGGCTATTTTTCTGTATTTGTGTTGATTCTTGTGAGTCTAAACTAAAGCTACAATTATTAAAAGTATTAATTTGAATATTTGCATTAGGATTATTTGATATAGCATTTGCTATTGTATCCAGTTCTTTTATTGCAGATTTATCAATATCTTTCTCTTGGATTATCCGTTCTTTATTGGAAGACAAAAGCATTGTTTTATATTTATTTATTTTTTCAATAAAAGAAATAATACTATTAGCATTTTCAGCAAAAGGCAGACTACCTGCTAAAATAACTTGAATAAGCTCGATAATAATAGAACCCTTGCGAACTTCTTTGATATAGATTTCAGTTTCTGTATAGGATTCTTTTTGTATTCCTTCCTCGATGCTTTTTAAAGCTTGAAAAAGATTGTCTATTTTAAGTTGATCGCTATCTATTTTTATGGTTAGTGTATTATTTTCCATAGATTTATCCTTTACCCTCAATAACTTTAATTTCCTCATCTGTGAGATTGTAGAGTTTATACACTAAAGTATCAATCTCAGATTCTAACATATTTGTATTAAAGTTAGAATCTTTGCCTTAGATTCTAATATTCTCTCCACCAAACCCTTGAATCTTTATCCCATCTATTTCGATATTTTTAAACACTAAAGTTTTAATTTTTGTATTACTAATTTTATTAAAATTTAAATATATTGGTGTATCTGTGCAAGCAATCTCTACTTCTCTACCTTGATTATCGTGAGTAATGCGGAGTTCTATCTTTTTATCAGGAGAGTTTTGCTTAAGCCACTTTAGAAATTCCTTGAAATCAATAGTATTTTGATTACTCACATATTTTTCACAAGATTTGAGATATGCAAGAAGATTCTGTGTATCTATTGACATTATCTCAAGTATGCTAGATTTTTCCACAATCACCCTTATCCTAAATAAATTTACTTTTGGGATTATATAAGATTATGTGTGAGATAGTCAATTTTTGTATGATAATTTGGTTTTGTGGAATATCGAAGTGTATTTTATTGTGAGGAGCTATTATTGTCAAGGTATATCCCATAAAGGTCTTGCTTGGCGTAATCTTTAAGGTAATTGGAGGGATAGTGATATCTGAGATTTTGTCCATTAAGTTTTATTAACACTAGAAATAATTTTGCTACTCTAATCGCAAATTTTATTCTCCTAGAATCTACTAAAGATTGTGTTGATGAAGTGATTAGAAATATAGGGATTTTAAAGATTCTAATATTTTACCTTTTATAGGGTTGATATATCATAGAATCTATTCGAAATTCTAGTTCTTTTGTATCAGTGGCAGAATTTTTAAGCTCTAGTTTCCAAGATTCTCTCTACCAAAGCTACTTATCTTATCGCTTAAAGGTTTAGTTATCTATGATTGCACATATATACAATAAAGTTACAGACTATTATTATACAGATAATGGCATTAAACCAACAAACAGGTGTCTTATCCCAAATTTCACTATCACTCTTAGTAAAAACTATTTTAGACAGGAAATTAAACAAAGCGTATAAAATATTTCCAAAGAATAAAGCTATAAAAGCCATAACAAAAACTAAACGATAAATGCTTGCTTTATCGATATTAGATAAAACAGATGTTGAAAACACTAATCCACCCACAAAAGCTAATACAATAGAAGCAAAAATTCCCAAAATAGTAACATATTGCGTTTGTTGTTTGTCTAGATTATTTTTTAAATCCTTATATCCCCTCTCAACATCTTTAGACATCTCTTTAATCTCGCTTATTTTACCATCAAAATCTTGCAGTCTAATACATTCAAGATTAATGTGATCATAAAGTTTATTTAATTCAGGTTTAATATCCTTTAACCTTTCATTGTATTTTTTATCAACATTATCTTCTTCATCAACAATATCCTCAAGCATTCTTATATTTTGTGCAAGCGTCATAAGGCTTTGTTCTCTGTCTTTTGAGTATAGAATAATAGTAGTAATTTTTGAATACTGATGTCTATACTTATCCTCTCCCGTATAAATTTCAACAAGATCATTAATTATGCCATTTTGCTTGTCAGATAGGTTTTGCTCCTCACATAACAATCTAACAATTTTTTCTAATTTTTTATCTTTTTCTTTAGAAACCATTATTATTTTTCGCTTCTTGTTTAATTAAAGCTTTACTTATTATTTCTTTTTTACCTTCCTTAAAACTTTTCTTCCAAGCACCACCATCTCTATGACTTTCTTCGACTAGTTTCCAATAAGACTTTTTATTGCATTTTTCAATGGATTGATTAATGACTTCTAGTTTTTTTTCATCAAGTCCCAATAAAGTTTCTTTTTCTGGCTTATCTATCGAATTAGCTCCATAATTGCGATATTCACCATAAACTTCCCTTACAACAGGTCCATATTGCCAAGCCTCAAAATCATCTGCAATTAAATGTTCATTAAAATTCTCTATATAATCAAGCTCTGTAAAATACAATGTTTTTTGTAATTCCAGATTACTCAATTCCTTATCTGATTTGTTAAGGATGTATTTTGCAAGCTCTAAAGCACTTATTGCCATACTACACCTCCTAATATTTTGAGTATTATGCATTAATTGTTATTTAAAGTAGCTTATTTTCCATAATTTTTACCTCTTCATCGCTCAAATTATACAATTTATACACTAAAGAATCTATTTCAGATTCTAGCATATTTGTATTCAAATGAGAATCTCTAGCTTTAGATTCTAATATTCTCTCCACCAAAGCCACTATCTCATCACACAAAGATTTATTTGTAGAATCTATTTGAAAATTAATATATTTATAGTTTCACCATTCAATAACTCCTTCCTTTTAAAAGTTTCTCATTGCCGCTTATGATAAACCAACGCCTTAATGTGTCTCTATGCACCCCTAGTCTTTTTGCTATTTTTGCGTGGGATTCGCCTTTTAAATCCCATTCTAAGATTCTTTCTCTTGCGTGAAAGCAAGGGTGGAGTTCTAATCTTGTCTTAGCTCCTGTGGGTCGCCCTAGTATTTTGCCCTCTACTTTTAGTCTTGCTAAAGCTTCTTTAGTTCTTTGTGAGATAAGTTGCCTTTCTATCTCTGCACTTAAGCTAAATGCAAAGGCTATGACTTTACTTTGGATATTGTCTCCTAACTCAAATTTTTCTTTAAGTGAATATATTCTTACGCCTTTTTCTGCACATTCATTTAAAAAAGCCATAACATTCAGTAAGCTCCTGCCTAATCGGCTAAGTTCTGGCACAATAAGCAAATCATCTTTTTTTAGCTTTTTTCTTAGCTTCCCTAAGATTCTGTGGTCTATGGCAACCTTACCGCTCATTGTTTCCTCCCAAAATTCATCAATGCGTATGTCATTTTTCTTAGCATAAGTTTCAATCTCAAATCTTTGATTTTCTGTTGTTTGCTTATCGCTAGAAACCCTTGTATATGCGTATGTCATTTTTTATCCTTTAAAAATATGTTATTGTATGAAATTTGTTTTGGCAACACAAAGGATAATTCACCATTTTTATTTATGATAATAAGTTCGTCATTATCTATCTTTAATTCACAAGTAAAATCATGCAAGCCAAGCTTGTAATAAATATAAATTAGATCATTAAGTGCAGAGACAAGGAAATGGCCACTACCAACGGAAGGATCGCAAATACGAATAGATTTTAAGACTTCTTTATATAATATTTTCTTGTCTTGCGAAAAATCCCTATCGATAAAGTTTTCTCTTAACTCTTGTAGATTTTTTGCGTTCCATTGAAATTGAGTATTAAATTTTTTGCATACAATTCGTTCTAGCGAAACTTTACACATATGCATTGTGATAAAGCTTGGCGTATAAAAGCTTCCCTCCTTGTAAGCATTGAGCTTTTCAAAAACTAGTCCTAGTACAGCAGAGTTGATAAGTTTTGTCCTGTCCTGCCCTTTGATTTTTCCAAAATCCCATATACTCAAAAATTCAAAAAGATATTGTAAAAATCGCACTTTGCCTTGATGCCTTTTATCTTTTGTGTAGATTCTAGTATGAGTAAAATACTCGACTTCTAAGGTATTATCAAGAGAATTTATCTCAAGATATTTGTTTTCTAGTTCGGTTTGTGTGAAAAGTGATGAGTTAAGATAAGGGAGATTGTTAAAGCCCTTATTTAAATTTCTTTCTTCTTTTTTCTTGGCCAAAACTTCAAAAAATAAATGTGAAAGTGTACTAAAATCTTTAATTCTATCAAAGCTAAGAAAAGCGAGACTTTTATCATTAAAGTCAATTAAATTTGCTTCAATAAGTTTAAGAAATAGAATTCTATTAAGCCATACAATCAAAAGTCCCATCGTGATTTCTGTAAGTAATTCTGGCATTTCATTAGATTTATCTTGAAGTTTAGTTAAAATATGTTTTGCAAAACTTTCTTTTTTGGTGTCATCAATGACAATGAGAATCTTGCCTTTATTATCAAATTCTTTTAACCCTAAGATATGGATCAGCTCGTTATAAAAATCTCTATTGAGTTCATTTGCATCAACACTATGGATATTTAGTAAGAAATTTGGCGAAAATATAGAGATAATATTCTCAAGTGATTTTGATATAGCTTGAGTTTTGTAGAATGTATTATTTCCTGCCTGCAAGTCTATTTGCCTAAAATCTACAAAATAGCCTTGCAGGGAATTATCCAAGTTTTCTTTTTTGAGATTTGATAAATACTCTTCAGAATCTATAATCCTCTTTGCTTCATTGTAAAATTCTTCGGTCTTAATTGAATTTGTATTGAGGTGTCTAAAAAGTGAATTTGGGTCGGTATAGTTCTTGTAAAATTGCTGAAAAGATTTGTTCTTGAAGAAATAAAATTCAAAAATCGATGCTCTAAAAATATAGAATCGATAAAAGTCACTCAAAATAATAAATTATGGATAGTTGTTTTGTTCTCGTTCGCGAAAATAATATAATATTGCTTCGTGTAGGGCTTTACAATTCACATTGTTGGATGAAAAGAAATCTTTAGAATTTGGCTTTTTTGCTTCAATAAGCACTTTAACTCTATCATTGCACATTAAAGCTAGGTCGATGTTAGAATTACCCTTGCCTGAAGTTTGCTCGACTTTTGTTTTAAACCCTAATTGCTCAAAAAAATTTTTGAGTGCATTTGACACAAGGGCACGTTCGCTATCTGTTTTGTTGGATTTTAGGTATTCTAAGTAATTTTTTAACGATTGTTGAAAATTTTCATACTTTTTTGGAGTGGCTGCGTATACATCAAGGAATTGCTCTGGTGGAATAGAGTTAAATTTAAGCATTTTTGTCCCTTGTTTCATGTGAAACATCAAAATAAAGCATTTACAGCCTCCAAGAAATCCATAGGATCAACAGATGCACCATTTACAAGAAAGCCAAAATGTAAATGAGGTCCGCTAACTCTACCGCTATTACCGCTTAATGCAACTAACTCACCCTTTTTAACGATTTGTCCTTCTTTAACCTTGAGTTCGCTACAATGATAATACATGCTGAAAATGCCTTCCCCATGACTGATGACGATACCCTTGCCTGACAAGAATCTGTCTCTTGCAATTACAACAATGCCATCATTACTAGCAAAAATTTTTTTTCCAATTGGTGCTCTAAAATCTGTTCCGCTGTGGTAGCTTTTGACTTCCCCATTAAATGTGCGTGCTGTGCCATAAGGGCTAGTGATTTTACTTTTCATTGGAAGTATAAAAGGGCTATTCCAGTAGCGTTGAGGAGTATATTTTGCATAAATTTCTGCCGCCTCTTTCGCCTCTTTTGCGATTCGTTTTGCATTTTTTGGGTTGGGTTTTGCCTTGCCTGATTCTACTTGAATTTGCTCTTGTTTGTAATTTCCTTTCAGAATTTGCAATGTAATGCCCTCACCAATTTGGATTGTTTGAGGTTTTTTGTGGTAGTTAATACCAATAAGAGAGATTTTTTGGTGAGGATTTTTGGGGTGTGGAATCCATTGATAGGTTTTTTTATCGATTTGTAGGGGCTTTGGGTTGCTTTTGTTTGTGGTGGCAATGAATGTAGAACCATTATAAGCAGTGTTTTGGTGTGTTGGACGTTGTAAAAAAGAGGGGGGAAGAGGGGAAGTTGTTTTTGCATATAACGGAAAGAGGATACCTGTTGTGATGATTAAGGCGAGTAATTTCATAGTTTCTCCAAATATTAGAATATAATATTATATGCTTGAAATGATTGCAATAAGCTAAAAGTAGGGGGTAGATTCTGAATAGGTTTTTTTAGATAGTTTGAATTTCTTGAACTTGTAGAATGCCATCTCTATGTGTGAGAATACGCATTTTTCCATCATCAAATAATGCAGGATTAATGATTTCTCCACCGAACAAAACACTTCCATGTGTAATTTGTGTGAGTATCATAAAATTTCCCTCGCATTCTATTATGCCATCAATATTGCCATAAATTTGAATATCCCCTTTTGCATAAATTCTAGCTCCACTATTGACGCGTCCATAGATGATAATGCTACCTTCGCAATGAATCTCCTCGCCACTACGAATAATCCGATTAAGATAAAGATTGTGTGGTTGTTGATTATTCTGTTGGGTTTGTTCTTGGGGAATGTTTGGTTCTCGCGTGGGTAAGATGCTGTGGTTAGATTGTTTGGTTTTAGTGAGAAGTGGATTAAGGTATGTCGAATCCATAAAGATAAGATTTTCTTGTTGCAAAAATGCTTTAAATTCGCTACTTGGTTCTGTGGGTAAAAGCAATAAAAAGCCTTGTAACAAGAATTTGTTGCGTTCAATATACTGCCATAATGCATTCTCGTCACTGGGTTGAAATTCAAAAATTCTTAAGTTTTTTTGCTTTGCGTGAATCATCATCTACCTTCATTTGATTTCCTTTTATATCGTCTGAAACATAAGCTTTTTTAAGAGCAATTTATCTTGTCCGTGACTGAATGAGTTTATTTGCATTCTCGATAACGCGAAAAATGTTATCTTGCAACCATCGCTTATCAAGCCATTCAGCAGTGTTGGATTCTAAGCCTTGAATGGTGATTCCAAAATGTAAATGGTCACCCAATACCAGCCCTGTAAGCCCTGTTTTGCCGATTGTTGTTCCTGCTTCTAGTCTATCACCCTCTTTGATATCGATTTGTGTCATATGTGCATATAGGCTCATCAAACCCATTCCATGGTGAATTAATACCATATTACCATAAATGCCATTGAATCCAGCAAAGGTTACCACGCCACCGTTTGTAATAACGATGGGTGCTTGTTTAACGCTTGCAAAATCGATACCTAAATGGTAGGATTCGCTAATAATCTCATTATTGTAAGAGAAAAAGCGATGATCGCCAAAACCAGCAACAGCTGCCCCGTTACGCAAAGGATAGAAGGCGGTTAGGCGAAAATTTTGTGGATTCACAAGTCCTGTGTCATAAGCTTGTCCAATGCGTAAAATATTACTTTCATTCTCACCTCTCACTTTTTGATTAATATAGGTGAGACGTTCTGCAAGAGAATTAAAGGATTGCAATTCTCTTTCACCTACTTCTTGAATTAAAGAGCTTACTTTACCTTCTAAGAAGCTATCGTCAACTTTGATTGTAGATTCCCTGTATTTTTTGTTTTGGCGATAAAAAGGAATGATGGCACTAGAGACATTTCCCGCTTTATCTTTTGCAAAAATTTGTGCACTGAAGCCCTCGCTCTTGATGTTCCAATTAAGTAGAGCGGCATAATATCCATCATCAGCAAAATAAACTGGCACAAATTCATCTTGTCCATTTTTAATAACGATATTGCTTAAATTGTCGTCGATGGCACGAAAAACAACAAAAGCTGCACCACCCTTAGTGATTTTATAAGAATGTGCAATGACTTCAATTTGTGGACGTTTAGTGTCAACTTTTGCTTGAATCTTCAAGGAAGTAGAGTTTCCAAAAAATAGGCTTGAGTCTGTCGCGACAATTTCAATTTCTATGCCATCTTCTTGCATAAACATCGTGTTTTTTGGTGGGTCAATCTCAATCTCAACTTCTTTGGGTGTGCCTTCTGGGTTCACAGAGTCTAAAAGTAATGTTTCTTTGCTACTATTCATATAGACGCGGTAGTTCTGAATGCCTGAATCATCAGTAATTTTAATTTTTAAGGGATCTTTATAATTCCAATAAATCTCATTTTTGCTATGAATGGTTGGAGGGCTACTTTCAAAAAGTGCACTATTGAATAGAGCGAATGTAGCTATCCCTATAATGACGATAAGACATAAAACTAGAAATTTTTTCATTCACTTTCCTTTTTTAAGAAATGGTGTAATTTGGTGTACTCGGATTTTTCTAGAAATCTCCATTTTTGTAAAGCGAGTTTTCCTAAGGAAGCAAAACCAAAGCGAACGCGTTTAATGTCCATAACATGCGTATCAAATGCCGCAAAGAATCTACGCAATTCACGATTCTGCCCCTCAACAATGCCTACTTTCAAACGCGTATATCCTCCGCTTTCTTGAATAATCTCAAAGCCGGTAAAGGGTGCAAATTCCATTGATTGAATATTGTTTAATCTATGTCCTCCAGCTCTTGCATCTTCTAATTTCAAACCTTCCAGCATACTTCTTTTTATTTGCTCATTCACATAACCCTTTATTTTGAGATAGTATATTCTTTCTAATGAGCTGTGCATTAGCTTTTGTGCAACCATTGGGCTATCAGTCAGCATTAAGAGTCCATTACTTGCAAAATCCAACCGCCCGACAGGGATAAAATGAGAAAAACCAGAAGGCAAAGAATCATAGATAATGCGTCTTCCTCTATCGTCTTTCTTGCTTACAATTTCCCCTTTTGGTTTGTGATAGATGATAACAGAGTATTGATTTTTATCTTTTTCTTTGATGAATTGCCCATTTACAAAGATTTTATCATTTTTATAAACACTATCTCCGAGCTTTGCAATCCTATGGTTAATTTTTACGCATCCCTCATTAATTAAGCGGTCTGCTTCGCGTCTTGAATATTGTGAATTGTGGGCAAGATATTGATTTAAACGCATTCTATGCCCCATCGCGCCACTGTAGTGTTGGTAAGGATTCTTTGATTCGGCTACATACTTGCATTGCTGTTTGGATATAAAGTTCATCGCTTCCGCTTTTAATGCTAAGATGTAATTCTCGTCGTCCTTGATGAATAATAGCTTGTGAGTGAAGTTCTTCAATAATGCATGGAGAATCTGCCGCATTTAGTAGCAAAATCAATGGTTCTGTAGAGTCATTAATGATATCTTCATTAATCATTTCCGTGTTCACTTTGCTTTTATGTGCAGTGTTGAAATCAATAATGCTATTGACGCTCAAGCGGATTCTTTCTCCATCGCGTTCAAGTTTGCATTTAAGGCAGATAGGCTCTTGTTGTAATTTATCGCCAAGATTTTCTAATTCTTGTACAATGGAATCAAAAGCAGTAATTTCTGTAATACCATAGAAATCAAGCAAGGAGATAATGCCAAAACGATTTCCTTTTTTACTAAATTTGATTTTAATGTCTTCAACTTTACCAACAAGAAGCAATGTAGATTCATCTTTTACACGTTCTAATTCATTGCTTTTTGTGTAGTTAATTTTTTCAATTCTTTCCTTAAATGCGTCTAGTGGATGTCCGGAAACATAAAAGCCTAAAGTTTCTTTTTCAAATTCTAAAATTTCTTTGATACCATATTCTTCTTTTTCTTGAATATTGATATTGAGTTGCACAAATTCCTCTACATTGCAAAATAAGGAATTTTTCTGTTCTTCTTTTGCTTTGTGCGTCATTCTTGCCGCCTCTGTAATATCTTCTATGGATTCTAGCAAGGCACATCGTGAGTAACCAAAGCTTAATGCACCGCTTTTAATAAGGGATTCCAAAGTTTTTTTGTTCACCTTTTGTGGGTCAATTCTTGAGATGAAGTCTTCTAAATCTTTGAATGGAGATTTGTTTCTTTCTTCTAGTAAAATATTCAAGGCAACTCCACCCACACCTTTAATCGCACCTAAACCAAAAAGAATAACTTTTTCTTCTCCCTTGTCAGCAACGCTGAATTCAATGTTTGAGTGGTGAATATCTGGTGGTAAAACAGCAATACCCATACGTTTGGCTTCTTCTATGTACTCTACAATTTTATCTGTATCGCCACCTTCTGAAGTGAGAAGGGCTGCCATAAATTCATGTGGATAGTAATGCTTAAGATAGCTTGTTTGGAATGTAATCATTGCATAAGCAGCTGAATGGGATTTATTGAATCCATAGCCTGCAAATTTGACAATTAAATCGAATAACTCATCAGCCTTTCTTTTGTCATAGCCTTGCTGAATTGCACCCTGCAAAAATTCACCTTTAAGGCGGTCCATTTCAGATTTAATCTTTTTTCCCATCGCACGTCGTACAAGGTCTGCACCACCTAAGCTGAATTTCCCAATTTTTTGCACAATTTGCATCACTTGTTCTTGGTAAACGATAATGCCATAAGTTGGGCGAAGAATCTCTTCTAGTGAATCAAAGGTATAGGTGATTGGTTCTTTGCCATGTTTGCGTAAAATAAAGTCATCAAGCATTCCTGATTCCATAGGTCCAGGTCTATACAGAGCTAACATCGCAATAATGTCTTCAAAAGACGATGGTCTCAGACGTTTGGCTAAATCCTGCATTCCTTTAGATTCTATTTGGAATAAGCCGATGGTCATTCCACTTGAGATAAGGTCATAGATATGAGTATCATTCATATCAAGGGTATCTAAGTCAATGGTTTTATTGTAGCGAAATTCAATAAGTTTAATTGCTGCATCAATGAGCGTGAGGGTTTTTAAGCCTAAGAAGTCAAACTTAATCAAATCAATATCTTCAAGATATTTCATTGAATATTGTGTAACGATTCTCTCTTCGCCACTAGGTTTATATAAGGGGGTTTTATTCCATAATTCTGCATTAGAATCAATCACGACAGCAGCAGCGTGAATTCCAGAATTGCGCTTTAAGCCTTCTAGCGATTTTGCAAATTGCCAAACTTGCTTTGCATTCTCGTTGCTTGAAATCAGTTCCTTAATTTTAGGTTCTTTTTGAATTGCACCCGGAATAAAGCCCTCTTGCCCTTCGGTCCCAATTCCATTGAGGGTAATTCCTAGTTCATCGGGAATGAGTTTTGCCATTGCGTCAGCTTCTTGATAAGGCATACCCATAATTCTTGCAACATCGCGCACAACCCCTTTTGCTTTAAGTGTGTTAAAGGTAATGACTTGTGCAACATGGTAGCGTCCATATTTATTGACGACATATTCAAAAATTTCATCGCGACGATTTTGGCAAAAATCCATATCAATATCTGGCATACTTACACGTTCTGGATTCAAGAATCGTTCGAAAAGCAATGCATAGCTCATTGGGTCAATGTTTGTAATGCGTAAAGCATACGCTACAAGACTTCCTGCAGCACTTCCTCTTCCTGGTCCTGTTGGAATTCCCATTTCTTTTGCAGCACGTACAAAATCCCAAACAATTAGCATATAACCCGGAAATTTCATCTCATTAATGATTTTCATTTCATATTCTAAACGTTCCCAATAAAGAGAATGCTTTGCTTGTGGAATGTGCTTTAAACGTTCTTTGAGTCCTTCTTTGCAACGATGAATAAAATAATCTTTATCTTCGGTAGTGTTGTCTAAGCCCTCTTGCTGTGCGTATTCTTTTGTGAATTTAAAGCTAGGTGGTGTTGGGTTGCCTAACTTTAATTCTAGTGTGCATTTCTCTGCTACCTCTTGTGTGTTTTCCAGTGCTTCTGGAATATCTAAAAAAAGCTTATGTAATTCTTCTGGGCTTTTGAGATAGAATTCATGAACGCTATGTTTGAGTCGATTAGTGTCGTTGTAGTCTCTGTTTGTAGCAATGCACATAAATGCGTCATGGGCTTCTGCATCCTCTTTGTTGAGGTAATGTGTGTCATTTGTGGCAAGAATCTTAATGTTTGTTTCTTTGCTTAATCGGATAATTTGTTCATCGATTAAAAGTTGGTCTTTAATGCCATGTCGCATAATTTCTAAGTAATAATCCTCGCCAAAAATATCACGATATTCCATAGCGATTTCATAGGCTTTTACATAACCTCCAGCGGTTAAACCATTGCGTTTTTTAATCTTTTCTTCTGTATTGTTGTTGGTGTTCAAATGCCATTGCACTTCACCTTGCAAACAAGCTGAAGAGCAAATAATGCCCTCACGCAATTCATACAATAATTGCTTATTGATACGCGGTTTACTGTAGAATCCATGAATGTAGGCTTCAGAGCTTAGCTTCATTAGATTTTTGTAGCCTACTTCATTTTTTGCATACAGACAAAGATGGAAATGGTAGCGTTGACTTTTATCGTCAATTTTCTCACCATTGTGGACATAAGCTTCAATGCCAATGATAGGTTTGATGCCTTCAGCCTTCATTGCTAAATAAAATTCCAATGCTCCAGACATTGTGCCGTGGTCTGTTAAGCTAACGCTATGCATTCCTAATTGTTTGACACGTTTGGCAAGGGCTTTAATTTTATTGATGCCATCAAGCATAGAATATTCAGTATGCAGGTGCAGGTGTGTGTAAGCAGGTGTATTTCTCATATTAATCCTTGTGATTATTGTGTATAGCCCCAATACCTCTTCAGGTAGTCATAGCCAGAATATAGTGTAACCAAAACGGCAAGCCATAGGAGAACCGTGCCAATTTGCATATATTCCATTAATAAAAAGCCAATAGCCCCAATTTGCAAAGTTGTCTTGTATTTACCCAAATTAGAAGCAGCAACACTAATACCTTTGCTAATTGCAACAACGCGTAGCCCAGTAATAAAAAATTCTCGACTTAAAATAAGAAAAATTGCCCACACATCAGCCCTCTTTAGAATCAATAAAGCCAAAAATGCTGATAGGATTAGCATTTTATCAGCTAATGGGTCGAATACTTCACCAAAAGTTGTGGTGATTTGGTGTTCTCTTGCGATGAAACCATCAAAAAAGTCTGTTATGCTTGCTAGGATAAAAATCAAACAGGCAAAATAATCCCTCCAGCTAGGGTGAATGGGTGGCGGAAGCAAAAATTCTCCATAGAGCACAACCCCCAATAATAAAAAAGAAAAAACAATGCGTGAAAAAGTAAGAATATTAGGAATATTTCTCACTGAAAGCTTGTTCCTCCATCGATGACAATAGTTTGTCCTGTTAGCCATGCACTTTCAACTGGATTGCAAAGGAAGTAGCAGGCTCCTGCAATATCTTTAGGTGTTCCCATACGATTTAATGGGGATTGCTCCTCAACCTTAGCCTTAATTTCTGCATAATCTGGAAATGCTTTTAAGGCATCTGTGTCAATGGGTCCTCCACTCACAGCATTGACACGAATTCCCCATTCTCCCAACTCTGTCGCGGCGTACTTTACCATTGTTTCAACGGCATTCTTGGAATTCCCATGTCCTGCATAATTAGGCATATAAACAAGATTTCCTGTAGAACTCAATGAAATAATGCTTCCTCCACCGACTTCTTTCATACGCTTTGCTGCTTCTTGTGCTCCCACAACAAAGGCTAGAACGGTCGCCGTATAGATATTATTTAATCCTTTAGGTTTTAGTCGCATAAAGGGGGCAAATCCACCAACAACACTTTTGCCATAAATAATTGCATTGCTGACAAAAAAATCAACGCGTTCAAAATCAGCATCGATTTGCACAAACAACTCTTTATATTGTTCGGGTTCTAGTACATTCAGCGGATAATAACATGCCTTAACACCGTAAGTTTTTTCTATATCATCTTTAATCTTTTTTGCCTCTTCCTCATTCTTGTTGTAAGTAAAAGCAACATTCACTCCTCCTTGTGCAAACCGATACAAGATTGCCTTTCCAATGCCTCGTGTCGCACCGCTGATGACTAAAGTTTTTCCTTTCATAATTCCACCTCATATAATTTGATGATTTTTTCAATTAAACGATAATTGCCCTCGTTAGGCTTTAGTAAAGGCAAACGATATTCTAAACTTGGTATTAAACCAGCAATAAACATCGCTGCTTTAATAGGGATAGGGTTTGATTCCACAAAAAGCGTATGGTTGATTGGATAAAGAGTTTGGTTAATTTGTCGACTTTCTTTATCTTCCCCACTCATGGCACTTTTTGTTAATTTTGCAATAAGACGTGGAAGTAAATTTCCTGTAACCGAAATAACTCCTACCCCGCCAGCGGCTAAAATAGGATAATTAATCGCATCTTCCCCACTTAGTATTTTAATATTTGGCACTGAAGTAGCAATAGAGATTGTTCTTTCCATTGAACCACTTGCTTCTTTGATGGCGTAGATATTTTTAATTTCTGCAAGCCTTGTGATAGTTTCTATTTCAATGCTAATGCCTGTTCTACCCGGCACATTATATAGCATAACTGGAATATCCACGCTTTGTGCAACAGCCTTATAGTGCTCAAAAAGCCCTTCTTGCGAAGGTTTATTGTAATAAGGTGTAACAGAAAGAATGGCATCAGCCCCCATTTTTTGTGCAAATTGACTTAAGTCAATCGCTTCTTTTGTAGAATTGCTCCCTGCTCCTGCTAAAACCTTAACGCCACTATTTTTACAAATTTGCACAGCAGCCTCAATACATTCTTTATGTTCGTCATGTGAGAGTGTTGCAGATTCTCCGGTTGTACCAACTGGAACAACAGCATCCATTCCATATTGAATTTGCCTCCTAATAAGTTTTTCGTAGGTAACAAAATCAATTTTCCCATTCAAGAATGGTGTAATCAATGCACTCATTGAGCCAATTACTTCAGCCATACCCTAACCTTATTTTTTTAGAATCAAAGTGGTGCGAACATTTTTTGTAAAATAACGATTCGCTACCGCTATAATATCTTGCTTAGTAATTTTTTGTAGTTTTTCTTCAAACTCTAGCAAGGGTGTAATGTCTCCCTTTGCATAGTAGCTACCAAACAAGCTTGCAATAGAGCTACTACTTTCAATGGAGTACACAAAGCTTGAAAGTAGATTTTTTTTAACCTTAGCAATTTCATTATCGCTAATGTCGCCTCTTTGTAATTTTTCAATTTGGTCAAGAATCCCTGTTTCTACTTTTTTTGCATTAATATTTGGATTTGCAATACCTAAGATAAAGAAAATACCATCATCAATAGTATCCATGTTACGCACATAGATGGAAGAAGCAAGGCGATTTTTCTCTACAATGTTACGGTTGAGCTGGGAGCTTTTTCCGCTACCTAAAATGAAACTTAGCATATCTAGGGCAAGCTGGTCTTTATGATTAAAGGGGGGGGTTTTAAACGCGATAGCAACCATCTCAACTTCACTCTCCTTTTTAACTATCGCACGTCTAGGTCCATCTTGCGGCGGTTCTTTTTGATAGAACGTTGGTAAATCCGCTTGATTCTTAATAGTATTAAAATGTTTTTCCACACTTTGGAAAACGATTTCAGGTTGAATATCTCCACTCACAACAACAATTGCGTTTTTAGGTTGGTAATAGATTTTATGAAAAGAACGAATGTCTTCAATTGTCCAATTTTCTATGTCTGCCATAAAACCAATCGGTGTCCAATGGTAAGGGTGATAGGTATATGCGGTGTTAAATAAGCGAAAATAAAGATAACCGAAAGGGTCGTTTTCTGTTCTCCATCTTCTTTCTTCAGCAACAACATTTCGCTCAGGCTGGAATTCTTCATCTTTCAGGGCTAAATTTTGCATTAATTCACTAAAGAGTTCTAAGGATTTATCAAGATTCTTAGTCGAACTTTTAATATAATAATGCGTATAGTCCAAACCAGTTGATGCATTTGTTGTGCCTCCAAATCGTTTAATAATTTGGTCGAATTCACCAGCTTTCAAATTTTTGCTAGATTTGAAATTGAGGTGTTCAAGCATATGTGCAATTCCGCTCTTTCCCATAATTTCATTACGAGAGCCAACACGGTAAAAAATATTTGTTGCAATAACATTTGAGTGGTTTTCAAGAGGAATTACCACAACTTTTAGCCCATTTTCTAAAGTTTTTTCATAATGCTTGGGTAACGCATTTGCCATAAGCACTCCTGTAAAGAATAATAAAATAAATAAAGCCTTATTCATTGAATATCCGCCCCTATTGCCTCTGTGATATGTGAGAATCCATCTTTCTCTAGACACTCAACCAAACCTTCTTTTATAGAATAAATAAGGCGAGGTCCTTCGTAAATGAGAGAAGTATAAATTTGCACTAAAGAAGCACCTTTTTTAATGCGTTTGTAGGCTTCTTGTGCAGAATCTATACCACCTACGCTGATGAGTATGGTTTGTGAATAAAAAGCCTTACCTAAAGATTGAAGCATTTCAAAGCTTTTTTGCTTTAAAAGCTGTCCGCTAATCCCACCAAAATCCTTAGCACTTGAGCTTAGGCTATAGTCGGTTGTTGTATTTGTTGCAATAATCCCACTTGCACCCTCTGCAATCGCTTTTTCAGTCAATTCTAATGCGGTATCAATGCTCATATCTGGTGCAATTTTTAAAAAAATTGGTTTTTGTGTGATAGTTTTTGCAAGTGAAAAAAGCTCCGTAATAAATTCCTCATTCTGCAAATCTCTGAGGTTTGGCGTGTTGGGTGAAGAAAGATTAATTGTTATATAGGAGGCATAAGGTGATAATTTCCTTAATAAACTTTCGTAATCATTTAAAGACTGTTCATTCGCTGTTGTTTTATTCTTACCGATGTTAATCCCAAGTGGGACGATAAAAGGGGTGTAGGAATCTAGTTTTTTAGCGATTACTTCTTGCCCCTTATTGTTAAAACCCATTGCGTTTTGGATTGACTTATCCTCTTTGAGTCGGAATAATCGAGGATGCGGGTTTCCTTCTTGAGGTTTTGGGGTAATTGTGCCAATTTCAAGATGAGAGAAACCAAGACTAGTTAATAACTCCAATGCTTCACCGTTTTTATCAAATCCTGCTGCTAAACCCACAGGTGAACTGAAAGGTAAACCGGCAATGTTTAGCTCTAATCTTGAATCAAAAAAAGCATATTTTTTTGCTAGAAATGATAAGCTAAAAGGACAAAAACCTAAGAGTTTTGCAAGTCGTATTGTTAAATCGTGTGCCTTTTCTGCATCAAGTTTAAAAAGAAGATTCTGCCAAAATGTATAGTTAAGCATTATCTGCCCCTTGCCTATATAAACTTGTTTTTGCCTGAATACCTAAAAGCCCCAATCCTACATTTAAGGAAAGTGCAACCATTTGACAAAGTTTGAGTAATTCTAGTTCAAGTGGTGTTTGAATGACTCTGTGCTCTGTATAAAAACGATGGAAGACATTTGCAAGATTTTTGAGGTAATCGCTCATTTTTACAAGATTGCGACTTGTGAATGCATCTTCAATCACCTGTGATAATTGCAAACTTAAAAAAAGCAAATCTTGTGCATCTTTTTTGATTGTCTCATCAGAAAAAAGCTTTTCCAAAGAAGTTTGCCTAATCTGTTGTTGCGTTTTCTGGCTTCGTTCAAAAAGTGTGTGTATCCTAGCGTATGCATAATGAATATAGTATATGGGGTTGCTTGAATCCTCTCTTTTAAAATCCTCTACATCAAATTCTAAATGTGTATCATTCTTTTTGCTTAAAAAAACGAAACGTAATACATCAGCTCCTACTTCAGAGATAACATCACTCATCAAAATAAAATTTCCAGCCCTTTTACTCATTTTATAGGGTTCTCCGCCCTTAAGCAAGGTGACCATTTGTGAAAGTAGAACTTCAAGTTTGCTAGAATCAAATCCTAGCAGAGAGATTGCCGCCTTGACACGTGTAATATAACCGTGATGGTCTGCACCCCAAATGTTAATGTAATGCTCAAAATGACGATTAAACTTGTCGTGGTGATAAATAATATCTCCCGCAAGATAGGTTGGCTCACCACTTTCGCGCACAACAACGCGGTCCTTTTCATCGCCAAAAGATTCAGACTTAATCCAAATTTTTGAATCTTGCTCATAAATTCCACCATTTTGAAGTAGTTTACTTTTGATGGAATCCCATTGCGTATAGAGAGTTTTCTCGCTAACATACGAATCAAATGTAATACCAATTTGTGCAAGATTTTGTTGAATCTCTTGCAACATTAAATCCTTAGCAAAAGAAGAGATTATTGGAATATTGGATTCTGCATGAAAAAACTCTTCTCCAAACTCGCACAAAGCCTTCTTTGCGATTTCTAAAATGTATTCCCCGCGATAGAATTGTTCTGGATATTCCACATCCAAGCCTAAGGATTCTCGCACTGCAAGATAAACAGATAAGCCTAGAAGAAAAATCTGATTCCCCGCATCATTCACATAATATTCAGTTGTGATTTGATAGCCCAAGTGACGTCCTAAGGAAGCAAGGCTATCACCCAAAACTGCTCCTCTTGCATGACCGATATGTAAAGGTCCTGTAGGATTTGCACTCACAAATTCAAGAAGAATCTTTTTATCTTTTTGTTGCTTACCAAAATGCTCCCCCGATTCTAATGCCAAATCACATAATTGACAAAGAAACTGTGCTGAAAGAGTGAAGTTGATAAATCCGCCAACAGCCTGAATCTTTGCAAAAATAGAATCCTTTAAGGGTGATTCCAACAATGTCTGCACGATACCTTCTGCGATAATATTTGGATTCTGCTTTTTTTCTTTTGCAATAACAAAGGAAATAGGTGTTGCATAATGTCCAAATTTCTGGTCTTTTGGACGCTCCAAAATTATTTTCTCTGCATCCAAAGAAAGTACTTGTGCAATTTGTTGCTTAACTTGATTGTGCAAACTATTCCCCTATTGTTTAGGATTTGCTGTGGGTTCTCCTGCAACATTCATTGTTTGATTGGGCTGTTGTGCAGGTTGTTGCATAGGTTGTGCCGGATTAGCCTGAATGGGTTGTGCAGGTTGTTGCATAGGTTGCTGTGTGGTTTGCATTGGTTGCACGGGCTGTGTATTTTGCATAGCAATAGGTTGACTGGGCTGGTTTAATTGATTAGCCTGATCGTCTTCTCCTTCATCGTCCTTGACGGCTTTTTTAAAATTCTTGATTCCTGAACCCAAACCCTTGGCAAGCTCTGGAATTTTCTTTGCACCAAAGATTAAAACAACGATGGCAAGAATAATTAGTAGTTGTTGAACGCTTGGTCCCATTATTACTCCTTTTTATTTGGGGATTATATTATTAAGATACTTTTAGCTTTCTTAGTTTGTGTTCCAATCTTGCATAAAGCTTTGAATATTGCAGTAAATACAACGATTTAAGATAATTTCAGCAATGCTTAGGATTTTTCTTTCTGCTTCCTCAAAACAATCATTAATAAGGATATAGTCAAAGCAATTTAGTTCCGCCATTTCCATGCTAGCGTGTTCTAGCCGTTTTTGAATCACATTTTCCTCATCGCTCCCTCGCTCGTAAAGACGTTTTTGTAATGTACTTTTATTGGGCGTTGTCACAAAAACGCAAGTAGCGTAGTCGCCATATTCTTTTTTGATGGCTTTCTGTCCTTGCACATCAATATCAAAAAGAAGAATTTTACCTTCTTCTAATGCTCTTTGCACTTGTATCTTTGTTGTGCCATAAAGATTGCCGTGTACGCGGGCATATTCTAAGAATTTGCCCTCTTTAATATCTGATTCAAATTGTTCTTTTGAGATAAAATAATAGTGTTGCCCATGAATTTCACCCATACGCGGTTGCCTTGTGGTTGAAGAAACAGAAAAGTAAACATTGCTAAAATGCTTAAAAAGGCTTTTAATTAATGAGCTTTTTCCTGCACCACTAGGACCGCTTAAGACAAGAATGCCACCTTTATAACGAGGTTTCATTTTTTCTTATCTGGAAAGGAAATAGAAATTGTCAGTTGCATTCCATCAAGTAACTGTTTCAATGCAGAGATGGGCAGCCCCTGCATAGCATTTAGGGCTTGAGTTGTTGCATTCGCTGGTGGTATGGCTTGGGCTTGAGTTTCAGATTCTTTTTTGTCTTCCATAGCTGGAATATTTAACATTAAGGAATCATCATCAATAGGAATTTCTATGTTGTCGTTTGTTTGTTCATTCACTGCATTATCCTTGTTTGTTGTTTTTGTTTCTTGAATAGTTTCTCCGAGTGCTGCACCGACTTCTACTTCATCGAGTGTGCTTAATTCACCTAAAGTGTTATCAGTTTCTTCTGTAACACTTGTTGTTGCGGTTTTTGCAGCTGTTGCAGCTGTTGCGGCAGCTTCAGCAGCTTCAATATCAATATCTAAATCTTGTGCACTAGGGGCAGAATCTAGCAAATCTTGAATATCTGAAGGATCTTGGACTTCTTCAGGTTCTTCAAGTAGATTTTTAACTTCAGCAATATCGTGACTATCTAGAATACTTTCAGTAGTGGCCGTATCCATTTCATCAACAGATTCTTCAGTGTCTAAATCCATTGCTTCATCAAGATTTAATTCTTCACCCATCGTATCTAAGTCTAAATCTAGGTCATCTGAAGTAGTATCGGATTCTAAATCAGTACCCAAATCGGTATCAGCCTCTAAGTCAAGATTTGGTTCTTCCTTTGTTTCTGTTGTTTCTTCTGAAGAATCATCAATGCCCAAATCTAAATCTAAATCTAAATCAGCTTCGTTAGCCTCTGCCTTAGCTTCAGTCTCTAACCCTAAATCATCAAGTAGTGTATCTTGTTCTATGGAATCTGGCGATGTAGTAGCAGATTCTTCAGTGTCTAAATCCATTGCTTCATCAAGATTTAATTCTTCACCCATCGTATCTAAGTCTAAATCTAGGTCATCTGAAGTAGTATCGGATTCTAAATCAGTACCCAAATCGGTATCAGCCTCTAAGTCAAGATTTGGTTCTTCCTTTGTTTCTGTTGTTTCTTCTGAAGAATCATCAATGCCCAAATCTAAATCTAAATCTAAATCAGCTTCGTTAGCCTCTGCCTTAGCTTCAGTCTCTAACCCTAAATCATCAAGTAGTGTATCTTGTTCTATGGAATCTGGCGATGTAGTAGCAGATTCTTCAGTGTCTAAATCCATTGCTTCATCAAGATTTAATTCTTCACCCATCGTATCTAAGTCTAAATCTA
>NZ_NHYN01000128.1 GCF_003288845.1 Helicobacter monodelphidis | reverse complement strand
AGTGTTTGTATTCTGTAAATCTAGTGAGAAAGTATCTTTAAAGGATTTTACTTGCTGTGGTTGTTTTAAATCTCTTACAAAAGTATTATGATTGTTGTAACCTGTTGTTATCATTTTATTTCCTTACCATTAAAATTGCCTTTACCCTTAATATTTAATAAGCAAAAGTTATTCCAAAAAAATAGAAAAAAATAAAAAATGAGGTGAAAACAAACAGCATAAAGCAAGAATTCAGCATAAAGACATATAATAAAGTCCTATTAGAAAAAAGGAAAATGATGGCATTAAACTTGAATAATATTTTAATCCTTGCACCTTT
>NZ_NHYN01000127.1 GCF_003288845.1 Helicobacter monodelphidis | reverse complement strand
TTGACTAAGTTGAATAACTGCTTTTAATTTACTCTTCATTGCTTGATATTCCTCAAACTCATCAAATTTCTTATTGCCTCTTTCAATTTTTCCGTGATAGCCATTGAGCCATATCACAAAATTACAATTAAAAGCTTCAATAATTTTCATTGCACCTTTAATTGTTTCCTCTTGTGCTTGTGCACCTATCTAAATGCGAAAGCAAATTCATAAACCTAAACCCTTTTCTTTACTTAGGTTTTGTTTGAAGCTCTTGAGATTTAAGCGAATAATAGATTCAAGCTTTAAGTTATTACCTTGCATACCACTAATGGAAGCCTCT
>NZ_NHYN01000126.1 GCF_003288845.1 Helicobacter monodelphidis | reverse complement strand
GTTTCTAAGAGTTCAGGGACTGTTGAATCTGTATTTGATCATACAGGTAAAACAAATCTTACATTAGATAAAGGAACTACTACAACTTCTGTAAATGCTGGAAGTGGAAATATTAACCTCACAGGCACAACAGAGCTTAGCATTCGCACAAATGCAGATTGGGATGGAACAGTGCTTGCAGATAAAGCAACTCTTTTAAATATAGACACTACAGGGGGTTATTTAAATTTACAACCCGGTTCTATCGCTGGTTCTGTCTTTGCTAAAGTGCAAACACTCAATGTGAATGCTATTGAGAATTTCTCTGCTATGGACACAGACTTTGCTTCAAT
>NZ_NHYN01000125.1 GCF_003288845.1 Helicobacter monodelphidis | reverse complement strand
TTTAAACTTTAATCTTTACAGATAAAGTTAATCAAGGTTAAGCCTTGAATCCCTAGACTCAGTCTAGGGTTTATTATATTTTCAACTTGAGTGTCCAAACACACCCTCTTTTGTCCTCCCTCCCTTGCTATTGTCCTCCTTTGCAAGGGAGAATATTTACTCTGATGTATTTTTTAGAAAATCTTTTATTGCTCTGTTATGATTTATCTTGCAAAATCTTTTAAATATTTATCTTCACAATATAACTCTTAGAATATTAGAGGTATAATCATCAATGTTAAGGAGTGGCTTTCTTTTTATGCAATTCTAGTATAGAAAGGAGGTTAAAGATGAAAA
>NZ_NHYN01000124.1 GCF_003288845.1 Helicobacter monodelphidis | reverse complement strand
CTAAAGCTATTGCCTAAACTTGAAGTAGCTTTATTTTTCTTAACAATATAAGCGGGTCCAAAGTCTTTTGAGCCTGTTATACTTTTCCATTCCGCGAAACGTCTTTTGCTTGGGTTGTCACATGATACTTTTCCTCTTGCACAAACACCCCTACCCTCTGATATATAATCCTCTTCGGCATAACTCAATTTTGCCCATGCGTAAGCATATTTGCCTGAATAATCAGAGCCCGTTCCAAATCCAACATCATACCCACCCTTAACTTGCTTTTCTTCCTCTAGGCTTAGAATATGCACACCTTTAGAATAATCACTTAATGCACCATGAGTAACTTTTGC
>NZ_NHYN01000123.1 GCF_003288845.1 Helicobacter monodelphidis | reverse complement strand
TCTGCTTCTCGCTCTGCTTGATCCCTGTATATTCTCGATTGCTCCAGTTCTTGCGCAATCTTCAGCGACTCCTCGTTGTTGCTCTCCCTCAACACTTTCAAGATATATGCCTCTAACTTCCGCTCTGCTTGATCTGCTTCCCGCTCTGCTTGATCTGCTCTCCGCTCTGCCTCCTGCCTGTATATCCTCGCTTCCTCTGCTTCTCGCTCTGCTTCCTGCCTGTATATCCTGGATTCTTGTAATCTCCTTTCTGACCACTCCTCTAATTCGCTCAATGACATTTCTAAAAATTCCATTTTCTTCCTCCTTTATGTTGGTAAGATTCACTTTGATTCGTAT
>NZ_NHYN01000122.1 GCF_003288845.1 Helicobacter monodelphidis | reverse complement strand
TCTGCTTCTCGCTCTGCTTGATCCCTGTATATTCTCGATTGCTCCAGTTCTTGCGCAATCTTCAGCGACTCCTCGTTGTTGCTCTCCCTCAACACTTTCAAGATATATGCCTCTAACTTCCGCTCTGCTTCCTGCCTGTATATCCTCGCTTCCTCTGCTTCTCGCTCTGCTTGATCTGCTCTCCGCTCTGCTTCCTGCCTGTATATCCTCGCTTGCTCCCTCTCTCTCCTGGATTCTTGTAATCTCCTTTCTGACCACTCCTCTAATTCGCTCAATGACATTTCTAAAAATTCCATTTTCTTCCTCCTTTATGTTGGTAAGATTCACTTTGATTCGTAT
>NZ_NHYN01000121.1 GCF_003288845.1 Helicobacter monodelphidis | reverse complement strand
GAACTTATACAAGAAGAAGTGATTAAACCAAGAATTCCGCACATTCAACGCCTTTTTATAATAAAATAAAAGGGAGTTTAGCATAAAGAGGCTTAGAATAAGAAAAAGCTTTTTTTGTCATTAATATAGTAAAATTGTGAATCTATCCAATATCTAATCATTATCTTATTGTTGATACCTATTGTGCAAGATATAGAACTATTACTTCTTTCTTGTATAACAAACTAAGCAAAACAACCTTAGCCCTACAATCACCCCTTATCTTGAATGAATCTCTTAATCTCTGAAACAAAGCCTTTTTCATACATAAATAATAATACATCATCTGGAATTTGTCTTAAGGCTTCTG
>NZ_NHYN01000120.1 GCF_003288845.1 Helicobacter monodelphidis | reverse complement strand
TGTAATCCACCCTAAAAGGGCGATTTACTGCTATTTCAAGATGATAGAATGCAAATAAGATGAAGCAATTTTATGAGGATAGAAGCCTTTTAAAAGGTTACAAAAAAATCCTAAAAATCAGACTTCTAAGTGCAAAGAATATCTATCCATAGAAATCAATACAAAAGAACTAAGGATAATGAGCAGAGTCATCAGATGAAATTCCAACAAAAACATTCTAATCAAATTTTAAATTTTTAAAACGCTTTAAACCCTATAAACACGCAATTTAAACAAAAAAACACCCTTAAAAATTCAAATTTTTAAAAATCTCATTCAAAATTTTAAAACCAAAATACCACTTTGATTTTA
>NZ_NHYN01000011.1 GCF_003288845.1 Helicobacter monodelphidis | reverse complement strand
CAGAATGTAGAAATAGCGAATCATTCTAAAGATATAAGCACAGCAGTAGATAATGTAGCAGCACAAATACTAGCAGATGTGAATAAGAAGAAGTTTTAGGGGGAGGGGGTTGAATTTATCCTGAATTCTATTTTTTCTAACTGCAAAAGTTTTGCTTTCAATTCTATGCCACCATTGTAGCCTGTAAGTTCAAGGTGGCTTCCTAACACACGATGGCATGGAATAATAATAGAGATGGGATTCCTGCCAACGGCACCACCAACTGCTTGGGCCGACATTTTTTTACCTAACTTTTGTGCGAGTATTTTAGCTATCTCGCCATAAGTCATTGTTTTTCCATAAGGAATTGTGCATAAAATACTCCAAACTTCTAACTGAAAGTTTGTGCCTTGTAATGTGATTGGAATATTACTGGATAAAGGCTGTTCTTGATTAAAATAGCACTGAAGCCATTGCCGAACTTTATCGAAAGCAATATGCTTATCTCTTATCTGTGTAAGAGTGTTTTTAGGGATGGATTGCCGTTCTAAATATAAACCACATAAAGAATCTTCATTAGCAAGTAATGTGATTTTTCCTAATGGAGAATCTATTGTTGTTTGATATAAACTTTCATTATTACCTTTTGTATATTGAGGTAACATTAAAATCCTTTATAATGGATGTGTAGGTGTATCAGTTTTTCCAAGCCATAAAAGCATATCTTGAGAATCTTGGATTTGTTGTGAATGGTAAAGAACCCAAGAGTGAGTTAAAGACATTCTGGTGTGTGTGTGTGCATTAAAAGTAGGAGCAAGAAAAACCGCAATCATATCTAAAAATGGTTCACAACTTTTCAAAAATTCACTCCCACCCTCAATCATTGCTGTTTTATAATGACCAATTTTACTTAAACACTTTAAAGCCGTAACATCATCAGCAAAGAAAACCTTGCGTTGAGGGACAGAAAAAAGCGGAATGTTATTATCGATTTTATCTTTATTTTTAGTGATAATAAGTATATCTGGAGCTTTGAGGTGAGGGGTTAGGCGGGTATCTAAAATTGGGCGATCCATACGCACGGTTTTGCCTGAAACCACAAGTA
Source organism: Helicobacter monodelphidis (assembly GCF_003288845.1). Classification (GTDB taxonomy): domain Bacteria; phylum Campylobacterota; class Campylobacteria; order Campylobacterales; family Helicobacteraceae; genus NHYN01. The sequence continues at coordinate 59,639 of NZ_NHYN01000011.1, read as the reverse complement.
AATCTACAGAACCACGCCATTCATGTGTTTTTTTACGCGACTCCAAAGAGCTAATAATTCCTCCATTGATGCTACCATCAAGTCGTTGTGCATATTTATAAAAAATAAATTGTCCATTATTCTGCAAACAAGAAAACGGATATAGTATATTTTTAGCTAAAGATTCAGAATGTGGAGAAAGCATAGATGTTTGAATGCCATTCTCAAGTAAGATTTTCTCTCCCTTGCAAGCCAAAGGGTGATTATCTTTTGTGCCAATCCAAACCTTTTGTATTCCTAGTTTTGCTAATAAGTTTGCACAAGATGGTGTAGAACCCTTATGGCTACAAGGTTCTAAAGTAACAAATAAGCTACAAGTTTTAAATCTTCCTTGATGGTTTTTAAGTAGATAATCTTGTAGGGCAAAAGGATCATGTAAGGCTAGAATTTCATTGCTACCACCAAGTTGATGAAAGCCTATTTGGAGAGCATTTAACTCAGCATGCATTGTTTTGTGTTTTTTGTGCGTACCGATGCTTAAGATTTTACCATTTTCATCAAGCAACAAAGCTCCCACTGCTGGATTTGGCAAAGTATGAATCTGATACTTCCAAGCTTCTTGCAATGCAAGTTGAAAATAAAAATCTTCACTCATAAGGGTTTTAACGCATCGTCTAAGCAAATATGACAATAGCCATTTGGATTTTTTTGTAAATATTTTTGGTGATATTCTTCAGCAGGGTAAAAGTTTTCCAAAACATTTACTTCAGTTACAATTTTTTTAGCATAAAGGGGCTGAATATGAAGCGTGATAAAATCTTGAATTTCTCCTAAAAAAGTTTCTTCTTCAAGATAAATCCCACTTCGATATTGGCTTCCCCAATCGTTACCTTGATGATTGAGTGCAGTTGGGTCGATAATGGAAAAAAAACGTTGCAACAACATATTCAAGGAGAGAGTATCCTCATCAAATATGATACGTACTGCTTCAGTTGCGTTTGTATCACCACCGCAAACATCTTGATAACTAGGATAAGGCTTGTTAGAATTCGCATAGCCTACACAGCTTTCACAAACCCCACCTAATAAATCAAAATACCCTTGTACACCCCAAAAACACCCGCCAGCAAGGTAAATTATTTGCAAATTAAATTCCTTGCTCTATCATTGCATCAGCAACTTTTCTAAAACCAGCGATGTTAGAACCAAGTACAAGGTTATCAGCTTCCCCAAACTCCTTTGCAGTTTCTTTAGAAATAGCATAAATATGTTTCATGATACCATGTAACTTTTTATCCACTTCCTCAAATGTCCAAGAAATCATCGCTGCATTTTGACTCATTTCTAAACCACTTGTTGCAACACCGCCTGCATTTGCTGCCTTTGCGGGGCCATAACAAATTTTTGCATTCAAGAATTTGTGTGCGGCATCAAGAGAAGAAGGCATATTTGCTCCCTCACTTACGCATTTACAACCATTCTTGAGAAGATTTTCAGCATCTTTTAGATTAATTTCATTTTGTGTTGCACTTGGAAATGCCGCAAAACAAGGAGTATTCCATAACGGATTATGGTCATTTGGATATTCTGAGACAGGAGTATATTTTGCATTCTTTCTTTCTTTCGCATATTCAACAAGACTTTCACGACGTACTTCTTTAATGTCTTTTAGTAATACTAAGTCAATCCCTTCACTATCATAAATGTAGCCCCTTGAATCGCTTACTGTTACAGGCTTTGCCCCTAATTGTTGTAATTTTTCAACAGTGTAGATAGCAACATTTCCACTACCTGAAACAAGACAAATTTTTCCCTCAAGGCTTTCTTTCTTTTCTTTGAGCATTTCTTCAGCAAAATATACATTGCCATAACCCGTTGCTTCTGGGCGTACAAGGCTTCCTCCCCAACCTAATGCTTTGCCTGTTAAAACACCATCAAAAGAATTTTGTAATTTTTTATATTGCCCAAACAAATAGCCAATTTCTCTTCCGCCTACACCAATATCACCGGCGGGAACATCGGTTCTTGCTCCGATATGACGACTTAATTCTGTCATAAAAGCTTGACAAAAGTGCATAATCTCTGTTTCAGTTTTTCCTTTAGGATCAAAATCACTTCCTCCCTTTCCGCCACCCATAGCAAGCCCGGTTAGAGAATTTTTGAATATTTGTTCAAAACCTAAGAATTTGATTGTTCCCTCACTTACGCTAGGGTGGAATCTCAAGCCACCTTTATAAGGACCGATTGCTGAATTATATTGGATTCTGTATCCTTGATTCACTTGAATTTCGCCCTTGTCATTAATCCATGTGACGCGAAAATTCACTTGTCTTTCAGGAATTACGATGCGACTAAGAATATTATACTTTTGGTATTTTTTTTCTTTTTTAAAGAGAGGTTCAAGGCTCTCAAATACCTCAGTTACAGCTTGTAAAAACTCTGGCTGATGAGGAAACTTTTTCTGTAGTCGTGCTAGAACTTCATTGACATAAGACATCTTAACTCCTTGATTTTTGGTAGTGATTGTTTTCAATCACCATATTTTACACACTTATCAATTAATCTGTAATTAAGCATTTTGAATCCCTAAGCATTAGAATATTTTTTGAGGTTATAAATTCTAGAATTCAGATTCCAAACCTTCTAAAATAGCTTTGAAAGATTCCTTGAATGCATCTAAGCCTTCTTGAAGTAATTCTTCACTGACTAGTGTCATATCAATTTCTGCTCTTGCCACTTCTTGCCAGAAAGAATCTGCTACTTTAGGTGCATTATTGACTTGATTTTTGCCTGTTGCACAAAATGCTGCTATTGTTTCTAGCGGTGCTGTATTGATGCTATTAGGGTAAAGCAAAGAATCAACATAATAACTTGCGGGTAGGCTAGAATCTTTCACTCCTGTGCTAGCAAAAAGGGAACGTACATAAGGGAGAGAATAGGATTCTATAGTATGATAAATTTTTGTTGCATTCATAATGCCTATTTTTGCTTTTAATGCGTCTGGTAATTTTGAGTCGCATTTGCGGTCAAAACGCGAGACGAAAATACTCACGACCGCTTGTAAATCTTTTTTTTGCATACTGCGTTTAAAGCCACGTTCAAAAGCTTCTACGCATTGTTTAGCCTGGTTTTCATTAAAAATTAGAGTTGCATTAACAGAAATATTGGTAGCAAACAACTCTTCCATTGCGATAAATCCTGCCTTCGTTGCTGGGACTTTAATCATTACATTTGGCTTATTAATTGCTTGGTGTAATCGTCTAGCTTCTGCGTATGTTGCTTCCGCATCATCACATAAGTAAGGGTCAACTTCAATGCTTACCCAGCCATCTTGTGGATTAGCTATGAATAATGGTTCCAAGATTGTTGCTGCATTCTTGATATCCTCGACCGCTAAGGATTCATAAATATTTTTGGTGCTCAAATCCTGTAGAAATAATTTTTTCATATCTTCCTTATATGCGGGAGAAGAAAAAGCCTTCTGAAAAATTGCTGGATTACTTGTTGCTCCCTTTATGCTTTCTTTTTGTAATAATTGCGAAAAGCCTTTTATTAAAAAACTTCTTTCAATAAAATCACACCAAAGACTAAAGCAACCTTCCTTGAAATTCATGCACAACACTCCTTTATTTTTTCAAGATTGTATCAACAAAATACTAAAAACAAGATATGTTTCAATATATATTCTTAGAATAAATATAAAATTCTCTATCCTAATATATTCAACCAAAAAATATGATTTTTAAGAATTTTATGTTACAATCTAAACTGACCCCTTCATCTAGCGGTCAAGGATACCACATTTTCGCTGTGGGAACAGAAGTTCAAATCTTCTAGGGGTCGCCACACAATCTCAAATCTTAATATATGTCATTTGTTTTTACTACTTTTATAATTAATCTCACTTTTATGCAATATTCCAATAGTTGAATTCAAGGTATTTATTGTAAATTTTACCAAATCATTGTTGACTAATCTGATCCTTATATATTAAATTACTAATAATATTACTAATTTAGTATATAATTATATTAATCAATAATTACATATTTAACGAATATATATACAATAATTAACAGATTAATATTAGTTTAATTATTAATTAGGTATAGTTTTAAAAATAAGAAAGGAATGACGATGAAAAAAACATATTCACAAAGCACGTTAGCTTTACATGCAGGGTATGAGTTTGACACACAAAGAACAATCAGTGTGCCTATCTATCAAAACACCGCTTATAGCTTTGAAAATTTGCAACAAGCAAAGGCTAGGTTTGGTTTAGAGGAGCTTGGAAATATTTATTCAAGGCTGACTAACCCAACGGTTGATATTTTGCAAAGAAGGCTTGCAAGTGTTGAGGGAGGAGCATTTGCAGTTTGTACATCAAGTGGTTCAGCAGCTCTATTTTATGCACTTGTAAATTGTGCACAAAATGGTGATAATGTTATCTATTCTAATAAAATTTATGGAGGCTCACAAACGCTTTTTTGTCATACCTTAAAACGTTTTGGAATTGAGGCAAGAGTATTTGACATTGATGATATTGAAAACTCCTTACCAAAGGTGATTGATTCAAATACAAAGGCTATCTTTTTTGAAAGTTTGTCTAATCCACAAATTTCAATCGCTGATGTAGAAAAAATTACACAAATTGCTAAAAAGCATCAAATTATTAGTATTTGTGATAATACTGTTGCTACTCCATTTTTGCATCACCCTTTTGAATTTGGTGTTGATGTGGTTACACACAGTTTAAGTAAATATGTTAATGGGCAGGGAAATGCATTGGGAGGTATTATTATTGAACGAGATGGCTTGAATGCATTCATTAAAGGAAATGCACGATATGGTGCATTCAATACTCCTGATGCAAGTTATCACGGACTTGTTTATGCTGATTTAGATTTGCCCATTTTTTCCATTCGTGTATTGATAGAATGGTTGAGAAATATTGGTGCAACGCTTTCTCCACAAAATGCGTGGCTAATTCTGCAAGGATTGGAAACATTAAATTTAAGAATCACACAACATAGTCAAAATGCACTAAAAGTTGCGGAATTCTTAGAACAACATTCAAATATTGGTGAGGTGAGTTATCCGGGCTTAAGTAAGAATCCCTATTACCCTCTTTTGAAGAAATATTTTAAAAATTCCTATGCAAGTGGGCTTTTAAGCTTTGAGGCAAAAGATTATGAGCACGCACAATCCATTTGCAATCATGTAGAAATTTTTAAAATTGTGGCTAATTTGGGGGATTCTAAATCTCTCATCATTCACCCAGCCAGCACGACACATTCACAACTGAATGCAGATGAGCTAAAAGATGCGGGAATTACTCCATCAACAGTTCGCTTAAGCATTGGGCTAGAATGTGCACAAGACTTAATCGAAGACTTGAAGCAGGCAATAGAAAAGTAAGTTAACTAAATATTTTAAAAGATAAATAAAAAGGATAAAAAATGTCAGAAAACAAAGTAGCAGTTACAGCTTGTACAAGATTAGACCCTATTGATAAGGCAGGGTTAGAAGCTCTCATTAAAGCAGGGAAGGAGAATCCAGAAGTTATCAAAACTCTTAAGTGTAAAACGGTCGCAAAGGGTAAGTTTCGTCACGAAAACTATATCAGAAATTTACCTGCATATATTGTCGATGAACCTCCAACGCTTTTAGGAGATGATACTGCCCCAAACCCTAGCGAAGCCTTGTTGGCAGCATTAGGGAGTTGTTTAGCGGTAGGAATTCACGCAAATGCTATTGCCCAAAATGTTGTTATTACAAAACTTGAATTAGAACTTGAGGGTGATTTAAACATTACTGCTGTATGGGGTACAGGGGATTTATCAGAAGATAAGCCTCTTGGTTTTACAGATGTGAGAGTGAAGGTGGATTTACAAAGTAATGCTGATGAGAAAACTCAAAATGCTATCATCAGCCATGCCACAAAATATTCACCGGTGGCAAATACGCTTTTAAGGGCGGTTAATCTAAAGGTTAATTAATGCAAACAATTTTGAATACCCTCCAATCGCAACGACTTGAAATTGATAAAGGAAAATATCCTAAGGCTTGCTTGCAAGAGTTAGCCCAATATGGCTTTTATCATCATTTTAGTGATGCGAGGGAACTTTTAGGAGTGATAGAAAAAATTAAGATTGTCTCTAAAGTGTGCGGGAATACAGGTTTTTGTGTATGGTGTCAAAATGCCCTTTTGTGGTATTTGTTCTGTGCAATGACACATAATCAATTTGATAAAGACAAGCAGGATTTTTTGCAAAATATTGCACACAAAATTTCTCAAGGGGAGATTTTGGGTGGGACAGGGCTTTCTAATCCAATGAAAAGTTTTGCTGGTTTTGAGAATAATAAACTAAAGGCAAAGAAAATTCAGGGTGGATACCTTATTAATGGAGTCTTACCTTGGGTTTCTAATATTGCTTCCAACCATTATTTTGCTGCGATTGCAAAAGAAGATGATGAACACTTTGTGATGGGTTTGATTCAATGTGATGAGACGCTTTCTTTAAAGGACGATACAAGATTTATTGCACTGGAAGGGTCAGCGACAAGGAGTGTGTGTTTTAAAGATTATTTTTTGGAGAAAAAGTTTATTCTTAGTACAAACTTAAGTGATTTTTTACCTCATGTTTTACCCGGCTTTGTGGCAATGCAGACTGGTATTGCGTTAGGATTGATAGAAAAATCTCAATCTGTCATTGCAAAGATTAAGAATGTGCAGAATGATTTTATGCTGGAGGATTTGCCGCACCTAAATTCTAAGAAAGAAAAACTTGAATGCAGGATTAGTGCAATATTAGAAAATCCTATTGTTAATCATCAAGATACCTTTAAGGAAGTTTTAAAAGTTAAGTTAGAATTAGGTAAATTATGTTTAAGATTTGCCGAACTTGTAATGCTTTGTGAAGGCTCTAAAGGTTACTTTAAAGATTCAGTTGCTCATAAGCTACTGTTGGAAAGTTATTTTGTGGCGATTGTTACCCCTTCATTAAGACATATTAAGAAACTTTTAAGTCTGGATTTATAAAGAATGACAAGGCGAGACTTTCTATTTTTTAATTCAATCTTACTAGCATCTTTGGGGCTGGGGGGGTGTGCAACAGAGAGTTCTTGGAGTCCAAAAATTGGCTATTTACCCATTAGTGACCATTTGCTTATTATTGCTAAAGAATTACAAAAATCTGCTTTTATACCCTTGAAACTTCAGTCTTGGGCAGACTTAAGTGAGGTTTTTCGTGCAAAACATATTGATGGTGCTTTCATTTTAACTCCTTTAGCATTAGTGTTGAAGCAAAAGGGATTAGATATCAAGGCACTTTTTGCAGCCCATCGTAATGGGTCAGCACTTGTGGTTAAAAAAGGCTTAATAAACACAAAGAAAGATATTAACACTCTAAAGAGCTTGAGCATTGCTATACCGAGTAGATTTTCTACGCATTATCTTTTATTGGCAACATTTTTAAAGCAAAAAGGTTTAAATTTAAATGATGTTCAGCTTGTTGATATGTCGCCTCCTGAAATGATTTTTGCCGTAGCAAGTCAAAGTATTGATGGTTTTATTGTTGCTGAACCTTTCAGCCTGCTAGCAGAACAGAAAAAATTGGTTGATGTCTTTGTGCTTTCAAAGGATATAATTCCTTACCATTCTTGTTGTATCTTTTGTGTTCATAATGATATTATAAAAAATAGGAGAATAGAAATAGAGTTACTAACACAAAATTTTATTAAAAGTGCCTATTTTATCCATAAGAATCCCGAAGAGGCATCAAAAATATCAAGTCAATTTTTAGGATACAAAAGTCATTTAATTAGTAATTTATTATCTCAAAATCAAAGAGTGATTTATCAAGATTTGGCTTTATCGCCTAATGATATTCAATATACAATTCAATCAATGAAAGAAAATAATATTGCAGATATTTCTATTTCTTATGACGAATTTGTTGATAATAGTTTTATAAGAGATGTACGATGAATATACGCTTTATCTCTTTAGTTTTATTAATGATTTTTATTTTTTTCTGGGAGGTTTCTTCCAAAAATTCTCTGAATATACCCACCGCTAGCGAAGTATTTAGCACATTCATTGAATTAGTTAAAAATGATGTTTTACCTCAAGCAATTTTAAATTCTTTATGTAGATTTTTTATAGGGTTGGGCATAGGGGTATTTTTTGCAATCCTTATCGGATTAATTTTGGGATATTTTACAAAAATAGAACTTTTGTTTGAGCCATTTATTCAGTTTTTGCGTCCCATTTCGCCCATTGCTTGGCTTCCTTTGGTTGTGCTTTTATTTGGGATAGGTGAATTTGGTGCAATTTTTGTAATTTCCATAGCGGTATTTTTTCCCATGCTTACACTTTGTATATCAGGTGTTCGCCATATTAACCCAACGCTTTTAATGATGGCAAAAAATCTGGGTGCTAAGCCCTATTTTATTTTTAAAGATATTATCATACCGGGCGCTTTTTTGCATATTGCAACAGGGCTAAAGCTCGCGGCTTCAATTGCTTGGATACATTTGGTTGCGGCTGAAATGTTAGGAATTCAAAGTGGTTTAGGATATTTGATTCTTGACGGGCGTAATATTTTGAGGACAGATATTGTCATTGTTGCAATTATTAGTATTGGATTTTTGGGATATGCTATTTATTTACTATTTTCTTATTTTGAAAAATTGATTTTAAAAAAATTAGGTGGTTTATAATGATAAAAATTTATAATCTCTCTAAACAATTCAAGAATATAAAGGTACTTCATAATTTAAATTTAGAGATTCAAAAAGGAGAATTTATTGTTCTTTTGGGGGCTTCAGGTTGTGGAAAAACAACACTTTTGGATATTTTGGGTGGATTTTTGGAATTTGATGCAGGGGAAGTTTGCATTAATGGGCAAGTTTATACACATCAAGTTGATATTACACAGTGTGTTAAAGTTTTTCAAGATTATGCACTAATCCCATGGAAGAATGTATTAGATAATGTTTCCTTCTCTCTTTTAATTAAAGGTTTTAGTAAGAAAGAGGCAAGAAAAAAGGCATTAGAATATATTAAGTTAACTCACTTAAATGGCTTTGAGCATCGTTTTATTAAAGAATTGAGTGGTGGACAAAGACAAAGGGTAGCTTTAGCACGAGCATTAAGTATTCAACCTCAAATACTACTTTTAGATGAGCCCTTTAGTGCTTTGGATAATTTTACAAAACTCACTCTGCAAAATGAACTTTTAGAAATTTGCAAGAATTCAAATAGCACTTTTATCTTCGTTACACATGATATTGAGGAGGCCATATTTTTAGGAACAAAAGTAATCATTATGGCACCATCAAAAATAGTCGCCCAGCTTGACACAAGAATCGACAAAAGCGACCGCTTAAGTTTAGAATTCCTAAAATTAAAAAAAGAAATTGCTAAGTATTTGGAGATTCACCGATTCAACAACCCAATTGAATACGTTATCTAAGCTAGGCTATATTTATTCAAAGAGTCCATATTCTTAGGCAGTAAGCATTATTTAGCTTGGGTAAAAGTTGCAGTAATGTCACCTCTGCTAATGGTGAGTTGGCCACCTTTAATAATCGCTTGGCTGACTCCGTCATTCAAAATTTTAATCAAGGTATCTTCGACCTTCATACTTGCAGGATCACACATCATACGTGTCATACCAGCATTTCCGAAAGAAACTTCATTTTCTTTAGAGATTTCATAACCACCAAAGAAATTATTACAACCCGCATTCCCATTAAAGCGAACACCCGTAGCTTCAAATTGAACAAATGCCTTTTGCTTAATTTCATTGTTAAGTGTAATTTCCTTCCCTGATTGAGTCAGAGAGGAGAGTGTCCATCGTTTGTTTAAATCTTGACGATAAGTATCTAGTGCATTCCCTGCACAACCAGCTATTGCAAGCCCTGCAACAGATAAGATAGGTAATATTCTTTTCATTATATCTCCTTGTCATTAATGGTGGAATTATAGCATAAAATAAGATATTTTTTACAATACAAAACGGATGTGTTCACAATCCTTAAGTTTAAAAAAAATGCGATATCGCTCTTCTTCACTTTTTACTTCCGTGTTGATTTCTATGCTATAATATTTGCCTGTAAGACTTGCTCTTGAAGGGATAAGTTCATAATTGCTTTCTAAAATTTCAAAGACAGCTTCTTCCATTTTCTGTTTATCGCTACCAATAATTTTATAACTCCATTTGCATGGATATTCTAACTGCAATTTTTGCATTTTAGCTCCATATTAACTGAGATTTCATTGTTGTTGGAATTTTCACTGCGTGTCCATTTTTAATGCAAACGATGAGTGCAGTGAGAGTAAAAATTTTTTCTTCTTTTTTGCTTTGAGTATCTTGTCGCCATATTTCTTGCTTTAAAGATAGGGAAGCACCCTTTACTTCAAGCGTTTGTGTAAAAACTTGCAAAGAGTCTCCAAGTTTTGCAGGGGTAAAATACTCTGCCTCAATTTTTTTTACAACAAAACTATACTCATCACTTTCGGGGAGTCTTCCCTTTTGAAAAAAAGCTTCACTTCTTGCTCGCTCACAAAACTTCAAATAGTTAGCATGATAAACAATGCCACCACAATCTGTATCCTCATAATAGACACGAACAGGATAATAGTTAAGTTGTTCCATTCCACGCCTTTAAAAGATTTTGTGCATTCATTCTAGTTAAATTATTGTTCCATAGTGATGAAATGACAGCAATCATCTCAATATTTTTTAGTTGATGGGCGTTCAAAGGAGTAATTCCGCCAATCGCACAAACAGGAATTTCCAAATTCCTTGCTTCAAGAAAAATATCTAAATTCAAGCATCTTGCTAGTGGTTTAGTTGGAGATTCAAAACAACTACCAAAAGCAACATAATCTGCTCCTAACGCTTTAGCTTCTTTTGCGTACTCCAAAGAGTCATAGCAAGAAATGCCTACGCATTCTAAGAATCTCAATTCTTTGCTTCGTTTTTTGGAATCTAGTTTCCAGTTTTCCCATTCTTCTTTTCCTAAATGCACACCACAACCAAGTTCCTTCGCTAAAGCATAGCGATCATTTAAAATAAATTGAACACCAGACTTCTTGCAAATATGCATTAATTCTAAGGCAATGGGTTGAATCTCTTGGTCGCTATGACATTTATCGCGTAATTGAAAAATCCTAAGTCCACCTAAAATAGCTTCTTGAAGCATTTTTGGGAGATGTTCATAAGGGCTTAAGGTTTCATCGCTAATGCCATAAAGCCCATGTAAATTAATGCAATGCTGCATTCAGTTCAATCTTACGATTTGAGCGAAAAGCAATCATCTCGCCTGTTTTTGAATTCTGTCTAAAATGAATTCCGTTTTTAGCAGAAAGTTCGCGCCCCTTATAAATCCCATTTTCTTTAATTTCAAAATTTGGATTAATTTCTGCTAATTTCTGTGCTTCTTCTTGTGAAATTTTAAAAATTGTTCCTGCTAGAACAGCAATTCCGCCATCAACAATGCAACCATCACCCAAAGAAATTCCAGTAGAGCTGTTGACACCAAGTAAACAATTTTTACCAATACTAATTGGGTCAGAATTTCCACCACTCAATACGCCAAGAATGCTTGCACCACCACCAACATCACTACCTTCGCCCACGACCACGCTAGAGCTAATTCGTCCCTCATTCATACATGCACCCATAGCACCAGCATTAAAATTAACATAACTTGCACCAGGCATTTGTGTATAGCCACCATTTCCAAGATATGCACCAAAACGCGTTTTTGCAGTATCAAGTAGTCGGATATTGTCGTATTGTGGAATAACTTGCATAAGATAACGCGGAAACTTATCCACAAAATCAATCGCAGGAAATTCACCCTTTAGTTTTAATGCAATTTCATTTTCGCGCAACCATTCTAATTCATAGGGTGTATTACCACTCCAAGCCACATTGCTTAAAAGCCCAAAAATACCATCAAGACATAAACTTCTTAGCGGTGCTTTACCTAGAGACAAAGCTAAAAGCTTCATATAGCTCGTCTCCACACTTTCGCATGGTTTATCTGCATATAAGACACAAAAGTGAAATGCTACTCTTTTGCCATGGACATTGGGTGTATCAAGCAGGGATTGTAGTTGCAATAAAACCTGAATATTTTTATGTTGGTTTTTGTTGTTTAATGCTTCATTTAAGAATGGTGCATAGAGATTGAGTGCCTCATTAACAAATACTTCATTGACCTCAAAAATCTCTTCATTTTCACTTTTAAAAACTTCTTTAGCTTTTGTGGCAGCGGTTTTTAACACCGCAAAACTACCCAAATTTTCGTCTATCCAGTTAAGTATCGGATATGTTGAAATAAGTGTTTTTTGGCTCTTTATCCCTATTTCTACCCGTGCAATTCCAAAACCAAGAGGCTTTTTGTAGTGTGGGTTACTCTGAAACTGCGTAACAAATTTATTGAAATCTTCAATCATCTTTATCTCCTTTGTTGATGTCAAGCATTATAGCACTAAGAAGCTTAGAATGTAAAATAGACACCCGTAAGCCAAATTATTTCATACTATACAGATAAACATTTAAGTTTTATTAAGGTCAACATATTGGCTAAATGTAACATATTTTGCCTACTTGAAAATATTTCTAACACATGTTAAAATAACATGGTTTATAAGGGACTTTAAGAATTATTAAATTTTAATCTTTGGTGAATCTAAAAAATCTCGATATTTTTATGTTTGTGTCCCACCTGTGGATGCTATATTTAAAGGAGTTTCTGGCTATGAAAGAATCACAGTATATTTGGATGGATAAAGAGTTTGTTGCTTGGAGAGATGCAAAAGTTCATGTTCTTACGCATACACTCCATTACGGCAATGGAGTTTTTGAGGGAACTAGAGCATACCAAACTCCTAATGGTTTGGCCATCTTTAGGTTACAAGATCACACAAAAAGGTTGCTTAATTCAGCAAAAATTGCCGCGATTGATGTGCCTTATACGCAAGAAGAGTTACAGAATGCTCAAATTGAATTGTTATGTAAAAATCACTTTGAAGGTAATGTTTACTTGCGTCCTCTAATTTATTTGGGTTATGGTGCAATGGGCGTTTATCATAAAAACTCTCCTGTCAATGTTGCTATTGCGGCATGGGAGTGGGGTGCTTATTTAGGAGAAGAAGGGCTTAAGAAGGGTATTCGTGTTAAAACTTCATCGTTTGTTAGAAACCCGGTGAAGTCACTTTTTGGTAAGGCGAAAGCTGTTGCAAATTATTTTAATTCACAGATGGCAAAATATGAGGCTGTTTCGTGTGGTTTTGAAGAGGCTTTAATGCTTGATGATAATGGTTTTGTAGCAGAAGGTAGCGGAGAATGTATTTTTATTGTTAGGAATGGGGAGCTTATTACTCCTCCAAATGATAATTCACTAGAGTCTATTACGCAAGCAACAGTGATTGAAATTGCAAAAAAGATGGGTATTACAGTTTGTCAAAGACGTATTAGTCGAGACGAGATTTATATTTCTGATGAATGTTTTTTTACTGGTACAGCAGCAGAAGTTACACCGATTCGTGAATTGGATTTTAGAGTTATTGGTTCTGGGGGTAGGGGAGAAGTAACACAACGCTTACAGGATGCTTATTTTGATGTTGTAATGGGTAAAAATTCAGAATTTGCACATTATTTAACCTATATTTCTTAAGGAGCATAAAATGCCTATCGACTTAAATGAACATCTTAAAAATAAAAAACAAAACTCTTCAAATAAATCACCTTTAGATGAAGAACCTAAAAATCCAACACCACCGCGTCGCCCAAACCAAAATAGAGGGGGAGGGTCTTTTGATATTAGTGGTGTATTTGATAAAAGATTTAGCCTTCTTTACATTTTTATTGGTATTGTGCTATTCTTTGTACTTGTTCGCCCTTATGCAGTGATTGATGAAGGTTTTGTGGGTATTAAAGTTACAACAGGAGAATTTGACTTTGAGAAGCCATTATATCCGGGCTTACATTTCTATATACCGGGTTATCAGCGCATTGATAAAGTCGATACGCGCGTTAAGATTCTTAGCTTTTCAGATAGTGATGAGGGTGGGGCAAGGGGTAGCAACCAAGCTACAATTTCGCGTCCGGCAGTTAATACATTTGATGCAAAAGGGTTGCCAGTTTTTATTGATTTAAGTGTGCAATACTCTTTAGCACCAGAAAGAGTGCCAGAGACAATTTCACTTTATACTGCCGACTGGGATAGACGTTTGGTGATTGAACCTACTTTAGGAATTGTAAGGAATGCTGTGGGGCGTTATACGGCAGAAGAGATTCCAGGAAAAAGAGATGAGATTAGCCTCAAAATTAATCAACTAATGCAACAACATTTTCAGAATCTTAAGAATCAACCTGTACAATTTGTTGCCGCTGACTTAAAAGCTGTTTTGCTTCCCCCAAGTGTGCAAGAAAGCATACAAAAAGCACAGGTGGCTAAGCAAGAGGCTGATCGTGTGAAAAATGAGATTCAGAAAGTGAAGAATGAAGCGGAAAAGGTAGCGGCACAAGCACGTGGTGAAGCGGAAGCAAAAAGGTTGAATGCACAGGGACTTGCAGATGCAATTATGATTGAGGCAGAAGCAAAGGCAAAGGCGAATCAGGCAGTAAGAGAAAGTCTAAGCCGAGAATTGTTGCAACTCCGCCAAATAGAAGTGCAAGGGCAGTTTAATGAAGCACTCAAGATGAATAAAGATGCAAAAATTTTCTTGACACCCGGTGGAGCAGTTCCAAATATTTGGGTGGATTCTGTTGATAAGCAACGTAATTCTGTGATGGCACAATGAGACATAAAAGGAAGAGGTGATGGAGAATAATGATTCCATTGATTGGGTAAAAACACCCCTCATCCCAGCAATAGCCCAAGATATTGAATCTAAAGAGGTTTTGTTGCTTGCTTATATGAATCAAGAAGCATTGGATTTAACATTACAGACAGGAGAGGCACATTATTTTTCGCGTTCCAAACAACGTATTTGGAGAAAGGGTGAAAGTAGTGGCCATACACAAAAAGTGGAGAGAATATGGCTAGACTGTGATAATGATACAATATTATTACAGGTGCATCAAAAAGGTGTAGCGTGTCACACAATGCACAGAAGCTGTTTTTTTCGTTCATTAGATATGCCAGAATCTGAAAAATCTTTACTCGAACTTCAAATTGCGACTTATGGAGTCTTAGATACACTCTATCATCAGCTTTTAGAAAAAAAATCTGCCCCCATTCAAGAATCCTATACTGCACAACTTTTAAAAAAGGGGGATAATGAAATCGGTAAAAAAATTATTGAAGAAGCTGCAGAGTTCACATTTGCACTGAAGGATAATAAAGAGTCTGAAATAATTTATGAATGTGCTGATTTATTTTATCATACGCTTGTAGGATTAGTGCAAGGCGGTATTTCTCCAGATAGAGTTTTTGCAGAATTGCAAAGAAGAATGGGTGTGAGTGGATTGGTAGAGAAAGCAAATCGTAAGCAAAAGGAATAAGGACAATGGAAATTATACACAATGGTCTTGCCATGTTTAGCCCTTATATAGGGAGATTAAATCTTCCATCAATGCTTTTTTTGGCATTCTTATTATTACTTTTTATTTGTATTTTTATACTCGGCATTATGCTACGCAAGAATGGGCGACTAGGAACGATCATTATCCTTGTTGCTGTCCTCATTCCTCTTGCCTCACCTTTTTTATTAGAACTTGTCTCTAAGAAGATATTTTATCCCATCAGCATTGAGGTGGCTTCAAAAAAGCTACAATACACACCTACTTATTTTATTGATGCCAATATCACAAATATAGGAAAATTACAAACAAAATCATGCATTCTTACAACGACACTTCAAGTACCTCCAAAAAACATTAAGGAGCGACTACAGGGATTGTTGAAGCCTTTGATTAAGAATCAAAAATTGATTGATACACCATTAAAATCAGGAGAGAGCATTCATATTCAACATACCATTGACAATATTGAGCAAGAATCCCTAAATGCTATTATTGAAATAGACTGTTATTAAGGCTTAGTAGTGAAATTAAATGTGTATATACATTCTTGCTTGCTATATGTTTTAGCAATATTTATCGCTGTATTTCCATTTAGTGTTGCCCCTGCATTAGTGAATATTTCTTATGCCTTACTGCTTACTCTAGCTGTTATACATATCTCTATACAAAAAAATTGGCAGATTGATTCATTGAGCATTGTTGTGATTATTTTTATGGTATGTGTCGCTGTAAGTGGTGTTTTGAATGATACGGATTTTTTTTCTTATAAAAGTTCTTTTGCCTTAGTCCGCATTTTTGCAATTTTTTTGCTTTTACGGCTTATTCCGCTTAATTCATATGAAATTGCTCACTTTGTTGTTATTCCTCTTGTTGTTTCAATGTTTATTTTATTGTTGATTGGATTATATAAATTTTATTTTCTATCTCCTAGTGAACTTTTTTTTCTGATTGATAGTAGTGGTGCAAAGGTGCCTCGTTTTCATATCTTTATGAATCCAAATTCAACAGCTATCTACGCGAATTTATGTTTAGCGTTTATTTTGCCGTTTATTACCTATCCATCTCGCCTTATCCAGAGCTTTGCCTATGTGGGTGTTGGGATTTTATTGTTGATGATTCTTTATTTGGGAAGTAAAATGGGCATAGGGGTAGCGTTGATTGTGTGTGGCTTGTATGGTTTATTTATTCGGAACTTTACAACATATGTCAAGTTATCAATTATCGGAGGAATTATTTGTCTCGCGGCCTATTTTATTGTGTTGAACTATGAAAATATTATGGTTAAACTTTTATATAGTGAAGAACCTAGAGGGATTATTTATCATGTTGGCTTAAAGACTTTCATAGAACATGGGAATTATTTTTTTGGTATTGGGGTGGATCAGTTTAGGAATATCGATTTTTTACCTTATTTTGGCGAGAGGCTTGCTGTAGTGTATAATGCCCATAACCTCCTCTTGCATTTATTGATTGAAAACGGTATTTTTGGGCTTTTTTTCTATCTTTGTTTATGGGCTTTAATTATTATTTATGCTTTGAAGCAACAAAAAGAAAACCCATCTTTTCTTAAACATTCATTTTGGCTTTTATTTATTAGTCATTTTCTCACTTCTTTAACAGAAGTACCACTTGGCTTATATACAGGATTACCTCTTTTTTTATTGATAGCTATTCTTATTTCTAAGCGAAGGATTTTAAATGTCTCACATTAAATTAGGATTATTTTTTGAAAAAATTCATGATAGATTACCTACAGAACTTATTTTTATTGATATTCTAAAAGAACAATTTGAATGTCAGATATTTGATAGTCGCTATTTATATGACCAAAAATATTGTCAAGAATTTATCCAAGAAAATGACATTCTACTTCCACATTTATTTAGTTTAAGGGTGGCTTCAAATAGCAAAAAATGTGGGCATTATGAGTATTACAGCGAAAATTATCGCCAATTAATCCTACAAGGAATGCGTATTATTGAAATTTTAAGCGATATACAAAAGCCTGTTTGTTGCTTAAATTTGCGTAGTGATTGGTATTCAGAGACGGAGAATTTTTGGGAGTTAATTCCTAAAAATTGGTATTTATTAGGAGGAATTCAAAGGGGTTATCTGAATGAGAATCCGCAACAGGAATTTTTCTTTAATGATATGGAAATTAATATTACCTTAGGCAATCAATATTTCAGTGATAACCAAATTATTCCTATTCGCCATTTGCTCAGCGATGAGGAAATTTCTACCAAAAGAATTCCAAAAAAATATGATTTTTCTGTGCTTGGTGTTTTTTATGCTAGGCGCAAAAGAATTTATCAAAAGGCAAAAACATTACCCATTAGAATGTATCGTATTTGGTTTTTGCATCGTTTAAGAAAAATGCTTAATCGTTACCATAAACGTTATTATTGGAGTAATTCTCTTCTTAATTATTTTTTTAATCAAGCTCTAAGACATTCAATAATTAGCTATACTGATGGGAGTGAACTCGATATGTTTATTCGTAAATATTTAGAAATTCCATCTAGCTATGCCTTGTTATTGTGTCATCCACTTGCAAGAATGGATGATTATGGCTTTATTGAAAATCAACACTATATTGTGTGTGATGAAGAACATTTGGGTGAACAATTACAATGGTTATTAAATGACCATCAAATGCGTGAAAAAATCGTCCATCAAAGCTTTGAGATGGTAAGCCAGAAGTATTCTGAAGCAAAAGTCATTTCTCAATTAAAAGACTTATTTTCACTTCTCAAGGAAAATCGTTTTTATGGTTGTTATTATCAAAAAGGAGAATTAATTTTTAAAGAAGAACCTGATGAAAAATAAAGAATTTTGCATCGTTCGTGCAAATAAAAAGGAATTTGGTGGTGCAGAAATTTATATGGAGAGGCTTTGTCAAGAATTAGGTGAACTTGGCGTATCCTATGAAATTATACATTCTTGCATTCCAAAATGGTTAGCCTCAAGTATCCGTGCTTTTTTGTTTAACTTGCAAATGTGTTACACAAAACGCAACCGATTCTATTTTTCTCTGGATAGAATCAGCTGTGCAGATGTATTACGTGTTGGAGATGGTGTTCATCGACATTATATGACCATTAAACAATCTTTTAATTTTCTTCCACTCAATCTTGTATATTGTATGATTGAAAAACGTGGCTTTGAAAATGCAAAACATTTAATCGCGATTTCAAATATGGTTAAGCAAAATATTATGGAACAATATCAAATACCTAGTGAAAAAATTAGCGTTATTTATAACGGTATTTCTCCTAAAGAATTCCCTAAAAAAGAAGAATTGGTTGATTTTAAGCAGGAATTTCAGTTATCAGATGAGCCAATCTTACTTTATGTGGGGAGTGGATATAAACGCAAAGGTGTTTGGGAGCTTTTAGAATTGTTTACACACATTCAGCATCCATCAGCAAAACTCTTCATTGTAGGAAAAGAAAAACATTTAAAGCATTATGTTCAGTATGCAAAAAAACTTAATATTACTTCACGCGTAATTTTTACTGGTGCTAGACGCGATATAGATCGATTTTATGCCTATGCGGACATTTTTATTTTTCCAACTCATTATGAGCCTTTTGGGAATGTTATTTTGGAGGCAATGAATGCAAAATGTGCTGTCATTACAACCAAGCAATGTGGCGGTGGCGAAATTTTAGACCCCACATTCTTAATGCAATCACCCAAAGATTATTCCGTTGTTACAAAAATCGATGATTTATTATTAAATAAAGAAATATTAAATAAAATAAAAGAAAATAATTACCAACGATCACTAGAATTTAGTATTCAAAAAAATGCTTTAGCTACACTAGAGATTCTTAAGCAATACCTTTAGAAGCATCGAATCCATAAATCAATATTTTTCTGTTCGGCAAAAATACTACTTTTTTGGCCATGACCTGGATATAGGATTTTATCTTCGGCAATTTGCTTAAATTTTTGTAAAGATTCTTGCATTTGTTTAGCCGATGAATAGGGAAAATCATATCGTCCAATAGAGCGATAAAAAATAAAGTCACCGCTAAACATCGAATCTTCACAAACAATCACGCAACAACCCGGCGTATGTCCAGGAAAGTGAATGTATTGTAGTGAGAATCCATCAAATTCTAGCCTTTTTTCTTCTTGTGTAATTTCTAATGTTGGGGAGCATATTGGTTGCCCTAAGGAAAAACAATCCTGCTGTAACATAAAGGAATCTTCTGTATGAATAACAATGGGAATATGCGGATATTGTTGTTTAAGTGTTGCATTGCTCCAAATATGGTCAAAATGCCCATGTGTATTCAAAATTGCTAAGGGATTCTTGCAAATAGCATTCACCCATTCACTTGCCCCTATACCTGGGTCAATGATAATTTCCCCTTCCTTTTTTTGTAAAATATAACAATTTGTTTGGTAATCTCCAAAAGCTTGTTGATATAATTGATAAGAACGCATATTTTCTCCTTAATTTTTGGGTGAAATTATATCTTATTGCAAGTTAAATATTTAGAATGTAGAGTGATGTTATAATGATACAAAAATAATAGGACTAATTGATGGCGATAATTTCTTTACAACAAATTTCTAAGCAGTATGATTATTCCCCAATTCTTACTGATATTTCATTGCATGTGAATGCGGGTGAGCGCATTGCTATTATCGGATGCAATGGGAGCGGTAAAAGCACTTTGTTGAAAATTATTACAGGTGAGATTACTTGTGATAGTGGGCAGGTTAGTGTTGCCCCGCTAGATATCCAGTCGCTTCCACAAAAACCAGATTTTGAAAATGGCTTGAGTGTGAGAGAGGCGATTGAATCGCGGTTGCATATTTTCAAGAAACTAAAAGAAGAATTTGAACTTTTAAATGAACAGATTGCAAAAGGGAAGGAAAATACTGAAATTTGGAAACGTCAGCAAGAGATTATCCAATTCTTAGATGATCATAATGCTTGGGACTTGGATAATCAGTTGGACCAAATTCTGCAAGCATTTAAGTTAAAACATTATGAAAATGAGCAAGTTTGTCTTTTGAGTGGCGGAGAACAAAAACGTGTAGCATTAGCGGCAATTCTTCTCCAAAAACCCGATATTTTATTGCTTGATGAACCCACTAATCATCTTGATGTGCAAATGGTTGAATTCTTAGAGGAATTGATATTGAAAGAAAAATATACACTTCTTTTTATTTCCCATGACCGCTATTTTATTGATTCTCTTGCGACGCGTTGCGTGGAAATTGATAGCGGAACTTTGCGTTCTTTTGAGGGTGGATACCAAAAATATCTGGGTGCAAAAGAAGCACTTTTAAGCAGTATGAGTAAAGAATATGAAGTATTATTAAAGCATTTAAAAGAAGAGGAAGAGTGGTTAAGGCGTGGTGTGCAAGCAAGAAGAAAACGAAATGAGGGTAGGAAACAAAGATTGTTGGAGTTAAGAGAGGAGGCAAAGAAAAATCCAAGCTTAATTCGCAAGATGCGTTTAGAGTTAGAAAGAGAACAAAAACATTTTAATCAATCAGAAGGGGTAAATCGGCAAAAAATGCTTTTCGAGCTAGAATGTATTAGTTTAAAAATAAACGAAAAAAATCTTATCAAAGATTTAAATTTACGCATTTTACAAAAAGATAGGATTGCTGTTGTGGGCAGGAATGGAAGCGGTAAAAGTAGTTTCTTAAAAATGCTTTTAGGGGAAATATCAGCTACTCAAGGAGTACTTCAAAGAGGTCTAGATTTAAGAATTGGTTATTTTGACCAGCAAAAACAAGGGCTTGATGATTCTAAAAGCCTTATAGAGACTTTTTGTCCCTTTGGTGGTGATCGCGTATTTGTGCGAGGTAAGAATATGCATGTGTATGGCTATTTGAAAAATTTTCTATTCCCAAAAGAATTTTTGGATAAAAAAATTGGGGTGTTAAGTGGTGGAGAAAAAAGCCGTATTGCTCTTGCATTACTCTTTACAAAAGAATATGATTGTTTAATTTTAGACGAACCAACAAATGATTTAGACATTCAGACAATCAATATTTTAGAAGAGTATTTACAAAGCTTTCAGGGAGCATTGTTAATTGTTAGCCATGATCGTTATTTTGTGGACAAAATAGCTAAAAAACTCCTTGTTTTTGACGGATATGGTGATGTTATCCAAACTTCACACTGCTTTAGTGAGTTTTTGGAGAGAGAAAAAGAAATTTTTTATTATGAAGAATTGGAGAAAACACAAAATGATTCAAAAACGCAAAGGAGTCAAAAAAATATTACAAAACTATCTTACAAGGAAAATCGTTTACTTGAATCTCTACCACGAGAGATTGAAGAAATTCAAAAGCGTCGCAAAGAAATTGAGCCATTATTATACAATCCGCCAAGCAATGAAGAATTAATCCTTCTTTCTCAAGAATATGAACATTTGAATAAAGAGGAAGAGGAAAAACTAGACTTGTATATTACGTTGGAAGAAAAAAGAGAATCTTTACTGAAAAATAAGGAATAGGGTTTATGTAAAAATTTACCTTTAATGTATTAGAGTAAGTAATATTATAGAATAAACCTGATAGACTATAAAGAATGATTATTGATTGTAGATAATTACAATGATAAAATATAGCGATGGCTAATAAGAAAAAACTAATCAAAAGGAGCAATAATGAATCCAGATTATGGATTATATGTGTTGGAAAATAAGCTAGTATCGAATCTGACTGTTGGAAAGTATTATTTTTATGATATGATTTTTTATGGAATAAACATATTATCGCCAACAGATTTTACTATCTGCTTAAATACATGTATTGATGAGCAGACTTTTGCAGTTTCGCTTGATTTTGATAAAGCAATATTAGAAAGTGCATTAAGTCAATTACCAAAATGGCATGCAGATAGTATTAGAGGGCATATAAAAGATGTGATGAGTGTTGGACAATCAGCAGTCGATTTCACAAATAGTTTTGTTGCCTCTTGTGAATGCCACATTGGTACATTGCAACTATCTGTACAAGAAGCATTTGTGCCTTTTATAATTGATTCAATAGAGGTAAAAAATGGTATGGATATTTGAAATTTAAAGTAGAGATATTTAAGGAATTATCAATGTTTCTAATCTTGCAAAATCGCCATAAATCCATACTGATGCGATACCTTTTGTTTGCATATTTAATTGATTTTCAAGGTCTTTTGCTTGAGTGGCGGAAGTATAGTAGCGGTTAATGCCTGAAAAATAGTTGCGATTATTCGGGGAAGTGATGTAGGGTGAAATATCTGGTTTTTCGCATTGCGGGCTTCCAAAGGAAAAGTATTCCCCATCAGGCCTTAGGGGAATGTAAATTTTTTTGCAGTCTAATATTTTGCCTTCCTCCTTAAAATTATAGTTTAAGTAAACATAATTACCTAACGCTAAGTCTCTGGGGTCAAATCCCTCTACCCAAATCTCATATTTTTTTCCTAAGAGATAAGGAATATAAGCATTTACAAAGGAAGTAGCCAAAAGAGTGCAAAATAGAATTCCAACGAGTAATAAACGTATTTTTAGGTTTTGAATCATTCTGAAAACCTTATTTTTAATTTTGAAAAAATAAGAAAAATGATTGCAAATATACTGAAAAATAGTGCAACCCATAAATATTCATCAGAGAATTCAATATAACGTGTGCAGGCAACAGATAGAATTAACCCTACACCAAAACGATATTGCCATGCAGAATTTGCTCTCTTAATAAAAACAATGCCTATGCCCACTAGAATTAAGGAATAAGTTATTTTGAGATAGAATGTAATTCCACTAAATGAAAGTATATCAAAGTATTTAATAATGAGACCTGTTCCAAAACATATACCATAAGCAAGAATCAGGAATAAAATATTACGATTATAAAAATAACTTAAAACCCCTAAAATGCTTAAACATATATGAAAAAATGTGCTTGGAGTAAAGATGATGAGTTGTAAACAAAAAAGAATAATAAGAAGTATAAGAAATGCACAGATTTTCCAAGAATTGGGTATAAAAATTGAAGTTTTAGCGATAAGTGAGAGAATAACAGATAAAACAAAGAATTCAATAATAAATTTTTCATCATAGTCATAAACAATAAACATACAAATGAAAAAATAAAGTAATGCAACAAAATTAACAAAAGAGAGAACAGCCGTATTTTTTGCTAAGGAATGATACCGGTAGACAATAAAAAATCCTAATAAAATTAAAAGTAAAAAACCCCATTCTAAAACATCATACTTTAAGGCACTGGAGAACCACAAGAATGAGACCGCATAACTTTGCAAGAAAACAACATAAGAACGTAGGCACCATGACATACTTAAAGACGCGATTAAAATAATAAGTAAAGCATTTACGATATTATCGCCCAAATGATACATTTGAGAAATTAAAAATAAATTTGCACTAAATGAAAAATTAGCAAGAATACCTAAAGATTCCCTTAGCGATTCATTTTTTGTAACCCCAATATAAACCAAATTTATAAATAAGATGGCCAATAAAAGGACAAGACGCCAGATGCGTGGAATTTCCTCCCAATTTGCTCCTACAAAAACAATAAGGGCTAATCCAAAAAACAAAAATGCAAGTATAGCAAATAAAGAATTTATATTCCAGCGATGTTGCAAATGTTTTTGTCTGATTTTATCTGCAGATTCTGAATCAATCAAGCCTTCCTTGACCCATTGATTTAGATTCTTTTGTAGATATTGCTTTAATATCATTTTTTTAGATGATTATAAATAAAGTCACCAATACTTTGGATTACTTGCACCATAATGACTAAAATGACGGCAGTATAAGTGAGAATCTCTACATTAAAGCGATAGACGCCGTAGTTAACAGCAACTGCCCCAAGCCCACCCCCACCGACTGTTCCAGCCATTGCTGAAAAACCAATTGCCATAATTAATGCTAGAATAACACCAGAAAAAATTGAAGGTAATGCTTCCACAATCATTACTTTAAAGATAATTTGCATATCACTTGCACCAAAGCTTTTTGCCGCTTCAATCACGCCCTTATCCACTTCTTTCATTGCATTTTCAATGATTCTTGCAATAAAAGGTGCGATACCAATACTTAAAGGTACAATCATGGCGGTCGAACCTGTGCTTTTTCCAACAATCCATGCCGTCAGTGGAAAAAGTAAAATAATTAAAACTAAAAACGGAAACGATCGACATGTGTTGATTAAAATATCTAAACATTTATGCACAATAGGCATCGGATAGAGTGAATCTTTCGCAAAAAGAATCAGCAAAATTGCCAAAATCAAACCTAAAATTGTTGCAAAAAAGGTGCTAATGAAACTCATATAAAGCGTTTCAAGGGTTGCTTGAATTAAAATTATTATTGTTTTATTTTCAATGAATTCTAACCACTCAAACATTAAATTATCTCCCATTGAGTTTTGCGTTCTTTTAGATAGGCTAAGACGGAATCTAAGAAGTCATGAGGGACATCTATTACCAAAGAACCTAGAATATGGTCGCCAAAATATTCCAATTTTCCTCCAATGATGGAAAAATCAACTTGTAGATGCCTTGCCATTTGTGTGATAATTGCTTCCTGTGCAATTTCTTTAGGAAAATAAATACGGACACCTATACCTTTTTGTGTTGGTGGGTTTTTTTCGCCCAAGAATGCGTGCATTTTTGGATTAGGGCTTAAAAAAATATCTTCTACATTCCCGCAACACACAATTTTTCCTAATTCTAAGAATGCAGCAGAATGACAAATTTTCTTAACAACTTCCATTTCGTGCGTAACTACAATAATGCTCACATTTAGATTTTTATTAATCTCCTCTAAAAGATTTAAGATAGAGAGTGTTGTTGAAGGGTCAAGGGCTGAAGTTGCTTCATCGCTTAGCAAAATTTTTGGGTTCAAAGCTAACGATCTTGCGATGGCGACACGTTGTTTCTGTCCTCCACTAAGTGAGTGGGGATAGCTTTCTTTTTTGTCTTTTAAGCCTACGATTTCTAAAAGCTCTAAAACTCTTTTTTGAATTTCTTGTTTAGAATATCCCCAGCATACGAGGGGTAGGGCAACATTATCAAAAACATTTTTCCTTGCAAGTAAAGAAAAATGTTGAAAAATCATTCCCATATCTCTACGCAATTTCCTGAGATTTTTTTTTGAAAGTTCTTGTACGCTTTCATTCTCAATGAGAATATCTCCTTCGCTGAAGTCCTCTAACGCATTCAGTGTACGCAAAAGTGTAGATTTTCCAGCACCACTATGCCCTACAAGTCCATATATTTCGCCTTTTTGAATTTTTAAAGAGATTCCATCAAGCACCTTGTGTTGCCCATAATACTTGCCTACCTCTTGACATTCTATGATGTATTCCATAATTTTATCCTTATCTCTATAACTCACGGTTTGCAGGATTCCCTACAACTTTTTTATTATCGAGAATAGATTTAACTACAACTGCCCCAGCACCAATCGTGCAATTTTCTCCAATACTTAAACCTTCTCTAATAACACTTCCGGCACCAATATGGCTTCTTGCTCCTACATGAACATTCCCTGCAAGTGTTGCATTAGGGGAGATGTGTACAAATTCATCAATACAATTATCATGCTCTATAATGCTACCGCTGTTGATGATTGCTCCTCTCTTGATTATCGCATCGCTGTTGATGATTGCTCCAGCACAAACAACGACGCCCTCTTGTATATGTGCACTGGATGAAATGATAGCCTTTGGGTGAATTAGAATCGGAAAGTGATAGTTTTTATTTAAACGTTCATAAATTTGTTCACGAATGGTGTTGTTCCCTATCGCAAGAATAATATTTTGAATATTATGCTGTTTGCTATAGTCTAAAAATTCCTCTTCAGTGATAGATTCAAGTTTTTCAAGTTGCTTACCTTTTTGCTTATCAATTACACATAAAATATCAAAACCTGTTAATTCTGCTATTTCTTTTAAGACTTTTGCATGTCCTCCAGCACCATATAGTGCGACTCTCTTAGGGCTACCTGTGAATTTGCTCATTGTTGCCTTTCCTTCCTCTGTAATCCCTTCCCTAATAAGAACTTTTTTAATGGTTAAAAAGAAAATTTGTAAATCTAAACTAAATGAGATTTTTTCAACATATTCTAAGTCTAAAGAAAATTTTTGATTCCAGCTAATTGCATTGCGTCCATTAACTTGTGCAAGCCCTGTAATTCCGGGTAAAACATTATGTCTTTTTGCTTCCTCTTGACTATAAAGGGGTAGGTATTCCACAAGTAATGGACGTGGTCCAATAAAACTCATCTCTCCTTTTAGTACATTCAAAAGTTGAGGAAGCTCATCAAGTGAAGTTTTACGGATAAATAATCCTAAACCTTTGAGACGTAGCTCATCAGGTAGTAATTCTCCATTTTCATCTCTTTCGTCACTCATTGTACGGAATTTATAAATTTTAAAAATTTTACCATTTAAACCTGGTCGTTCTTGTCTGAAAAAAACAGGACTACCTAATTTATAGCGAATTAGGATGGCACAAATGAGTAAAATGGGCGAAAATAAGCACAAAAGCACAAAAGCACAAAAGCGGTCTAAAAAAGGTTTGAAAAAATCTTTATACAATGACATTGCAAACTCCAAAAATAACTCCCCAATTCTAGCATATTTATGGCAGTAAAAAAAGCAAAATATCGTTAAATTGAATGCGTTATATCTATGGTGTTAGATTTTAAACAGAAAAATTAAGGAAGTCAACGCTAAAATCTCCACTTTATTATTGATTGTAACTTGAAAATATTTTAAGGAGTTTTGTCGTGTTTAGAATAGTTTGTTCTTCTATTTTATGTGCTTTTTTGCTGGTGGCTTGTAGTGATTCTTCGAGTTCTTCTCAAGTATCATCTGCACAGTCTGAAAATGCGACAATGGTTGTTTATCAAAGCCCTCAATGCGGTTGTTGTGAAGATTGGATAACATATATGAAGCAGACTGGTTTTGAAGTTAAAGAGCAGGTAAAGACGGCACAGATGAATGAAGTTAAGGAAAAATTCCATATTCCTCAAGAGGCGATGGGTTGCCATACTGCTGTGATTGGAGATTATGCGGTTGAAGGACATGTGCCACCTCAAGAAGTACGACGATTATTGCAGGAAAGACCTAGTGCAGTGGGTATTGCTGTTGCTGGAATGCCGATGGGGAGCTATGGAATGGATTATGATTCAAGGGAAGAACAATATGATGTCTTGTTGATTTTGCCCGAAGGAAAAACAGAGGTTTATGCAACTTATAAAGGTAAAAATAAAATAGAGAATGCAGAATCTTCCAACTCTAAAGATTAATAAATGAAAAATTATTTTTTAATTATATTATTTTTTGGTTTAAATGCTTTCTCTCATGCTGTGGAGATTGCTGGTTTTGAGTTTAGCCCAGAATTTGGCGGATCGTTTGGAGTTATGGAGAATGACTGGAAAGATAGAGGTTCTCCAAATCAGCAAGGTTATTTTGGTGCATATGGGCGCGTTTGGTTAGGGGTGGCAGGAATTAGCGTTGCACCGATTGTGCAATATCAATTTCTAGATGACAACTCAAGGACGGCTTTACGCAACTTGAATATTGGAGGGCAGTTAGGTGGACGCATTGATTTAGCAATTTTGAGCTTAACTCCTTATGTTGGCATTGCACATTCTTCTTTCAATCGCTCTTTTGAAGATACACAGATGTATTCTGTAGGTTTAAAGTTAAAGCCGAGCCTTATTCCTTTGGCGACTTCTTTGCAATATACATACCAAAAGCCCCAATATAAAAGCAACGACAACAAAGTGAAAATGGATGCTATCCAACTGATGCTTGGTTTACATTTTTAATTTTTTACAAAGGGTTTAATCCTCCCCTTTGCCCTATGTTTACGAAATTTTCTGCATTCTAATATTGCGGTGATTTGTGGTGTCTTTGGCTAGAATTTTAAGCTTAAATTGTTACAATTCTCTATTACAAAGTGATTAGTGAAGGAGAGTGAATGGTTAAGGTTACAGAAAATAGCTTAAGGGATGGGCAGCAATCCCTTCTTGCGACTAGAATGCGCATAGAAGATATGATAGAAGCAGCAAAGCTTTTTGAGCAAGTAGGTTTTCATAGTGTTGAAGTTTGGGGTGGTGCGACTTATGACACTTGTTTGCGTTATCTTAAAGAAGATCCTTTTGAACGTTTAGCGACATTTAAGGAGATTTTTAAAAAAACCCCAATTCAAATGCTTCTAAGGGGGCAGAATCTCATCGGTTATCGTCATTATGCCGATGATGTTGTGCGTGAGTTTATCCGATTGAGTGCAATGTATGGTGTGGATATTTTTAGAATATTTGACGCTTTAAATGATATTCGTAATCTTGAAGTTTCGATTGAGGAAGTAAAAAAGCAAGGCAAGCACGCACAGGGCACAATTTGCTATACAACTTCACCTGTGCATTCTGTGAAGGGTTTCGTCAAATTTGCAAAGGAGCTAGAGAAACGTGGTTGTGATTCTATCGCCTTGAAGGATATGGCTGGGCTTTTATCGCCTATGGTGGCGTTTGAGCTGATTAAAGCTTTAAAGGAAAATATTTCCGTTCCTATCGCACTCCATTCACATTCAACAGCTGGATTTGCCTTTGGTAGCCATTTAAAGGCTATTGAAGCAGGGGTGGATATTGTTGATTTAGCTAATTCAGCTTTGGCGGAAGGAACTAGCCATCCTTGCACACAATCGATGGTGATGACATTAAAAGGTACAGAGTTTGATACTGGTTTAGATATTGAATTGATGGAAAAAGCTGCTGAAATATTAAAAGTTAATCGACGTAAGTATAAGAAGTTTGAATCTGAATATAATTTAATTGATACAAGGGTTTTGTTGAGCCAAATTCCGGGTGGAATGATTTCGAATATGGCAAATCAACTCAAGGAGCAGAATGCTTTGCACCGCATTGATGAGGTTTATTTAGAGATTCCTAGAGTGCGTAAAGATTTTGGTTATCCGCCACTTGTAACGCCATCTAGCCAAATTGTTGGCACACAAGCTGTTTTGAATGTTTTATTAAAGGAACGTTATAAGCAAATTACGACAGAAAGTAAGAATCTGATTAAGGGTTTGTATGGGCAGACTCCAGCACCTGTTTCAGAAGAATTGAAAGCAAAAATTATAGCAATGGGAGAAGAATGCATCACTTCGCGTCCAGCGGATGCAATTCCTCCAGAACTAAACACTGCTAAGCAGGAAAGCGAGGGTTTTGCAAAAAGTGCGACAGATGTAATTTCTTATGCAATTTTTGGAGCGGTGGCAAAGAAATATTTTGATGAACGTGCAATGGGAAGGTTAGAACCAGAATCGATTGCTACTTTTGAGGATTATGGTAGTGAGCCTTTAGCAAAAGAGTTTTTTGTAACATTGCATGGTGAGCAATATCAGGTTAAAATTGAGGGGAGCGGTGCAAAAGAGGAGGGTGTGCGTCCATTTTTTGTGCGAATTGATGGTGAGTTAAAAGAAGTTTTTATTGAGTCTGAACAGGAGGATTTGCAAACATTAAGAACAACAACGGGCAAGAAAAATACTTCTATGCCTCAAGCGATTGCACCAGGCCATATTGTTCCGCCTATGCCGGGTAATTTAACAAAAATTAAAGTACAAGTTGGTGATGTTGTGAAAGAGGGTGATGTTGTTGCTGTTGTGGAGGCGATGAAGATGGAACACGAAGTGGTCGCATCTGTTTCAGGAGAGGTGAAAGAGATTTATGCCAGAGAAGGTGCACAAGCACAAAATCATGTTGCTATTATGCTGATTGGATAGGAATGGCATTACGATTTCATCAATCCTTAATGCCAAAGCCTTTAGCTGTTAGTGAAATTATTAAATCATCTAAAGCGATTTTAGAGGGACATTTTCCGCAAATTGCTGTTTTTGGAGAAGTGAGTAGCGTAACCTATCAGGGTAGTGGGCATATTTATTTTTGTCTCAAAGATAAAGATTCTGAAATTAAATGTGTTATATGGAGGACATATGCTCAAAAAATACATTTTAAAATCAATAAAGGAGATATGCTTCTTGCAAGCGGAAAGTTAACCTTATATGAGGCAAGGGGAGAGTTTCAACTTCAAGCCCAAATAGTTAAGCCCTATGAGGGTGTAGGGGCGTTGAATCATAATCTTGAGTTACTAAAGCAAGAATTAGAACAAAAGGGCTACTTTAGCCATGAGCATAAAAAGCCGATACCTATTTTTCCGATACATATTGTATTGATTACTTCAGCGAGCGGAGCTGTTTTGCACGATATGTTAAGAATTGCAAAAAAACGTTGGAATAATCTTAAGATTACATTAGTGCCAACGATTGTGCAGGGGGAGAATGCAGCTTGTGATATTGCGAACAAAATTATTTTTGCTGATAAATTGAATGCTGATGTGCTGATTCTTGCACGTGGTGGCGGTAGCGTTGAAGATTTGTGGGCTTTTAATGAACGTATTGTTGCCGATGCAATTTTTAATGCAAAAACACCCATTGTTTCAGCAATTGGGCATGATACTGATACACCTTTGAGTGATTTTATTGCCGATTTGCGTGCTCCAACGCCATCAGGTGCAATGGAGATGATTTTACCTGACAAATATGAATGGTTTCAGCGATTAGATTCTTGGGACACACAATTATCCACACAGATAAAGAAATATTTTTCTTTTAAAAAACAAAGATTGCAAAATCTTAGAACACACTTATCTTTAATGGTTTCACATTCTTCTTTGCAAAATCATCAAGAAAAAATCCGATATTTTTATCAGTTTTTACATCAATCTTTTCAGAACCAATACCGCAAAAAATCTCAATATCTCTTTTTCTTGCAACAAAACTTGCAACAACTGATGCAAAATAAAATTCTCGATTCACACCAAAAGCTAAAACCTCTTACTTACCGACTAAAATCTGTTCATTCTCAAGAGAAACATAAACATTTAAAGCAACAACTTGAATTTTTGACACAGCAACTTTTAGCTACTAAAAAACAAATAATTCATAATAAAAAACAAAAAGTAAATACATTAGATAATTATCTTTTAACAAAAAATCCAGAATATTTACAAAAAAAAGGTTTTGTGCAGATATGGCATAATCAAGCAGTTGGTGAGATTGAGTTTTTGAGTGTGGGAGAGCGATTTATGATTAGTGATTGTCGATTTAAAGCGATTGTGGAGCTAATCCAAAAAGAACCATTGCAAGGAGAATAAAAGATGTTTAGAATCATTCTTTGTGGAATTTTATTATCGCATTGGGTTTTAGCTGAAACTTTTAGCGATAAAGGATTTTCTTTATTTGGTGAGATTAAATATAAAGAATTAAAGCATTTTGATTATGTTAATCCGAATGCACCAAAAGCAGGTAATATTAAATTATATGAATTAGGGAGCTATGATACCTTAAATCCTATTGCTCTAAAAGGTATTCCAGCGGCGGGACTTGAATTATTGTATGATACTTTAACTGTGCGAAGTGAAGATGAGCCTTTTAGTGAGTATGGTTTAATTGCAGAACGGATTCAGCGAGATGTGAATAATCAATTTGTCATTTTTCATTTAAATAAAAAGGCGACTTTTCATGATGGAAGTCCAGTGAGTGCTTTTGATGTTGAGTTTAGTTTTAAGGCAATATTAGAATCTCAAAATCCTGTTATCACGCGTTATTACCAAGATGTTGCTGAGGTTGTTGTAGTAGATAAATGGACAGTACGTTTTAATTTTAAAAATAATCAAAATAAAGAACTTCCATTAATTTTGGGCCAGATTCAGATTTTTCCTAAGAAATTTTATGAGGGTAGAAAATTTGGTGAAAATCCCCTAGAGATTCCTTTAGGAGGTGGACCTTATATGGTGGAAAGTATTGAAGCTGGAAAAAAAATTAGCTATAAGCTTGCCGAAAATTATTGGGCAAAGGATCACCCCACGCGTATCGGACAATTTAATTTTAAAAAAGTAACTTATGAATATTATAAAGATGATACTGTTGCATTAGAGGCATTCAAGGCGGGCGTTTATGATTATCGTCAAGAAAATAGTGCTAAAAATTGGGCATTAGCATATGCAGGAAACGCACTCAAAAAAGGCTATATTAAAAAAGAAGAATTAAGCCATTCTTTACCAAGTGGAATGCAGGGATTTTTTTTTAATACGCGTAAGGAAATATTTAAAGACATTCGTGTCCGTAAGGCTTTAGGCTATGCATTTAATTTTGAATGGAGTAATAAAAATTTATTTTTCTCACAATATACGCGCACAAAGAGCTACTTTGATAATTCTCCTCTTGCCTCTTTTTCTGTACCGCTTGAGAAAGAAACTGCTATTTTAAAACCTTTCTCTTCCTCTCTTCCTCAAGAGCTTTTTACGCAACCTTTTGTACTGCCCATTCATAAACAGGTGAGTAATGATAGAGGGTTATTGAAAAAAGCACAGAAGCTTTTAGCAGATGCAGGCTATAAGAGCGTTAAAGGAAAATTGCAAAAAGATGGGAAACCCCTTGCTTTTGAATTGATTTTGGTTAGTCCGGCTATGGAACGCGTAGCAATTCCTTTTAAGAAAAATCTTTCTATTTTGGGTATTGATATGAAAATTAGGACAATAGATACAACGCAATATATTAATCGTTTGCGTAGTTTTGATTATGATATGGTTGTAGGTGTTGTGCCACAATCTCTTTCGCCGGGTAATGAGCAACGTTTTTTCTTCTCATCACAAAGTGCTGATGAACAGGGGAGTCGAAATTATGCAGGGATTAAGAATGAGGTTGTTGATGCTTTAATAGAAAAAGTGATTTTTGCAAAGGACCGCGGAGAATTAGTGGATTATACACGTGCTCTTGACCGCGTTTTATTGTGGAATTATTATGTTATTCCACACTTTCATAATCGTAGCTTTAGAGTAGCATATTGGGATAGGTTTTCACATCCAAAAATTACGCCATTGTATGGTATTGGTTTTTGGAGTTGGTGGATTGATGAAGCAAAAGATATGGTTTTAATGGAGAAAAATCCAAAATTAAGGAGAAAGTAATGAATGTTTTATATGCACCCTCATATCGTTTAGCAGAGGGTTTTATTACGGATAATGTGATGCAAGGGTATGACTTGCAGGTTTTGGAAAATATTTGTGAGGTTTTAGAACAACAGAGAATTCCCGGAAAAGCTTTGTTTCTTGTTCCAGAGCAAACTCCTAAAGAACAAACTGAAGCAACACTTTTGGGTTTAGATGGCTATCCGATAGAAAAGATTGATTCCTTACAAGAAGCAAAAGATTGTTTTTGTATGGTTACAGATTATTCAAATGTTTCCTATGCTTTTGCATTTTTTTACAAAAAACCTGTTATTTTCTTTTTGCCTGCTTTTTTGCATATAGACGCACGTTCCGATCAATTTGCAGTTTTGCATGTTTTTGGCCGTTTTGTGTTTAGTATGGAAAAGCTCCACGAGATGATTTCAGGCTTGTATACTAGTCGTGGGTATGATGCGGATATTGAAAAATTTCTTAAAGGGGGATTCATTGCATGACTATTGAGCAAAAAATTAAACAAATCGAAAGTGAATACACGCAAAAATTGCGTTCTTTGCTTTCTCCTACTAAGAAAAACATTGTTTTTTTAAATTTTTTTGATACTTACATTAAACAGTTTGGAACGCTCCCTACAAAACTTGCAGAAAAGCATAATGTTTTATGGTTGCCACTTAATGCAAATGAACTGAATCTTTTTGAAGGTTGCAAAAGTCTTTGTATTCCACGTGCAGTTGAGGCAGAGGGTAGGGTTATTTTCTTAAATTTAGATATTGATGAGATTGATTTGATTATAAGTAGCGACATTGCTTATGATAATAATTGTATATTGTCTAAGGAATTTTTAAGTAAAAAAGCAAAACGACTTTATATGCCACATTCTTTATTGCAAAGTCCAAATTTGGATTGGCTAGATTATATTGCTGCTCCTTCTACAATCTTTGAGGAGGATTTTAAGCAACATTTTCCAAAATCAAAAACGCAATTAATTTCAGCAGGTTACCCTAAGTTGGATATTTCTTTAAGGCAAACATTCTCTACCTCGCCTGATACGATTACCTATGCCACTACAGTTCGCCCTATCGACCGCCCTTTAAATATAGATGCGATGATGTGTGGCTATGATGTGAATCTGATTGAATGGTTGCTTAAAAATACAACCGATAAAATTGCATATCGTATGCACCCAACTGCACATTTAAACAATATTCCTAGCCGTTCTATTATTCATAATCGGCTTTTTGCTTCAGAACGTCTGAGTTTTGATGAAATGCAGGGAAGTGCTTTTTATGAGTACACAAAATATCTGATTACAGATTTTTCAACAACAGCTTACACTTTCTCTTTAACAACACTGCGTCCGTCAATTTTCTTTGCTCCTATGCGTACTGAAAGAAATATTAGCCATCATATTGATTCTATTGGCTATTCTGCAAAAAATTTTCGTCATCTAAAGCAGATTCTTGATGGTGATTTAGATAAACATAAAGAGATTGAGCAATTTCGTAAGGAGTGTATTTTTAATGTTGGGTCAAGCGAAGATTATCTTTGCGACGCGATTTGTGCTATTTTATCATAAATTTAGTTTTTAGTGGGTTAGTTTTGTATCTTAAAACTGCATACGCCATTGTAGGTGGTAATTAGGGGAGTCGTCAAATGCTTTTGTTTGGTAGAAGGATAGATTGCTCGGAATATATTTTGTGCTGATTAGGTATGATGTTGCAAAACCTAATGCTGCACCGCTTAAAACTTGCGTTGCCGTATGTTTTTTAGCAACAATTCTTGAAATACCAACGCTTGTCCCTATCGCTACAAGGGGGATTGAAAGCTTTGTTCCATAACGTTTATGTGCGAATCCAGCACTAGAAAAAACGAAGGAGGTATGTCCAGAAGGAAATCCATCGTATTGATTGGAGGTTGGACGTTTTGAGATATTTGCAGAATGTGGATTGCTTCTTGAAATACCAACAAAACTTGCCTTAATTGCGTGAGTACTTAGGAGTGTTAAACCGGCTCCTAATGCTTGTTCCTTAACCCCCTGTATATCATTAATGGAGTAGCTATAACCCATCATAACAAAAGGTAGAATTTGCATTGCATCGCCATAATACTCAAAAATACGTGAGGAGCTCCATAAAGATGAGGAGAGACATAGTAAAAAAATAAGTATTTTATCCAATTTTTTCCTTTTTTAGTGGTGCATTATAATACGAAAAAGCTTTTTTTGTAATAGCGATGCGGATATCATTTGTTATCGTTAGTAAGTGTTTGGTAGAATACCAGGAAAAATTAAAGGATATACCATTGCAATTTTGCTACCATCAAGAGGCAGGAGCGACACAGATTCTTTTGGAAGGCGAAAAATTTAGGCACATTTATAAATCAAGACGTAGTTGTGCTGAATCTAAGTTATGGCTTAGAAATTTAAGGGATGATTTTTTGTATGCTTATCGTTGCCAAGAATGCAAGAGGGAACAGGCTTTATTGATTTTAGAAAGTCAGCACGAATTTAAAAATATACCAAAATATCCGCTTAATATTGCATTAGCAATGATTGAACCTAAAAATATTGAAAAAATTTTACCTTTCTTGAATGAAATGGGTTGTGAAAAATTAATTTTATTTTGGGCAGATTTGAGCCAGAGACACTTTAGGATTGACGAGAAACGTTTACAAAGAATTTTGCATTCCTCATCAGAACAATGTGGAAGAAGTGATTGTGTGCAACTCGAGATTTTACCGCATTTACAAGCTGTTTTTGAGGCAGATTCAACACTTATGTTGTTTGATTTTGAAGGTAAAGGGTTAGAGAATATTGTTGTCTCTAAGTCTCCAGCTACTATTGCAATTGGTCCTGAAGGGGGATTTTCTCCTAAAGAAAAACAATTTGCTAAAGAGGCAAAGATTCAGCTTATATGTGGAGGGAATTTAATTTTGCGCAGTGAGACTGCAGCAACATATATTCAAGCAAATGCACATCTATTTTATGATATAATCCCGCATTCAGAATCTTAACAACAAGGATAGAAGTGATATTAGAACATGAGATTCCGCCCGGAGGCAAACTCTATTTTGGGGAGAGTGCAAAAATTAAGCGTGAAATAGAATGCCGTGCCAGTGAGCTTTTTACTCAATATGGTTTTTTGGAAATTCTCACCCCCACTTTTTCTTATTTGGAGCATCAAAGAAATTTTACAAGTCGCAATCTTGTGCGTTTGAGCGATGAGAGTAATCAGGCAATTAGTTTGCGTATCGATTCTACACTTGATGTGATGCGGATTCTTACAAAAAGACTTTTGCGACAAACTCACCATAAAAAATGGTTTTATATTCAGCCTATTTTTATCTATCCTACAGAGGAGGTCTATCAAATTGGCATTGAAAGCATTGATAATGCAGAAATTCAGCCAATTATTTCACTTGCACAAGAGTTTTTATCGCAATGCCATATCCACCCTTTGTGGCAACTTTCTAACATGAATATCCCGAAGCTTTGTTCTTTGTATAGTTCCATTCCTCTTGATTTTTTTACAAAAAAGGATATTCCTAGAATTATTGAAAGTGATGTTTACTTAAAAGACTTACTTTACATTCATTCTATTGATGATTTAAAGCATTTTATGAGTAAATCCCCACATTTTTTGCTTGAGGAATTACAAAAACTTTTAGATGTTGCTGAAAGCATAGAATCGCCAAATATTATTATTGCACCCCTTGATTATCCTTCTGTTCCTTATTATCACCATCTCTTTTTTAGAGCATTTTTGGATAATAGGACACTTCTTTCTGGTGGTTTGTATGAGATGAATGGTTATAAGTCTTCAGGATTTGGAATTTTTACAGATGAAATTATTGTAAATATTTTAAAAACAAGGAGATAAGATGAGTCAGGTAGATTTAATTGTAGGTGCTCAATGGGGTGATGAAGGTAAAGGCAAAATTGTTGATAGACTTGCTAAAGATTATGAGTTTGTTGTCCGTTATCAAGGTGGGCATAATGCTGGGCATACAATAGTTGTCGATGGTAAAAAAATTGCGTTACATCTTATTCCTTCCGGCATTCTTTACCCTCACTGTAAAAATATTATTGGTAATGGTGTTGTGGTACGTCCTCAAGCATTGATTGAAGAGATGAAATCCTTTAAGGAATTACCATCACGATTTTTTGTGAGCGATAAATCACATTTAATTCTTCCTTATCATGAAGTTTTAGACCAACTAAAAGAGAAAAAAGCGACAAAGGCGATCGGTACGACAGGTAAAGGCATAGGACCAGCTTATAGTGACAAAGTGAGTCGTTTGGGTATTCGTATGGGAGAATTAGGGGATCTACAGAGACTTTTTGTAAAACTTGAAAATTGGGCAAAGGAACATCAATTCCTTTTTTCTGAATTTTATCAGCAGGAATTTGATTATTATCAGTTGAGTTTTCCTTCGCTAGAACAGGTAAAGGAAGAACTAAAAGAAGCACAACAAATTCTCCTTCCTTTTGTTTGCGATACAACGACCTTAATTTGGGAGGCAATTGATAAAGGACAGGATATTTTGCTAGAGGGTGCACAAGGAAGTATGTTGGATATTGACCATGGCACTTATCCATTTGTAACAAGTTCTACAACGCTTTCTAGTGGTGCTTGTAGTGGAAGTGGAATTGCACCAGGTGATTTAAAACGTGTTATTGGCATTGCTAAAGCGTATTGTACACGTGTGGGTAATGGACCTTTTCCCAGTGAAGAAAAGGGAGAGATTGGTGAGATTTTACGCAAAAATGGTGCAGAATTTGGTGTAACAACGGGTAGAGCGAGACGTTGTGGTTGGCTTGATGCCATAGCTTTGCGTTATGCTTGTCGACTAAATGGTTGTTCAGAAATTGCTTTGATGAAGCTTGATGTGCTAGATGGTTTTTCGGAGGTAAAAGTTTGTGTGGGTTATCGCCATCAAGGGAAAATTTTGCATTCTATGCCCTATGATTTGCAGGAGGTAGAGCCGATTTATGAGAGCTTTAAAGGGTGGGAGAAAAGTAGTGGTTGTCGGCGGTGGGAAGAATTACCCAAAGAGGCGAGAGATTATATCCAAGCTTTAGAAAAGATAATCCAAACACCCATTTCAATTATTTCAACCGGACCAGATAGGGAGGATACAATTATGATTTTATCATAATTATTCATTATTGAGGGAATTCAGGGATTTAAAAGGAGTGATGTATGAAAACAAAATTTACTCCCCTTGTACGATTGCGTGAAAGTGCAATGAAAGAGGGTGAACGCAAGTTAATTGCAATTAATCAAAAGATTGCTGCAACGCAAAGTCATCTTGACAGCGTCCAGCAAGAATTTGTAATGATCAGTATGCCTAAGACGGGTGAAAGTTATCTTGAGCTTTTACAAGTGCAAAGTATTAAAGATGGATATTTAGCAGAAATTGATAGAATTGTTGAAACATTAGGGGCATTTAAGCTTGAAAAAAAAGTTGCACAAGAAGAATTGCGACTCCTGAATTTAGAGTTTGAAAAGGCGAGCCATCTTGATTCTTTAGAGAAGGCAAAGATTCTTGAAGCACGTAAACGCAAGGAAGCCCAAGAGCTTGATGAAATTTCTGTAATGTTATACAATACGCGCTTAGCAGAGGGAGGACAATCATGATACTTTTAAGAAAAATACATTTTGCAATTTTTTTTCTGTCTTGTCATTATGTTTTTGCGGCAAACGAAACACCGCAAGGCGTAGTGGATTGCACAATTATCTTTGAACAGAGAAAGGCAGAGATTTTAAAGGGAATCGAAAAAATTGATGAGCAACAACAAGCGTTGCAGGCATTACAATCAGCAACACAGGCTGTTTTAGACCAGAAGCAGCAGGCTTTGAATGAGCAGGAAAGGGAAGTGAATGCAACAATGGAGGCAACAAATCTTAAGGAGGAAAAAATTAAGAAACTCATTGCGGAAAATGAGGAAATTTTGAAAGCAATTAAAAAGGCTAAAGATAATAAAATTGCCGAAACTTATACAAATATGAAAGATTCAAAGGCTGCACCTATTCTTGAGGGACTTCCTAATTCACAGGCTGCAACAATTCTTTTTAATTTAGAACCAAAGGTGATGAGTAAAGTTTTAGCAAAAATGACACCGGCAAGGGCAGCAGAGTTAACGAGAATCTTGCAAAAAGGACCACCCTTTGTTGATGCGGTTGATTTAACAAAGACGCAGGAATCAGCAGCTACACAGACGTTTGCACCTAGTAATAATGTTCCGGGTGGTGGAAACGGTAGTGGTGGCGGGGCTATTTAATTTATGAATTTTTTTTCGCTTGAATTTAGTGTTCTGCTCCTTATTTTTTTGGGAGTTTATTGGTATTTCAAGCGAAATATATTTATTCAAAATTTTCTTATTCTATTTTTTAATTATTTTATTTTAATAGGTTTTTTCAATAAACCTTATTTTGCATTAATTATTTTTTTGTATTCAATTTTTATCTATTGTGCGGCTTTCTTTATTGCTGAACACAAAACGCGTTTTATGTTGTTATCTGTTATCTTTTTTGCTATTTTGAATCTTGCTTTTTTTAAGTATTTTCCAATGATTAAGAGTGAATTTGATGAATTTTTAGTATTTTTTGGATTTAGTATTGACATTGATTTTATTTTTCCTTTGGGTTTGAGTTTTTACACTTTTGCAAGTATTACCTATCTTGTTGAGGTTTATCGCGGTGGGCGACTTGCAACTTTTAAAGAAGTGGCGATATATCTTTCATTTTTTCCAACGATTGTGTCTGGTCCAATTATGCGTAGTGTGTTCTTTTTTAAACAATTACGCAAAAAGCGGATTTTTGAGCACGGAGATTTAATTTTTATTTTACTTTTATCGGCGATTGTAAAAAAAATTCTCATCGCTAATCATCTTGGAATTTGGACAAATCAGGTTTTTGAAAATCCTTCAGCGTATGATACTGCCTCCTTGATTCTCTCTGTTTTCTGTTATTCCTTGCAACTTTATTGTGATTTTAGTGGCTATGTGGATTTGGTGATAGCGTTTGGGTTGATGATGGGGTTTACTATTCCGTTAAATTTTAATAAACCTTATAGTGCGAGAAATATTCAAGAATTTTGGAATCGTTGGCATATCACACTTTCGCATTTTATTCGTGATTTTGTTTATATTCCTTTGGGTGGGAATCGAAATGGAGTGTTTGCAACATATTTTAATATTCTTATTGCTTTTATTTTATCTGGAATTTGGCATGTCAATACGCAAGATGGGACAATGGATAATAGTTTGAATTTTGTTGTTTGGGGTGCATTGCACGGGATAGGCGTGTGTGTGATTCATTTTTTTAAACATCAACAAATTAATATAGGGCTACCTTATCCTGTTGCAATGTTAATTACTTTTTGTTATGTTTCTTTTTGCTGGATATTCTTTTTTATGCCAAGCTTTGATAAGAGTATTGATTTTATCTTAGCCATGGTGGATTTTTCTTTACCCATGTCGACTTCTGCTTTGTGGGGGATATTTGGTATTTTTATCCTTGTTTTAGTTTATCCATTAACGAAGAATCTGCAAACCCATTTAGAGCATATTTTTTCTTTACTGCCCTTTATTTCAAAACCAATTATTCTTGTTTTGATTTTATTGATTGTTTTTGCAAGTATGCCTGATGGAATACCAAATTTTATTTATTCTAGGTTTTAAAATGAGTATTAAAAATTTCTTTTTTATTATTGTTAGCACTTTAATTCTTACGATTATCTTGATGAATCAGCCTCTTAAGCAATATCTAATGCAACAACATTATGATGAAAATTATCCTGCTTTAAGTTTTTTCTCTCTTCTTATTTTGCCCGATAACTCTTTTTTGAAAGTAGCTGATGGTCTCAAAAAGGAATTAACCTTTGAACGTTACACGCAAACGAAAAATACTCCAGAATATTTAGAAAAAAATCCCCAAAAAAATTTGCCAGAAACTAATTCCACTCTTGCAAATTTACCTCCCATAAAGATAGACCCGACCCCTGCCATTTTACCAACTCTTCCAAAGCCCAAAAAACTTGAATTCGCATTGCAAGAAAAAGATAAAGTGTTATTGATTGGGGATTCATTGATGCAAGGTGTGGGTATGACGCTTGTAAGTACTTTGCAAAAAAAAGGTGCGGAAGTGATTAATTTAAGTAAACAAAGTACAGGATTAACTTACAAAACTTATTTTAATTGGCAAAAAACATTACAAGAGGCATTAAATGAAAATTCAGACATTAAATATATTGTTGCTCTTTTTGGTGCAAATGACCCATGGGATATGATAGATCCAAATAATCGCTCTAAATTCATTAAATTCAAATCTGAAGAATGGGAAAAGCTTTACCGAGAACGTATTCAGGAGATTCTTAACCTTGCCAATACAAAGCATATACCTATTTTTTGGTACGAGGTACCTTATATGAAAAAGAAAAAATTGAATGATGGAGTTGTGTATTTAAATCAATTGTATGCTGATGAAGTTAAAAAGGGTGGCGGTATTTTTTTAAGAAGCAATGAAGTGCTTTCTGATTCAACTAGTTTTAGTCCTTATATAACAGATAAGGACAAAAAGATAAAAGTTCGCACAAATGATGGTATTCATTTTACAGCAGTAGGTTCACGTAAGCTTTCCCAACTTTTTATCCAAAAACTTTCGATAAAAGAGGAAAAAATAAATGAAAAAACAAAATAAAATTACTAAATTTTATTTTTTATTTTTTATATTATTTTTTACTTCATGCCATTTCACAGAGGAACAACAAACAAGAATCAGCACCTATGAAGAACCGCTAGATCGTATTTTATATCGTGGACAATTTCTTAAAAATAATAATGAGGCAGATTTATATAAAATTGCCAAGAAATTAATGGAGAGAAAGAATTTCAAGATTAGAGTTTTTGGAGATTCACATATGGCTGGAGATTTTTTCTCCGATGAATTGCGTTCCTTGATTTTTAAAGATGCCGATTCGCCCGGTTTTATTTATCCATTGCAACCTAAATATCAGCAAAATATGCTTGTCGATTACTCTTCAACGCATTTTAAAATTCTTAACTCTTTACGTTACAGAAAAGAAGATTATCCGCTCGGCGGTATTATCGCAAAAGCAGAGAAATCTCAAGCAAAGGTAGAACTAAAACTTAAGCAGGAATTAAAGCAAAAACAAGAAGTGATGATTGTTTTTCGTTCTCCAAATGCTTCCCCTGCCTTTATTGTACAAGATAAAAATTATGATGGTGGAATATTGCGTTCTGCCACCCCAAATTCTTGGAGTTTTGCAACCTATCATCTTGAATTCCCGATTAAAATTACTGCCATACAAAAAGAGGTTGCTTTGGGTGGCTATTTTATTACACAATCCCCAGAAGATAATAT
This sequence comes from Helicobacter monodelphidis, assembly GCF_003288845.1. GTDB lineage: Bacteria > Campylobacterota > Campylobacteria > Campylobacterales > Helicobacteraceae > NHYN01. Next base: position 16,702 of record NZ_NHYN01000011.1, on the reverse strand, counting down.
TATTGATACATTAGGAATCAATGGTGCAAGCTCTAATATATGGCAACATTGGAATCAGGATGTTTTTAAGCGTGAATTATACGAAATACAATACGACTTATTTATTATTGCTTATGGTGCAAATGATGTGATAGGAGAGCTTCCACACGAAAAAATGCTAAGCAATATTCGGCAACTTATTCGTACCTTGAAAGATGTGCAACCTAATGCAGCAATTTTGCTTATTACGCCTCCTAGTGTAACAAAAACAAGGACAAGAGGGAGATTTTATATTGTTGAAAATTTTTTTTCGGCACAAGTAGCTTATGAAGAATTTGCAAAAAAAGAAAATATTTTATTATTTAATACGCACGAATTTATGGAAAATAGCGGAGGAAAAGGAATGTGGATTGCAAAAAATCTTTCAAAGAAAGATTTACATCTTACACCGCTCGGTTACCGCTTTATCGCCCGCAAACTTTTTCAAGAAATTCAGGCAACAATCTTTACTCCCTCACACGAGTAGCCATTTTTGTGACTGTAATTCATATACTACTTTTTTGGGATTTTCAATGTAATGATCTCTTGAAATGTGATTGGCTTACAGAGAATATCAAAAGTTGGGAGTGGCTCAATAATAAATACGATAATTATACGAAGATATAATTTTACTGTAAAAAAGTATGAAATGGGGTATGGATTATGTGATAAAAAAGAAAGCTTAAGGGATTTGGTGGATTTACTTTACAAATAAAAACACACTCAAGTTTTTAAACTCTTTTGAAGTAGAATAGCAATAAAATAAAGTTTGAGAAGATAGAAACAAGGAAATGACGATGAAAAAAGAAATCAAAGAGGGGGGGGGCGGCACCCTATTTTTACTGGGGCTTTTTGTGCTAGGTATGGTATTAGTGTCTGTCGTTTATATCTATGCTGGAATCTGATATAGGCATTTTTTTTGATTTGGATGGGACATTAATTGACTCAGCAAATGCTATTTATGAGGGTTTTTGTGTTGCGTTTAGGAAACATGGACAAAGACTTCCACAACGGGAGAGGGTTGTTGCTCTGATTGGTGGGACATTGGAGGAGATGTTTTTAAAAAATGGTGTTTCTCAATCAGAGATAGGAAGTTATATTCAGTCTTACAAAATGCATTATAGGAAAATTTCTCTAGAACAGACTTCATTGCTTCCAACGGCATATGAGGCGATTATGGAAGCTTCAAAAATTGCACGTTTGGCGGTTGTAACAACGAAAGTTCATGCCTCTTCCGAAAGGTTATTGCAACGGTTTGGTGTTTTGCATTGCTTTAGTTGCGTTGTTGGGCGCGATGATACAAAAGAACCAAAACCAAGTAAAGAGCCAATATTAAAGGCGATTCAAGAGAGTGGTGGTCAATATAGGCGCATTTTTATGATTGGGGATACGCCTTATGATATTCTTGCTGCAAAAAATGCAAATATTGAATCCATTGCTGTGTTGAGTGGTTATTCTTCTTTGGAGGATTTACAAAAATTAACACCAAATATTACTCAAAATGCTTTATCTGCTGTCAAAAAAATTCAAGAATGGGTAAAAAAGTAGCTGATTCTATAGTTTATTTTGTTTAACTGATTAATTTCAAGGATATTTTAAGTTGTTCTTTTTTAGAATTTATTGTATGTGAAATCAATTTTGGAGAATCTAAAATGCTAGAAATCAGATGGCACAGTCGTGCAGGGCAAGGTGCGGTAACTGGTGCAAAAGGCTTAGCAGATGTTTTTGCCAAAACAGGTAAAGAAGTACAGGCTTTTGCATTCTATGGATCTGCAAAGAGGGGAGCTGCAATGACAGCTTATAATCGTGTTGATGATTCAGTCATATTAAATCATGAGAAATTTATGAATCCAGATTATGTTCTTGTGATTGATCCGGGTTTAGTTTTTATTACGGATATTTGTGCAAATGAAAAACCTAGCACAAAATATATCATCACAACACACTTATCCAAAGAGGAGCTTTTAAGTAAAAAACCGGAGCTTAAGGGTAAGGATGTCTACGTGCTTGATTGTATTAAAATTTCGCTAGATACAATCGGTAAGTCTGTTCCGAATGCTCCAATGTTGGGTGCCCTTATCAAGGTTTCTAAAGAATTGGAAATTGATTTTTTCTTAGAGGCGTTTAAGAAAGTATTAGGAAAAAAACTTCCTCAAGCCGTGATTGATGCAAATATGATAGCCATTAAACGTGCTTACGATGAGGTGAAATAAGGAGTTAAAGATGGAAATGAAAGGTTGGAATGAATTTGAAATAGGAACACTCCTATTTCCTTTTAGTGATGAAGGTAGTCAGAATGTCGAGAAGCATTCAGACAAGCGAGAATATCGTCAAGATAGTTCTTATACAGCGAGCGTTGCACATTGGCGCGTAGAAAAGCCTGTTTATAACAATGACCACTGTATTAACTGCTTTAATTGCTGGTTGTATTGTCCTGATTCAGCAATTTTAGCAAGAGATGATAAACTCAAAGGTGTTGATTATGTTCATTGTAAGGGCTGTGGTGTCTGTGTGGATGTTTGCCCAACAAATCCTAAGTCTTTGCTGATGTTTACAGACCATATTCAAGAACAGGATGCACTTGCACAATGGCCTGCGAAAGAAACTAAGAAAAAGGGGGCATAATGGCAACAAAGATGGAATTAAATCAAATAGAAGTTTGGGATGGGAATATGGCTGCAACCCATGCTATGCGTCAAGCACAAATTGATGTTGTTGCTGCATATCCAATTACACCTTCTACACCGATTGTACAGAATTATGCAAGCTTTTTGGCTGATGGCTATATTGATGGTGAATTTATTATGGTTGAGTCAGAACATGCTGCAATGAGTGGTTGTGTGGGTGCTGCTGCAGCAGGTGGACGTGTAGCAACTGCAACAAGTTCTCAGGGTTTTGCACTAATGGTTGAAGTACTTTATCAGGCGGCAGGTATGCGTTTGCCGATTGTGCTTAATGTTGTCAATCGTGCTTTAGCTTCTCCTTTAAATGTGAATGGTGACCATTCTGATATGTATTTAGGACGAGATGCTGGCTGGATTAATCTTTGTACCTACAGTCCACAAGAGGCCTATGATTTTAACTTGATGGCTTTTAAAATTGCTGAAGATATGGCAGTGCGTTTACCTGTAATGGTGCATCAAGATGGATTTATTTGTTCTCATACTGCACAAAGTGTTCATCCTTTGCAGGATGATGAAGCGTATCGATTTATCGGTGATTATCAAGCGAAAAATCCTATGTTAGATTTTAATCGCCCTGCTACCTACGGTTCGCAAACAGAGGAAGATTGGCATTTTGAGCATAAATCTAGACAACATCATGATACAATGAAGTCGTTTGGGGTTATTGAACGTGTATTTAAGGAGTTTGGTGATTTAACGGGACGCAAGTATAGCATCGTTGAAAAATATGATATGGATGATGCAGAAGTGGCTGTTGTTGCTTTAGGGACAACAGTTGAATCTGCACGTATTGCGGCAAAGGAGGCACGCAAACAAGGCATTAAGGCTGGTGTTGTTTCTTTGCGTGTGTTGCGTCCATTCCCTTATGATATTGTTGGTGAGGCTTTGAAAAATTGCAAGGCTGTTGCATTTTTGGATAGAAGTTTACCTGCAGGGGCAATGGGAATGCTTTATAATGAATGTGTCTCAGCGTTGTATCAGGTAGAGGGTGGTCGGAAGCCTATTGTTACAAACTATATCTATGGGCTTGGAGGGCGAGATTTGAAGCAATCTGATTTGGCAGAAATTTATGTAACACTTAATAACGATGCTAAAACAGGTAAGAAATCTGTTCCTACACAGCAATTTATTGGACTTCGTGGTCCAAAACTTGGATTTTTTTAAGGAGATCAAATGGCTGATATTAAAAATCTCAAACAATACTCAAGAGCAACAGAACGTTTTGAGGGGGCACATCTCCTTTGTCCGGGTTGTGCACATGGAATGATTGTACGCGAAGTGTTGAATGCAACAGAAGATCCCGTTTTTATTGCTGCCTCTACAGGTTGCTTGGAAGTAAGTACGGCAGTTTATCCTTATACTTCTTGGGATACCCCTTGGATTCATATCGGTTTTGAAAATAGTTCAACGGCAGTGGCTGGTGCAGAAGCAATGTATAAAGCATTGGAAAGAAAAGGTAGATTATATAGCGATAAGAAGCCTAAGTTTGTGGCGATTGGCGGTGATGGTGCAACTTATGATATTGGTTTTCAGTTTATTAGTGGTTGCTTTGAAAGAGGGCATAACTTTACTTATGTTTGTTTGGATAATGAAGTGTATGCGAATACAGGAGGGCAGCGAAGTGGTTCAACTCCAATTGGTGCAAGTACAACAACAACACCATCAGGACGCATAAGCTATGGAAAAAAAGATAAAAAGAAGGATATTTTAGCAATTATGGCGGCACATGGTGCTCCTTATGTTGCTCAGGTAGCACCTAATCAATGGAAGGATATGGCAAAGAAAATCAAGCGAGCAATGGAAGCTGAAGGACCTACTTTCATTAATGCGATGAGTGCTTGTACTACAGAGTGGAGATTCCCTTCAAATACAACTGTAGAGGTGAGCGATTTAGCTGTTGATTCTTTGGTTTTTCCTCTTTATGAGATTGTAAATGGTGTGGAATTAAATATTACATATCGTCCTAAGAAAATAGTTCCGGTACGTGATTATCTCGCAGTGCAAGGTAGATTTAAGCATCTCTTTAAAAAGGAAAATGAGCATATAATTGATGAGTGGCAAAAGGTTGTTGATGCTAGATGGGAATATCTCCAAAGACGCGAAGAGGCAAAAGTGTAAATACGCATTAAGTAGCATTCTAGGGCATTGAGGGCTTTAGCCCATTTAAGGCAGAGATTTGTAAGGGTAGGAATTTAGGAAGAAAGTTGGCTTTGTTAAGTATTCAGGATTTTCATGCACAAATCGGAGAGTTTAAACTTACCGACATTTCTTTGGCTTTGCAAGAGAAAGAAAGCCTTGCTATCGTTGGAGAGTCAGGGAGTGGAAAATCTTTACTTGCTTTGCATATTTTGCAACTTTTGAGGAGGTCGCCATATCAAAGGGGCATAATATCTATTTTAGATAAGAATGTGCTGCATTTGTGTGATAAAGAATTGCAGGCATTGCGTGGTCGTATCGTTGGCTATATTCCTCAAGAACCCTTGAGTGCCCTTAATCCTTTGCATACAATCAAAAAACAGATATTAGAGGCTTTGAATTTGCATTCAAAATATGTTGATTCAAAGCAAAAAAATCATCGTTATATGGAATTACTTGAAAAGGTTGGCTTAGAACAATTTAAGAACCATGATTATGTTTTTCCTTATGAATTGAGCGGTGGTGAACGACAGAGAGTTCTTATAGCTATTGCTTTAGCAAATTCTCCATGTCTTTTGATAGCCGATGAACCCACAACTGCACTTGATGTCCATCTGCAAAAGCAAATTTTAGACCTTATCAAAGAGTTAGGAGAGCAGGAGGGTTGTGCTCTCTTGTTGATTAGCCATAATTTACCTTTAGTAAGGCACTATTGTGAGCGAATTATCGTAATGAAGCAAGGTAGAATCCAAGAAAATATACTCACTAGTGATTTACAGGCCGCAAAAAGTCCCTACACAAAGGAATTGTTAAATTCTCACATTTCTCCTAAGCCCTTTGTTGAAAAAATGCAGTCATCTCCATTGATTCAAGTGAATCATTTAAAGATTGCTTATCCTTTAAAGTATAGTTTTTTTGGCAAAGTAGTCCTTGAAAAAATAGCCTTAAAGTCAATAGACTTCCAGCTTTTAGAATCCGAAAGTTTGGGAATTATTGGAGAATCAGGAAGTGGAAAGAGTTCTATAGCCTTAGCTTTAATGTCATTAATTCCTTCAGATGGTGAGATTATATTTTACTTGCAAAATATCTCTTACCCCATTCAAAGACTTCAAAAAAATTCCACCTTAAAGCAACAATACCGGCAGTTTATGCAAATTGTTTTTCAAGATCCTTTTGGTTCTTTGAGTCCGCGTTTGAGCGTGGAAAATATTCTTTCTGAAAGTTTAGAAATACACTTTGCACACGAAGAATTATCTCAAAGGCAGAGACGCATTCAGGAAGTTTTGGAGCAAGTGAAGTTAGACTTTCATCGTTATAAAAGTCGTTATCCAAATGAGCTTAGTGGTGGTGAGCGACAAAGAGTAGCATTGGCAAGGGCATTAATTTTACGTCCAAAAGTGCTAATTTTAGATGAGCCAACAAGTGCCCTTGATTATTCTGTACGCTTATCCATTGTTTCTTTATTGCAAGAGATTCAAAAGCAGAATAAAATGAGCTATATCTGTATTAGTCATGATTTAGAGGTTATTCGATCTTTGTGTGAAAAAGTTATCGTGTTGCAACACGGCGAGATGCTTGAGTACGGTAGTGTACAGCAGGTTTTTGCACGACCTCAACACACCTACACTCAACACCTGCTAAAGCTAGCATCCTCCTAAAAGCAGGTGTTTTGTTGAATCAAGCCAAATTTTTTGCTAACTCTTTTGCCCCTTTGAGGTCAACTTTTCCTGAGCCAAGCATTGGTATTTTTTCTACCCGAAAATAATGAGTGGGCTTAAGTAAGGGTGGAATATCTGCTGTTTTTATATGGTTAATTATTTGTTGAAAATTTTCTTCCTCTGCTTCAAGCAATAATGCGATACTTTCACCTTTTTTAGAGTCTTCCAATGCAACAGCAACAAATCGTAAGTTTTCTTCTAACGCGTTACCTTTAAAAAGTTTTGTAATCTCCTCTTCAATTCCACCAAGGCTAATCATTTCTCCACCAATTTTTGCAAACCGCGAGTAGCGGTCGACAATATACAAGAATCCATCATTGTCTAAATGTCCTTTATCGCCGGTTTTATACCATCTAATACCATCAAGTCGTATAATCACTTCATCACTTTTAGTCGCATCATTTAAGTAACCTACCATGACTTGATGTCCACCTACAATTACTAAACCATCTTCGCCTAAAGGCAATGTTTCCAGCGTATCAGGGTCGACGATTCTAATTGTTGTGCCAGGCAGGGGCATACCTACACTTCCTTCTTTGCTTGCAGTATGAAGTTGCCAGTTTTTTACATCAAATTTACTTGGTAAATTCACACTTACAACAGGTGTTGTTTCCGTTGCCCCATAACCTTCATAAATATTTTTATGGAACTTTAGTTCAAAGGCTTGTCGCACTTCAGGCTTGAGTTTCTCAGCTCCAGAGACAACAACCCGTAAAGATTCAAACATTAATTTGTTAAGTTTTTTGTTTCGTGCATAAAGTCCTAAAAATGTGGAAGTTCCGCATAGAATTGTTACATTATTTTTTGCAATGACTTTTGCAATTCCTAAGGCATCTGTGGGGTCAGCAAAGCTAACAGATGGAATGCCCTCAATCAATGGTAAAAATGTAGTTACGGTCAGACCAAATGCGTGAAAAGGAGGCAAAGAAGAGAGAATAACATCGTCATTTTGCACACATAAAACATCAGAAATTTGCGCAATATTACTCATAATATTTAGATGGTTGAGCATAATGCCTTTGGGTATCCCCTCACTACCGCTACTAAAGAGAATTGCCGCAACAGATTGATTGTTTCTTGCTTTGCTAAAGGCATTTTGCAATAGACTTGTTGGCATGAGAGTGCAAAGTGCCATCAGTGCAGCAATTTTACTTTTTTTCTCTTTGAATTCAGCTACAATATCTTCCATATAAATCATTTCAGTATCATCAAAAGCAATATGAATTCCCTTGTTTTCAAGTTTCTCAAGAAATGCGCGCGAAGTCAAAATTTGCTTAATTTTTGCTCCATTTACGGCGGCTAGAAGTGCCTTTTGTCCCGCTGTAAAATTCAAATTTACCACAACTTTGGAAGCAAGTAATAAGGAAAGGTTACAAAGCGTTGAGGCAAAGGAGGCAGGTAATAAAATACCTATACATTCAGAATCCGGTGCAAATTCACCTTCTTTAAAGTAGGTTTTTTTGTGCTTCCATTTGAGGGAAAGCAGAATGGAAAGTGCGAGCATTTTGCGGTAACTTAGCTCCCCTGCAAGTGGGTCAATCATTGCAATGGATGAAAGATGCTTTTTAGCACCACTAATCCATGCTCTCCCTATGGTTTCAAGGCTAACACATTGGGATTCCCATGCTTTAAAAGAAAGTTCAAAAACTTTTGCTTTTACTTCATCTTTATTTGCGTGTATGGGTAATGGTTCTCCAAAAGCAATGGCAATATTGCGTTTACTAAGTGTTCTGTTGCGACTTTGGAATTGTTCATTGCTACGCGAAAAACTACTTCCCCAGAGTCCACGAATGTAGAAGGGGAGAATAATAGCATCTGTCTCGCTGAGATTTCTGCAAGCTAATTCAAAACCGCTTTTAAATTCGTTTAAATGCCCATGTCGTGAGAGTGTTCCTTCTGGAAAAAGACACACAACTTCACCCTTTCTTAGATATTCCTCGATGCGTTCAATTGCATTTTTGCTATGACTACTTGAGACAGGAATAACACCAAAGCGGTCAAGAAAAATTTTAATATACCATTTTGCATAGATGCTGCGTTCAATCACAAAGAAAATTTTGCGAGGAATTGCCATTTGCACAATTGCCCAATCAATAAATGAAATATGATTTCCTAAAAGTAGAACACCCCCTCTTTCAGGAAGATTTTTAAAGCCTTCAACGATGAGACGATAACGTTGAAAAAAAGCAATAGTCGCTAAAAAACGGACAAGCAAAAAAGGCATAAGTCGAATCAGATAGAATGTTCCTAGACAAGATAAGATAGCAATAAAAATAAATAAATAAACAGGAGAAACATAATATCCTAACAATAATTCGCTGTTTGCAAAAAATAAAGCAATGGTAACAGAAAATAGCATTCCAATAGTTTGGATAAAATTATTTCCTGCTAGAATTTTTCCCAGCTCTCCTTCTTTTGCACGAAATTGTACGAGTGAATTAAGTGGAATAGAAAAAACTGCACCACTTATGCCAAAAATGAAAAATAAAACTGCATAGGGTAGCAAAGAGGAAAAGGCGGGAACAAGTAAGGTAATGAGGCAGATTCCAATCGCACCAAAAGGTATTAATCCGAGTTCCAAGTAATTTTTAGAGAATTTTGTAACAATCACAGAGCCAACAATTACACCAACTCCAGAACAAGCGATGACAAGTTGAACAAAGAATGTATTATCAATACCCAGACTCATTTTTGTGTAGTTTGGGAAAGAAATAATATAAAGTTGTGAAATTGCCCAAAATAAAGTAATTCCAAGAATAGAACGCCAAATAGTTTTATCATTTCTTAATATTTTTAAATTATTTTTAAGATATTTACCTTTTAGGTAGTCTTGGCGACTGAAACAGCTTTTCACGCCTGTATTCAGTGTAGGTAAGCGATAAGCTAATATTAATTCTAAAATAGCAAATGCAAGAAGAATCAAAGAGAGGGGTGCAACAGAGGTGATAACTTCTGTTGTATTGCTTGCAGTGGGTGAATAAAATGATTCAAATAAAAATGAGAAAAGCGTCATACCGACAAGCATAGCAATAATACTTACTGCTTGGATTGCTCCATTTCCTTCTGCTAAACGTTCATTTCCTACCAGTTCCTTAATGTAGCCAAATTTTGCTGGAGAATAAATTGCTGATTGGACAGCCATAAAAAATGTGAGGTAAAAAGCTACCCAAAAAAATCCACTATAGTAACAAATGGCGATGATAGAAGCAATTCCAACAGAAAACCACGCTGATACACGCATAACGATATTTTTAGAAAAATGATCGGCTAAAAAACCTGAAGGTGTAAAAAGTAAAACAAAAGGAACTAACATTAATGCATTAATGATGGCAGTATAGTACAGTTGTTCAGCTTCTTCAAAAAGCTTATAGACGCTATTTTGCATAATAATTTTATGCCCCAAATCAACAAAGGCATTGATGAAGGCAACACATAAGAAAGGCATCACTCCATAAATATTCAATAATCTTGTCATATGACTCCTATCAGATTAAGTACTAAAACTATATCTAAAAAACCCATTAACTTTCAAGATATGCGAATGGAGGTGATGTTAGAAAGGTTAGGTGTGAATCCATTGCAAGATTTTTTGAGCAATATCGTCTTTTTCGATAATATCAGTTTGTTCCTCTTTTTTTGTGAATAAGCTTTGAATATTTTGATGAATGGGTGTTTTTAAAGTTTCAGCAATAAAGCACAAAGATTCTTCATCGCTTAGGTTTTCTTTGCCTAGTGCAGCGGCAACAGTGGGTGCAAATTTTGTCCATTCTGCTGTTGAGAGAACGATTTTCACATGCGTACTGATTGATTTAAACTGATCATAAGCTTTGAATGCGGTTGCTGTATGCGGATCAAATAAGTAACCATTCTTAGCGTAATAGGAAATTAAACGTCTCCCCTCATCATCATTGCAATAACAAGCTTTAAAATACTCCTTTAATTTTTCCAGTTCATTAAGCGTGAGTGTATAAATACCATTGTTTTCGAGTGCTTCTAAGAGTTGTTTTGTGCGACTTGCACCATAAAGTGTGAATAAAATTCTCTCTACATTGGAGCTTTTTAAAATATCCATTGCTGGAGATTCACTCCTCTTTAAGTTTCTCCCTTTAATGTCATAAACCCCGCTTGTAATCCATTCTGTGAGGATATTGTTGACATTACTTGCAATAATAATTTTACCAATCGGAAAGCCCATAACTTTTGCATAAAAAGCCCCTAAGGCATTACCAAAATTGCCGCTTGGAACAATAATGTCCACACCTCTTTTATAGAATTTTAACGCACTATAGACGTGATAAACAATTTGGAATGCAATGCGTCCAAAATTAACAGAATTTGCAGCTGAAAGTAAGATGTTTTTTTTCTGCAATTCCTCTTTAAAATTTTGGTCATTTAGTAGGTTTTTTAATGCTGTTTGTGCATCATCAAAGTTGCCTTTAATGCCGATAACCTTGAGATTTTTTGCATTAGCAGTTGTCATCTGCAAACGTTGCACATCACTTGTTCCACCACTTGGGTATAAACAAACAACAGAGATATTTTTACGATTTGCAAAAGATTGCAAAGTTGCAGGTCCTGTATCACCACTTGTGGCTGCAAGAATTAAGTAATGTTCATTTCTTTTTTGTGCAATTTCTGAAAGTAGAAGTCCAAAAGGTTGTAGTGCTATATCTTTAAAAGCTCGCGTCGGTCCGTGGTAAAGCTCTTGCACATACAGACTATCATTAATTTTTACTAAAGGGACAGGGTCATCTGGATTATCAAAATGTTTATATAAGGAGAGAGAGTCATTGAGTATTTTTTCATCAATCTCAATTCCCAAGAGAGAAAAAATTTCTTTTGCAAGTTGCACATAAGAGAGAGAGGATAACCTCAAAATTGCTTCTGTTCCTAGCAGAGGAAGTGCCTGTGGAGCATAAAGCCCACCAAAACTTGCTGTTGGGTTCAAAATGGCCTCTTCAAAACTTAGACTTTTAGGGCTACTTAATCTTTCACCGCGTGTTTGTTTTAACATTCTGTCAACCTCATTCGTTTTATTCCACGCATTCTAACGAAAAATGTTTAAAATCTATATTATGAGTCCACCATTTCCCATTTTAAAGGTTCTCCACGTTGAATATCGCATTTTGAGCGTCGACCAAGAATCTTTGATAAATGTTTTGGTTCAAGTCCATATCCCGGACGAATAGAACGGATATTATCGGGAGTGAATAGTTCACCTGCTTGTATATCTTTGCATACAAATAAACTTCGTTTAAACATTCTTGATGATTCTAAGTTTTTTGTTATTTCATAATGACTTTCGCCGATGGAATCGCAAGCAATTTGAATTTGGTTTTTCATTTCTTGGAATTCTAGGGGTTCCATACTAAAGGCGCTGTCTGCACCCCCAAGTCCTCTGTCTAAAATAAAATGTTTTTCGATGAGATTTGCACCAAGAATGGAAGCCACTATAGCTGCAGTACTACCCATTGTGTGGTCACTCAAGCCAACTTTAACATTGAATCGTTGTTGTAAATCTGTGATTCTTGCAAGGTTTGCGTTTTGAATTGGTGTTGGGTATGATGAGGTACAGACAAGAATACTCACATCTCTGTTCCCTACACTATAGCAAGCTTGTAGGGCTTCTTCAATTTCTTCTAGAGTTGCAATTCCTGTGGAAAGAATTATCGGTTTTTGTGTTTGTGCTGCATATTGAATTAAGGGAATATCATTAATTTCAAAAGAAGCAATTTTGTAAATCGGGTTTTTCAATTCTTCTAAAAAATCTACCGCAGTTGTGTCAAATGGGGTAGAAAAGCATAAAAGTCCTAAAGAATGGGCATAACTAAAAAGTTCTGCATGCCACTCCCATGGAGTGTAAGCTTTTTGATAAAGACTATACAATGTTTCTCCATCCCAAAGAGTTCCATTTTTTATTTTAAAATACTCTTTATCAGAGTCAAGGGTGAGTGTATCAGCCGTGTAAGTTTGTAGCTTGATGCCATCAGCACCCGCCTCTTTTGCTGCTTTAATACTTTTTAAGGCTAATTCCAAATTTTGATTATGATTTGCTGAAAGTTCAGCAATAAGCAGTGGATAAGGTTTAGTTTTCATCAATTTTTCCCATCAAAACAATATTTTTAAATTGCCCATGAATAAGAGCAAAATCTCTTAGGCATCCCTCTTTAAGGAAGCCGTTTCGTTCATAGAATGCGATAGCTTTTTGATTTTCCTCTAAAACCTCCAAACGCAAACTATGCAAACCAATTTTTTGAAAAGCTAAAAATTCCAATGCAGACAAAAGCTGCTTGCCAACGCCTTGATGGTGCCATTGTGGAGAAACATAGATTCCTAAAAACGCGTAAGAATGAAAAATATTAATACGTGTTAAAGAAATAACACCTAAGCCCTCATTTTCCTTGAAGACAGCCCAATAACCCTTTTCTAAATTATTGTGTAAACCCTTAACAAATCGTTGGTGTTCTTCTTTGGAAGTGATGTGTTGCTGATACATAAATGCACGAACCTCTTGATGATTTCGCCAACTTCTCACCGCCTCACTTTCTTCTTCGCTTAAGGCGGTAAAATGTTTCAAAAAAAGATTCTCAACATTATAGTTCTGCTCCAGAATTAAATTTTGTTTCACAGAAATACCTATTGGATTACTTTAGAACAATCCGGCTTGTCTCTAAGATTGCTTCATTAAAACGTGAAAATCGAAGCCAAAAAGGCTGATTACTGGCTAAAGATTCACTCAATATAGAATCTAATCCACCGTGTGTTGTTGCTTTATCGGCTTGATTCTCTATGTTTTTGAGATTCTCCAAATGTTCTAACAATAATTCTTTACTCAAAGAATCACGACTCATTAAGTTACCTAGATTGCTTTCAATCTCTTTCGTGTTTACCATTTTTTTCTCCCAATTTCCTTAGCAAACCTTGCACTCAAGGTGTATCTATACACTAAGCAAATAGAGTTCCATTTTTTGGAATATCTTTAATGAAAGGGAGGGCATTCCAATAGTTTCTCATCATTGTTGTCCTCAAGTTTTGGCTTAATTCTTCTCTTAAACTCTTGCTTTGCATTCTTTCTATATTCTGCAATAAATTCTGTTCCCATATTAAATCATTTTTTTGGTTTACAAGACATTGTGAATCGCTTTCGAAAGGTATCATATAATTTGTTTCAGTCCATGCCCTAAAATTATAAATTTGATTTTCAACAAGACAAAAAATAATACTCGGAGTTCCACAAATTGCAAGTTCATTTAATGTTCCTCCTGCTGCTGAGATTGCTAAATCAGAATTTAAAAAAAGTTCTTTAATCTCTTGTGCATTTAGACCTTTTTGTGGGTTTAAATAATCAACTTGAATATGTGAAAAATGTTTATTGATTAAGGCTTTTATTTTTTGAGAATATTTTTCTCCTATTTTACCACCACCACCACTAATGATAATTTTTTGAATTTCATTGCGGAATATTTTTATAGGGGGAGTATTAAAAAGATAACGAAATTCTTTTCTTAGTAGGGCGTATTGAACGCCGATAAACAGCCGATGATTTTTAGATTCTTTATAGGGAAGCTTGAGTGCCCCTAGTGCTGGATTTAAAATTATTCCACGCGGGTATTGTAGTCGCATTGTATCGTCAAAATATAAAGATTCTGATACAGAATCTGCAACAAAACAATAAGATTCTAAAGGGAGGAGATAAGAGTCAATGACTACAATATCTGCAGATTGAATATTCCTTGAATGAGGAGAAGTGTTTAGTAAAATCTCAACACAAACTCCCTTTTCTTTTAAGATTTCTGCTAATGCCTCACAACGTCTCAAGTGTCCCATTCCGATGGATTCTGATGCTTCTGTAAAAATGACTGCATTCATTAGATTATTTATGTGTTGAATGCAGAAGATGATATTTTAATTCCGCTAATTCCCAATCTTGCGGGGTATCAATATCTTGGGTTTGTGATGAGGGTAGCAAGACACCATAGGAATGATCTCCAAATAAGGGTTGATTGCTTTTCCATGCTTCAACACTCCCCCAATAAAAACCCCCTGCGTCATGGTAGATTGTGTCTAAATCTTGAGAACGTGTATTAAGAAATTGGGGGTAAAGCATCTCTAATGCCCCGTTTTTTAAAGCTCGGAATCCCCGCCATATTGAATAGTCAAATTCTGTAATGCTGAGTGCAAATTTAAACCCATTATTAAGCATTTTGCGTCCTTGAATAACTGATTCTTTCTGAATGAGGACGGCAGTGGGATAGATACAGCAAAGACAATCATCAATCTTTAGTTGCAAGGCTTCAATAGCATGGGATATGACATCTCTTGTTGTCGCATAATCATCACTAATAGAATCAGGACGCTTGAAAGGGGCAATTGCTCCAGCTTGTTTTGCAATTTCTATAATCTCATCATCATCACTGCTAACAACAATCTGATGAAAAATATTCGCTGATTGTAGCATAGCAATGGGATAATGGATGATAGGTTTTCCTAGAAAATTTTTTATATTCTTTTTAGGAATTCTTTTACTTCCACCTCTTGCGGGAAGCAGGGCGATATTTTGCATTTTTAATCCTTAGAATCTAAAAAACTGATCATTAATTAAAATGGCCATAGTGCTGTGATGAGCTTTGTTCCCCAACCTCGTTCCATACTACGACGAATCTCGCCTTCTGTATCGTACATAATTTTTGCATCAGCAATATATTGTGAATTGATTGTATTATTTCTACCGATATCATAAGGGCGAATAACTCCGGTTAGGCGAATAATTTGTTTCTCTCCATTTACCATAATCTCACGTCCACCCTCAATGAAGTAATTACCATTTTCCATTACCTTAATGATTCTTGCCGAAATTGTTGTAACAAAGCTATCTTGACGATTTTGGTTTCCTGTTCCATTAAATGTGGAAGTGTTATTTCCAGATGTTACACCAAAGCTTGTCATATTGTTAAAGCTATTCACTAAACCACCAATTGAACCACTTGTTCCACCATAAGCAACGGATGGGCTAGAAAGTGTAAAGTTAGAATTGTCTGTAATAGCCTTGTTTCCTGTGCTAGATGCTGTAACATTCTCATTGATAACAACTGTAACCAAATCATTGAGTTTCATCGCTCTGCGGTCCGCAAAGATAGGATTATCACCCTGCCCAAAGAGACTTCCAGCATTTCCAAAATTCTCTTCAACTTCTCTTGCTGGAATTTCTTCAACATATTGTGGTGGCTTAAAGGACATATTAGGGTCAGCTGTTGCAAGACAACCACTCAAAGAAAATATCATTGCAAGACTAGAAGTAAGCAAAGCTGAATTAACCAACTTTTTTCTTAAAACTTTATGAGAGCCACCTTCCATCGGTGAAGCAAATTGAAAACTCATATTCTTTCCTTTGCACATTTTTCTATCCTTTTGTTATTGGAGTTTTGCTATAATTTTAAGCAAAGGCTATTCCATAATCAAAAACAACCTTTTTAAGGAGATGATATGAATCTAATTCAAGCAAAGATTCTTGAAGATATAAAAATTGCGGAACAAAATGAAAACTTTTTAAAATCTTATCTTTTAACGCTTGTAAATGAGGAAATTATGAAACTTGAAGCCCAAAAACAATCTGAATTAGATAACGATGATATTATAAATATTTTAAAAAATAATTACTATCAGAAAGAAGAATCTATAAAGCAATATAAAACTGCTGGTTTAGATGATTTATGCAAAAAAGAAGAAGAGGCAATGAGGATACTTCTCTCTTATATTCCTCATGAATTAAGCGATGAAGAGATTCAAGCTGCTATTCTGGAAGTTATTTTAGAGATTGGCAGTAGTTCAAAGGAGAATATGAATCAAATTATCAATATTGTTGCAAAACGTATTGGGAATATTGCTAGCCCAAAACGTATTGCGACATTGTTAGAATCTGTATTGCATTAACTTATAAAGAGGTTTAGATTTAATCTTTACACGCTATGTGGCTTTTAACCAATCTCTAGCAGAAATCCCAACTGCTTTAGCGGTTGGGCTGAATGCCAACGAGCATAAGCGAGTAACCTATCCTTGATTCTCTATATAAGCCTTGATTGTTTCAGGGTTTGCTTCGCCTATACTACAAGCAAAAAATCCATCAATCCAAAAAGTCTTTTCGTTCCA
>NZ_NHYN01000119.1 GCF_003288845.1 Helicobacter monodelphidis | reverse complement strand
ATTCTGTGCAGGAGAATTTATCCCTAATGAGGCAAAGAGAATCTTTGAGAATTTAGAAAAACAAAATTATCTTAAAGATTCAAAAAGTCTTGATTCCTTTGCGCATAAATTTGCAGATTTAATGTCTGATTTAAATGCTTTACACCCCTTTCGTGAAGGCAATGGCAGAACACAACGGATATTCTTAAATCAACTTGCACAAAATACAGGATACAAGCTTGATTTAAATCTTACCCCAAAAGATAAGATGATAGAGGCTTCCATTAGTGGTATGCAAGGTAATAACTTAAAGCTTGAATCTATTATTCGCTTAAATCTCAAGAGCTTCAAACAAAACCTAAGTAAAGAAAA
>NZ_NHYN01000118.1 GCF_003288845.1 Helicobacter monodelphidis | reverse complement strand
AATCTCCTTTCTGACCACTCCTCTAATTCGCTCAATGACATTTCTAAAAATTCCATTTTCTTCCTCCTTTATGTTGGTAAGATTCACTTTGATTCGTATTGAATCAATAAAAAATTTAATGCTATCATCTTTACTATTGTAAAGTGCTAATATTTTATCTGTTTCCCTTAAATAATTAAAGGCTAATGCAAAGTATCGTCCATCTTCTGCAAAGATGTGAATATCTTCTCTGAACTTGATTTTATCACCCACTTTTTCTACTTTTTGAATAGGTGTTACTCTATTTTCTTTGCTTGAACTCAGTAAGTGTAAAAATTTGTTAACATCATTGTTTATAGAACTCATTGACTAT
>NZ_NHYN01000117.1 GCF_003288845.1 Helicobacter monodelphidis | reverse complement strand
TGACTATCAATCCTTTTTTTCTTTTAACATACGCGAATTAATGCAAAATAATCTCCAAGCTTTATTGCGTTTTGAAGATAGGGATTCTATGGCATTTGGTGTAGAAGCTAGACTTCCTTATTTAGATTATAGAATTGTTGAATTTGTTTTGTCTTTACCCTTAGAAGTAAAATTCCAAAAAGGTTATTTAAAATATCTTTTAAGAGAATCAATGCAAGATTTACTACCAAAATCTATTATTTGGCGGTATAACAAAATGGGCTTTGAATCTCCGCAAGAATTATGGATAAAAGACATCAAACAAGAAATGTTAGAATGTGTTCAGCGTTCAAGAATTCTTAAGGAGATTTTTTGT
>NZ_NHYN01000116.1 GCF_003288845.1 Helicobacter monodelphidis | reverse complement strand
CAGCAATTGTTGGTTCTCTTGAGAGACTTAGTTCTGGTCTTAGAATTAATAAGGCAGCAGATGATGCTTCAGGTATGGCGATTGCCGATTCATTACGTTCTCAAGCAAATTCTTTGGGACAAGCAATGAGAAATACTAATGATGGTATCGGTATTATCCAAATTGCTGATAAAGCAATGGATGAGCAAGTAAAAATTCTTGACACAATCAAGACTAAAGCTGTTCAAGCTGCACAAGATGGACAAACTACTAAGACAAGAACTGCAATTCAAGCAGACATTAACCGCTTGATTGATTCTTTGGATAATATTGCGAATACAACAAGCTATAACGGCTTGACTTTATTAGCAGGTTCTTATAC
>NZ_NHYN01000115.1 GCF_003288845.1 Helicobacter monodelphidis | reverse complement strand
GCAAATGGTATCACTGCTGGTGTAACAACACTCTTTGGTGCAATGGCGGTGATGAATATTGCTGAATCTGCGATTAGACAACTTGATTCTGTTCGTGCAGACTTAGGTTCTGCTCAACAACAAATGCAAAGTACGCTCAACAACATTACAATCACTCAAGTGAATGTAAAAGCTGCTGAGTCTAACATTCGTGAAACAGACTTTGCTGAAGAAAGCTCAACTTATAGCAAGTTGAACATTCTTGCTCAAGCAGGTAACTATGCGATGAGTCAAGCGAATGCAACACAACAAAATATCTTAAGATTACTCCAGTAGTCTTCTTAAGAATTGTTTTAAGCCTTAGGCTCCCCTCTTGGGGGGCT
>NZ_NHYN01000114.1 GCF_003288845.1 Helicobacter monodelphidis | reverse complement strand
AAACAAAAACATAGCCTATATTAACTCTATAAGCCTTAAAAACTACATTTAATAATAACAAAGGTATTTGTATCTTCTTGCATTATAAAACGCATTTATGAATGTTCTATGCCCTTTTGTGCTTAGGTGCGGGGGCGGATTGTTTTTTTGGGTTGTGTGTGGGCGGGGCGGATTGTTTTTTTTTCTCCAAAAAATGGACTTGAAATATGTGTTATAAGAAAGAAACTTTTGTTGTTTTTGATAATTTTTTGAGTGAATGCAATGCAATAGTATAGGAATGGCAAAAAATGAAAGTGGCAAAAATATGTTTTTTATAGAGAGTTTTTAAGGGTTGAGTGTATTATTATAAAGGTTATAGACTCT
>NZ_NHYN01000113.1 GCF_003288845.1 Helicobacter monodelphidis | reverse complement strand
TCTTTTCATAAGGAGTCAACATGAGCATTAATGCAGTTAAAAACTTTCAAAACAACTCTTTGTTTAATCATCAAGGTATAAATAAACAAAGTCAATCTACGCAACATATTCAAACACAAACAAGTCTTTTAAATGGACAAGATAGTTTAGAATTCTCAAAAAAAGCAATAGACTCTTTAGAATCTAAAACAAATACAAGTTTAAATAATAATCCAAATATTGCAAAAGAAAGATATGAAGCAGTGGATAAGAAATTAGGTTATGGTGTTGATGCAGATGGTTACTTTACAAGTGATTTTAATGAAAAGGCTGGAATACCAAAAGATTTTAGAATACGTGCAGCAGATATGCAAAAGTTTGTAGA
>NZ_NHYN01000112.1 GCF_003288845.1 Helicobacter monodelphidis | reverse complement strand
ATTGACTTTGTTTATTTATACCTTGATGATTAAACAAAGAGTTGTTTTGAAAGTTTTTAACTGCATTAATGCTCATGTTGACTCCTTATGAAAAGATTACCTCAACTAACATCGACTTAATCTAATAAAACTTTAGAATCACCATTGTTCTTTAAACAATGGTGAAATGAGAAGATTAAGCCTATAATCTTCTTTCTAAATTTGATTTATAGGCATTCTGCAATTCATTAATAATCATGTTATTGTAGAATGTTGGTCCTGAACCAAAGCGGTATAATACACCTTTAGGTGTTGCCATACCTACTTCATAACTATAGTAGCTAAAGCTATTGCCTAAACTTGAAGTAGCTTTATTTTTCTTAACAATATAAGCGGGTCCAAA
>NZ_NHYN01000111.1 GCF_003288845.1 Helicobacter monodelphidis | reverse complement strand
CTTCCTCTGCATAATCAAATAAATTCTTAGGTTCTATTTTTGTCTGTTTTAGCTTTTTTCTCTGCTTTTTTAAGCCTTCTTTTGTTGTATGCGTAATTTCTTCAATATCACCAAAGCTGACAATCTTTGTTTTACTGCCATCATCTTTTAAAAACTCCTTGCTTAAAATCTCGCCATTGTATGCTTCTTTTTTGATAATGGTTTGTCCAAAGCTTTGTGTGATAAGGGTTTTACTTGGTGGTAAAAGAGGGCTAATGAAACTATGAATTTCTAACTCTTTAGAATCGCTTTGCACAATCTGATTTAAAACGCCTCGCTCATCAGAAAACCATTCACCTTTTTTGAATGTAAGCTCTGAAGGAGGTTTAATGTCTTCTTTTTTAGGA
>NZ_NHYN01000110.1 GCF_003288845.1 Helicobacter monodelphidis | reverse complement strand
AACCTTTTAAAAGGCTTCTATCCTCATAAAATTGCTTCATCTTATTTGCATTCTATCATCTTGAAATAGCAGTAAATCGCCCTTTTAGGGTGGATTACAACAGCAAATCTTGTATTGCTATGAAAAAGCGGAGAAAATTTGCCTCCTACCATCAGCTATACTCCATTGCTTGGATTATGTTTGCAAAGAATGTCGTTCAAAAATGTAATCACGCTATATTCCAAAAGAGGTTGTGCAGAAGTTTTTAAGAGGATTATGGGGGTGACCCAAGAGAAGACAATTTCTTAAAGCTAACAGGTGATGCTATCTTTTACCAAAAGCTTGAACAAAAGGCAACAGCGATTAAGGCATTTAGAGGGGGCAGTATTGAATCAGCTCTAGCTGATATGGATG
>NZ_NHYN01000010.1 GCF_003288845.1 Helicobacter monodelphidis | reverse complement strand
ATAAGAATGATACAGAAAATCAAGGATAATCAAAAAAACAATGAATTCTGTTGATAAGCATTCATACCAAAGGCTAAAGACCTTTGAAGTTTCTGTTTTATGGGTTTTAAATAGAACAATTTAATCCACTTTTTTATTTGATACTTTTTAGATTTGCTCTTTTGTCATATTCTTATTTTTAAGTACTTCAACTGCTATCAAGTCAAATTCATTACTCGGTTTTGAAGTTATCTTTTGATAGCTATCTTTTTTGGTAGATTTGATTGTATTTGTTTTGTATCTTTTTAAAATTCTTACTTAGTTTTGTTTGCTCCTTTTTAGGTTTTAAGATTCTATAAATTGCTTTCTTTACAGTCGCTTACATATTTTTAGCATTGATATTTTTAGAGAGTATTTTAATTGGCTCTCCATTGCTTAGCACTATATCATTTATATTTAAATCTATTCCTACACACTTAACAGAATCTAAGCCTTGTAAATCCATTTACTTAACAGATTGTTTGATAATACTAAATAAAACATAATACTTATCATTACTTTTTGAAATTGTAATCTGATTTAGCTTCTATTCTTTTCCCTTTAAGAGGAGTAAAATTTCTTGCTTAAGTTTTGGTAAAACCCATCATTCTTTCTCCTGAATACTACCTAAAACAAACCTAGAATCTCTCCATTCGCTTTGAAGCTAAAGAGTATTACAAAAAAATAGTGAAACAAGTCAAAGATTAATCAAACTAATTTTTTATTAATTTTGTACGACAGATAGCATCATGTAAAGTTGTACGATTTCTATAAAAAAACGGTAAAAATACTGCGGAAAAAACAACCATTGAAAGCAAGTAAACAAAAAATCTTAAAAATGAGCGAACAAAACTTATCCTCTTCTTTTTATCACTAGAAACAAGCTTGACGCCCAAAGCCTTGTAGCCGGGCGTTTGCCCACTGACCGCAATAAATAAAGAAAGAATGAAACCATAAAGAGTAACGGAAACAAAAACAGCAATTTGATTCTCCCTAAATTCAGCAGCACTCCCCAAAGCAAAATAGGTTGTGATATAAAGAATGGGAGTATAAATCATAAAACTATCAATAACTTGTGCCTTGAATCGTTCAAAATAAGAAACCTCTGAATAAAGTGGTGTAACCTCTTGCCTTAGAGGTTGCTTAAGTGAAGTATCTTTTTTTTTAACTTCCCTCCAACGAGGCTTTTTCACGCATTTCCTCTACTTCCAGGCTTAATCGCCCGTGTTCCTTCCTTGCACATTGGACAATTTTCAGGTGCATAAATTTCAAAATTAAAATCTTCCAACGCAAAGAATGGAATATGACCAGGAAGCTTTCCTTCCGGCTTTGCAGGTAATTCAGAATTCACACGTTTACAAAAGCCACGATTCGCCAACGCCGCAAAGGCAATAACCCTGCCTCCTAAAGATTCAATAATTTTTGAAGATTCTAGAGCTGAACCGCCGGTCGTAATAATATCCTCACAAACCAAAACCCTCTCCCCTTCTTTTACCTCAAAGCCACGTCTTAAAGTCATTTTTCCATCAACTCTTTCTGTAAAAATAAACCGCACACCCAAAGCTCTTGCTAATTCATAACCAGCCAAAATTCCACCCAAAGCTGGAGAGCAAATTGTATCCACTTCAATAGAATATTGCATAATTTCAGCAGCAAGTGCATCAGCCAAAATTGCAGCGGTTTTAGGGGATTCTAAAACCTTTGCTGATTGCAAATAGCAAGCAGAATGATTGCCACTACTCAATAAAAAATGTCCCTCCAAAAGGGCATTTGCATTCTTGTAAATTGTAGAAATATCAAGCCGTTGTCTCATAATTTTAGTATCTCATTTTCTTTGTTCTTTAAAGTTTCTTCAACTTTTTTTATAAAATCATCAGTTTTTTTCTGAATCTCATCATATGCACGTTTTGCCTCATCTAAAGAAACACTTTTATCCTTTTCTAGTTTTTTAATCTGATCATTTGCATCCTTACGATTATTGCGTATAGCAACTTTTGCTTTCTCCCCCATCACTTTTGCTTCTTTAGCAATTTCTTTTCGTTGCTCACTTGTCATTGGCGGAAAACAAAGCTT
Source organism: Helicobacter monodelphidis (assembly GCF_003288845.1). Lineage (GTDB taxonomy): Bacteria > Campylobacterota > Campylobacteria > Campylobacterales > Helicobacteraceae > NHYN01. The sequence continues at coordinate 59,312 of NZ_NHYN01000010.1, read as the reverse complement.
TATATTCTCACCATCATTATTAGGGTTCACACCAATATTAGCTTCGTTAATAGCACGTTCAATTTCTTTAAGCAGATTCTTCTCCCAAGGAGAAATTTGTAATGTAGAGGCATCTAATGCTGTAATAGAACTTACTTGCGACAATGGCGTAAGAGAACCATAATAATCTACTTTGACACCCTCCACAATGACTGCAGAAACTTTACCTGTCCTTAAAGTCTTAAAATCTCTTTTCATTGCTTCAATGCTCTTTTGCATATACTCATCGGCTTCCTTGTAAATATCAGCTAATGTCATCTGAATCTCCTTTTTAAGGTTGTGGTGTTGTATCTGGCGTTTGTACTGGTACTTCTGGAATGGTTGTTGATGAATTAGAATCTGTCCCTAATATTGCATCTAAAGTCTTATTTTGTATAGGAATTGACCCACCTATTGGCACCTCTGGAACCAACGAATCTTCCTTAATATTATCAAAAACAGATTGTTGAGATTTTTGAGAATAGATATAACCCAACGCAAGAGTATTTGCAACAAATACGAATCCTAAAATAAAAGTAATTTTTGCTAAAAAACTTGCTGGACCTTTTGCCCCAAACAAAGATTCATTACTACCGCTATACACGCCAAGCCCAATACTAGAACTTTTTTGTAATAACACAACTATAGTAATCGTAATGGCAAGAACAAACTGCAAAACTAATAAAATTTCACCCATCTATACCTCTTTGCATTTTTAAGTTTAAGAATGCGAATTCTAACAAATTTTCATTAAGAATAAGCTAAAATCCTTAAAATATTCCTTGCCATCATCATTAGATACAATCTTATTAATAATAACAATTATTAAAGTTTATTTTAAGAGAGCTTGAGCTAAAATTTCCCCTATTTTTAAGGTATTAGCGATTAGTTATCTTTAAAAATAATATAATTGCAACAATTATATTAAGATATTCAAAGGAGTAAAAATGAGTTTTGAGTCAATTATTGAGCATATGAATGGACACCATCAAGAAAGCGTCATAGGTTTATGCAAAAAGTATTCTGGTACTGATAGCATAACAGAAGCAAAATTAGTTGGTGTAGATTTTCTAGGATTAGATATTGTCTATAACAACAATCAGAAGTTGCGTGTTGAATTTCCTGAAAAATGTGATGATAGCACGATTAAAAAAGCGATTATGGACTTATGTATGAATCTTGAAAAAAACAATAATTTATCAGTCATTGCCACTGAAATCCAACAATTTAAGGCAGAGGTTGCCTCTATTGTCATCGCAAGTATTGCTCCAAATGGTGAAGCAATTAGCTCTTATGCCCCCATCATCCAAGTTAACGACCAACACTACATTTATATCAGCGAAGTTGCTGAACATTTTGATAGCATTAAAACAAATCCAACAAAAATTGAGGTGATGTATTTAGAAGACGAAGCAAAAACAAAAACGATTATTGCAAGACGTCGTTTGCGTTATCGCACCACAGCAGAATTTATTGCACGCGATAGCAATGAATTTAATCAGGCATTAGATACACTTGAAACAAGCATGGGTGGTGCAGGTGGAATCAAAACAATTCGTGAAATGCGGGATTTTCACCTTGTCAAATTACACTATCAACAAGGACGTTATGTTAAAGGATTTGGGGCAGCTTATAGTATCGACACAAAAGGAAATATTGAGCAAGTTGGTGGAAAAATGCCTCACAAAATGCCTCACAAGCAATAGCATGTAAGAGACCGAAGAAGTCGCCCTTTTTTAGGCGATCTCTTCAGCCACGCATTCTTTATCACAAACCATACCATCACCAAAAATCTTGCAATATTCACAGTAAACACAACTCACACTCCGCTTAGAACAAATAGTAGGAATGTTGCGCTTTTTTGCTTCATTACGAAATTTCTTCATTGTGTTATGATTCAAGAAATTTGTCAACAAAATAACACAACGAGTGCTTTGTGGAATTTTCTTATGATTCACGCTTTCCCTGCGTCCATCCCAATGTGTTACTTCCTCACAACCCAACGAGTGCAAAACAGCCTTAATAGGAATAATCTCATCACCACCGATAATCAAAACAGACATTACATTCTCCTTATTTAAAAATATCTATTAGGAATTATAGGATATTTTTAAATAAATGTCAATAATAAGAACAATTATTATTTAAAGATATTTGATAGATTCAAGCACTGTGAATTCCAAAATATTTAACACAAACAATCAAAAATTCAATAACTTATCTATATATTAAAACAGATAATAGCAACAAGTGGCTATAATATACAAATTTTCATTACAGAAAGAAAGGACTATCATTGGTTGCAAAAACACATATTTCTTTCGCACTTTGTGTTGTCAGCGTTCCTATTTTTATCACCACAAAAATAGCCAACATTACCTTTTTTGATTCAAAGGAACTCATTTTATTGCTTGGCGGCGTTGCAATTGGATCTTTATTGCCCGATATTGATGAACCACAATCAAAAATTGGACGACAAACCCTTTTTATCTCGCACTTAATTCACAAGATTTTTGGCCATCGTGGTGCAACACATACGCTTTTATTTCCATTAGTGATAGGCGTTATTCTTTACCCGCTATTCCTCGCATTGCATTTTGATATGTTGCCCTTGCTAGGCATCGTTATAGGTTCTTACTTACATATTGCTGGAGATATGCTTACAAAAAGTGGTTGCCCTATCTATCTACCCTTGCACAGCAGAAATATAGGGTTGCTCCCAAAACCTCTTCGCTTTGTAACCGGAAGTATAACAGATAAAATGATTGGTGTGATTTGTCTAGCAATTTTTTTATTATGTAGTGCTGATTTTGCAGGATTTGATATTTCATGGATTCAACATATCAATCTGAATAAATTTATGCAAATAGTAGGAGGTTAATTATGGTTTGGCAGAAACTTAAACAAATTGAACCCGCGCGTCTTTATACAGCGGGTGTTCTTTTAGCACTCATTACAATTGTGGGAATTTTTCATCATTTTTGGATTATGTGGTTATTTTTAGGGATTGTTTATTTATTAGCATTAAAGGAAATGTCCAATCTCTATCCTACTCTCCCAACCCCATTACTTCTTAGTTTAGGAATTGTGATTTGGTTTGGTACTTTGCTTGTTCCTTACTCTGCACTCTTATCGACATGGGTTGTCTTTATTGCGATGCTTATTCTTAGCAGTTTTCAAGCTTATACAAAACTTGGTGAATCAGCCTTCATCTTACCTCTTGTTTATCCAACAATTCCTTGCATTGCATTCCTTACGCTTTATGTGGATTTTGGAATTAATGCCCTAATTTTATTACTCATCATTGTTGCCATTACGGATACATTCGCCTATTTTGGCGGAAGATTGTTTGGTGTTCGACCCTTTTGCCCGACATCCCCAAAAAAGACATTAGAGGGCGTTCTAATTGGTGTTAGTTGTGCGACAATTATTGGCGGAATTTGTGGTATACTTTTTGGATTTTTTCCTGCTATGTTTAGTTTTTTTGTTGCATTTGTAAGTTCAATTGCATCTGTCTTTGGAGATTTATATGAGAGCTATCTTAAACGTTGTGCAGATCTAAAAGATAGCGGTAGCATTCTGCCCGGTCATGGTGGAATTTTAGATCGTATTGATGGATACTTATTTGCGGTTATCATTCTTTATCCAATGTTACTAATTAGGAATTTTCTATGATTATTCTAGGCTCTACGGGCTCAATTGGCGTTAATGCACTTCATATCGCTCAAGAATTTGGCATTCAAATTGAAATGCTTAGTGCAGGTAGTAACATTACCCTACTTTCTCAACAAATCAAACAATTTCAGCCACGCATTGTCGTCATTAAAGATTCTACCCATATTCCTGCGCTCCAATCCCAACACAAAAATGTTGAATATTTTGATAGTGGTGAATCCGGGCTTTTGCGTGCATTAGAACATACGCACTCTCCACTTGCACTTAATGCAATTGTCGGATTTGCTGGACTTAAACCCACATTAAAAATTTTAGAAATGGGTAAAACCTTAGCGTTAGCAAATAAAGAATCTTTAGTTATCGGTGGTCAATGGGTAGATGTGAGTCGGATTATTCCCGTAGATAGCGAACATTTCAGTCTCTACTATCTGCAACACAACCAACCCTTTCGAGAATTAATCCTCACTGCAAGCGGTGGTGCGTTGCGCGATACGCCCATTGAATATCTCCACTCACAAAATGCAAAGGAAGCTCTTAAACACCCAAATTGGGCAATGGGTAAAAAAATTACGATTGATAGTGCCACGATGATGAATAAAATTTTTGAAGTTTTGGAAGCTTTTTGGTTATTCAAAACATCTCATATCCATGCTTTCATTGAAAGAAATTCTATTGTTCATGCCCTTGTTGGTTTTTATGATGGGAGTTTCACTGCTCATATTGCAAAAAACGATATGCGTCTACCCATCGCCTATGCAATGCTTGGAAAAAAAGCTTTACAAACCCCTTGCAATCAAGCCAAAGAATTATTTAAGCCAATCAATCTCTGTTCACTAAATGCTTTTAAATTTGAAGAAATCGACATCCAACGTTATCCATTATGGTCACTTAAAGATACACTTTTAAAAAAGCCTTCTTTGGGCGTGGTTGTGAATGCTGCAAATGAGGTGGCAGTAGAAAAATTCTTAAACCACCAAATTTGTTTTGGTGAAATAGAATCCTACATACAAAGAGCTATCCAGCATTTCCCTGATGGTGCACTCACATTTGATGAAATAGAATATCTTGATTCCGAAGTGCGTACTTTTTTATCTTATTCTTCTTAAAAGGTGCAATTATGTTTAATGGATTGATTAAAAATATAGGAAAGGTTGTCTCCTATACACCACCCTATTTACGCATTCACTCTTCACTAACTCCAGAAATTGGTGAAAGTATTGCCGTTAATGGAGCTTGTCTTAGCGTTGTAGAGATTCATCACCACGAATTTGTTGTAGAAGTCAGCGAAGAGACACAAAAGTGCATTGCAACAGAAAATTTATGCAAACAAGTCCACTTAGAACCTGCTATGCGATTGGGTGATAAAATTGATGGGCATTTTTTACAAGGGCATATTGATTCTACAGGTATTATCGCAAATATCGTCGAACACACAATTAGTGTTGATTTTTACATTCAAGCACCAAAGGAGATTCTACACCTACTTGTGCCTAAAGGAAGTGTTGGGATTGATGGCATTAGCCTTACCATTAACGAAGTTAGAGGAGATATTTTTCGCCTAAGCATTATTCCAATCACCTTCAAAGAAAGCATTTTTCATACATACCGCATTCATCGACGCGTAAACATCGAAACAGATATGTTCACGCGCTCTATCGCACATATTTTAAGCATTCAAAAATCCCAGAATCTAAGTTGGGAACAAATTGATGCACTCACTCTGAGCTATTGACTATTCTTTTATTTCATCTCCATTTTTTAAACGTTCATGCCCTTTTGTAATTACCTTCTCGCCCACCTTTAAAAAACCTGCTTTTTTGGAACGAACAAGGGCAAGGTTACTGCTATACTGTTGCACTTCAATATCCACCTGAACAGCTTTAGATTCTCGTACAACAAAAATAATATTCCCATTGTTACTAGGAAGAATTGCATCTCTTGGCACTAAAAGTCCGCTTTCTAAACCTTTTTTAAAGAGCTTTGCACGCACCTCTAAGCCCTCAATTAATTCCCCATAAGGATCTTCAATCGCTAATTTAATCGGAAAAGTTCTAGCTTTTGCATCTCCTAGTGGAATTAATGCTGCAATGGAAGCATTGTATTGTTTAGAAGCAATAAGGACTTCAATTTTTTGTCCAACTTTCAAAGAACGCAAAACATCAAAAGGCACTTCAAATGTTGCTTCCAAAGGACTTAACTTGGCGATACTAAATAATGAAGCACCCACATTTACCCATTCACCGCGTTTTAATGATTGAGAAAGAATCACACCATCATAAGGCGATTTTAATTCTTTCTTATCTCTTTCTTTTTTTAATTTTTTTAAATCTGCTTCAATCGCATCAGCACTCCCACGTTGAGCACGTAAATCGAATAACGCATTTTCATATTCTTTAAAAGAAATAGAATTACTTTTATAAAGTTTATTAAATCTCTCAAAATCCTTAGCTGTTTTATCTAATAATGCCTTAGATTGCCTTAATAAAGCCTCTTGAGATTGAATCTGTAAATCTAATAAATCACTATTCAATAATGCTAATTTCTGCCCTTGCTTAACGCGTTCTCCTTCCTTTACATAGATTGTCTCTATCACTCCAGAGACTTCGGAAGCAAGATTAGAACGTTCTTCAAAATACAATGAACCAACAAAATATCTTCCCTGTGCTAGATTCCCATCTTCAACGGGAGTTGTGATTACAAGAGTAGGTGTTTTCGCAAATAGAACATTTGCACCCAAAATCACTAACGCCAAAACAAGCATCTTTTTCATAATGTATATCCTTGAATTCGGTTACTATAGGATTCCTGAAAGAAGAGGTGTAGCTATAAGCCGAGTTCTGTATTAAAGGGTCATTTATCTTGGCGATTATTTCACAATAACGCTCACGCGAAGGCATTTTACTTGAGATTTTTACCAATTCCTTCTTGCTGCAGGTTGGGTTTACCTAGCGATTCTTATTGCTAAGAATCCGGTGGTCTCTTACACCGCCGTTTCACCCTTACTTTTTCAAGCGGTTTATTTTCTGTGGCACTTTCCCTTATCTTACGATAGCTATTCGTTAAATAGAACCTTATCTCAATGCAGCTCGGACTTTCCTCTTGTTTTAGCAAGCAACCCTCTGCTACACCTCCTTAATGATTATAGCATAATTCTCACAAAAAAACTTAAATCATCATTTCTTGTGCTTTTTGTTTAGAGTCAAAAGGAACGACAAAAAAATTTGCCTCTCCAATCTGGAGAGGATATTCACGCAATTGACTTTTACCATAAAGTAGCATTAAAGAAGCAGCCAACCCCTTATCCCTCATTGAAGATTCAGAATCAACAAGCCCAACAGGACCAAGCCAAGATTCTTCTTTAATTCTGATTTGTTGCATTTTCTCATGCTCAATATTTAATTTTTGATTCTCTTCTTCATTGCGTGAAATCACACAACGACCACCATCAGGCAAAATAAAATAACGCCCATATAAAGAAATCTCACGATCGCCTCTAACAGCTTTTCGCCTTGCAGTAATGTCCTTTAATCTTTTAGCAACACTAATATCAGTCAGCAAACACCCACCACCGGGTTTCTCATAATACTTTAATCCCAAATCTTGCACCATTTTAAGTTGTCTTTCGCGTCCTCTTCCACTAATATCAAGTAATTTTTCTCTATCTACCCAACCCATTTTTTCAGGTGTACTCATTGGCAAAAGTTTCGCACACATTGGGCGTAAAATCAAGCCTTCATCAATACCTATTTTATCGCCTACAAGATGATTAACTTGAAATAGTGCCTCCTTGCGTTGGCTTTTAGGACGTTGTCCCAAAACTTCACCGCTAATCACAAAACTTGCACCCTCTTCTTCAAGTAAAGAAAAAGCTTGACGAAACATATTTGCATGGCAATCAATGCAGGGGTTAAAATATTTTCCGTAACCATATTTCGGATTAAAAAGTATTTCATCGAAAAATTGCTCACGAATGTCTATTAAACGCAATTCAACATCAATCTGCTTTGTAGCATTCTCTAAAAATTCTCGCTTATCTTTTTTTGCCCCAAAACCAATATTAAAATTTAATGCAACAACCTTAATCCCTTGATCTTTGATGAGTTTCATTGCCAATAAACTATCCAAACCACCGCTAAAAAGTGCTAAAGCTTTCATATTGGGGGAGTTCTCCTTTCTGTAATTCTTGTAATTTTAATCGTATCTTGTCAAGCAAAAATGATCGTCGCTCAGAAGAAAGTGTTTTTTGATGTGCAACCTCTACTAATTGCTTACGATAATACCTATCTAAAATCATACAAACTTGTTTTTTAAGATTAGCTTTATCCATACCCACAATTTGTTCATCAAGCATAATTTTAAGAATCGGTGCTGCCTCTAAATTATTTTGCTTAAGAAGTTCAAATTCCTCTTCATAGCCTTGAAATACAGGCGTATCAACATATTCTAGCAAACTATCAAGCAAAGCAATGTCTTGGATAATCATCTTTAAAATGTTGGCTAATACAGGATCTTTAGGTTCACTTAAATGGATAGCTTTCACCCGTTTTTTATTATTCTTTAGACGAATCGCTCGTTGTGGAATCTGTAAAGTATGACTTAAGAAAAGGCTATATTCTTCTTGTAAAATAGGCGGAAGATCCCTTAAAATTTCTTCACATTCTTCAAGTGCTTTTCGCTTTTCTATGGGATTTTTCAAGTTATGAGAAGCAAGAATCTCTTGCATTAAAAACAAAATAAATGGCGTAAAATTTTCTAAGATACTTTTTATCTCCTCTATACGTTTTTGTGCAACCATATCTGCAGGATCAACACCATCTTTAAACAAAACTACGCCACCATCTTTATGGGTTAATAATTTTGCAGCTCTAAATGCCGCTGCCCTTCCTGCTTTATCTCCATCATACGCAAGAAGAATACGTGGCTCTCCGCGAGAAAGTAAAGGCAAATGCTCCTTTGTTAAAGATGTTCCTAAAGTAGCTACTGCATTATTAAATCCTGCTTGGTGAAGTAAAATTACATCAATATAGCCTTCAGTAACAATCACGCGTTTTTTTTGTAAAATTGCCTCCCTGGCAACAGAGTAAGCATATAAAAGTTTGGATTTATTAAATAAAGGAGTTTGGGGAGAATTGATATATTTTGCAATTTGCCCCTCCTCCTGCAAACGGCGCCCACCAAAACCAACAATTTCACCCCTTGAAGAGGTGATAGGAAATATTAAACGTTGCACAAAACGCGGATAAAATCGACCCTTATCTTCCCCTAAAAAACCCAACTTAAACAATTCAGCTACAGGTATATTTTCTTTATAGATAAATTGCATAATTTCGGAAGCTGACGGAGCATACCCCAACATAAATCGCTCTTGAGAACTCTGCGCAATATAACGATTTTCAACATACTCCAAAACTTTTGGACTATTTTGTAAACATTGCATAAAAAAAAATGTCATTCTCTCTAAATAGTCGCTCTTTAAAACTGGATTTCTCTGTTGTGTATATTGCAAGGAAAAATGGTAGAATCTAGCCACTTTTTCAACAGCTTCTTGAAAAGTTAACTTCTCATACTCCATTAAAAAATGAAAAACATTTCCATGTGCACCACAACCGAAACAATAATATAAATTTTTTATCGGTGTAATTACTAAGCTAGGTGTTTTTTCATCATGAAAAGGGCAAATAGCCTTATAATGTGAACCGCTTTTTATCAATTCCAAATGCAGACCGATAATATCAGTAATATCAACAATTCTATTAAGCTCTTCTATGGATTCTAGTTTAATCATAAATCACATTATAACAAATTAATTAAGGGCTTTTTATTGATTTTTGAGATAAAATACAATTTCAGAATGAAAAAACTAAAGACTTGGAGGAAAACAAAGGAATGGGCGAGCTCTTTAAATTTTTCAGAGATCCTTTGTTTGGTGTTGCCATTTTAATTGCAATTATTGCCTTTATTGTTCTTGCAACCTATTTCTGGAATTTACACACACGCAAAAAACAAGAAGATTCTTTAAAAGATTTTTCAAGACTTTTTGAAAGCGTTAGCGTTGATGAAATTGCTAGAGAAACTTTACTGAAACTCGGAGAATCACTCCCTGCGTTACGATTCTTAGCAGAAACTTATTTTCGTATTGGTGATTATGAACGATCTATCAAACTTTATATGGCAATTTTAGAATGTGATTTAGAATCCTCTAGTCGCTTAAATTTTCTTTATTCTTTAGGTGAGGTTTATTATTATGCTGGTTTTTTAGAACGTTCCAAAAAAATTTTGCTTGAAGTTTTGAAAAATAATCCTAGAAATCCGGAGGCTCTTTCCTTGTTAATGCGTTCTTATGAAGCATTGGGGCTTTATGATGAAGCTTTGGACGCCCTTTCATGTTTGCAAGAGTTAGGACTTCCTGAAAAAAGCGAACGATTAAATCGAGGGTACTTGAATTTGAAAAAAATTTTTCAGCAAAATCAGCCACAAAAAAAAGAAATTTTTTACTGGCTAGAATCAGATTCGCGTCTGTGGACATTCGTTTTAGAAAAACTTCAAGCCTTACAAAGAGATTGGTTTTGGGAAGCGTATTTAACGCAAAAAAGGAGTGAAGAATTATTGGATTTACTATGGAATCTCCCCAAAGATGAACTATTAAGCCGAGCCGAGCAAACAAATAATCTTATTCTTAAAGATGTTTGTGCTGCAAAGGGTTTTATGCAAATACAAAATCACTGCTACATTTTTGAGCTAGAAGTATTACGTTCTCTGCAAATTTTAGGGGGAGTAAAGGGGGATTTGGAATTCTCCTATCGTTGCGAAGAATGCAAAGGAAGTTACCCTTTGCGTTTTGAGCGCTGTCTAAGCTGTGGGGCTTTATTAAGTGGTGAACTCACTTATAAAATTAGAAAGGTACGTGATGAAAATGGTCTCTCTTTTCTGTGATGGTTCTAGCTTAGGGAATCCTGGTTTCGGCGGATATTGTGCAATTTTGCGTTATAAAGACAAAGAAAAATGTATCAGCGGTTCTGCAAAGAATGTCACCAACAACCAAATGGAACTCAAAGCAGTCATTGAGGGTTTGAATTCTTTAAAAGAATCTTGCTCTGTAGAACTCTTTAGTGATTCTTCTTATGTTGTACGTGGAATCAATGAATGGTTGTCCAATTGGGTGAAGCGGGACTTTGAAAAAGTAAAAAATAAAGACTTATGGCAAGAGTATCTTAAGGTCTCCTCTATGCATCAGATTCAAGCTCGTTGGGTAAAAGGACACGATGGACACACCGAAAATGAACGTTGTGATTCTATCGCACGTAATGAGGCTTTTCTGGCAAAACAAAGTAGTCAAAATGAAAAATGAAGAGAAAATTATGAATAATACTGCACATCTAAATATTTTAGAAGAGCGATTGGGCTATGTCTTTAAGGATAAAAACCTTCTTGTTGAGGCCCTCACACATAAAAGCTATAAACATGCTATCAGCAATGAAAGACTTGAATTTTTAGGCGATGCCGTATTGGATTTACTAGTTGGTCAATTTTTATTTTTAAAATTCCCAAAAGCACAAGAGGGCGAACTTTCAAAAATGCGTGCAGCAATGGTGAATGAAAATGGTTTTAGTCAGCTAGCACGCAATTTGGATTTGGGAAAATTTATTTATCTCTCCATTGCTGAGGAAAATAATCAAGGGAGGGAGAAGAAATCTCTTCTTTCAGACGCTTTTGAAGCTATTTTTGGAGCAATTTATCTAGAAGCGGGCATCAGCACGGCACAGGAAATCATTTTTAGAATCCTTCATGAAACTTATAAAAATATGAATCTCAAATCTTTATTAAGAGATCATAAAACTATGCTCCAAGAACTTACACAAGCCATGTTTGGAGAAATTCCTGAATATGTGATTTTAAATACAAGTGGTCCTGACCATAAAAAGGAATTTGAGGTTGCCGTTTTCATCTTAGGCACACAAGCTGCTAAGGCATATGGTGGAAGTAAGAAAGAGGCACAACAAGAGGCAGCAAGAATCGCATTGGCAGATTTATCAAGAAGAAAGGCACAACAATGAATACACTAGGTTTAGCCCTACGTATTAGCACTTTTGGAGAATCTCATGGTGCAGGCATTGGTTGTGTTATCGATGGGCTACCTGCTGGTTTAAAAATTGATGAAGAATTTATTTACTCTGAAATGCAACGTCGTACACCCGGTCGTAATATTTTCTCAACACAACGCAAAGAAAGTGATCGAGTTGAGATTTTAAGTGGTGTTTTTGAATCTCATAGCACAGGTGCTCCCATTGCTTTATGGATTGCAAACCAAAACCAAAAAAGTAGTGATTATAAAGAAATACAAAATATTTTTCGCCCATCTCATGCGGATTGGACATACCAACACAAATATAATATTCGTGATTATCGTGGCGGTGGACGTGCAAGTGCAAGGGAAAGTGCCGCAAGAGTGGCTGCAGGGGCAATTGCAAAACTTCTCCTGCAAGAAATTGGCATTGAATTTCAAAGTGGAATTTTCAGTATTGGTGAGACTTGTACGGAGGAACGGGATTTCACTTTTGCAAAAACAAGTGAAATTTACGCGTTGGATTCAAAGATTGAAGAATCTTTTAAAAAAGAGATTCTTCAAGCAAAGAATAATCACGATAGTATAGGTGCAGGTGCTGAAATTAGAGCATTAAAAGTTCCATTAGGCTTAGGTGAACCCCTTTACCATAAATTAGATGCCCAATTAGCAGCAGCTTTAATGGGATTAAATGGAGTGAAGGCTGTAGAAATTGGCACAGGAACAAATGTAGCTAAAATGCGAGGAAGTGTACATAATGATTCCATTTTACCGCATGGATTCTCAAGCAATCATAGTGGCGGAATTCTTGGTGGAATTAGCAATGGTGATACGCTGGTTGTACGCATATATTTTAAGCCCACACCCTCCATTTTCCTGCCCCAACAAACACTGAATTCTAAATTAGAACCTGTGGAATTCTCCCTCAAAGGTAGGCATGACCCATGCATTGGTATTCGAGGTGTTGTTGTGGCAGAATCCTTAGTTGCTCTTGTTCTTGCAGATATGGCGATTTTGAATCTACATTCACAACTATCAGCTTTTAAGCAATTTTACAATTCAATACATAATCCATTTTCAGGAGGAAAAATATGATAACCTTGCAAGAGGCTTTAAAAAAAGATAAAAATGAGTTACAAGAAATTTGTGCCGATATACGCAAAAAGGTAGCGGCGAGTGATTTGAATGCTTATGTGGGCGAATTAACCCAAAAAGAAGAACAAGGCATTCCCATTTTAGTCAAAGACAATATCAACATTAAAGATGAGCCACTCACTTGTGCAAGTCGTATTCTAAAAGGCTATATTGCACCTTACGACGCAACTGCTATTATCAATTTACGCAAACATGGATGTATTCCTTTTGGACGTGCAAATATGGACGAATTTGCGATGGGTAGCACAACAGAATCGAGCTGCTATGGAAAAACATTGAATCCCGTAGCAAAGAATCGTGTTCCGGGTGGCTCAAGCGGTGGAAGTGCAGCAGCAGTCGCTGGAGGAATTGCAATTGCAGCATTAGGGAGTGATACAGGCGGTTCTATCAGACAGCCGGCTAGTTTTTGTGGTTGCGTAGGCTTAAAACCTACTTATGGACGCATTAGTCGCTATGGACTTGTTGCTTATGCCTCAAGTCTTGACCAAATTGGACCTATCACACAAAATGTAAGTGATGCGGCTATTTTACTAGATATGCTAAGTGGTTACGACACTAAAGATAGCACCTCCGCAAACCTCCCTCCAACAGAATGTTTTAAAAATATTAATCCAAACAGAAAACAAACAATTGCGGTTCTTCCAGATTTTCTTAAAGACGCAAGCCAAGAAATTCAACAAGCCTATACAGAAACAATTTCTATATTAGAAAAGCAAGGACATCGCATTATTGAAAAAACGATGCTAGATACTGCTTATCATATTTCTGCATATTATATTATCTGCACTGCTGAAGCCAGTGCAAATCTTTCACGTTTTGATGGGATTCGCTATGGCAATCGTATCGATTCAGATGACCTAAAAGAATTATATATTCAAACAAGAACACAGGGTTTTGGCGAAGAAGTGAAAAGACGCATTCTGTTAGGTAGTTTCGTTTTAAGCAGTGGCTATTATGACGCATATTACCTAAAAGCTCAGCAAGTTCGCTCATTAATCAAGCAACAATTTAATAGCATTTTTAGCGATACAGATTTAATTTTAAGTCCTATTTCTCCAACTCTGCCGCCTATGTTTGGTGCAACTTCAAGTCCACTTGAAATGTATTTGGGTGATATTTACACTATTTCTGTAAATCTTGCTGGACTTCCTGCAATTAGTCTACCTACCTCTCAAAAAGAGGGTATACCTGTAGGCATGCAACTTATCGGTAAAGCTTTCGATGAACAAAGTGTTCTTGACGGAGCTTTAAGTCTTGAAAATGCTCTAAAATAGAGGATTAAATTTTTAGTAAAGGAATTGGAATGAAAATTAGAAAACGTGCTCTCACTTTTGAAGATGTCTTATTAATCCCTCAATATTCAGAAGTTCTCCCAACAGAGGTTAGCCTACAAAGCCAACTAACATCAAATATTAAACTCAACGCACCTATTGTTTCAGCGGCGATGGATACCGTCACAGAATACAAAGCCGCCATCGCAATGGCAAGGCAAGGTGGAATAGGTATTATTCACAAAAATATGGACATTAGCTCCCAATGCTCACAAATCAAAAAAGTGAAAAAAAGTGAAAGTGGTGTAATTATTGACCCAATCTTTGTGAGACCTGATAACACCTTAGCAGAGGCAAAAAATCTAACAGATAACTATAAAATTTCTGGAGTTCCTGTTGTTGATGAAAAAGGTAATCTTTTAGGTATTCTTACAAATCGTGATATTCGTTTTGAGAATGATCTATCAAAAGCAGTCAGCAAAGTAATGACAAAAGCACCATTAGTAACTGGACAGGTAGGTACAAGCTTAGAAGAAGCAAAAAGTATTATGCACAATCATCGTATTGAGAAATTACCTATTGTGGATGAGAATGGTAAACTCAAGGGGCTTATCACGATTAAAGATATTCAGAAAAAAATTGAATATCCTCATGCAAATAAAGATCAATTTGGTCGATTACGTGTAGGTGCAGCGATTGGTGTTAAACAATATGATAGAGCAAAGGCACTAATTGATGCTGGAGCTGACTTACTTGTATTAGATAGTGCACATGGACATTCTAAAGCCATTATTGAAACAATCAAAGAAATTAAAAAACAGTGCAACATTGATATAATAGCAGGAAATATTGCAACGGCTGAAGCAGCAAAAGCATTGATAGATGCTGGAGCTGATGGGTTAAAAGTAGGTATTGGGCCAGGCAGTATTTGTACGACGCGTATTGTCGCTGGAGTGGGAGTCCCACAAATTTCAGCCATTGATGAAGTAGCTTTGATTGCACAAAAATACAATATACCTGTTATTGCTGATGGAGGTATTCGCTATTCTGGAGATATTGCAAAAGCCCTTGCAGCTGGTGCAAGTAGTGTAATGATTGGTTCTGCACTTGCTGGAACAGAAGAATCTCCTGGCGATATGGTTATTTTTCAAGGAAGACAATATAAGAATTATCGTGGAATGGGCAGTTTAGGGGCAATGAATAAGGGTAGTAGCGACCGCTATTTTCAAGATGGAGTCATCAGTAGCAAACTTGTCCCAGAAGGCATTGAAGGACGCGTTCCTTATCGTGGAAAAATTGCTGATGTTATCCATCAAATGCTAGGTGGCTTACGTGCAGCAATGGGCTATATCGGTGCAAAGGACATTCCAACGCTATGGAAAAATGCAGAATTTGTTGAAATTACCTCAGCAGGACTAAAAGAATCACATGTCCATGATGTGTTTATCACACAAGAATCTCCTAATTATCATATTGAGCGCCCATGAATCAGCTACCTGAATTAACGCTTAGAGGTATGATTCTAGGGGGTATTATCACCCTTATATTTACAGCCTCTAATGTTTATCTTGGCTTAAAAGTTGGGCTTACATTCTCCTCTGCTATCCCTGCAGCAGTTATTTCAATGGCTGTTTTACGATTCTTTAAAAACTCTAATATTTTAGAAAATAACCTTGTGCAAACTCAAGCTTCCGCAGCTGGAACTCTCTCTGCAGTTATTTTTGTCCTTCCTAGCATTTTGATGATGGGCTATTGGCAAAATTTTGAATTCTGGCAAACTTTTATCCTTTGTGCCTGTGGTGGTTGTTTGGGAATCTTATTTACCATTCCTCTAAGACGTGCGATGGTTGTAAATAGCCCCCTACCCTACCCTGAAGGAGTTGCTGCTGCAGAAATTCTTAAAGTAGGTTCAGCAACAACATCAAATACAAAAAATGCAATGCGTGAAATTCTACTTGGAAGTGGAATTGCTTCATTGCTCACGCTTTGCACAAATGGCTTCCGCCTATTTTCAATGGAAGCAAATTTTTGGTTTTCAGCGGGAGGAATGGTTACGCAAATTCCTATGGGTTTTTCTACTGCTTTATTGGCGGCTGGATATTTGATTGGTATTGCAAGCGGAATTGCAATGCTTATTGGCTCTTTTATTGCATGGGGTATTCTTGTACCCTATTATACAAGTTTAGTGCCTGTACATGGCGATATTGGTGCTATAGCAGAAACAATCTGGAGTCAAAAAGTTCGTTTTATTGGGGTAGGAATGATTGGGATTGCCGCAATTTGGACGCTCATTACTTTATTAAAATCTATTTTTGATGGAATTTCCGTTTCCATTCAAAGCATTAAAAACAAAAAAGCGGGAATAGCGGTTAATCGTAAGGACACAGACCTTTCACCTTTTGCGATTAGCCTTTTAACTTGTTTTATTATTTTTGGATTAGGGGTTGTTTTTTATTCTTTTATTTCAAATACCTTAGATGGCTACTTGCTGTGGATATATATTATTGTTGGCGTTTGTGTTTCTGTAGGTATGGGATTCTTTGTTGCAGCTGCTTGTGGCTATATGGCAGGATTAATTGGAAGCTCCTCTAGCCCTATTTCAGGTGTGGGTATTCTTGGCGTTATCATTTCATCACTAATTGTTCTTGCATTGGGTTTATCTTTTCATCTTCTAGATTCAACAGAAGGTGTTTCTTTCGCAACTGCATTAGCTTTATTTATGACAACAGTTATTGTGAGTATTGCTTGTATTGCTAATGATAATTTGCAAGATTTAAAAACAGGCTTTCTTGTTGGTGCAACACCTTATAGACAACAAATTGCACTGGTTTTAGGTTGCATTGCCGGAGCGTTGGTTATTGCCCCTGTCTTAAACTTGCTATATGAGGCATATGGCTTTACTGGTATGATGCCACGTGAAGGCATGGCAGAGTCTCAAGCACTTTCTGCACCACAAGCAACATTAATGACACATATTGCGCAAGGTATTTTTAGCAGTACCCTGGAATGGAACTATATTGTTTGGGGAATTGGGCTTGGAGTTAGCGTGATTCTTGTCGATATTGTGCTTAAAAAGAAAACTTCATTCAGCCTACCGCCTCTAGCAGTAGGTATGGGGATTTATCTTCCACCAACATTGCAGACCCCTCTTGTAATTGGCTCAATTATGGGGTTCTTCATCTTAAAATCCCTTCACAAACATTATTCCGCAGAAGAGATCAAAAAGCGTCAAAACAAAGGTATTTTACTTGCTTCTGGGCTTATTGTTGGCGAATCACTAATGGGCGTTCTTATTGCAGGGATTATCGTCGTATCCATTAGCGCAGGTGGCGGAGATTCTCCTCTTGCGATTATAGAACACTCCCCGTTTGGAGATATAATTGGACTCATCTGCTTTATGGCTGTCATCGCATTCTTTATTCAAAGAATGCTTCGAACAAAACACTGATTCACCCTAATCAAACTATCAGCATGGATTCAAAGAATCCCTTGCTAATAGTATCCTTTTACTCGCCAAAGAGTTTTTGTTGTAAAACCTCTAAAAAGCCCTTTTTTTCCTTAGGTGGCTGTATACCTAACGCCTCTGCTTCTTCCTTTGTTATTTGCGGTTGCTTGGGTTGTGATTTCTTGGGTTGTGATTCAACTTCACGATAACATCTCTGTTGTTCTCCATTTTGTACAATTGCCCATATAAAAGTAGAGGGATAACCCTTTGTTGCATCCTTAAAATGTATACCCTCGCGCCCCTTATACAATACATCAACACGATGAATTTCACCATTTGTTAAAGCAATGGGAGTATCTGGACGATAAAACATTTTTTCACCCACCTTTAAGCCTACAGACGGAATAAAGCCCAATGAAACAACCAAAATACTCATCACATACATTAAACGAAAAAAATTTCCAAAAAAAGGAGGAAAGATCATAAAAATACCTACGACAAAACTAACGCCCAAGAAAATCCAACCATAACCCGCATGAAAAATTGTATCATAAAAAAAGGGGTTAAAAAAAACTGGACGTCCACAATCACGCAGTTCATAATAACGAATATAGCCATTCATCACCGCACCTAATATTCCAGCAACAGGAATCAGCGTAAATAAACACCCAAAAAATAAAATTGTTATCAGTCGCCAAACCATACTTCCTCCTTATCGAATTCTTTGAATTTTTATAGTGTTGATTTTAAAAATACGGGAAGGTAAATTCTGACTAAAATCTACATTCCTTTCATATACGATTACATCTGCTTTTTCTGTAGCAAATTCTATATCAAAACTTTGTCCGCTTTTATTTGCAGAACTACTATACAATCCCGGTAATCTTGAAAAACATCTCAAGAATTCATTATGTCGTTGATTTTTTGAAACCCTCAAGCATTTTTTATTAGGATAAAGATAAGATGTTTTTTCTCCGCGTCTAATCCGATTTTTGAATAAATGCGGAACACGAACATAATATTGCAAATCGCGTAAAGAGTACACTTCCATCAAAATAGGTTTATTTTTTCTTTTCTTTAAAGTCATAATATTCTCCATATTCTGACTTAAAAAGCCAATTGTCGTATCTGTTTGGGTTAAATAAACCATTTGCATTCTTAGTCTTTAAGATAATCTTGAATTGCACGTACAATAGAAACTTCCCCATTCTTATTTTCTTTAATCGCCTTCAATGCTGCCTGTGCTGCCGCAATTGTCGTAAAATAGGGAACAGAACTTTTAAGCACCTGCGTACGAATCTTGCAAGTATCTTCTTGATTAGATTGTATATTACTTGTATTAATCACTAAAGCAATTTCATTATTTGCTATCATATCACACACATTTGGACGCCCTTCAGAAATTTTTAATGCCACCTCCACAGGTATGGAAGTTTGCTCAAAAATCTTTTGCGTCCCTGTTGTCGCACAAAATGAAAATCCTAAAGCATATAATTCTTGAATAATTGGAATTCCACTTGGTTTATCTGAATCCGCAAGAGAAATAAAAACTTTTCCAAAAAGAGGTAAGGGATTCTTAGAAGCAAGTTGGCTTTTTGCAAAACTTAATCCAAAACTTTTAGAAATCCCCATCACCTCACCTGTGCTTTTCATTTCCGGACCTAAAGAAACATCGGCTCCACTTAATTTGCTAAATGGGAATACAGATTCCTTGATGGCGATATGTGTGATTTTCTTCGGCTTAAAAATCTCATCGCTATAGTCAATGCGCTTAAAATTATCATAAAATTGCAAAGCCTCTTTGAGGGGATTTTGCAATTTTTGAGTAGTTACATTCCACATTACACGTGTTGCCACTTTTGCTAGAGGAATACCTGTTGCCTTACTCACAAATGGTACGGTGCGACTTGCACGCGGATTGACTTCAATCAAATAAAGCTGTCCATGATAAATAGCATATTGTGTATTCATAAGCCCAACAACACCCAAATTTTTTGCAATTTTAGCAGTAACATTCTGTACTTCTAAAAGCTGCTTTTCACTTAATGCTTGTGCAGGAAGTGAGCAGGCTGAATCCCCACTATGAATCCCTGCCTCTTCGATATGTTGCATAATTCCACCGATATACACATTCTGCCCATCACAAATACAATCCACATCAAGTTCTATCGCATTTTCTAAGAACTTATCAATCAATACAGGAGAGTCCTCACTTACACTGACCGCCTCACTCATATACTGCAATAATTCATCACTGTTATACACAATACGCATCGCACGTCCGCCAAGCACATAACTTGGACGCATTAAAACTGGAAATCCGATTTTTTGTGCAACGCTTAATGCATCTTCTTTGGTAAAAGCTGTACCATTTTGAGGTTGAAGTAATTGATTTTCCTCAACAAATTTAGCAAATTTTTTACGATCTTCTGCAATGTCAATCACCTTTGCACTCGTACCGATAATATTTGCACCCATTTTAGTTAAGGATTTTGCAAGCTTCAAAGGCGTTTGTCCGCCAAAATGCACAATAATCCCTTCCGGATTCTCCTTCTGAATAACTGATTGTACGCGTTCTAAATCGATAGGCTCAAAATAAAGTGTATCGCTTGTATCATAATCTGTGCTTACCGTTTCAGGATTGCAATTATACATAATACTCTTAACATCCATATCCGCCAATGCAAAACTTGCATGAACGCAACAATAATCAAACTCAATACCCTGCCCTATGCGATTAGGTCCTCCGCCGATAATCATTACCTTCTGGTCTGATTTTTGTTTTTGACTTGGTTTTAAAGGTTGCATCAAAGGTATAACGCCATACAGATAAGCAGTTTTTGTGTCAAATTCAGCTGCACAAGTATCGACTTCACGATATTCAAGCACTACGCCCAATTCCTTTCTTAGCTCATAAATTTCTCTTTCTTGAACATCTAAACCATCATGTTCATTTACCCAATACGCAATCATTTTATCACTAAAACCGCTACTCTTTAAAGAACGCAAAAACGACTCTTGCTTAATATTTTCAAATGAAATTTCCTTTTCTAAGACAACGATTTCATGAATTTCATTTAAAAACCAATAATCTATCTTACAAAATTCATACACCTCATCAACATTAAATCCTATCCTAAATGCATCAGCAATATAAAGCAAACGATTAGCATTCGCACGACGGATTTCCCTCTGAATTTCAAGTTTATCATTAGTTAAGGAATTGAATCCAAAGATACCTGTCTCTAAGCTACATAACGCCTTTTGCAACGACTCTTTGAATGTCCCGCCAATCGCCATAACCTCGCCGATAGACTTCATCGAAGTGGTCAGTGTAGAATCAGCTTGTGGGAATTTCTCAAAAGTAAATCGCGGAATCTTTGTAACAATATAATCAATACTTGGCTCAAAACTCGCCGGTGTGCCTGTAATGTCGTTGGTGATTTCATCGAGGCTATACCCCACTGCAAGCATTGTGGCGACTTTTGCGATAGGATAGCCTGTTGCTTTTGAGGCAAGTGCGGAAGAACGCGAAACGCGTGGATTCATCTCAATCACGGTCATTCGCCCATTTTGCGGATTAATGGCAAATTGCACATTGCTCCCGCCGGTATCTACGCCGATTTCTCGCAGGATTTTAAAACTTGCATCACGCATTCGCTGATATTCTTTATCTGTAAGTGTGAGAGCTGGAGCGATGGTGATAGAATCTCCCGTATGCACGCCCATAGGGTCGAGATTCTCGATACTGCACACAATGATACAATTATCGTTTTTGTCGCGAATAACCTCCATTTCAAACTCTTTCCACCCAAGCAAAGATTCTTCAATAAGAATCTCATTAATAGGACTCACTTCTAAGCCATTTTGTGCTATTGCTTTGAATTCATCGATATTATAAGCCACACCACTGCCACCACCTGCAAGCGTGTAACTTGCACGGATAATAAGCGGGAAGCCTATCTCCTTTGCCGCATTCATTGCTTCATCAAGCGTATAAGCATAGCTTGACTTAGGCAAATCCATACCGATTTTAAGCATTGCTTCTTTGAATGCTTGCCTATCCTCGCCTTTTTTTATCGCTTCTGGCTTCGCCCCTAAAAACTCAATACCCTCTAACATACCTCGTTCATACATACTCATAGCGACATTCAAAGCTGTTTGTCCGCCCATTGTGGGTAAAATTGCATCAATTTTCTCTTTTTTGATAATATCTGCAATCACTTCTTCTGCAATCGGTTCAATATAGGTTCTATCGGCAAATTCTGGGTCTGTCATAATGGTTGCAGGATTAGAGTTAATCAGCACAACGCGATAGCCAAGTTTCTTAAGAGTTTTTGCTGCTTGTGTCCCTGAATAGTCAAATTCGCATGCTTGCCCAATCACAATTGGCCCTGAACCAATCAGCAAAATATTACTGATATCTTCTCGCTTTGGCATTAAAATTCCTTACATTATTCAATCATTTGGTTAGTTATATATTCTAACATTAGGGTGCTTAAAAGCAAATATTTTATGCAACAGGATTGATTTTTTTAATATCGCTCATCAGTGCAGGAGCTGCAATGATCAACCCGCCCACAATAATCAAGCCCATTCCCAGTATAGTTGATAAATTCGGTAAAGCATCACCTAAAGCAATCCCCAGCAAAACACTAAAAATTATTCTGAAATAATCAATAGGAGCAACAACTCCAACAGGTGCATTCATATAAGCTTTATTTAAAAAAAATTGTGCCACCGTACCACTCAACCCCATAGCCAAAATCAAAACCCACTCAAACATATTTGGCATAGTAAATCCCCCTACGCCTGCTATTGGAATCCACAAACCCAAAAATCCTAAGAATGTTGTAGATAAACCAAATGCAAAAACCAAAAATTCATTACTGAAATATTCTCTTAAACTCCTTAATGTAACAAATGCAGCTGCCATACACACTCCACTCAAAATTCCTACGATAATACCGACAAAACTTAATTCATTCACATTAGGGTTACTCATCAGCAATAATCCTACAAAACCAACCAATGTGGCAACAAAACTCATCAAATTCAGCTTTTCGCCTAAAAATAAAACACCCATTAAAACAGCATACAAAGGCATACTTTGTGCAAAAGCAATCGCAATCCCTAAAGGCATTGTTGCGATATTATAAAAGATACACAGCATGGCAAACCCCCCCATACTCAAGCGAATAATCAGCTTTTTGACTCCACCTTTTTTCATTTGTTTTTTAGGTTTATGGGAAGAGAATTGATAAAGATAAATCAACACCATAATAAAAACCATTACCAAAGAACGCAAAAATACATTTTGCATAGATGGAATGTGGTGTTGAGATAAAGCTTTTGCAAACGCATTCATTAAGGCAAAGCAAAATGATGAAGTTAGCATATATAAAATTCCACTTGTTAGACGATAGTGTGCCATATCAAATCCTCATTTTTTTCGGATTATACCCAAAACAAATTTAGTACAAATTTCATTATCTCTTGTATTTAAAAGAATCTATACCTCAGTTTATGAAAACCTATTCTTGAATCCTTAACAACTTTGAAATTAGATAAATTTTTACAGGAATTCCTCTATATCGATAATAACAAATGCAAAATTTAAAAGATGCTAAATTGTCTCCTCTGAAATAATAAATTATCTATCACTTGTTGGTAATATACTCACTTTATCATCAGCAACAAAAATATCAAAAATTTGCTACTGGATAAAATGGCAATAAACTTTGTCCGCCCCACCAAAAACTACAAATCAGAATTCACCTCATCTCTCCTGCAACAGAAAATTACAACATCCCTTTACATCAATTATCTCCAATTATTCCAAAAATTACACACTGCACTATCCAAAAATAACATCATTAACTAAAATATGCTCCATTATAGACAATAAAAAAGATAACAAAAGCTTTTTTTGTGTATAATCTACTCGTGCCAAATTTAGTTGAGTAAAAAATTCTCATTAAGGCTAAGATAAAGGATAGGAGATGGATAGAGTTGCTTTAGTACTATTAGGTGCTGGCGAAGGGAGTCGCTTTAAAAAAGATTTTAATGGAAGAGTCTGCATTAAAAAACAATGGTTACGAATTGGTGATATTCCTTTGTGGCGATATGTTGCTGAACAATTCCAATCATTCCACCCTTTTTCAAAAATCGTCGTTGTATTACATTCTCAGGAGATTGATTACGCACAAAAATGGGGCGAGGGCTTAGAATTTGTTGCAGGGGGAGAAACACGTCAACAATCCTTGCTAAATGCTCTTAACCTTGTAGATACACCATTTGTATTAGTCAATGATGTAGCGAGATTTCAGATTGATTTATCTGTATTGGAACGTATTTTTGTTGCCTCAAAACAAATACAGGCTGATTGTATTGTGCCATTCTTAAAGGTGGTAGACACAATTTATAGCGAAGAATTAGGCTACCTCAATCGCCAGGCTATTAAGTTAATTCAAACTCCTCAACTGAGTCGTAAAGATGCCCTTGTGGATGCACTAAAAAAGGGCGAATTCAATGACGAAAGTAGTGCAATTTATGCAAATGGAGGGAAGATTCACTTTGTTCAAGGGAGTAAAAAACTTGAAAAACTAACAAATAGGGAAAATATCAATTTATTAGAAACACTTTGTGTACCCTGCTCTGATTACTTTATTGGCAATGGCTTTGATGTGCATCGTTTTAAAGAGGGGGATTTTATCTTGCTTTGTGGCATAAAAATTCCTTTTTCTCAATCCTTTGAAGCCCATAGCGATGGCGATGTTGCATTGCATAGCCTCATTGATGCTTTATTGGGGGCTGCTGGGGCTGGAGATATTGGAGAATGGTTTAGTGATTCTGATGAGTGCTTTAAGGGAGCAGATTCAAGCGATTTAACGCGTATTGTTGTTGAGTTTATTAAAAATGTTGGTTTTGATATTGTGAATATTGATATAACAATTATTGCACAAGCTCCAAAAATCACACCTTTTAAGGAGGAAATGAAACATAAATTAGCTTCTTTACTACATATTCCTCAATACAAAATCAACATTAAAGCAACAACAACAGAAAAATTAGGATTTCTTGGACGCAATGAGGGTATTGCTGTCTTAAGCACTGCAACCTTAAAATTCTTAGATTGGAGGGTTTTAAAATGAGGGTTTTAATTGTAGAGAATGAGATTTATTTAGCACAGAGCATTGCCGCAAAGCTCTGTGATTTTGGATTTGAGTGTGATACTGTTTCACTTGTCAACGATGCTTTATGCAAAGATGAATATGATGTGATTTTACTTTCAACAAGCTTAATGGGACAAAACATCTACCCTATTATTGAGCAACATAAAGATAATATTATTATTTTAATGATTCCTTATGTCAGTGATGATACGGTTACAAAACCCTTAAAAGCGGGTGCTAAAGACTATATTTTGAAACCATTTATGTTTGATGAATTGGTGAGAAAAATTGAACATTACCACACCTTTCAACATCTTAAGCAACTTGTTACTTTTTATCGCAACTATGTTGATATGGTACTTAGTGATTTTAGAACACCTAATGACAGCAAGGTCACTTTACCAATTATCATAAGAAGTCAGAATCAGAAAAGTGCAGATGCTTTCATTATCTCTTATGCTAGGCAAGAAAAAATTTCTCTTAGCTTCTTTTCACTAAAGAGCCATCAAGGTTGGCGTGAATATTTAGGCCATTTACGACAGAAAAATACAGACCTAATGTATGTGATTGGGCTTGAAGATTTAAAAAAACCAGAAAGAAAGGAATTTTTTGAAATTATCGAGAATAAACGTATCATTAGTTCTTTTATTGCCTTAGAAGAGATAGAATTCAAGAATGTTTTAGATGTAGAAGGTGTCGATAATATCGACTTTTGTGGGAAAATTTTATGCGTCGACGATTACATTAGGAATATCATCTTACGTTATGAACATAAATACCCAGACACAGAACTTTCACGTCGTTTGGGAATGTCTCGAAAAAGTCTATGGGAGAAGCGAAAAAAATATGGAATTATCAAGAAAAAACAAGACCCTATTTATTGACAGGGAAACAATTTATATTCTCTGTTTATGTAAACTTGGGCTTTTAAACCCTGTGCATAAATTAATGAATCAGCAAGAGGCTACAGAGGTTGATCAATGTGGTATATATCAAGGACGGAGTTTTCCTTTCCCCTTTCTATTAACACCAAGTGGTGAACATAATGAAAAAATACTCAAAAATACACATGAGGGTGAAGTTTTAGATATTGTCTGTGAGGGCAAAAAATATGGGCAAATTTTTGTCAATGAAGTCTTTTTAATTAACAAAGAAAAAAGATTCCAAAAAATTATGGCAGGAGATCTTGTCTCTCAACGTGCGAAATATGCCTACTCACATTTAGGTAATTATGCAGTTTGTGGTGAATATGAGATTGAATTGCAACAAAACCTGGTCAACATTCAACAAAAGATTCAAGATAAAGTAAAAGAACTAGGAGCAAAACGTATTACCGCCCTTACTTTGCAAGCAAATCCACTACATAGAGTGCATGAAAGAATTATACGTTTAAATTTAGAAGACAGTGATTTACTTGTTATATTCTTATTCAGACCTTATGGTTTTACACCATTAATTCCCTATCAATTACGTTTTAAAATGCTCCAACACACCATTAACAATTACTTTTCTCATGATAAACTAATTATTGTTCCCTTAGATGATACTTATCTATCAAGTGGAGCAAATCGTATCATTATGGACGCGCTCATCGCACAAAATTTTGGTTGTAATCGTATGGTAGCAGGCTCTAATTATATGGGATTATCCCTTTATTACGACAATAATGAAATTAATAACATTTTTAATTCCCTAAAGGGCTTTAATATGGACATTAAAATCATCAACGAATATGTCTATTGTACAATCTGTAACACCATTGTATGCGTAAAGTCTTGCCCACATGGGCATCATCACTATGTGCATTATCGTGCAGGAACAATTATGGAACTTTATCGTTTAGGCATTCCACCACCCCCTATTTTAGTGCGTAAAGAAATTTCAGCGATGATATTAAATCAACTTTTTCCTGACAGATTCAAACGACTTGAAAAACTTTATAACGATATCATCCCTAATGCACAAGGTATGCTAAACAACTATAGTGACCAAGAATTTTATTTAAACCTTTTGGATTTATACCAAACAAATTTAGTTACTTAGGAAAAATAATGGAGCAAAAAAAAGATTTTTCACAAAACCTGGAACAAGCTATGCACCACAAACAAAACTTTTCTCTCTCTGCACCGCCAAATAAAGAAGAAGTAATAAAAGCAAAACAAAAAGAAAAACAGCGCAATCTTGAACTGGAGCAAGAGGCGGATAAAGACTTAAAAAATGAACAAAAAAAACAAGAATATGCACAAAATGAATTCAAAATTACACAAGAATATATGCACAGAGTGGGTTTTAAGGCAGAGATGCGTTGGATTTTTCTCACACTTTTTTATAGTGGAATGTTTCCTAAAGCACCCGGCACAATGGGAAGCTTAATCGCCATATTGTTAGGCTTACCTATTCTTTATTACTTTGCGGCTTCAAATTTATTTCTAGCCGCTGCACTCATTGGTGTTATCGCCGTTAAAATAATTGATGGATACGAAAAAGAAGGTGGCATTCACGATAATAAATGTATTGTAATTGATGAACTTGTTGGCGTATGGATTGCGATGGCAATGATTGGCTTTGGAATTTATCAATCCATTCTTGCATTTATTCTATTTCGTCTCTTTGACATCTGGAAACCTTCCATTATTGGAAGAATCGATAAAAAAGTTAAAGGTGGGTTAGGTGTTGTTGGTGATGATGCATTAGCAGGTTTTTTCGCAGGACTCTTGGGGGCAATACTTTTTGGTGCGTTAGAGCAAGCCGGAATTGATATCCCCGTACTTTTTGACTTTAATGCACAATGACAACCTTTTATCATTATAGAAATTATAAACTTTATAATTCTTTATTTAGTGGACTATCTATTGGGAGCGTTTTTGTAATATATACACCTCTACCACCTATAACCTACTCTATTGGTGGTATTTTTCTCGCTATTGCGATGTGGGCTGTTGCTTATCTCTATCCTAAGATTCTAAATCGGCATTCCTACTACAAAATTTTATTATTTATAGAATTACTACCTTTTTTTATTATTTTAATATTTATATTTTCTTATATTTTTATATCAAGGAGTACACCTTTGTATATTGCAATACTTATTTATTCATTTTATCAAATTATTTTTATTTTTGGAAATTACCTATTACGTGCTGAAACAATGATATTTCACCACAAACAAGCCATTATGGCATTGGATATTTCTAAACAACAGGGTTCTTTTATTGGACTCATTCTTGCTTTCATCCTCTATGCTTTTATAGAATGGCAACAAAGCTTTAGGACACCAACAAACTACGATAAGCAAGAACAAATTTTCTATATCCATCTCGTGCTTCTTATAAATCAAATTCTTGTAATCCACTCCCTTATTCGGAGCTTTCAAAGGAATAGATAATGAATGAACGATTAAGAATAATGCAACATGCACCCTTACAATTTTACTTTAACCCATGTCCACGCGATTTTATTGTCAATGAAATTCCACTCTATGAAGCATCTCAGAGCGGTGAACATCTCTATATTCTCATACGCAAGAAGAATCTAAGCACTTTTGAACTCATTAAAATTCTTTCTAATACACTTGGTGTTAAAAGCTTTGAAATCGGCTATGCTGGACTAAAGGATAAAAATGCACTTACCACTCAAGCTATCACACTTCCAAAAAAAATTCTTCCTTTGCTAGAAAAATTTGAACACCCACAAATCAAACTTCTTTCTATCCAATACCATCACAACAAAATTCGCATTGGACATTTAAAAGGTAATCGCTTTTGTATGCGACTTAAAAAAATTCTACCAGGGGAAGCAAATCGCCTAGAATCTGTTTTACAAAAATTGAAACATTCAGGTATACCTAATTATTTTGGTTATCAACGTTTTGGCAAGAATCAAGACAACTACATTCTTGCTAAGAAGATTCTACAAGGGGAAGCAAAAATGCGAGACAAAAAAAAGCGTGAATTTCTATTCTCTGCCCTTCAGAGCCATCTTTTTAATCAATGGCTCAACAAACGTATTCAGCTTTCTTTATTATTGCAAGAATTCAAACCCAAGGATATTGCACATTTATACCCACAAATTCACCTTGAGTCACTTTACAAACAACCCCATTTTTTTAAGATTTTACAAGGGGACATTTTAACACATTACCCATTTGGGCAGTTTTTTGAAGCTGTTGATTTAATGCAAGAATCTTTACGATTTTTAAAACAAGACATCACGCCAACAGGATTAATATGTGGCAAAAAAACAAAATATTCTACCCAAGAAGCAGCATTTTTTGAAGAACAATTTCTTGAACCACTCCTACAAGAGGAAGGCACTCGTCGCCAGGCATGGGTATTTTTAAGTGATATAGAATTTATTTATTTTCCGCAGGAAGCACAGGGTGAACTGCATTTTAGCTTACCAAAAGGTGCTTATGCTACTACTTTTTTGGAGCAACTCTCCAACCAACAAGAATTTCCAAAATGTGATGATTAGATTTTCTGCCAAAAATAATTTACCATTCTCATCATAACAACAAATAAAACAAGTGGAATAGCAATATTTGTTAGTAAAAAAATCGTGATAATACTCATAAAACGATCCACCATTGCATCCAAAAAACTTAAAGCATTATTAAATTCTTCCAAAAGTTGTTTTCGCATTTCCTCAAAATGCATATCACTGACCTGTTTAATTGTTTTCTTCATGCCCTCCAAAGTCGATTCAGCAATTTTCTTACCCTCCCGCAAAGTTTGTTCCACCCAGCTAGAGTCTGTTGACGTCTTTTGCTGTGATAGAACCTCATCTTGTTCAGAAATTTTTTGCGAATAGGAAACAATTTCCAAAGATTCAAGTTGCTCTTGTTTAGAATGCACAAAATCCATCTCTTTTTGATAGGTTTCATCTAAATAATGAGATTGTACAAAAGCACTTAAAAATGCACTCGCAGGGAGAATACAATAAAGAAGCAATGTAGTTTTTAATATCAAAAATCCCCATTTTTGTGTTACTATTCTAAATGTATTAAAAAGCAATGAAAGAATAATTAAAAGTAAAGAAAAAGGTAAAAAAACCTTAAATGTCAAAAAAGTCATTACGCTCACTGCCAACCTTTCTCCTAGCACAACTAAAATAAGGGAAAAAAGGAGTGATGAGACACGTTCTAAATTATCGCTCACAGCAGCCAACAGCTCACCTGGTGCAATTGTAACACCCATTCCAAATGGGGTAAAAGAAATTTCTCCACGTTGAAAAACTGCAACCATTTTACTAGCAAATTTCACACTTGCCCAAGTTGCACTCAATTTTAAAAGTGTTTCATTATAGTAACTATGCGAAATATCTTCAACATATCCTAAAATGGGAATATGACGATTCGCTCCCTCTTCCCCCATTTTTACAGGAAGGATAAGTAAGCAAACCATCAATAATCCTAAAATAATAGCATATAAAAAATTCCTTTTCATTTTTTATTCCTTAATTTTTCTTTAATTTCTTGAAAGAGAAGATTCAAATCAAAATTATTTATGTTAAAAGTCCCATTTTGACGAAAATTCTCCATAATTTCACTATCTCTTGATGCACTATTTTTCACAAAAATAGTATGCTTTCCCATTCTCTGCAAACCATCTTGATTGCAATATGTTGACTCCATTAAATCGTTATCCCAAGCCCCCCAATGAAAAACTGCACTTGCAACAAAAAATGCAATGACTGGAGTATTCATCGCAGCGGCGATATGCATATTTGCAGTGTCTACACCAATAAAAAGTTTTGCGTGATGTGCAAGTGCAATATATTCTTTCAGCGTCATTTGCCCCGCTAGATTCATTGGTTGACTATGACACACAGAAAGAATTTCTTGAATTTCTTGCAATTCTTCTTGTGCGGGAGCAGCACTTAACACAACCTTAACACCCAATTCCTCCTGGCAAAAATCAATAATTTTAGCAACAAGCGACACATCAATACATTTAAACTTCCAACGACTTAATGGGTGAATCAATACAAAATCACCTTCTATACCCAATCTCTGAATTTGCTTCCAATTAGACTCTTCATAATAGGCACAAACTTTTTTACTATAAATCTCTTTTTTAAGCACACGCAAGATATCTAAATGCGATTCAACAATATGTCCTTTGTAGGGTGGAAGAATATGTGTAATTTTGTAAGCAAAAAAGGAGTGGCTTACTGGAGAAACAACCTGTTTTGCACGACTTAAAAAAGCGATAAATGCACCCCTATCACCCTCTGTTGTATTCAGCACATAATCATAGCGATTCTGGACGAAAAAGTAAAAAAATTGCAATTCTAACTTCAAGCGATTTAAGCCCTTTGATTTTTTAATTTTTGCTCTATCATAGACTATTAATTGATGAATATGGGGATTTCCTTGCAATACCATTTCAGACTCTTGATTAATCGCTACATCAATTTGTGCATTTGGAAATATGATAGCTAAATTCTCAATCAAAGGCGTGAGAAGCAAAACATCACCAATATGGCGAAATTTAACCACTAAAATCTTCACAAAATTCCTTTCTGTACATCATTCACTTTCACTATTGTAGCAATTTTGATATAATCGCACAATGAAACGATTTTTTAAGAATTTTCTGCCCTACATGAGGCGTTTTCGAATTCATTTTGTCATAGCCATTTTTGGCTCACTCCTTGTTGCTGGTGCTACAGCAGCAACTGCACACTTAATTGAAGTTGTTTTAAAAGATATTTTTATCAATAAAGACAAAGTGCAATTAGTTGTTCTACCCTTTGTAATTGTCGCAGTATTCCTTACCAAAGGTTTAGGGGCATTTATACAATCTTATTACATCTCATACATTGGGCAAAATATTACAAAAACTTTGCGGAATGAATTGCTTGAAAAAATGTTGTCTTTCGAGATGGCTTTTTTTAACAAAAAACGTTCGGGTGAATTAATTAGCCGACTATTAAATGATATTGCACAAGTACAATCCGCCATTTCAAATTATTGTGCTGAATTTATCCGTGAAGCATTCACCATTATTGCCCTCGTTGGTGTTGTAATTTACAAAAGCCCTGAACTTGCTTTTTATGGTTTAGTAATTATTCCTTTAGCACTATATCCGCTCTCTCTCCTTGCAAGAAGTATGAAAAAAGTCTCTAAGCGAACACAGGAGAAGAATTCAGACATCACCTCAAGACTCACAGAAATCTTTAACAACATAGAAGTATTGAAAGCAAGTGCTTCAGAAAAATTGGAGGTACAACGTTTTTCTGAAGAAAATGAGAGGCTCTTTAAGCTAAATCTTAAAGCCGTTCGTATCAGTGAGCTTTCCCCTTATACAATGGAATCAATGGGTTCTATCGCCCTTGCATTGGTCATTTTTCTTGGAGGCTCACAAGTCATTGAAGGTAAATTAGAAATGCCTCAATTTTTCTCATTTGTTACCGCATTGTTTATGCTTTACACACCCTTAAAACGCCTTAGTAATATGCACAACAAATTCCAAATTGCTATTGCAGCTGGAGAACGTATTTTTGAGTTAAAAAATCGAGCGATAATCGTTCAAGATGGGCACAACAACCTCACTCATATTCAAGATATTACCTTCCGCGATGTTTATTTACACTATGAAGGCAAGGAAAACGCATTACAAAACATTAATTTACATCTCAACAAAGGGGATTCTTTAGCGCTGGTAGGGAATAGTGGTGGTGGAAAAAGCTCCCTTGTTGGACTGATTTTGAGATTCTATGATGCAAGTTGTGGGCAAGTATTAATTAATCACTGTAACATCAGAGAATTTACACAAAAAAGTTTGAGACGCAAAGTTGCCATTGTTACACAAAGGGTATCAATATTTAACGAAAGTATCGCCTATAATGTCGCTTATGGAACACTTGGTTTTGGTGAAGAGATTGACAATGAACGCGTGATTGAAGCACTCAAAGCTGCTAAAGCATGGGAATTTGTTTCGCAATTTCAGGAGGGCATCAACACAATTCTTGATGAAAATGGAGCAACTCTCTCCGGCGGTCAACGTCAACGCATCGCCATTGCAAGAGTTCTTTATCAAAATCCCGATGTTTTGATTCTTGATGAAGCGACAAGTGCATTAGACAACAAAACGGAAGCTAATTTTAAAGAAACACTCAGAGAAATAATGAAAGATAAAATCACATTAATCATTACTCATCGTTTTTCTACCGTTGAGCTTGCCGATCGCATCGCATTTATCAAGAATGGAATTATTAAGGGTATTGCAAATAATAAGGAAGAGTTACTACATATTTGTCCCGAATTTAATGAAATTATTCAATAAGGCACATTATGATACAAATATCAGCTGTCATTCTTACTAAAAATTCAGAACATTACCTACAAAAGGTTTTAGAATCTCTACAAGAATTAGACGAAGTTGTAGTGTTAGATAATGGTTCAGAAGATTCTACTCTCTCAATTGCTACACAATTCCAGAATGTCAATATTCATCAGCACCCATTTATTGGCTTTGGAAAAATGAAGCAACTTGGAGCATCGCTTGCAAAAAATGATTGGATTTTATCCATAGACAGTGATGAGATTGCTTCAAATGCATTAATTGCTGAATTACGGCATACCCACCTAGAACCCCACATTGCATATTCTTATGAGGTAAAGAATTTTTATCAAGGGCAGTGGGTGCGATGCTGCGGTTGGGATAAAGACCGCTGTGTTGGCATTTATCACCGCAAATATGCACGATTTGATGATAGCGAGGTACATGAAAAAATTATTTCCCTGCAAGGAAAATTACAAACAAAACCCCTACAAGGCTTTATCGAGCATTACCCCTTCGAGAATGCAACAGAATTTTTGGTGAAAATCAAACGATATGGGGAACTTTTTGCAAAACAACACATTCACCACAAATATTCTTCACCCATCAAAGCAGTCACACGTAGCGTATGGTGTTTTTTTAAAAACTATTTTTTACAACGTGGATTCTTACATGGCTATGTCGGCTTTGTCATCTCCTCCTACAATGCACAATCTGTTTTTTGGAAATATATTATCCTATACGAATTGCAACAAAAAACAAAATCTTAGGCAAGATTCAAGAATCTTATGCTAGAATCAGCCTTTTATCTTAGAAAAGGAGATTCTACTAATGTTAGAAGGAATAATTAGAGAGAGTGTTTCTAGGGCAGGAACAAAAGCCCTTAGAAAGGATGGTTATCTAATTGCAAATATTTATGGCAAGGGGCAACCTAACACCCATTGTGCATTCAAAGTCAATGACTTTATCCGTGCTGTGAAGCACAAAGATACGCTTGTCTTCCCTGTGAAAGTCAGCGGTAAAGAGTATCGCGTTGTCATTCAAGAATATCAGAGAGACCCCGTAACAAGCCATCTCTTACATGTTGATTTAATGCTTGTGCAACCCGGTGTTGAAGCACAATTTTTCATTCCTATTGCACTACACGGCACACCTAAAGGCTTGAAAGATAAGGGTGCATTGACAATTTCTAAAAAAAGAATCAAAGTGCGTTGCACACCAGAAAAAATTCCTGCGAATTTTCCGCTTGATATTGCTCCTTTGGGCGTGGGTGATTCTTTACTTATACGCGATATTGCCCCTGTTGAAGGAGTTAGAATCATCGATAGGGATTCTGTTGCTGTTGTGGGTGTCGTTAAATCACGTTAACTAGGATGCTGAATGAATCTCTTTGTAGGATTAGGAAATCCCACAGAACGATATCGATTAACACGTCACAATGCAGGTTTTTTGTGTATTGACGCAATTCTTCACGCCCTCCTGCAAGAGGGCAGAGAAGCTAACCCTATCCATAAGGCAGCTTTTCAAGGCGAACTTTATAAATATTCCACAAATCTTTTTTTGAAACCCACGACCTATATGAATCTTTCAGGACATTCTGTGAATGCTGTTTGGAATTTTTACCGATGTGAGTGCCTTATCGTCATTTATGATGATTTAGATTTACCTTTAGGTTCTTTGCGTTTTAAGCAAGGAGGTGGGCATGGAGGACATAATGGATTGCGTTCCATAGATTCTTTTCTTCCACCCTATCTTAAGCTACGTATTGGGATTGGCTCTCAAGGGATACGTGGAGCAGATTATGTACTTTCTTCTTTCCGTCAAGAAGAATTAGAAATTTTACAAAGTGTTTTTAAGCAAGCCACAGAAGCAGTGTTACAGCTTATACAAGGAGAAAATTGGGAGAAAATTGCCTCACTTTACACTTTAAAGGCATCTTAATGCCACTTAGTTACCTCTTTCTCATTCGTGTTTATTTAAAATACCTTATTATTATTACTTTTGGTTTAGGGATTTTTTTTGTCTGTATTGATACCTTGAAATATTCTAACGATTTACCAGATTCTGCAAACCTGATTGTCCTTTTTGTTCTCTATGACTTTATGTATGCTTGTGGCTTTATTTTTCCTATTTCCTTACTTTTGGCAGAAGTTGTCTTGCTTTCCGCCCTCCTTAAGAACAATGAATTTACGGCTTTTTTATCTCTTGGATACAGTAAGAAAAGGATTGCAATACCCATTTTTTGTACAGCCTTTATTTGTATTCTTGGTTTTATTGCCCTAAACGCAACACCCTTTGCATACGCGAAGGAGAATGTTGACCTCATTATCGACCAAAATGCAAGCTCAAGAAATAAAGGTGAATTACTCGTTAAGCATCAAAATAATTATATTTATTTTGATAAAATTTTTCCTTTATTACAAAAAGCAAATGATATACGCGTCTATACGCTACAAGGTAAGAATCTTACCCAGCTCATTCAAGCAAAAGAAGCATTTTTTGAAAATAACCGATGGAACTTGAAAAATGTAACTATCTTTACATTAAATCCAGATATTGATGCAAAAGAAAAAATTATGCAAATTCAGCAAGATGAAACAATGGGTATCTTAGAGGGATTTCGTCCAAAAATTTTAGATATTATTTATGAAAAAAGCGGTTCTGTAAGTATTATTGATGCAATTTCATCATTAATACTGCTCAATAATGAACAAATCCAATCTCCTAAAATTCGTGGAATCCTTTATTCCCTAACAATCTTTCCACTCTTTGTTTTCCCTGTTTTAGTTTTAGTCTTTACTAAAATGCCACTCACAACGCGTTATGGAGAATTGACATTTTATATTTTTCGCTCCATTCTTATTGCTCTTGTTTCATGGGGAATTTTCTTTGCACTCTCTCGTTTTGCACAAAGCGGTTTCATCCACCCCGAGTGGAGTCTTTTATTGCCAATGTGCTTATGGTGGTTAGTTGGAATTTATTTTACAACAAAGATAAACTAAGAATTAAGGAGTTTTTAATGAAAGAATGGCATGAGGGCTATTTTACGGAGTTAGAATATGTTGATGGTTATTTAGCAGAAATGAGTCCCTTATTGCTACAATTAAACCTTACGCTCGCGGGAGTAAAAATAAATCATGCGGATTCCATCTTACCTATCAAAAACCTCAGTTATCTTGAACTTGGATTTGGTAAGGGGAGTAGCTTCAATATCCATGCAGCGGGCAATGATGGAGATTTTATGGGAATAGATTTCAACCCAAACCATGTTAAAAATGCTATAGAATTTGCACAGGCAAGTGGTGCAAAAGCAAGAATTTTTGATGATAGCTTTGAAGAACTATATGAACGACTCCATTCAGAAAATACCTTTTTTGACATTATTGTTTTACATGGTGTATGGAGTTGGGTAAGCATTCAAAACCAAGAAGTTATTTTAAAAATAATCAGAAAATTCCTTAAAGTTGGAGGTATTGTTTATATTAGCTACAATACCTTTCCTGGCTGGGCAAAAAAACATCCAATCAGAGAACTACTAATGGGGTATTTTCAAAATACAAGTGGAAGTGCGGAACAACGTATTACCCAAAGTATCGCTTTTGTTGAGGAGTTCTTAAATAAACAAACCTCTTTCACAAAAGCATTCCCTGATTACCCACAATTCTTAGCAGAACTCAAACAACATAATGTTGCATACATTGCCCACGAATATCTAAATCAAGATTGGAATTGTTGCTACTTTACAGAAATGGTTAAAAAATTAGAATCAAACAAGTGTTCTTTTGCTGCTAGCGGAAAGATTCTTGACCACATTGATATGGATATAGACTCTTTAGAACTCACCTCCTTAAAACAGATACAAGATGATATCTTTAAAGAACAAATAAAGGATTATTGTATCAATAGACAATTTAGATTAGATATTTTTATGCGAGGGAAGCAAACATTAGGCATACAAGAAGGAATTGCAAAAATTTCTAACACATTTTTTACGCTCATTAAGCTTCCCAAAACCTTCAAAGGCACTTCTCAAGAGGGAACGAATATTTTTTATCGCTTTATTTTGGTTATACTAGATTTCCTCACAACAGATTCTTATCGTCCAAAAAGTGGATTTGAAATAATGGAACATTGCAAACTTCCCTTTAGAGAATTTCTTGCTTCTTTATGCGTAATTATCCATCAAGGTTTAGTTATGCCCGCACAAAAACCAAATCAACAACTTCAACAGCAAACAAAAAAATTCAATACCCATTTATTTGAGCGTCAAATGCACGAAAAGTCAAGCATCTATGCTGCCTCTCCCATTACAGGTGGAGGTATCGTCGTTTCAGAAGTCGAACAACTTTTCATTCAAGGACAGAAACTTTTTTCAGATACTCACCAAATCATTACATTTGTCTTAGAAATTCTAACCTCGCAAAATAGGCTTCTTGCTAATGGTAACGAACAAATTGACTATGCAAAAAGTTTTCAAATTCTACAAGACGCATTCAAAGAATTCATAGAAGAGAGATTAACTTTATTGCAAGCTTTAGAAATTTGCTAGATTTTTTTGATTTTCTTTAAAAAATTAGTATTTTTATGTAAAATAGTCGACATATTTCAATTCAAGGAGTTCGTAGTGAAAAAAATTTTTCTGTCTTCTACATTGGGTGTTATGCTCTTAAGCGGTTCTTTACTTGCCTCTGATATTGCTATTCAACCATCTGCATTACCACAAAAAGCACAGCAGTTTATTAAAACCTATTTTGCTGCTGAAAGCGTTAGTTTTGCTGAAAAGGGTTCTGATGATTTTGGTGCAAAAACAAACAATGGTGTTGAATTTGATTTTGCGATAGATGGTGAATGGCATTCTGTAAAATCTTATGCACCTATCAAAAATCTCGATTTTCTGCCAAAACCTGTCGTAAATCTCCTACAAAGCAAATATGCACAAAATAGTGTTCATGAGATTGAAAGAAAAATTAGTAGTTTTGAAATTAAGTTAAACAATGGGCTTGAAATTTCTGTTGGCAATGATGGTACTGTATTCAAAGAAGATAGATAACCCATATTGCATTCTTGATGGTAATTCAATTACCATCGCCCATTTTTACCTACTTCAATATATTTTCAATGAGTCAATTAGCAACATAAGCCATTAAGATGGAAAAAATATAGATTATTTTTGGAAGTTTTTGGATAGTTTATGTTAGAATTTGGTATATTTTTAAATTAATAAGGAGAGAAAAGGGCGATGGAGTGGGATTTAGATATTCTTTTTAAAAATCAAAAACAACTACAAGAGACAAAAAATATCGCTAGGCAAAGTGCAATTTCTTTTGAAGAACAGTACAAAGGCAAATTAGCGAAACTCAAAGCCGAAGAATTTGAAACCGCACTTAATAAATATGAAGATATTATAGAATCCCTAGAAAGAATAATGAGTTATGCTTACTTGCGTTTTGCATCACAAACAACTGAAGGGGCAATGCTTTCTGAATGCGAACTTCATGTAAATGCAACAATGGAACATCTCTTATTTTTTGAGCTTGAATTTGGGAATCTTACACCGACACAATCGCAATATTTCATTAAACACGCTCCCCGTTACGCTTACTACCTCTCACTCATTGTTGAAAATCATAAACACCAAAGGAGCGATGCTGAAGAACGGATCATACTCAAACTCTCACCTGTCGGTGCAAATGCTTTTTCGCGTCTCTTTAGTGAACATTTTAGTCGCCTAAAAGTTCCTTTGGAAAATCAAGAATATAGTGAAGAAGAAATCCTAAGCCAACTCCATCACACAAAAAGGCATAAACGCAAAAAAGCAGCAAGGGCTTTTACTCAAGTCCTAAAAAAAGAAAAAGATTTATTTGCCTATATTCTTAATATTGTGCGAAAAGAATGGAGTATTATCGGTGAAATTAGACAATACACAACGCCAGAAGAACCGCGTCATATCGATAACCAAACAACACAACATAGCGTTGATACAATGATTCAAGTCGTGAATCAAAATATGGGCATTGTTGCTGAATTTTACACAATTAAAAAAGAATTAATGGGTTATGACACACTTTATGACTATGATCGATACGCCCCCTTATTCAACAATAAAATACGATTTGATTTTGAGTATTCTAAAAAAATTGTCTTGGAGTCATTTCAAGAATTCTCACCACTTTTTGCAGAAATTGCAACAAAAGCATTTAATGAACAATGGATAGATTCTCACCCACGCGAAAATAAGCAAAGTGGAGCATTTTCGCATTCTACCGTACCTAAAGCCCATCCATTTATTTTACTAAACCATACCAATAATCGTAAAGATGTTTTCACAATGGCACATGAGTTAGGGCATGCTATCCATCAAGAATTATCTAAAAAGGTAGGTTGTCTGAACGCACACACACCGCTGACAACTTCCGAAACTGCCTCTGTTTTTGCAGAAATGTTACTCTTCGATAAAATAAAAAATCAGCTAAAAGGCAAGGAAAAGGCTGCTTTATATGCAGCAAAACTTGAAGATATTTTTGCAACATTATTTAGACAAACTGTGTTTACGAATTTTGAACGCAGAATTCATGCAGAACAAGGAGAATTGAGTGCAGAACAATTTAATCATATTTGGCAAGAAGAAAACCAAAAAATGTTCGGTGATAGCCTAACCCTCACATCACATTATGCCCTTTGGTGGAGCTATATTCCACATTTTATCCATAGCCCTTTTTATTGCTATGCATATAGCTATGGACAACTTTTAGTTTTGGCTTTATTTGGCTTGTATCGTCGCAATCAGAACAATAGAGCAGAATTTACACAAAAATATGTTGAATTCCTTTCTGCTGGTGGCAGTCGTTCGCCACGAGAATTGGTTGCGTTATTTGGGTTTGATATTGAAAGTGAAGAATTTTGGAAGATAGGTATTCAAGAGATCCACATTCTCTTAGAAGAATTTAAAAAAATTATTACAAATAAATAAAGGGGCGATTATGTTAACAGCAACAGAAAAAGGGCTGAAACAAATCATTGAAAATTACGCAAAAGAAATTATTAAATATCTCTTAACGCAAAAAGTTACTTTTGCGATTGTATGTAAAGTATCAAAGGTTACCTTTAATCCTCTTTTACCTGTGGTTAAGGGTTTACCTGATTTAAGTCTCTTTGTCTTGCAGGGGTATACACTTGAAAGTGTAGAAATGCTTGAAGACTCTTTAGTGTTTGAAGCAGGGTTTGGTGAAAATAGCGAAGGAAGTTTTGTAACCGTGCCTCTTAATTCCATCGTACAAATTTGTGAAAATGCACAACTAGAAAAAGATTTTCCAGAACGTATATTGTTTATGAATCCATTTGGACACCTTGAAGAGGAAAAGCAAAATAAGGGCGTTCAAGATTCTATGCGTGCATTCTTGCAAAACCCACTCAACCAATATTTAACAAATAAAGGATAGCAAATGAAAGTTAAACTTGATTTGACACTTCAGCGATTTAATATAAAACTCCACTATCTAGCTTATGAATGTTGTCATACGACAATCGTTCAAGAAACAATGCTTCTTTCTGACCTCTACAAACAACTTGATAGCGAATTAGATGATTTTGGATATGATAAAAAATCTGTCTGTGTTATTATTAATGGGATTCTAGTCTATGAAGATGTAGAGATTGGTGTTTTATGTGAGAGGTTTGGTTATCAATGGAGAGTAGAATCTTTCGCTCCTAAGGCTACACAACATGACCTTATCGTTAATCGTGAATTTCTAAAAACAGGCTTAAAGCAAGTGGAAAAAATCTGCACATTAACACAAGAAGAATATGATATGTACGATTCCTTGATGCCATTTTTCTCTCTTACACCTATTTCAAAATCACTTGAGGATTATTTGGGTGAAGGATTTTTTATTTTTATCGCTAATCTGGCAAAAAACCACCCCAAAAAAGCACATAAATTATATGAACTGATTGATTCTCCTACAAATGGCGTAATGAATGCAATGTTACTTAAAGGACGTATTTTTCCCGAGAAAAAAGAATTTGATTTTACATTGCTTGCATTACAAAAATCACTTCTTCAAGGTTATCCACTCAACAACTCCTTTTGGATTGATTATGCGAAAAATATTGCTACGGAGGTACAATAATGAAAGAGCATTACACACTTATCGGGACACAAAGAAATGGACTATTTGAAACGAGTAGCCAAAGATTACTTAAAAAACTAAATCTACCCTTAGATGAACATATTTCTATCGCTCCAGATTACTTAATGGAGGGCTTGTTTCCTGCATTACACACCAAAAAAGCATGGGCGATGAGCTGGTTTGAAACTCTCTTGCACATCAAAAATCAAGGTTCTACCCCGATATTTATTGAAGAAGGTAGCTATATTAGTGCTCTACTTGCGATTAAAGCCATTCGAGAAGATCCCACATTACAAACACAAGCAATTCTTAAAGAGTTAGATTCACTCAAAGAAGTAGAAATTTTTACAGGACTCTTAAATCTCCATCAAGATATTTTATCTAAGCAATTTCAAAAAAATTGGCGTGGTTTTAGGGCTACAGTTTGCCATTCTTCCTTCACGCTTTTGCGTAAAGTCATCGAAGGCGACCGCTACCGATTCTTGCAAGAAACGATTTGGAAGTTAATACAACTAGACATTATTCAACCACGGAGTTACTTTGAATCTGTAGCTCATCTTTCTTCTTTCAATTTGGAAGGAGCATTAAAAGAGAATGCAAGGGTTTATTACCAAATGGCTGATTTAGGAATTGATTTTATTATAACAATGTCGTTCAGTGCATTCTCATTTTTTGAGAACTATCAGTCTAAAATTAAATCAGCCGCAGGGAGGGAACTAATGGATATTCCTATTATTCACATCGCGGAATTGCTTTTGATACTGATGGGCGAAAAACCTGATTCTCATAAAATCCCGCTAGGAATGATATAATGCTTCAATTTATTTTAAAATTCTTAATTGCAGGAATGGTTGCAATTGCTTGGCATTATCTTACGGGCAATATGCAAATTGCGATATTTTTTTTCTTATTTGTGTTGGCGATTCTATGGCTTAAGCCTATCACTTTTCAAAATCCAAAACAACGTGAGGAGTTTATTCAGAAAATGAAGGAAGCAAGGGAGAGACAAGCATTTTTAGAAAGTGAACGTTTAGAAGAAAAGAAAAAATTGCGTAGCGACGGCGATAGAGAAGAAAAACAAAGACAGGATTTTAAGAATCTCAAAAAACGTATGGGTGAGGTTTGATGGAATATATTGAACTCACCACTACTTGTGAGAATCATACCATCGCATCTAAACTTGCAAAAATCATAATTGAACATCGCTATGCCGCTTGCGTTCAATTATGTCCTATTGAAAGTTATTATATTTGGGAGAATGAAGTTTGCATTAGTCAAGAAGTTAAACTTTCTTGCAAGACTATGCGGAATATCCAAGAATCTTTGCAAGACTTAATCTGCAAGCATTCTTCTTATGATTTACCACAAATCATAGTCACACCCATTATAGATGGCACAAATGCTTATTTAGAGTGGATAAAGCAATCCATCTTAGAAACAAAAAAATAAAGGAGACTGTTTTGACAAAATATATTTTATTTGTTTTCTTGTGTCTTTTTCAATTTGGCTATACGGATTCTAGACCTCACGTTTTTATGAGCATACAAGCACAGGAATTTTGGACAAAGAAAATTGTGCAAGACAAAGTGAAACTAACAAGCCTCATTCAAAGTGGCTATGATGCACACACCTATGAACCAAAGCCCATCATTATGCAAGAAATGGCAGACTCGCCACTATTTTTAGCAATTGGAGTAGAATTTGAACGAATTTGGCTGAAACGTTTTAGTAGCAATAATCCGCAAATGAAGATCGTTAAAACACAATCTGGAGTGCGTAAAATCGGAAATCATCAGCATGGGCATGGGCATTCCACCTATGACCCACATATTTGGCTAAATGTACAGAATGTAAAAATGATTGCACAAAATTCTTTAATGGCGATTATACAAATTGACCCACAAAATAAAGATTTTTATCTAAATAATTACAAAATTTTAGAAAAAGAATTGGATATGCTTTATACACAATTACAAGCCCAACTTACACCTGTTAAACGAAGAACTTTTATGGTTCTTCACCCTTCTTGGGGCTATTTTGCAGCTGAATTTGGTTTTACTCAACTTCCCATTGAGATAGATGGACGAGAACCTCGTGGAAAAGAATTAAATCGCATACTCAAAATAGCAAGGCAAGAAAAAATAACCCTTATTGTTACCCAAAAAGGCTATTCAGATAGAGTTGCACGTCAAATTGCTCAAGATTTAAAAATTGGCGTCGTAGAATTAGACCCACTTGGTGGAGAATGGGAACAAAATATGAGAAAATTTGCAACAATTCTAACACAAGTAGCATCATAAAAAAACAAAAAGAGGTATTTTTAAGTAAAAAATGCTTAAAATGTACTGCTCCTTTTGGAGATTTATATTATAGAAAAGGTGGTGAGAGTATGCCGGGCATCAAAGTAAGAGAACAGGAATCTTTTGAAGAAGCTTATCGGCGATTCAAAAAGCAGACTGATCGCAACTTGGTTGTTACAGAATGTCGTGCAAGACGTTTTTTTGAACCAAAAACAGAAAAACGAAAAAAACAAAAAATTAGTGCGAGAAAAAAAATGCTCAAAAGACTTTATATGTTACGTCGTTATGAATCACGGCTATAACTAGTGTCTATCACGGTTTTTTAAGGAATGTAATGAAGTTTAGCAAAAAGAATGTACTTGTAACAGGCGGAAGTCGTGGAATTGGAGCGGAAATCTGTAAGGTGTTAGCCAAAATGGGGTTAAAGGTTTGGATTAATTATCGTTCAAACAAACAGATGGCAGAGGATTTGAAAGATGAGATTGAGAAAGATGGAGGACAAGCAGCTATACTCCTCTTTGACGCTACAAACGAGGAAGAGTTTGTTGCTGCATTCAAGGTAATTTGCGACAGCGATGGTGAATGTGGATATCTTGTCAATAACGCCGGAATCACCAACGATAAACTTGCCTTACGCATGAAAGTACAAGACTTCAATCAAATCCTCACAGCAAACCTAACATCGGCTTTTATTGGTTCAAGAGAAGCACTCAAGGTAATGAGTAAGCAACGTTTTGGCAGTGTGGTAAACCTCTCTTCTATTGTTGGAGAACGCGGAAATATGGGGCAATGCAATTATGCTGCAAGTAAAGGCGGGATAATATCTTTAACAAAATCTCTTGCTCTTGAAGGTGCAAGCAGGAATGTTCGCTTTAATGCTATTGCACCGGGATTTATCAGCACAGAAATGACAGACACACTCAAAGACGAAATTAAAGCTGAATACACTAAAAATATCCCTTTGGGGCGGTTTGGGACAACGACTGATGTTGCTTATGCTGTGGCGTATCTATTAAGCGATTATGCTTCATACATCACAGGCGAGGTACTAAGAGTCAATGGTGGGCTATATATGTAGTCTTGTAAAAGATTTTAGTTAAGAAATCTTTGATAAAATACAACTCAAATATTTTACAAAATAGGAGCAATCAGATGTCAGCAGTTTTTGAACAAGTCAAAGCAATCGTTACAGAGCAGCTTAATGTTGATGAGAATATCGTTAAAGAGAATGCAACTTTTACAGAGGATTTGAATGCGGATTCTCTTGATGTTGTCGAGCTTGTTATGGCAATTGAGGAAAAGTTTGG
Organism: Helicobacter monodelphidis; assembly: GCF_003288845.1. Lineage (GTDB taxonomy): Bacteria > Campylobacterota > Campylobacteria > Campylobacterales > Helicobacteraceae > NHYN01. The sequence goes on along the minus strand of NZ_NHYN01000010.1, from coordinate 14,490 downwards.
AATTGAAATTCCAGATGCAGACGCGGAAAAGATTAAAACCGTAAAAGATGTTGTTGATTACATCGAATCCCACAAAAAATAATGGCAGAAAAAAGGGGAGAATTCTCCCCTTAAAGTTACCCTAAGGAGGATATGTTGCGTAGAGTAGTAGTTACAGGAATAGGAATGATTAATGCTGTTGGGCAAAACTGTAGGGATTCTTTTAAAGCCATTACTGAAGGGCATTGTGGAGTTAAACGAATCTCTAGTTTCGATGTCAGCGAATTTCCAGTAAAAATTGCTGCAGAAATTACAGACTTCGACCCTACCTCCATAATGGATGCAAAAGAGGTAAAAAAAGCTGACCGCTTTATCCAACTAGGAATTAAGGCTTCCATTGAGGCAATGCAAGATTCAGGCTTAGTGGATAGCCAAAATCGTCTAATTGATGGAGTTTTACCGGAGTTATTTGGTGTAAGTTCTGGTTCAGGTATTGGTGGACTTCCTAATATTGAAGCGAATTCTGTTGTCAATGCACAACGAGGACCGCGGAGAATCACTCCGTTTTTTATTCCGTCTGCCCTTGTCAATATGTTGGGGGGTTTTACTTCTATCCTCTTTGGCATTAAAGGACCAAATCTAGCTTCTGTAACAGCTTGTGCGGCAGGTACGCATGCTATCATTGAGGCATCTAAGACAATTATGCTTAGTGGTGCTGAAAGAATGCTTGTTGTTGCTGCTGAATCAGCGATTTGTGGTGTTGGGATTGGTGGTTTTGCAGCAATGAAAGCACTGTGCGACAGAAATGACGAACCCCTTAAGGCTTCCCGCCCATTCGATGCAGAACGTAGTGGATTTGTTATGGGTGAAGGTGCGGCAGCTTTGGTGCTAGAAGACTATGATCTTGCCAAAAAACGTGGTGCAACCATCTATGCTGAAATTATCGGTTTTGGAGAAAGCGGAGACGCAAACCATATTACAACTCCTGCTCCAGAGGGAGAGGGTGCATTTCGTGCAATGCAGGCTGCCCTCAAAATGGCGAATTGTCCAATTGATTATGTTAACGCACATGGCACAAGCACAAAATATAATGACCTTTACGAAACTATCGCCCTTAAACACGCTTTTGGCGGTAAAGATAAAGTCCCTCCCGTTAGCTCCACAAAAGGGCAGATTGGACATTGCTTAGGTGCTGCCGGAGGGCTTGAGGCCATTATCTCCATTCTTGCGATAAAGGAAGGTATATTACCTCCAACAATCAACCAAGAGACAAATGACCCAGAATGTGACCTAGATTATATTCCAAATGAAGCAAGGAAGGCGAACGTTAACGCGACAATGAGCAATTCTTTTGGTTTTGGTGGAACAAATGGGGTAATCATCTTTAAAGCGGTATAAAGGCAGTATAGTGGCAACTTATTTAGACTTCGAACAGACAATTAAAAGTATTCAAGAAGAAATTAAAATTGCGACAATTCGCAATGATACGCGTGCGTGCGAGATTCTTCAAGATGACCTGAAGAAAGAAATTCAGCAGGTTTATGGCAATTTAAGTGATTATCAGAAATTACAGTTGGCGCGTCACCCAGACCGCCCCTATGCTATCGATTATATTCATATGTTATTAAAAGATTATATTGAAATTCACGGCGACCGCCATTTTGCCGATGATGGTGCAATTGTAGCATTTATTGGGTATCTAAATAATGAAAAAGTAATAATTATTGGTGAAGAAAAAGGTAGAGGGACAAAAAATAAAATTGCAAGAAATTTTGGGATGCCTAATCCAGAAGGTTACCGCAAAGCTCTTAGAGTAGCAAAAATGGCGGAAAAATTTGATATTCCTTTATTAATGCTGATTGATACACCCGGTGCTTATTGCGGAATTGGTGCAGAAGAAAGAGGACAAAGTGAGGCAATCGCTAGAAATTTGCAAGAATTTAGCACTTTAAGAATTCCTGTTATTGCTGTTGTAATTGGTGAAGGCGGGAGTGGCGGTGCTTTAGCTTTAGGTGTCGCCGACCGATTGGCAATGATGAAATATTCTGTTTTTAGTGTTATCTCACCTGAAGGTTGTGCTGCAATCTTGTGGAGTGACCCAAGCAAAATTGAAAATGCAACAAAAGCACTTAAAATTACGCCCGATGCTCTAAAAAAAGCAAACCTAATTGATGCCATTCTTGATGAACCAGACATCGGTGCACATCGCGACAAAGAGGGGGCAGCACGAAGTATTGCTACCTATTTTGAGACCTCACTACAACAGATTCGTTCCACAGATAACTACCTCTTGCAACGTTATGAACGTATTATGGCGTATGGAGAATTCAAAGAAAAAGAACTAGAAAATAATGAAACTCTACAGGAGATACAAAGCCCCAGCTAATTTTCTAAAGGGAATTTTCACCCTACATAGACTACCATAATATGCTATAATCATTCCGCATAGACATTAAGGAAAGAAATGGAAAAACATTATTTTGCTCATTCTACCGCTTTAATTGATGATGGGGTTAAGATTGGTGAGGGGACAAAAATATGGCATTTTAGTCATATTTTAGAAGGAAGTGAGATTGGAAAAAACTGCTCTTTTGGACAAAATTGTGTCGTAGGACCACGTGTTAATATTGCTGATGGTTGCAAAATTCAGAATAATATCAGCATTTATGAAGGTGTGGAATGCGAAGAAAATGTATTTTTGGGACCTTCAATGGTATTTACAAATGTTATCAATCCACGTGCATTCATTATTCGTCGCAATGAATTTAAAAAAACATTACTCAAAAAGGGTTGCTCAATTGGTGCAAACGCAACAATTGTCTGTGGTGTATGCATTGGTGAATACGCCTTTGTAGGTGCAGGTAGCGTCATTATACACGATGTTCCAGCTTATGCTTTAATGGTTGGTAACCCTGCTAGACAAATCGGCTGGGTAGATAAGGGAGGTAATCGTATGTCTTTTAATGCCGATAACATTGCCATTGATAGTTATGATGGTACACAATATATACTTTCCAATCAAACAATAAGGATTCTTGGTGAAAATTGATTTTGCAAACTTACAAAAAGCTCACTTACGACAACAAACAGAGATTGAAGAGGCGGTTTTGCACATTTGCAGAAATGCAAACTACATTATGGGCGAGGAAGTAGAATATTTAGAAAAAGAGCTAGAAGCATTTATCGGCAATATTCACGCTATTAGCTGTTCTAGTGGCACTGATGCACTGCTTTTGGCATTGATGGCTTTAGGCATAAAGAATGGCGACGAAGTCATTACAACATCTTTTTCCTTTATTGCGACTGCTGAAATCATAACACTTTTAGGTGCAAAACCGGTTTTTGTTGATATTTCTTTAGAAGATTACAATCTTGATGTTAACCTGATTCAAGCAGTAATTACTCCCAAAACAAAGGCAATTCTAGCCGTTAGCCTCTATGGGCAACCACCTAATATTGCAAAGTTGCAAGAAATTGCAACGCAAAATTCTCTTGCCCTCATTCTTGATGGTGCACAAAGCTTTGGAGCAACATTTCAAGGGCAAAAGGATTCAATGCTTTGTAATATCACAACAACAAGCTTTTTTCCATCAAAGCCTTTGGGGTGCTATGGCGATGGTGGAGCTGTTTTTACAAAGGATGCTAATCTTGCACAAATCATCAAAAGCTTACGCATTCATGGACAAACAAAACGTTATTTTCATCGATACATTGGGATTGGCGGGCGCCTAGATTCTATACAAGCCGCTATTTTACGCATTAAACTCAAAGTTTTTACATCAGATATTAAAAAACGACAAGATGTAGCAAATAAATATCATCTCTTACTGCAAGGGAGCAATGTGATTCTACCCAAAATTGCAAAGGATAGAACCTCTGTATTTGCACAATATACCTTAAGAGTAAAAAATCGCTCCCTTGTGCAAGAAAAACTAAAAAAATGCCATATTCCAACAGCCATCCACTACCCCTTAGGCTTCCATTTGCAAGAATGTTTCCAAAATTTAGGCTACAAAAAAGGGGATTTTCCTTGCACCGAACTGGCAAGTGAAGAAGTGCTTTCCATTCCTATGAATCCATACCTAACTGATGAAGAGATTCAATACATTGCACAATGCATCCGACAGGTAACAGAATAATACTTACCTCTATCGGATACATTAGAGTAAATTAAGGATTAACTGTTGTTTTATAAACAAGTTGTCCATTTTTAACCTCATTAATAACGGCACTACGAATCGCCTCACCATTCTTTAAGCTAAAAACACCGCTTACGCCCTCAAAATTTTCTACATTTCGAATCTTATCATTCAAGCAAACTTTATCATTTTTAGGGCATTCTGCAACTGCTTTTAGTGCTAACACATACGCATCTGCAAACATCATACTAAAGCTAGAAACACTCTCTTTATATTTATTTTCATATGCTTGAATAAATTTTTTTCCTAATTCTGTTTGTTGGCTATTTGTTGAATAATAATCTGTAACCATAACACCTTCTGTTGCTTCTTTGCCTACATCAAAGAAAATCTTATTACTAGCAACCCCATCTCCACCAACTACAGGCATTTTTAAACCTAACTGCTGATACTGCACCATAATCAACGCTGCCTCATTGTAGTAAACAGGAATAAATAAGACATCAGGATTTTTTGCTTTTACATTAGATAGCTGAGCCTTAAAATCCTTACCACCAGCCTTAAATTCAGACTCTGCAACAATTTTTCCACCCAATTTTTGGAATTGTTCCTTAAACGCCATTGTCAAGCCAATTGAATAATCACTGCTACTATCAAATAAAATTGCCGCCGTCTTTGCTTTCAAATCATTATAAGCAAAATTAGCATTAATTGTGCCTTGAAAACTATCCGCAAAGGCAATACGTGTAACAAATTTTTTGCCTTTTGTTACGCGATCACCAGTCGCCACAGCTGGGACAAGTGGTGTTTTAGAATCTTCAGCTGTTTTTGCCATAGCAAGAGCATTTGTTGTAATCATTGGACCAAAAACAATATCAACTTTATCACTTGAAACAAGCTTACGTATCGCATTTGCAGATTCAATTTTTTCGCTTTTATTATCTACAATAATAAACTTTAAAGAATCACCCTTTTCATTTTGAGGCATTAATTCTTGCATCAATTCAAGCCCCCTATACCCAGCCTGCCCATATCCTGCAACTGCACCACTAAGAGGCATCACAACCCCTGCCTTAATTTCATCAGCTTGCAAACAAGCACACAGGCTCAAAGCACTCAATGCAATACCCAAGCTCCATTTTTTCATCTTAGCTCCTTAAAATATTTGAGTTCGTTCGCATTATAGGAAATCTATGCTTAGGAATATATTTATCAATTCAACTCGAATTCCCTACCAACAATATTTTTAGCCTTTTAGCACACCTTAACATCGCCCAAAAGCATTCACTTAAATCCATCACCAAACCGCCCAATATATTTGACTCACTCAACAAATATACAAAAACCCAATCTAGCTTAATTTTGACAAAGTAAAACTATACAGAGCAATATATGGACAAGTTTTGTCATTCTTAAGCAATAGAATGGGGATAACATTACATTATTAAAAACTTTTATAGTTTTTTAAGGATTATTATTATAAATACTTTGTTTCATAGCTTGAAAAAGTCTCAAATATCATTTTAAAAGGAGCATTAATGCTAGATGAAAAAATTCTTTCTTTATTAAAAAAGGTCATCTACCCAAATTTTCAAAAAGATATTGTCAGTTTTGGTTTTGTAAAAGAAGCAAAAGATGAAAATGGCAAAGTTAGCGTTGTTGTGCGAATTCCTTCCTCTGTACCGGAAGTTGCGCAGAAACTAGAATCAGAAATTAAGGAAGCTTTAAGCCCACTTAATGCAAAAGAATACCATTTAAGTATTGAACAACCAGAAATTCAAAAACAAGAACCTGCTAAAACACAAGCAAAAAATCTCGCACCACATATCAAAAGTTTTGTAATGGTAAGTAGTGGCAAAGGTGGTGTAGGTAAATCCACAACAAGCGTGAACCTTGCAATTGCACTTGCACAACAAGGAAAAAGAGTAGGCTTACTCGATGCAGATATCTATGGACCAAATATTCCGCGAATGCTAAAGCTAAACAAACAGCGTCCGGAGGTGGATTCAAGCGGAAAAAGATTACAACCACTTGTTGCTTATGGTATAGAAATGATGAGTATGGGTGTTCTATATGAAGAAAATCAAAGTCTAATTTGGCGTGGCCCTATGATTATGCGTGCGATTGATCAAATGCTAAGAGATGTTGCGTGGAGTGAACTTGATGTATTAGTCATTGATATGCCTCCTGGAACAGGCGATGCACAATTAACGCTTGCACAGAGTGTTCCAGTAACAGCAGGCATTACCGTTTCAACACCACAAAAAGTCTCGCTTGATGATTCTACTCGCAGTCTTGATATGTTTCGCAAACTAAAAATTCCCATTGCAGGAATTATTGAGAATATGAGTGGCTTTATTTGTCCTGATAATGGTAAAGAATATGATATTTTTGGCAAGGGGACAACAAAGGCAATCGCTGATGATTTCCAAACAGAACTCCTTGCACAAATTCCGATAGAACTTATTGTGCGGGAAGGCGGTGATGAGGGTAAACCCGTTGTCTTTTTTCACCCAGAAAGTAAAAGTGCAAAGGAATACTTAAGTGCAGCATCAAAATTGTGGGAATTTATTGAGGAAGCGCTCAAATACAAAAAAGCAGATAATAGCACAATTCAGCCTGTTCCTAGCCAAACTTCTGCCTGTAGCAGTTAACGAATTCTATTCATTAAAAAGACGGTGCTAACAATACATACAAAAGCTATAATATCAACAAAAATAAAGTGTGCACCCAAAAATGCAAAGGAAAAAAGAGCTGCACACAAAGGTTCAAGGCAAGCAATCATACTTGCCTTGACAGCACCAATCACTATCATTCCATTAATAAACATCCAAGTTGCACCCATTGTCCCTACCGCAATAATTATCAATAAACATAACCAAAAAATGCCATCAGTTGGAATCTCTAATGCCCAAATCTGCACTTTTATACCCAACAATACTCCAGCAATCAAAAGTGCAAAACCCATAATGCGGGTACTACCAAAATACATAACAATTCGACGCGGAGTGAGCGTGTAAAAAATCATACCTACAGCGGAAGCAATCCCCCAAAACAAGGCGTATCCATTTATTTTTAAACTTTCAAAATCTCCTTTTGTTGCAAGTAAAAATATACCTAACAGAGCCAGAAATAAAGCAATAACTTCATTTCTTTTTGGAAGTTTTCTTGCAAGAACACAAGTCGTTAGCATCACCAAAGCGGGTCCAATGTAGCAAATCATCGTTGCAATCCCTGCATTACTATAAGCAATTGAGAGAAAGTAACCATACTGGCAAATCAATATGCCAAAAAATGCAAACAACATCAATTCAATCAAGTTTTTTTTGTGCGTAAAAAGTTGCACAATGGATTTAGAATGTTTGCGCGGAAAAAAATATGCAAGGACAAGAAAGGTACTTCCAGCGAGGAGCATACGCAAAACACTCATCATATCTGGATTAAAACCTCGCTTAAATAAAAACTCGCTAATAACACCACAAGCACCCCAGCTTACAGCACCAGCAATCGTTAAAATCAATCCTTTAGTCTGTTTTTGCACCATTATTTACCTTTTTTGGAAAGCATTATACGGAAAATATTAATTGTAATCAAGAGTATCATAAATTCATAATAATATATATTATTTTTCAAACCAAGAAAAGGATAATTAGCAAAGATACTACACAATATTAGCCTTTATAGCTTAGGAATTAATAAATACATAAAATATTAAAAATATGCACTATAATAACTATTCAATATTTTTTAAAATTTAGGATTTCAAAAAAATAATTTAACTTAAAGAATATATAAGTGATAAATTTAGAATATAGCTAAAAGGAGAATGCAACAAAATCCTAATAAGTAGGATTTTTATAGATTCATAAAAACAATGTTAAATAAATACAAGGTTTATAAGAGGAGCTTTTGCTTAGAATGGCTATAATTTGTCAATAAAACTAAAAAATAAGGGGTTTTAGCTTCTTGAATGGGAAAATATCACTCTCCACATATTTATTAAAATTTGATAAATATACAGATTCTATCATATTTAATCCAGAAATTAGGGGATTTAAGCGCTTCTTTCTTGAAATTTCTTTTGGTTTTTTAAAAAGTTTACGGGCAGCTTTTTTTGCCCTTTTATTTTTTGTGTCTGTATTAATTATTCCACGTGATGGAATTCTTGGTATGCCTCGCTACGACATCCTACTAATCGTTATGCTTAGCGTTCAAGTTTGGTTAATTATAAATAAACTAGAAAGCAAACAAGAATTTTTTGGTATTTTGATTTTTCATTTTTTAGGTTTTGCGATGGAGGTTTTTAAAGTTTCTGCTGAAATTGCCTCATGGAACTATCAAGACTTTGGCTATACAAAATTCTTTGGTGTCCCCCTATTTGCTGGATTTATGTATGCAGCTATCGGTAGTTTTATGTTACAATTATGGCGTTCAATGCGTTTTGAAATACATCACCCTCCTTCATTATATTTTGGCTTAATACTAAGCTTATTGATATATATTAATTTTTTCACTCATCATTTTATTGGAGACTATAGAATATTTTTGGCTCTTATTGCGTTAATGCTTTATCGTAAAACAAAAATTTATTTCTACCCTTTTGATAAGCAATATTCTTGTCATTTATTAATATTTTTTTTATTTATTGGATTTTTAATTTATATTGCTGAAAATTTTGGCACATTCTTTCATGTTTGGCATTACCCCAATCAAGCTGAAGAATGGGAACTTGTCCATATCGGTAAATGGAACTCTTGGGCGTTATTATCTATTATGACTTTTAGTATTGTAATTTTTTTAAAAAATTTAAACACTAAATAATAAATTTTTATTTCGACACATCTGCTGATTCTAATTATTAATTGTAGATAGTATATGCCTTGAATTTATGTAAGCCCCATTCGCTCTTTTAAGGCAAGAAAAGGACGAAAGTGTATTTCTTTAATAGGTTCGGTACTCACTTGTTCATGTGTGCCTGGAATATAAATTTGACGTGCCGGACGAGAAACAATAAAAAAACTACCAAAGTTTTTAATCAAAACTTCCCTTTCTTTCGGAGATAAAGTCTGTTTTTGATGAGATTTTTCTTTCTGCACTAAGAGAGACTCGATCTCTTCAAAAATAATACTCACGACATTTTGCACCTCTTCATCAGAGAGTTGTAGCCGTTTTGCAATACGTTGCGTAATTTCATTCATATTGATTCCTTTATTTATAAATTTTGTAAAATTTCTAAGGTTGGAAATACAGGATCGTTCATCGTTGTAAAAGCGATGAGATTTTCTGTCGTAATAATATGTTCTGGGATATTTTTGAGAGCATATTCAAAAATCCTTAAAGATGTCAGAGCATCTGCATATGCACGATGGATAACCGGTGTATTAATTTCCAAAAATTCATTCAAATGTGATAGGCTGTAACGGACGCTTGGAATCGTCTTTCTGGCAAGGTTAATCGTGCATAAATAGCGGTTACAAAGCCAACCTAGCGAACTTTGATAAAACATAGCATTCAAAAAACGATAATCAAACGAAACATTATGTGCGACAAAAACAGCATCTCCTAAAAACTTTCTAAAACTCTGCATTACCGTAGAAAGATTGGGTGCATCTACAACATCGTCCAGATGAATTCCTGTAATTTCCGTGATTGATTCTGGAATATATTGACAAAAAACAAAACTTTCGAAATGATCAATAATTTTACCACTCTCATAAAGAATTGCCCCGATTTCAATGACTTGATGCTTTGTTGGGTCACCACCATTGCTTTCAATATCCACAAAACAAAACCTCTGATTCTTAAATGGTGTTTGCAGGGTTGAAAGCAAAAAATAATCTTCATTTTCCACCAAAGGCACACCCATTAAACGTATTAACTCTAATTCTTCCTTCTCATCTTCATATAAAAGCCCACCACAGGAAGCAAGTTTATTCATAAATTTTTTCTTGTTTTGTGGGGATTGAATCAACAAATCAATTAATGATTCATAAGGATTTCTAAAAGGATAGAATTTAGACATTTTATATAAACCTTTTTATTTTTTCTGTATATTTAATACTTCTAAAATACTGAAGATATTGTACAATCAGGCTAATTAGCACAGATACTTTAAATAACATTTGACAGCAGGTATATACTATCTGTTGCAGAAAAAAAATAAATTTAAAATATTTTTCATATTCCTCAAGTAACATTCTTTCCCTTTTTTGGTTTATATATATTGATAAAATAAATACCAATAATTGCCAATGATCCGCCAACAATAGTATTGATTGTAGGCACTTCATTCAGCAACCACCAACTAATAAGCATCGCATTAATGGGTACAAGAAGATTAAATGCACTCGCCTTATTGCTACCAAGAATCGCTATAGCTTGATAGTAAAGTGTATTCCCAAATGCAATAGATAAACAAGAAATAAAAATTAATCCCAACCAAAAAATATGGTCAAATGCAAAAACTTGCATAATATTACCTTTATCAAATAGCATAATAAAAACACAACACATAAGAGAACTAAAAATATTGATGTAAAGGTTAGCCGTAATCGGGTGAACCTCTGTTCGAATTTTCTGCATTGTCAATGTTAGTAAAGCCCAAATAAGTGCAGAAATAAGAAAATATAAGTTTCCACCAACAAATAATTCAGATGAAAAATCTAAATTTAAAAGTAAAAAACCAGAACAAATACCCAACACAAGTCCAAAAAATTCATAAGGGGCAATACGGTTATGATAAATAAAAAAAGTTAAGATATAAGTAAATATAGGAATCAGTGTTGTAACAAGAACGCCTCCAGCCCCAGCCATTCCAAGCGTAATCCCTTGAAAAAATAAAAAAGCATAGAGGCAATTAAAAATAGATACCAAAATAAGAAACGATAAACTTTTAATAGAAATTAACAATGAAGGTCGAAAAAAAAAGATAATCGGGGTAAAAGTGATTGCAGCAAGTAAAAATCTCCAAAAAGCAATAATTTCAATATTTGCGTAATGTACAATCATTTTGGAGGTTGCCCAAGAACCACCCCAAAAAAGCATTGCAACAAACAATGCAACCAACAAAGCCTCTTGTTTTGTGATTTTTCTCATTCTAGTGCTTTCTCAATGCTTTAAACGGCGTCTATACAGTAATAACGCGATAATAATGAGGGTAAAAAATAGCACCTCAATTCCTAACATCTCTAAATCTGCCATTGCTCCCCTTCTGGTAAAATTTGCAATTCTTTGTAAATACTTGTAAAATATGGAGTGTATTTTACAATTAAAAAGAAGTTTTCGTGCTGAAATCACTATATTTATTTAATAATAAGCCTGTTTTAAGGCTCTTTTTTTCTTAGAGAAAGGTTTTTGATGGTTCATTTTTCAAAAATTGGTTTTATTCTTTCACTTGCAGGAAGTGCAATTGGGCTAGGTAATATTTGGAAATTCCCCTATGTTGCAGGACAAAATGGGGGGGGGATTTTTGTTATTATATTTATCTTGTCTGTTATTTTTGTGCTTTGTAGTGTTTTTTTAGCAGAAATGATACTTGGACGTGAAAGTAGCAAGAATCCTGTAAGCACCTTTGAAATGCTTGCTCCTCGACACAAAAACTTGTGGAAATATAGCGGGTATATGTTCATTAGCGGATTGCTTATCCTTGCGTTTTATTCGATGATTTTAGGTTGGATTACCTACTATATGTTCTATCTTTTGTTTTATATTCCTGAAAATGGAGCAACAGCACAAGCGTTATTTGATAATTTTGGACGATATGAATTATTTTGGCAAATTGTTTGCCATCTTGCTATTATTGCTATTTGTGGCTTTATTCTTGTACGTGGAATAAAAAAAGGAATAGAACAAATCAATCTTATACTTATGCCTGCTTTGTTTATTATCTTTATTATGCTCTTTTTCTATGTTATTACGCTTGATAGTTTTCCTAAAGCTGTCGATTTTATGTTTGATTTTAAGTGGGAACAAGTGAATTCAGGTAGCATTTTAGAAGCTCTCGGGCAGGCTTTTTTCTCAATGTCATTAGGCGTTGGAACAATTATGGCATATTCTGCCGCAATGCCTAGACATATTAATTTTGTTAGTTCATCTTTTTACATTGCTACTTTAAACACGATTCTTGCACTAATTGCTGGGCTTGTTGTTTTCTCTTTGCTATTCAAGGAGGGATTAAGCCCTGATGCAGGACCCAATCTGATTTTTGTCTCTTTACCTATTGTTTTTTATCAGATGGGTTGGGTTGGGCATATTGTTGCTTTTATCTTTTTTCTCGCTTTATTGTTTGCTGGAGTAACTTCAGCAATTTCAATGGCAGAACCTGCTATCGCCTACTTAATCGAACGACATCATCTCAAACGTCCAAAAGCTACTTTTTTAGTCATAACATTCTGTTTTCTCGTGGGGGGAATAACTATTTTAGGGCAGACTGACTATTTTCATTCCGCAGAATATTTGGGTGGATTTACGGTTTTTCAATGGATTGATTTACTCACATCTACCGTATTTATGCCATTATCTGGCGTCATTATTTGTCTTTTTGTAGGCTTTGTTATTTCTCAAAATGAACTTTATGGAATGTTTAGTGGCACAATTCCTTATTGGTTTTTTCGCGTTTGGCTCATCCTTATTCGCTATATTGCACCCATTGTTATTGTTGTAATTATGCTACAAAATTTCTTAAACAAATTTTTTGAAATTAATTTAATTCAAATTATTTTCTCTTGGCTATAATAAAGGTTTATAATGAAACACCATTTAAACCCTAAGTTAAAAGAAAAATATTATAAAATCTTAGATATCGCATCAGAGATGTTTTTTGAAAAAGGATTTGCTAAAACAAATCTTGTTGATATTGTGCAAAAAACAGGCGGTTCTTTAACAACACTTTATAAAATTTTTCATAGCAAGGAAGAATTATTTGAAACAATTTTAAGACAACAAGGAGAAAAATTTTGCAAACAACTTTCCTCCTTACCAGATATTCAAGGTGATGACTTAGAAGATGCCTTAATTCAATACGGGATTCAATTTTATTATTTCTATAATAGTGAATTTTCCTATAAAATATTTAAGCTTTTAATCCAAGAGAGAGAAGCAGTGAGTGATATTTTAATGAAAGTTATCAATTCCCAAAACACCAATCGCTTTGTTATGGATATCTTAAAACAAAATTATCCACATTTTACAGAAGAAGATATCCAGTTTTACACTAACGCTTTTTTAGCTCTATTGCGTAAAGATTTATTTTACATTCTAACAAATCAACAAAAACCAACAAAAGCAGAAGTACACAAGAAAGTTGAAAAAATTGTCTACCTTTTTTTATTTGGAATTTCCAAGAAGCCATAAATGATAAAAATACCAAAAGACATTTACGATACTATGATTAAAGACGCCATAAAAGAATATCCGCTAGAAATTTGTGGCTATCTAGGTGGCATCGCTTTCGATAAAGAAATACAAATCTTGAAACATTTTCCTATCAGTAATATTTATAAAAATGAAACAAAATTTATGATGGATTCTCACGAGCAATTTCAAGCTTTCAAAGAAGCACAACATCTTAGACTGCGACTCTTAGTATGCTATCACTCACACCCTAAGACATCAGCCTATCCATCAGAAGAAGATATACGTCTTGCTTTCGATGAAAACCTAAATTATATGATCATCTCATTAAAAAATAGAAAAAAGCCTATAATGAAGTCATACTGGATTCAAAAAGGCAAAGTCAAAGAACAAGAATGGATTGCCTTTTAATGCCTTATTTTTGTAGTTTTTCATCAACAGTAATTTCATTCTTTATTGATTCAAACTGCTTAGGACCAATACCTCTGACCTTTTGAATTTCCTCAATACTTTTGAAAGCACCCTGTTGCGTACGATACTCAATAATTGCCTCCGCCTTTTTTTCTCCAATGCCCTTAAGTTTAACCAACTCTTCCTTAGTTGCAGTATTAATATTAATTGCTGCAAAAATAAAAGAAGAGAGACAAAACAAAAACAATAAAATCTTTCTCATCGTAAATCCTTTGCAATAAAATACCCAATATTGTATAACCTTTTCACCAAAGAATCAATAGAGATTCCAAAAAATATCACTATCATCAAAAGAATAGGAAAAAATGTAACACCATTTCCCATACAATGCTACAATACCCTTTTAAGATATTGATTAAGATATTGATAATATCTAATAAAGAATCTAAAGAGATTCTCCTTTATATGATTAACCTATTCATCTTACCTCAAATTCCATCTCATCACCTAGACTTTCAGTCTTACTGCAGGTACTACTGCTTATACAGGAACAGAACGCGATGATACCTTCAATGCGGTAGTTTCAGCAGATTCTGGTTCTTCAACATTA
>NZ_NHYN01000109.1 GCF_003288845.1 Helicobacter monodelphidis | reverse complement strand
TATTTATATGCAATATTTTGTTATGCAAAAAGCAAAAGAGTTGGGCATTAAGGTTATGTTTGATGGGCAGGGTGCTGATGAAGTATTTTTGGGGTATGAGACTTATATTCCTTTTATTTATAATAATATGAAAACAAGTAACCAAGAGACTTTTTTTGAACCTTTGAAAATATTTTCAGTTACACAGGAATCAATTTTGCGTGAAGCACAGAATCATAAAGACTTTCAAGGCATTTTCGATCGGATTCAAAAAGGGAGTCATATAAAAAAAGAATATCTCAATAAGAACGATTTAGCTCCTTTGTATGACTATCAATCCTTTTTTTCTTTTAACATACGCGAATTAATGCAAAATAATCTCCAAGCTTTATTGCGTTTTGAAGATAGGGATTCTATGGCATTTGG
>NZ_NHYN01000108.1 GCF_003288845.1 Helicobacter monodelphidis | reverse complement strand
TATTTATATGCAATATTTTGTTATGCAAAAAGCAAAAGAGTTGGGCATTAAGGTTATGTTTGATGGGCAGGGTGCTGATGAAGTATTTTTGGGGTATGAACATTATTTTAAATATATCTATAAAGACTTAAAAGATAGGGCAATAATGAATGAGGATTTTTTTGAAAATCTAAAATCTTTTCGCTATCCCAAAGAAGGTATTTTAGAAGGTTATCACGGAATTGAAAAATTTGGGGTTGCGTGGGAAAGAATCAGGCAAACAAGTGGTGTGAGAGAATCTTACTTAAATCAAAAGGAGATAAGAGATATATTTGACTATCAATCCTTTTTTTCTTTTAACATACGCGAATTAATGCAAAATAATCTCCAAGCTTTATTGCGTTTTGAAGATAGGGATTCTATGGCATTTGG
>NZ_NHYN01000107.1 GCF_003288845.1 Helicobacter monodelphidis | reverse complement strand
AGCAGATCAAGCAGAGCGGGACTTAGAGGCATATATCTTAGAAATCTTGGAGAAGAGGAAGCAGGCAAACTCATAGAAGAAGCAGACAATTATGCTAAATCTCAAGGCTTAACAATCACAGAAGCCTTAGATTATATCTTTGAGCTAAAAGGTCTTCTCCTTGTTAAAGGAGAAGAATCATTCATTAATCGAGAAATTCAACAATCAAAACAAACTTCAGAATCAAACACATCTCAACAACAAACACAACAATCTATTAATGATGAGCTTATGCAAACATTACTTAAAGCACAACAACAAGCTAAAGAGAATCCTATATTTGATTATGCAATCAAGACATTAGACAATATCCCACAATCAGACAATAAGACAGATTTTCTAAGAGAAGTTGCAAGAAAGAGGGAGGGTAAATGATTAAT
>NZ_NHYN01000106.1 GCF_003288845.1 Helicobacter monodelphidis | reverse complement strand
GATTTTATACTAAGAGATATTGATAATATGGTGATCTTTGCAAAACAAATCAAGGATAAAGAATATTTCACGAGTATAAATCTTGAAACGCAAGATTACTTTATAAGTGTATCAAATGCACCAAAAAGGCAAAACATCTTAAAGAATAAAGTGACAAATGGATCAAAAATTATTTACCAGTCTCCAAACTCCGAGTCAATTTTCTACACGCCAGAGCTTTTACAGGCTTCGCAATCTTCAGCCAACAAGATGGGCGATTCTATCACAAGTCAAGAAGTTTTTCAAGAGGACTATCAAAAATGCACAAGACAACACAATATGAAGGATAACTTCACAGAAGATTCAATATTGCAAAGAGCTTTAGAACTCCAAACAAAACAGCAAAGAGGAGAGCTAGAAAACTTCTTTACACATCAAGAAG
>NZ_NHYN01000105.1 GCF_003288845.1 Helicobacter monodelphidis | reverse complement strand
ATTGCCTTCTTGATGTGTAAAGAAGTTTTCTAGCTCTCCTTTTTGCTGTTTTGTTTGGAGTTCTAAGGCTCTTTGTAGGATTGGATCTTCTGTGGATTGTGGTATAATGTCATCAGCAATCGATGAAATGTTCTTTTGAACCAGTCGCCCGTCAAGACTTTGGGCTTGAGTGTAGGGGGTGTGGGCGTCCCTACCATCGATTATAATTTCTTTCTTTGACATTAAGTCAAAGTTTTTCAGTCTTGTCTTATTTGCATGAAATATTACATTTGTTCCACTATCATTCCTCAATCCAACATCACCCATTTTTTTATCACTTCTTACATTAGGATTTTTAATGATGATTTCAGGCTCATTAATGACTTTTTGAATCACTTCTTCTAAGTCTTGTTTATCTCTAAACATTTCAGGATGTCGCTCCA
>NZ_NHYN01000104.1 GCF_003288845.1 Helicobacter monodelphidis | reverse complement strand
TAGATTGACTTTGTTTATTTATACCTTGATGATTAAACAAAGAGTTGTTTTGAAAGTTTTTAACTGCATTAATGCTCATGTTAACTCCTTATGAAAAGATTAGTTTAACTAATATCGACTTGATGTAGAAAAAGTTTAGGGTTGCCATCACTTAAAAGAGCAATGGCAACAGACTCAATTTTAACGCGAAGTGTCCCATTCTAAACTTGTTTTATAGGCATCTCTTAATTCAATAATGACCATATTCCTATTAAGCATAGAACTTGGTCCAGAACGATAAAGGGTTTCTTTTTTTAAATCCACCATACCTACTTCATAAGTATAATAACTAAAGCTATTGCCTAAACTTGAAGTAGCTTTATTTTTCTTAACAATATAAGCGGGTCCAAAGTCTTTTGAGCCTGTTATACTTTTCCATTCCGCGAAA
>NZ_NHYN01000103.1 GCF_003288845.1 Helicobacter monodelphidis | reverse complement strand
TTAGGGATAGTAGTAATAAAAATAAGCTTAAGTCGTTGGATAACCAGCCGACAGGCCACGAGGCTAATTTTACAAGCGAATCGGTTTTTGAACATAAAGCATCAAACGTTCTTCCGCAAAACCAACAACCCAATTATACCACAAATTTAATAAATAATATAGATTTCACAGCAAAATATGCGAAGTTTAAAAAACAGTTTTTTGCTGAAGTAAGACAAAGCGTTGAAAATGAAATAAAACAAAGTGCGAAAATGAGCGAATTCTATCTACAAAGACTTTTAAACTCTAGCGATGATGAGTTTTTTGATAATTTAGAGTTTAATACCTTTAAAGAGCATTTTAGTGTATCTTTAGAAAAGAAAATCAATGATGCAATCATACAAGAAAATAGAAATGAATTTTTAAAAGATATACAAGCAAACATCTCT
>NZ_NHYN01000102.1 GCF_003288845.1 Helicobacter monodelphidis | reverse complement strand
GCCTAAATCATATTGTTGAACATATCTTGCCATTTCTTTGCTTGGTCCTATAGCTATGGCTAATCTTGCTTGGATAAATTCAAAGAATTTATTAGGAAGGGCATAGTATCCATTAAAGTTTGAAGGTTGTAAGATGTAAAATCCTATATCATATTGGGTTGTAAAAGGAATAATCTCCTCAAATGCAACAGGATTTAAGATTCTTACATTACTTCTTGAATGGGCTAGGTTTTGTAATTGATTGAAATAGTCTATATCTGCTGTTTTAACAAGCATTAAATCAAGACTAAAACGTTCATCAACATAATCCATTGTTTCTATCATTGTTTCAATCCCCCTCTCTCTTCCTGCCATTCCATGGTAGATAAGTTTGATTGTTTCGTGGGATGATAAACCTTTGGGGGGGGGGGCATAATACTTAGCGGCTGAAGTAATCACACC
>NZ_NHYN01000101.1 GCF_003288845.1 Helicobacter monodelphidis | reverse complement strand
TCTAAGAAAGAAGAAACAGGTGTTCAAGCTTCTATTGATGCAAATGGTCGTTTGAATTTAACTTCTACTGATGGTCGTGCGATTATGGTTACAGGAAGTATGGCTGGTGCTGGTGCTGCTGGTGTCTTCAGTGGTATCTTTGGTATCTCTAGTGGTGGTGTGCATGTTGGTCGCTTAAGCTTGAATCGAACAGATGCAAGCGATATTAAGTTAAGTGGTACAGGTATTACAATGATTGGTTTTGCAGGTGATGTTGCACAAACAACACAAAACTTAAGAGGAACTAAGAATGCATTTAATAACGATGTCGCTTCAGCGATTGGTGCAAATGCAAACGCAATCATTGGTGCAGACAATGCAAATGGTATCACTGCTGGTGTAACAACACTCTTTGGTGCAATGGCGGTGATGAATATTGCTGAATCTGCGATTAGACAACTTGATTCTGTTCGTGCA
>NZ_NHYN01000100.1 GCF_003288845.1 Helicobacter monodelphidis | reverse complement strand
TCTAAGAAAGAAGAAACAGGTGTTCAAGCTTCTATTGATGCAAATGGTCGTTTGAATTTAACTTCTACTGATGGTCGTGCGATTATGGTTACAGGAAGTGTAGCTGGTGCTGGTGGTACTGCTGAAGCATTTATGGGTATCATGGGTATCTCTAGTGGTGGTGTGCATGTTGGTCGCTTAAGCTTGAATCGAACAGACTCAAGCGATATTAAGTTAAGTGGTGTAGGTGTTTCATTGGTTGGTTTCACAGGTGATGTTGCACAAACAACACAAAACTTAAGAGGAACTAAGAATGCATTTAGTAACGATGTCGCTTCAGCGATTGGTGCAAATGCAAACGCAATGATTGGTATAGACAACGCAAATGGTATCACTGCTGGTGTAACAACACTCTTTGGTGCAATGGCGGTGATGAATATTGCTGAATCTGCGATTAGACAACTTGATTCTGTTCGTGCA